>CAZRFL010000001.1:0-56646 GCA_964599365.1 uncultured Bacteroidales bacterium
TCCTTCTGGGGGAAGCATCTTTTCCGCTTGTATGGGCAATTTCGAACATGAGGAAGCTATTTGTATTTTGAATGATACAAAATTACCTAAAGCCTGTTGCCTAAATCAAGTCTTTGCTATGTAAAAAAATAGAGTCACTTATTAAAGCGACAGCACCGACTGCTGTTGTTTATATAGTTACTCTATAAATTCCGGAGTCTGTCTGTACTGTTTATGCGGGAGTCCACGTCCAGCCAAGGCAGGCAGTACCTTCCTTCGAAAAAGCATAGGTTTGTTCAATTTCGTCATAATATATGGCTACCTTAAATTTGGCCAATTCCCTGCGCATTTCTTTCAAATACACATAAAATGTCGAAACTTCAATATTAAGTTTAGAGGCAAAAACCGCAGGCGGGCCTGTATTGCCCATCCTTATAATGCGACACATTTCGTTGAAAATATCCTTTTGTGCATTAAATAACTTCATAATAAGTCTGGATTAGTATGAATAATCAAAAATGATAAAAGACTTTACACAATTTGCCATAAAGGTACTCCTTAAATATGCAGAATGCAACTACAATTAAGTTAACGGTAGCTTTGATTAAGTTAACGGTAAAAAATAAGGCATTTTGGTGAGGATTTTGTCATTTTTCTCATTCCCATATAGGTCATTCCTGGAGGGCCTACCAAATTCTTCACCATTCCATAGTAGCGGCGATTCATGAATCGCCCTCAATCATAACAAATCATCCGCGCCAATCATAAAATCCACGTAAATCATAAAAATAAATCATACCCATCCGCGAAGACTTGTGCTGAGCGTAGCCGAAGCATCTGCGTCTCCTTCTCAAACCCTCATCCTTAATCTCTCTCCCCCTTCAGAAAAGTAAACCACCATTATTCCTAATCCGTAATCTTATTTAAAACAAAAATATTAACTTTGTATGCACGCAATTAGAATTAGTAATAACATGAAACTGATGAAAGTAAAAAACATCAAAACAGCAGCAATTTATTATTTTTTTCTGCTGCTTATGGTAAAGGCAAACGCCCAAAGCGATACACCTTGCAGCGCCCCTTTTCTGTCGGTAAATACCGACAGTTGTGTATATATTAGCGGAACCACTGTTGGCGCCTCTTACCAAAACAACACATTAAATGGCGGGACCCCGCCCTGTGCTTCACCCGGGGCGGCCGATGTGTGGTACCGAATTATTGCTCCTGCCAGCGGTGCCCTTGCCATTACAACCCGCCAGGGTACCATAACCGATGGCGGTATGGCTGTTTATTCCGGCAATTGCAGCAATCTGAACCTGATAAGCTGCAACGACGACGGGGCCGGTAATATGATGCCTGTTATCGACCGTTCCGACTACACTCCCGGCGACACCCTGTATCTTCGTTTCTGGAAAGCATGGGGCAGTGGAACAGGAACCTTTGATATTTGTGTCATCAATTCGCATTCCGATTGCCGAAGTGCCAGTTTTATATGCATCGACAGACACATTCCCAAAAATGCCTACGGACCCGGTTCTAATTTTGATGCATACTCCAGCACAAATTGCGGCATGACCGAATATCAGTCGCAATGGCTCAGATTCAGTTTTCTCACCTCCGGCACATTCCAATTCACCATATATCCCGATTCACTGCCGGGCGGTTTTTACCCTGACTACGACTGGATGTTGTTTCAGAACAACAGCCCTTCTTTTTGCAATTTATACGACACCAGCATGATGCCTGGGGTGTGCAATGCCTCCAGCTCACAGGGCCTACTTGGCTCAACTGGTATTGATGCAACAGGTGTTTCAAACTCTGTTCCCGCGGGTCCGGGCAACCCTTTTTGTCCGATAATGAACGTAAATGCCGGAGAGTATTACTATATGTTCATCAATAATTTCACCATGACGTCCACCGGTTATTCCTTAAAATTTGGCGGAACAGCGGTCATGGATTGCAATCAGACTGTGGGTAAGGATCCCTTGCCTGAAATGCACGTAAGTTTACATATTTATCCCGATCCCGTTACAGATATTCTTACCATAGAAACCAGCGAAATATCTGATATCGAGATCTCAAATAGCAAAGGTCAAATAATAAAAAGATGTAAAACAGCAGAGAATAAGACAAGCATTGATGTCTCAGACTTTGCAAGTGGGTTCTACATCATACGTGCACAAACAGCCAAAGGTGTAACGACAAAAAAATTTATAAAGAACTAATTTCGCGGTTGATAAAAAAGGCATAGGGAACTGTTTACCCCGCTCGCTCGGAAATATTTTCCGAGTGCGATAATCCTCCCCGTTATTCCAAGGTTCCCACCCTACCCTAGGGACACCCATGGTGCGGTCTTTCTATTTCTTTAGGCTCCGCCTTTCAACATTTTGAGTCAATCATAAAATCCGCGTAAATCATATCTTTCATAATGAATCCCTGTCCAACGCACCGTGGATCGGGCGCAGTTCGGACTATTTATTGATTTGCAACATCAGCCAAAAGAAAAGCATTATCTTTGGATGCACACAGCAAGCTTGCCCGCCGTAGGCAGGGCTGTTCAGTTATGAGCGTAATTTTATAGACAATACTCAAAAAATAAAAATGATAACAATCGACAATTATTTAGACAGTCATTACATACATAGAAGTAATTGGTTAAGAGCCGCTGTTTTGGGAGCAAACGATGGAATTATCTCTATTTCAAGTCTTGCTATAGGTGTTGCGGCTGCAAGTTCAACAAGAGAACCTATTATTATAGCAACAGTAGCCGGACTTGTTGCTGGGGCATTATCTATGGCTGCCGGCGAATATGTTTCGGTAAGTTCGCAAACTGACACAGAAAAAGCAGACATTGAAAGAGAAACAAAAGAGCTAAAAGAAATGCCGGAAGCAGAGTTGCAAATATTGGCTCAAATCTATGAGAAAAGAGGGTTAAAAAAAGAAACGGCACTGCAAGTAGCTATTGAAATGACAGAGAAAGACGCATTAGCAGCACATATTAGAGACGAATTGGGTATAAACGAGATTAGCAAGGCCAATCCTTTACAAGCTGCAATTGCTTCAGGAGCTTCATTTATAGTTGGAGGTGTATTACCTCTGTTGGTAATACTTTTTGCAACAGTAAAAGGAATGGAATATTGGTTATATGGTTTCACAACAATATTTCTAATTATTTTAGGAACAACTTCAGCAAAAACAGGAGGTTCAAGTGTAAAAAAAGCTATTTTACGCATTACCGTTTGGGGAACAATCGCAATGGGCTTATCAGCACTAGTGGGCTATATCTTTGGTGTTAAAATATAATTTAGGATTTTAGAAAGTTTTATAGACACTGAAATCAAAACTACCCCCGTTCGGCGCATGGTTCCAACCCCTCAAAAGGAGTCCTGTGGACGGTCTTTCTATTCCTTTAGGCTCCGCCTTTCTACATTCCGCGCCAATCATAAAATATGCGTAAGTCATATCTTTCATAATAGATCAGCGTCTCATCTTCCGCCCCCTTCTTTCTCTTACTAAATCCTCCTGGTCGGCTTCCCTGCCCGACGGCAGGCGGGGACACGCCTGTCAATGCATTGCTCTAATCTATGGTATTTGTCCGGACAGTCGGCTCTTCCCGATCCTCCAGAGGTCGGATGCGGGAGAGGCCCTGACCTTGATCATAAAAAATCCTCTGCGCAAACTTGTGCTGAGTCCGCAATTTGGCGGATCGAAGCATCCATCTTCCGTCTCCCTTTAGGGCTGGAGCAAAAGGAAAAAACTTTATCCCAAGCCTGTCTGTTATTTCGGCAAGCCATACGCCAGATCTACTATACGCGCTTCGCTTTGCTGGTCCATAAAAAAGCTGGCCTGTATCCATTCCGGGGGGCCGTATTTGCCCATGGCATGATTGGAAAAACCATAACCCTCGGTAGGAATCCCCAGGATATTTTTATCCAGATGGCCGTCGTCGTCCACGTCGTGGATCACTGCAATGGCATAGTCGCCGTAAGGAATGTCCACGAATTTCACCAGCATTTCGCCGCCACTGATCTTCAGGACTGTGCCTTCGTATACCACATCGCCCATAAACTGTTCGGACGAATTGAACAATGCTACTCTTAAACTGCCTTCGGTGTTTTTTAATCCTTTTACCAGCACCAGCAAGGTACCGGTCTTACTGTGATCACCATGTACGGTAGGTTGTGCATACATGCAGGCAGAGATGATCACGATCAGGGGAATCAGACTCAGTGTTTTCATCTTTTGTTTTTATTTACTTAACGCCGGGCATTGTTCAAATATTGTGGGGTAGTGACGAATTTTAAAAGAAAATGTGGAAATAATTTTGGAACGGCAAATTGTGCCACGTTGGATTGCTTGACCACATTGATTTATTTACGCTTTATAGGTCTTTTTACCTATAAAAAAACAGGTCTTTTGTCCCTTGCTCAGGTGTTGATTTAAACATTACGTTTGTTGCATACTACAATGACAAATGTCAATGTTTTCGTAAAATGATCAAGACAGATAAGTAACGCTCTAAAATACTATTACCTTAAAAAAATAAAATGAAAAAACTCTTTACAATTTTAGCAGCCGTAATTTTAACGGCCAATGTGTTTGCTCAAACAGTTGATTACAATCTTCCGCAGAATTGGATGTGTCATCCTGTTTTGAAATCGACCGATATTGCCCGCGAACAAAATCTTACGCTGACGGTTATCAATCCGGATCTTTCCATTGATACCGTATTAAATTATACTCCAACAACCGATACTTCAGTCGATATCTTTTATGTCTATCCTACCATCGATATGGGATATAAACTCGGCAACACTACCATGGATAGTATCGACACACTTACAGCAAAATTTGTGTATAGCGAGCAGGTGGGTATCTATTCCCAATTCGGAAGAGTTTTTGTTCCCTATTACCGACAGGCGAAAATCAAAGTGTTTTTAGATACGTCAACCTCTGCCGCCACCCAGCTGACCAAGGCCAATTGTATGGAGACTGCCTATAATGATATCGATTCTGCCTTTAGCCACTACCTTCAGCATTACAATAAGGGGCATAAAATTATTCTGATGGGCCATTCCCAAGGAGCCTATCTTATAAGGTTTCTATTAAGAAAAAGATTTGATAATGACCCAGCCCTGAGATCTCTGTTAATTGTGGCTATTTCAGGAGGGGAAGCCAATTATGCTTCAGCTGATGGCAGCCGAACGGGTGGTTCTTTGCAAAATATCAAAACCTGTCCTCCGCGCGACTCGGCCCAGGAATGCGGATGCATTATCAATTGGCGAACATGGAATACGGATTACCCGGGGAATAATCTGGAGAGATCCTCATTTTTTTTCAACCCCAATTTTGTGGATAAAGGCTTTATTTATCAAACCTACGACACCATAAATCATAGCCATATAGAATCTTATTATGATTTTGGTTATGCTGCACATAAAACAATGGCCCGCTATATTTCGCTTGATTCAAGTGCACTGAATTATGTTGGTTTCAATAGCATGTTCGGTGCTGAAATAACATCTGATCTTGCGGTTCATGGCAGCACCTATTTACTGATCGACTCTATCCCAACCCCAAATGACCATAGAAAAATACTTTCTTTTCCTTCTTTTTTAAATTCATTCCTGCAATCAACCATACCTATACCGAATCAAAACAGCTACCATATTTGGGATATGCAATTCGTTCAGTATGATCTATTGCAAATCCTGCCGCAATTGATCGCTAGTTGCAACACAACGGGTATTCAGGAGCAAAAGCTTCAGCAGGACAATATCCTGATTTATCCCAATCCAACTAACGGAATGGTTCATGTGAGCTGCGACAACCAAAAAATCAAAAGCACCAAACTTCACAATTTACAGGGAGAGCTGATTCGCGAGTATTTCGTAAATGATTTTTCAGTCGCAGACATTGCTTCGGGCATATACTTTATCACCATCCAAACCGACAAATCAACTTTTGTCCATAAACTGCTCAAACAATAAAAAAAACGCTGACAAAATTAATAAAGCATCAAAACTCCAATGTTCTATATTTAAAAATCAATAAAAAAATGAACACAAAACTCCGCGTGGCAATGTACCCATTGATATTCATGGGTACTCTAATGATCAACAATGGCTGTAATAAGGAAACGGAAATCACAGTCATCGACACCCCCGCTGCATCAAGCGTGCAAACCACCGTCGATCGCTCGATAATTCCCGACAACATCGGCATCTTTCCCGCCCCTATTTATCCCTTCGAGATCACGAAATATTCCATGTATGGTTATGGCAACTGGCATTACGGCAGCGGCATTCCCATACAGAAAAGGTTCGATCTGATGCCTTCAGGCTATCAATCATCCACCAAAGCATCCCAACTCCTGAGTTTTTTCACCATGTCCGACATACATCTTAACGATGAAGAAACTCCGGCTCAGTGTATCTTTTTTGGTTACCATGGAGGTAATAGCTCGGCCTATTCGCCCCAAATGATGCTATCGACCCAGACTCTCAATGCGGCAGTGCAGACCATCAACCTGATGAACAAAGAGAATCCGTTCGATTTTGGTATCTCACTGGGCGACGATTGCGACAATACACAATACAATGAATTGCGATGGTTCATCGACATCATGGATGGCAAGGAAATAAATCCCGATTCGGGCGTGAAAGACGACCCCATTACGGGTTCCAACAACGATTATCAGGATGTATATCTGGCCGAAGGACTCGACAAATCCATTCCCTGGTATCAGACCATGGGCAACCACGATCATTTCTGGAAAGGTTCCTGGCCTGCTGACGCTGCCTTCCGCGCGAAATATATCGGTACAGAAATCATAACCCTGGGCAATCCGCTGGTAAGTTTGGATCCTTCCAACATCTATATGGGCGCCATCGATGGCCGCACTCCCAATGGAACCATTATAGGTGTGGGCGATGCTTCCCTCTTCAACACACCTCCGCAGGTGCTTGCCGCCGATCCCGATCGCTATTCACTCACCCGCAATCAGTGGATCAATGAGTTCTTCAATTCCACTTCCTACCCCAACGGACATGGTTTCAGTCAGACTAATGTAAGCTCAGGATTTGCCTGCTACACCTTCGAACCTAAAGTAAGTATGCCCATAAGGGTGATTGTGTTGGACGATACCCAGGACGATAACGATATCAACGACGGATGTTATGCCGATAGTGAACTGGATAATAACCGCTTCAACTGGCTGATAAATGAACTTCACAAGGGTCAGGCCGACAAAAAACTCATAATCATTGCAGCACATATTCCTATTGGGATTGGCCCGGGCTTGTGGCATCCTTCATCTGTCATCAAAGAGACGCAACTTCTCGACACCCTGCATAACTATCCTAACCTCATGCTTTGGATGTCGGGCCATCGCCATGTGAATGCCATCACTCCTCAACCTACCTACGATGCCAACCACCCCGAAAATGGATTCTGGGTAGTGGAAACCCCTTCTTTAAAAGACTTTCCGCAACAGTTCCGCAAATTCGATATTGTACGCAACTCCGACAACAGCATCTCTATTTTTGCCATTGATGTCGATCCTATTGCCGAACCGGGTTCTCTGCCTGCTTTGTCGCGCACTTATGCTGTTGCAACCCACCAATTGCTTAACCAATCAGGCCCCTATATGCCTTCCGGTTCGTACAACGCAGAACTGTTGAAACAATTGAGTCCCGAAATGCAGGTTGTGATGCAAGGCTATTGATAACAGTAAATACTAATAAAAATGAAAAAAACCAACCCTGTGATCCTTTTAGCCATATTGATCACATTAATTATCAACCCTGGCTGCAACAGCCACAAAAACACTACGCAAAAGGAAGGCCTCACCGAAGCCGGGACCACCGATCCTTTGCCCTCGTGGAACGACACCCCCAACAAAAAAGCCATCATCACTTTTGTTGAAAAAGTGACCAAAAAGGGTTCACCTGATTACGTCGCCCCGGAAGAACGCATTGCCACTTTCGACAATGATGGGACCCTTTGGGCCGAACAACCCGTGGCTTTCCAGGTCTTCTTTATAATGGACCGCATTAAGGCTATGGCTCCCCAACATCCGGAGTGGAAGACCAAAGAACCTTTTGCTTCGGTGCTTAAAAATGATCTGAAATCGGCCTTATCGGGCGGAATGAACGCGGTGAACGAGATGAGCATAGTATCTCAGGCAGGAATGACCACCACTGAGTATGAGAAAGCAGTGAAGGAATGGATAGCGAAAGCAAAGCACCCAACTACAGGACACCTTTTCTCAGAAATGGCTTATCAGCCCATGATAGAACTGCTGGCCTACCTGCGTGCCAACGGATTCAAAACTTATATTGTTTCGGGCGGTGGCTGCGATTTTATGCGTCCCTTCTCGGAAAAGTTATATGGTGTTGTTCCTGAACAAGTAATAGGTACCAGTTTCAAGACAAAATATGAATTGCGCGACGGAAAACCTGTCATCACCTTCCTTCCAGAGATAAACTTTGTTACTGTCAACGATGGCAAAGCAATCGCTATCAATCAAGTTATCGGACGACAGTCTATAGCATCCTTCGGCAACTCCGACGGCGATCAGCAAATGATGCAGTGGACCACGAATCGTCAGGGTTTGAGCCTGGCACTATTGGTTCATCATACCGATTCTATTCGCGAGTGGGCCTACGACCGCAAGTGTGCCGATGGCAAATTGGACAAAGCCCTCGACGAGGCCAACGCCAAAGGATGGATAGTAGTTGACATGAAGAAAGACTGGAAGATCATCTATGCTTATGAAAAGAAGTAAACAACAAAGTATTTAACCATTTGTATCATTTTAAAAATTTAAAAACATCACATTATGAATTGTAAAAACAAAACCTTACTCTCATTATTCATGATAATGGGATCTGCATTCATGCTGAATCAAAGCAGTGTGGCACAACAAGCAAGCTATCCCATCGACACCAAAGTGGTGACTACCGTCGACCGCACCGTGGTGCCAACCGATATCCCCGTTACGGCAGCAACGATCTTTCCGTATGAACTATCCAAATACGCCGAAAACGGCTACGGAAAATGGACCTTCGGCAGCGGACAGCCTTACGTGAAAAGACTCGACCTCATGCCGTCTACCTACTTAGGCGCTTCGGTAACCAATAGTACAAAACTTCTGAATTTCTTTACCATCACCGACATCCATCTTACCGATAAAGAATCGCCTACCCAGGGAATTTTGTACGGCTTCAAGGGCGGAGTGATTTCGGCATATTCAGGTATTATGCTTTCCACTACGCAAGTGTTGGATGCCACCATACAAACTGCCAATGCACTGCACAAACAACAACCTTTTGATTTCGGTATTTCATTGGGCGACGACTGCAATAGTAGCCAATACAATGAAGTGAGATGGTTTATTGACGTCCTCGACGGCAAGGATATCAATCCTGATTCGGGAAAGAAAGACGATCCCATACCGGGACCAAACAACGATTATCAGGACGTGTACAAAGCTGCCGGCCTCGACCATACCATTCCCTGGTATCAGGCCGTTGGCAACCACGATCACAATTGGATGGGAATTTACCCCCCCAGTGATTATGTCAAAAAAACATACACCGGCGACAGTATCATTAAAATGGGCGCCAATATTTTCACTCCCAATGGCATCAACGAACGTACCCTTTATATGGGCGTGATGGATGGCAGCACCATTTACGGTGATATTATTGGTATTGGCCCTGTCAGCACCACAAAACCGGTACTGGTAACTCCCGACAAAAACCGCCGTCCGCTTACTTCTTTAGAATGGACACAGGAATTTTTCAACACAACTTCAAAACCTATAGGACACGGATTCAACAAAGCCGATATCGATCGCGGTTTTGCCTGCTATGCTTTCGAACCCAAATCGGAGCTTCCCATCAAGGTTATTGTATTGGATGATACCGAAAAAGACAGCGATCCTAGCAAAGATGTACACGGGCATAGTTTTTTTGACCAGGAACGATATGACTGGCTGATAAAAGAACTCGAAAAAGGACAGGCCGAAGGCAAACTCATGATCATTGCATGCCATATACCCATTGGTGTTAACGATCCCAGTCCTGAAATGGGAATGGCTCCGGCTTCAGTGGTAACCGAAAAAGCTTTTTTAGCTAAAATGAACTCCTACCCCAACCTGATACTTTGGGTAGCAGGACATCGTCACCTGAACACGGTTACGGCTTTGAAATCGCCCGACCCATTGCATCCGGAACTCGGTTTCTGGGAAGTGGAAACTTCATCACTGCGCGAATTTCCCCAGCAGTTCCGTACCTTCCAGATCGTGCGCAACAGCGACAACAACATCTCTATTTTTGCCACCGATGTAGACCCCGCCGTGAAACCGGGTTCTTTGGCCGATGCTTCGCGCACCTATGCCATTGGTGCATATGAGATAGACAAAATGGGCCCTATCTATTCGTACAATGTGGAACTGGTGAAACAATTGACACCCGAAATGCAAGCAAAAATTAAGAAATACGGAACACTTATCGGCAAATAAGCGTCAGGATAGTTCAGAATAAGTCGTATTACCTAGACTGCAGCATCAATAAAATTAATCCAAGGACACGCCATGGCGTGTCCTTGTCATTTTATGTCCAGGAACAAAAAAAACAGGCATACAAAACCCATGTATCCCTGTTTAAACCAAAACACAAAAACAATCCTATGGAGTAATTTCTATTTCAGAGACCTGTCCCCAAAAAAATACGCTGCCAGGAGATTTGATTGGTTAAGGTTTTTCAAAATTAATTACCTTTATGCTTCAAATCTATCACAGGCAAAATGGACAAAAAACTTACGATTGAAGAGATTGACAAGATATGCAGCAATTTGCGGGCAGTTGATTTTATGAAACGACATCATAAAGAAATAGAAAGAATACCCGAATTGAAAGAACAGTACGACCTGCTCTCGAAATCGGTTAAAGAAATTATGAATCATCTTACCGACGAACAACGCGACAAAGTACTGGAGAGACATAAAATTCAGTCGGATGCCCTAGCCGAGAAACTCAAAAAACAAAATAAAACTTAATTTATGAAAAAGTATATTGATACGGGCAATTTTCTGGTTATCGCCCTAACCATGATCCTTTTCGTCATAGCTTTGTTTGTAAAAGGATTCACCCACGACCTGCTATTGGAGGCGGGCGTATTGCTGGTTTCGATAAAACTGATACTGATGAATTACAAATCAAAGGAATCCAATCAGGTTTTGCTCGAGAAACTCAACGAAATGAAACAGACCCTCGACGAGATTAAGCGCAAATCCGCGTCCTGACGTGATTCATATCGACTCTGTTAAGTCCCCTTTAGAACCCTGACAGCTTCCAAAAACCTGCCAGCTCATCTATTTTTAAAAATATCGCCTTCCGTTTATGGAATTCTTACGATATTGCATCTATATTTCCAATTCTTACACCCCCTTTATGAAAACAATCAAAATCCTGGCGCTTATTCTTGTACTCTCGGTTTCGGCCATAGCCGTAAAAACCCTGGTTCCGGCCCTGGTGCATCAGCGCAGCATCAAAGAGATGATCTCGGTGAACGACGACTACAAAACCCTATGGGCCAAAGCCGATTCGCTGCAAGCCAAAGGGCTTACGCGCTCGGCACTGGAAGTGGTGGAAACCATCTACACCAAAGCCAAAACCGAAAACAATACCGACAATTTCATCAAGGCGGTGATTCACAAGCTGAAACTGCAATCCTACATCAGCGAAGACGACTATGTGAAAGAGATAGGCACGCTGGAAAAGGAAATTGCCGAAGCTCATTTCCCGGCCAAACCCATTCTGCAATCGATGACGGCCGAGATCTACTGGAAATATTATCAGACGAACCGCTACCGTTTTCTGAACCGCACCGAAACGGTGGATTTTGTGCCCGCCGACATTCGCACCTGGGACCTGCGCAAGATCATAGAGCAGGTGATACAGAATTACAAGCTTTCGCTCACCAACGCCGACAGTCTGAAAAAAACTTCCATCAACACCTATAAGGCCATACTCAGCGAAAACTATATCAACTCCCCCGAATTCCGCCCTACCCTCTACGATTTTCTGGCCCACCGTGCCGTCGATTTCTTTATGAATTCGGAAGCAGGCCTGGTGAGTCCCGCCGAAAGATTCGAACTGGACAAGCCCCTCTATTTCGAGCCTTACGACAAATTCATGAACGAAACCATCACCACTCTCGATACTTACTCCCTGCCCTATTATGCCACTAGCATTTTTCAGGAGCTGCTGAAGTTTCATGCCAACGATTCCGATCCTCAGGTGTTGATAGATAACGACCTGAAACGACTGAAATTCATCCGCCAAAAGTCCATTCATCCCGATAAGGATACGCTTTACATGCAGGCCCTGGAGCAAGTGAACCAAAAGTTTGGCAGCTTCCCGGCTTCCTCCGAGGCAATCTACGAAATTGCCAATTATTACTATCTTCAGGGATGCAACTATCCCACCACCAAAAACGAAAGCGACCGCTGGCAACTGAAAAAGGCTTTCGGCATATGCGCACAGGCCATCAGCAAATTTCCCGAGGCTTTCGGCACCAAAAACTGCCAGTATCTGCAATCGGTGATTACCTCAAAGTCGCTTACGCTCACCACCGAAGAGATCAACACCCCCAACAAAGCTTTCCGCGGCTTGCTGAGCTATAAAAATGTCAACGAGGTGTTTGTCCGCATTTGCAAGGTCAACTACGAGTGGAACGACCGGCTGATCGATGGCAATTATTATTACGACAAACTGGTGAAGCAATATCTGAAACTCAGCCCCCTGAAAGAGTTTTCGGTAAATCTGACCAACCCCTCCGATTATCAGAATCATTCCACCGAGATCAAGATCCCTGAGTTGGGTGCAGGATTCTATGTGATACTGATAGGCACCGACAAATCTTTTTCAACCGATGGCAATGCCGTTTGTTATGGCAACTTCTGGGTTTCGAATATGGCCTACTTGAGAAGAACCCTCGAAAACGGCAATATGCAGTTTGTGGTCACCAACCGCGAGAACGGAAGCCCGCTCAGCGGCGTTTCCGCACAGGTGTATAACCAGGTGTACAACTACACTTCGCGCAAATACGAATACCGCAAATCGGGCCATTACTATACCGATGCCAACGGCATGTTCGAATCGGTGCCGGGCGAGAACGATTACTACAATTCCTATGTGGAGCTTTCGCTCAACAACGAGGTCATCAATAAGGACGAGTTGAAAACCGCCGATTATTATCATTACCGGAATTATGCTTCGGACAAAAAAGTACTGAAGACCATTTATTTTGCCGACCGTGCCATCTACCGTCCGGGACAAACCATTTATTTCAAGGGAATATCGCTGGAAACCGACGGAGAAACCACCGTAATAAAGCCCGGCATGGCAACCGAAGTGGTGCTGTACGATGTGAACTATCAGAAGGTGTCCGACCTGAAACTTACCAGCAACGAATACGGCACATTCAGCGGCTCTTTTGTTTTGCCTACGGGTTCCCTCAACGGGCAGATGCATATAGGCGACGTTTGGGGTAATTTGTATTTTTCGGTAGAAGAATACAAACGTCCCAAGTTCGAAGTAGAGTTTCAGCCTGTGAAAGGCAGCTACAAACTGGGTGAAAAAGTTACCGTGAAAGGAACTGCCAAAGCCTATGCCGGTTCCAACATCGACAACGCACAGGTTAGCTACCGCGTGGTTCGCACGGCTTCTTTCCCTTACTGGTGGTACTATTGGTACGGATATTATCCTTCCTCGCCCCAGATGGAGATCAGCAACTGCAAAACCACGACCAACGATATGGGTGAATTTACCATTGATTTCAAGGCCATTCCCGATTATAAGATCAGTAAGAAATCGGAACCTACTTTCACTTACAACGTGATAGCCGATGTCACCGACGTGAACGGCGAAACCCGTTCGTCCACCATTTATGTTTCGGCTGCTTATAAAGCCCTGAATGTATCCGTGGTGTTGCCTTCCGAAATTGAGAAGACCTCCGCCAAAAAGTACGTAATCTCCACCACCAACCTGAGCGGAACTTACGAATATGCCAAAGGCAAGATTCATGCTTACAAACTGAAACAACCCGCAAAGCCTTACCGTAACCGTATGTGGTCGCGCCCCGATCTGCCTCAGATATCACAACCCGATTATGAGCAATGGTTCCCATACGATATGTATGCTGACGAAACCAACACCTCCCAATGGGCCAAAGAAACTGAAGTGCTGAATGTGGCTTTCGATACCCAAAAAGATTCTCTGCTTGGCATCAGCAATCTTGCCGCATGGCCATCCGGGCAGTATATGCTGGAGATCACCTCCACCGATAAGTATGGCGAAAATGTGCAGTCCTATAATTATTTTACTGTCTATTCCAATGACGACAAAAGCATTCCTGCCAATAGTTTCGATTGGTTCTCGGTGATCAAAGCCAAAGGCGAACCCGGCGAAGAAGCTTCCTTCCTTTTAGGCAGCCGCGAAAAGGATGTCAATGTGCTGATGGAAGTGGAAGTGAAAAACCTTATTGTCGACCGCAAACTCATCAAACTGAATGATGAGTTAAAGAAAATTACGGTTCCCATCAAAGAAGAATACCGTGGCAATTTTGCCGTTCATTTCACTTTCATTCTTCACGGAAGGGTATACAAACATGATGTCAATGTGGAAGTTCCCTTTTCGAACAAGGATCTGGACATCAGTTTCGAAACCTTCCGCAACAAGCTGATACCCGGCCAAAAGGAAGAATGGAAGATAAAGATCAAAGGCCCCAATGGCGAGAAAGTGGCTGCCGAAATGCTCGCCACCATGTACGATGCCTCACTGGATGCCTTCCGCACAAATTCCTGGCTGATGAATCTCTACAACAATTATTACATGGCCAGAAGCTGGGAAGCCTATAACGGATTCTCGACCAACAATTCATCCATCTATTCTTATCTATGGAATCCATACATGTACTACAACCCCCGAACTTATTATTATTTGAACTGGTTTGGTTACGATAATTACAACTATGGTTACGGAGGTTATTATAAGTATGATCTGGATGGAAGTTATATAACCGAAGATCTGGAGCAGGATCAGACCGTTGCCTTTACTTCGGCTATCACTACCAAGGGCTTCAGAGGTGGCGGAGAACAGCAAGATATGAAAACTCCAGTAGGAGGTGTGGCATTAGGGACTAGCAAACCTATGGCAGGAGATGTTCTTTATGAAGGGCTTGTGGATATTGCGGATAAAGATGTATCCAAAAATAGCCGGGATGGCCGGGGAGAAAGCAGCGGCGAGAATTTCGATTTCAGCAATGTCAAAACCCGCACCAACTTCAGTGAAACAGCCTTCTTCTATCCCCACCTGATGACCGACGAAAACGGTGAGATCATCATTTCGTTCACCGTTCCCGAAGCCCTAACCAAATGGAAATTTATGGGACTGGCACATACCAAAGACTTGAAATATGCACAAGTTCAAAAAGACATCATCACTCAAAAGGACCTGATGGTGATGCCCAATCCTCCCCGTTTCTTCCGCGAAGGCGACAAGATCGTTTTCTCATCAAAGATCACAAATCTCTCCACCGACTCCATCAACGGACAAGTCAGCCTGATGTTGTTCAACGCTGAAACCCAGCAGCCCATTGATATTCTGATGAAAAACACCGACCAGATACAGTGTTTCGGAATCGGAAAAGGCCTGAGTAAAGCCGTAGAATGGACGCTGAGCATCCCTGAAGGCATCTCAGCCATCACTTACAAAGTGGTTGCTAAAGCCGGCAATTTCTCCGATGGTGAAGAAATGATCATCCCCGTGCTGACCAACCGCATGTTGGTGACCGAATCCATGCCTCTGCCCATTCGCGGCAACCAGATAAAGGATTTCAATTTCGACAAGCTCATCAATGCTTATAAATCCAACGCCCTGAAAAACTATAAGCTCACGCTTGAGTTCACCTCCAATCCGTCGTGGTATGCCGTTCAGGCCCTGCCTTACCTGATAGAATATCCTTACGAATGCACCGAACAGATCTTCGACCGTTTCTATGCCAACAGCATAGCCACCCACATTGCCAATTCGAATCCGAAGATCAAAGAAGTGTTCGAAAGCTGGAAAAACCTCACACCCGATGCCCTTTTGTCTAACCTCGAAAAGAACCAGGACCTGAAATATGTGATGCTTCAGGAAACTCCCTGGGTGATGGAAGCCAAAAACGAATCGCAATCGAAACACAACCTCAGCATATTGTTTGAAGAAAAACGCATGCAGAACGAGATCGAAAAGGCGCTGAAGAAACTCGAAAAGCTTCAGGTTTCCAACGGTGGCTGGACCTGGTTCCCCGGCATGCCCGACGACAGATACATCTCGCAATATATCATCACCGGCATGTGCCACCTCGACAAGCTGGGTGTGCGCGATGTGCGCGATCAGCAAAGGGTATGGAATATGATCAAACGCGGCTCCCATTATCTCGACGACCGTATTCGCGAAGATTACGAATGGCTGCTGCGCTGGGATCCTCAGCACATGTTCGAGAACCATTTGGGCGGTATCCAGATACAGTATCTCTATGCACGAAGTTATTTCCTTAAGGATATCCCTGTGGAAAACAAGAACAGCAAAGCCTTCAACTATTATTTCGGTCAGGCCAAAAAATACTGGCTGCCAAACAACCATTATCTGCAGGGAATGATAGCCCTGGCCATGAACCGCCTGGATGACAAACAAACGGCTGCTGACATCGTGAAATCATTAAAAGAAAATGCCATTTTCAGCGACGAAATGGGTATGTACTGGAAAAACTCCGACTACGGATATTACTGGTACCAGGCCCCCATTGAAACCCAGGCCCTATTGATAGAATGTTTCGACGAAGTGGCCAACGACCAGAAATCAGTGGAAGAGATGAAGGTATGGCTTCTCAAACAAAAGCAAACACAGAACTGGAAGACCACCAAAGCCACATCGGAAGCCTGCTATGCCTTGTTGCTTCGCGGCACTGATTGGCTGGCAAAAGATCCTCAGGTGAGCATCATGATGGGCAATACGCTGGTTGATCCTAAACAACTGCCCGATGTGAAAGTGCAGGCAGGAACCGGTTACTTCCGTACTTCCTGGCTCGATGATGCCATTAAACCCGAAATGGGAAAAGTGAAGGTCACCAAATCCGATGATGGAGTAGCATGGGGTGCTTTATACTGGCAGTATTTCGAGCAGCTTGATAAGATAACCTCAGCAGAAACTCCTTTGAAAATTGTTAAGAAGCTATTCGTGGAACGCAATTCCGATCATGGCCCCGTGATAGAACCCGTAACAAATGAAACCAAACTGAAACTGGGTGACAAGATCAAGGTGCGTATCGAATTGCGTGTCGACCGCGACATGGAATATGTCCACATGAAAGACATGCGCGCTTCGGGCTTCGAACCCATCAATGTGATTTCAACTTACAAATATCAGGGAGGCATAGGCTATTACGAAAGCACAGGCGATGCTGCCACCAACTTCTTCATCTCGAAGCTGCTGAAAGGCACCTATGTGTTTGAATATCCTTTGAGGGTTGCTCAAAAAGGCGATTTCTCCAACGGCGTGACCACCATACAGTGTATGTATGCTCCTGAGTTCTCAGCCCATTCCGAAGGTATCAGGGTGAAGGTGACGGGATAGTTATTTAAGAGACCTAACAGGTTTTTCTAACCTGTTAGGTCTTTCAGAAATTAATTTTTATCTTTGTAAAAAGGTATTCTGTTGGTAAACCAATAATTATTCATGCTTCTATGTGCGTAAGGTATTCGTTTGATGATGTAAACCAGTTATAATATGGTAAGGTTTATTTTTTTATTTTCGATTCTATTCTGTATAATTTCTGCGAAGGCACAAAGTTATACCAGCTATTTTACGGGCGACACTTCAGATGTCACCGCGCCAACTTCTGCAGTAACTGTTTTGATGGGAGGTGCCACAGAAGACGACCATGCGATGACATGGTTTCTGCAGCACAGTGGCGGAGGTGATGTGGTCGTGTTGCGAACCAGCGGAAGCGATGGATACAATAATTACATGTATTCACAACTAGGAGTTTCTATCAACTCTGTACAGACCATAGTCTGTAATAATGCATCAGCTTCTAATGATCATTACGTGATCCAACAATTGATGAATGCCGAAGCACTTTGGTTTGCCGGGGGGGATCAGTGGACCTATGTATCTTATTGGAACAATACGCCTATCGATACAGCTATTAATTATCTCATCAACGTTAAAAAAATTCCCGTTGGTGGAACATCTGCAGGTATGGCAATTTTGGGTCAAGTTGTATTCACGGCTCAAAATGGTTCGGCTACCTCATCGGCCTCGCTTGCCAATCCATACGTTTCGAATATCACTTTGCTAAAGGATGATTTTGTGTTTATTCCCTGGCTAAAAAATGTGGTCACCGATACACATTATGATAATCCTGACAGACGCGGAAGGCATATGACATTTATGGCTCGCATTATGAAGGATTATAGCAATTCAACTATGTATGGTATTGCCTGCAACGAATATGTTGCTGTTTGTATCGATACCAATGGCTTGACCCGTGTCTACGGTGATTATCCAAACTATCAGGAGTTTGCATATTTTCTTCAGGCCAATTGTATACCGCCTAATGATCCTGAAGCCTGCCTTTCCGGACAGCCTCTTAACTGGAATCGAAATTCGCAAGCTGTAAAAGTCTATAAAGTACCCGGCACTCCAACAGGAACCAATTATTTTCAACTTAGCGACTGGACAAACGGCTATGGTGGTTCATGGCAAAACTGGTATGTATTGAATGGGGTGCTGCATATGGATCCTACAACTATAGTGCCCAACTGCAATCCAGCCACTTCAATACCCCAAATGAATAATGACAATTTATCTATCCATTTATATCCAAATCCTGCTGTCGATGAGATAAATATTGATCTTGACAGGAATTTCTCTATTGAAATTTATGACATGTATTCCAAACTGGTTTTAAAAAGAGAAAACTGTTCAAAACAGAAGATTAACATATCCGGATTGAGAAATGGGTGTTATATGGTTGTTATCAAATCAGGGGATCATTTCTGTCATGACAAATTTTTGAAGTTCTAAAAATGCGAAAATCCCATTAATATGGAAACCAAAAACATTAAACAATCCGTAACTTTCGACGCAACTCCCATAGAAATATATCAACTGATCATGGACCCAAAAAAACACGGGGACTTTTCAGGGGGCAAAGTAATAATGAGTTCAAAAATAAAGGGGAAATTCAATATTTTCGACGGATACATTCACGGATATAATATCGAATTGAAAGAGGGCGAAAAAATTGTTCAGGCATGGCACTTTGCCGAAGACGGCTGGCCTGAGGATCACTTTTCGATCTGTACTTTTCTGTTTGAATCAGTAAAAGGAAAAACCAAACTGACTTTTGAACAAACGGGAATCCCCGAACACAAGGTGAAAGAGCTCACCTCAGGATGGAAAGAGTTTTATTGGAGACCCATGAAAGCTTGGTTGAAGAAAAATCAATAAGACCTGATAGGTTTTGGAAACCTATCAGGTCATTTAAATTAGTTGTTGGCTCCGCCGTTATCTATCCAACAAACAATAGCATTCTTTTGGGCATCAGACAAAGTACTCCTTTTAGGCATACTCCCATCAACAATGGTACTCCTTATGCGCGATTTATCTGTCGAAACCCCGGAATAAGACGAATATTCGGAATGACAAGAGTTACATTCGCCGGAGAATATCGGGGCCACATCAGTAGCATAGGATTTTGCAGTACCGCTGCAATCGGGGGTGTAAGAGGTTGAGGAAGTCTTTTTGCAGGCAGTAAAGGCTGCTGCACACATTACAATAACTATTAGCTTTTTCATGTGGATTAGTTTACTTTTTTAACGGAGGGAAAGTAACATTATTGTGTTTCGGTAGTGAAATACTTAATTAAAAACAAAAGTAATTTAACCCGATGAATAATGTGTCCTGCTTATGCATGACATTCGTCAAGAATAAGAATCAAATCACTCATTAACTTAATCTCGAAATTTTCCATCCGATTAATCAAAATGTATAACTTTGAAATCGAAATTTTGCAATTGTAACATAAGCCAAAATTATGTCAGAAATTAAAACTTTAATAAACGCATTCGTTGACCAGTATGGCGATTCGCGCAACAACCTCCTCCCTTTGTTTCAGAAGATCGTAGAAAAAGAAAACTATCTGAGCGAAGAATCTTTGGTAATGATAGCCGAAGCCATGAAACTTTCGACGGCCGACGTTTACGGAACCGCTACTTTTTATGCTTATCTGAGCACCGTGCCACGGGGAAAATACATCATCCGTATGTGCCGCAACATCTCATGTATGATGAAAGCACAGGCAGAAGTAATGGCCGCCGTCAGCAACCATTTAAAGATAAAAGTGGGTGAAACCACCACCGATAAGAAATTCACTCTATTGCAGGTCAATTGTCTGGGATGGTGTCATAAGGCTCCTGCCATGATGATAAACAGTGAGGTGTTTACCGATCTGACCTCTCAAAAAGCCATTCAGGTGATCAACGAATTCATGCAAAAATAATCCTATGGAAGCACACCAACTTAAACGCATCGACCTCGTCTTCAGTAATTATACCACTTCAAAATATAAAGTGCTGGAGCGTACCCTGCAAAGGGATCCTGACGAACTCATCAACGAACTGATAGACTCGGGCCTGAAAGGGCGCGGAAATGCAGGATTTCCTACCGGTATGAAATGGAAATTTGCCCGTAAGAACCAAACGGCTGCTGAATATATTATTTGCAATGCCAACGAAAGCGAAACCGGGACATTCAAAGACCGCGAAATTCTGGAAAGAGTTCCCCGTAAGGTATTATCCGGTATGGCCATCTGCGCTCACTGCACCGGAGCCAAAAAGGGCATCATATTTCTCCGTCAGGAATACTCTTATATAGTGGAACAGCTAAATAAGGAGCTGGATATCTTCCACGAACATGTAAAAGAATTTAATCTCGACTTTCGTATAGAACTCTTCATAAGTCCGGGTGGCTATGTGAGCGGAGAAGAAAGCGCCATGATAGAAGCCATAGAAGGCAAAAGAGGCGAACCCCACAACAAACCTCCCTACCCCATCGCCAAAGGATTATTTGGCATGCCTACTGTGGTGAACAATGTGGAGACCTTTGCTACGGCCCAGGTGATCTTTCGCATGGGAGCCGAAGAATTCCGCAAGCTGGGGACTCCCCTTTCGCCGGGATCGAAACTTTTTACCCTTTCGGGGGATACAAATAAACCGGGCATACATGAACTGGAACTGGGAACTTACCTTGACGACTTTGTAGCTGAGTTCGGCGACAACAATATCAAATCGGTTCAGGTGGGAGGTGCATCGGGCTATTGCATACCAAAAAAACTCTTTGCTGAAACCGTGATAGGCTTCGAAGGCATTCCTTCGGGTGGTTCGATGATATTGTTCAACAATTCCCGTTCCATGTACAAGGTGTTGCACGAATACCTGAGGTTCTTTGTCGAAGAGTCCTGCGGCCTTTGCACTCCCTGCCGTGTGGGAACACAGCAACTGCTCAAAGGTATTGAATCGCTGAAAAAAGGCGAGCGCCCCGAATCCTATCTGGAAGTACTGAAAAAACTGGCACTGAGCATGAAGGTCTCCTCCAAATGCGGACTGGGACAATCGGTAGCCAATCCTTTCATCTCCATCGTGGAAAACTTCAAAGAAGAGATCTTTTTTTAATTTACTGAATTATGGAAAAATACCAGGTAAATCTTACCATCAATCATATTCCCGTCAGTGTGGACGAAAATTCTACCATACTGGAGGCAGCCCGAAAAATAAACCTCACCATCCCTACCCTTTGCGACCACCCGGACCTGAAAGTGGCCGGCAATTGCAGGGTTTGCGTGGTGGAAGTAAAAGGGCAGAAAGAACTTCTGGCAGCCTGTGCTCACCCTGTGAGCGAAGGTATGGAAGTGTTCACCAGCAGCAGCAAGGTACGTATGGCACGCAAAACCACGGTGGAACTTCTGCTATCGGAACACAATGCCGACTGCACCAAATGTTACCGCAACGGACATTGCGAACTGCAATGGCTGGCCAGCGAATACCGCATAGGCGACCATGTGTTCCACGACCTTGTTATTGAAGCTGAAAAAACACCCGATACATCTTCGGCCAGCATCATCAAAGACGACAGCAAGTGTATACGCTGTCAGCGATGTGTTCGTACCTGCAGCGATCTGCAGGATGTAGGAACTTTCTCGGTGATACATACCGGCAAAAAACAAAAAGTATCCACCTTCTTTAGCAAGCCTATCAAAGATGTGTTCTGCATCAGCTGCGGACAATGCCTGATGCGCTGTCCCACCGCCGCTTTGTGCGAAAAGACCGCTTATGAAGAGGTGTACGACGTAATCGATAGCAAAAAGAAACATGCCGTAATCACCACCACTCCTGCCATCAGGGCTGCCATTGGCGAAGAATTGGGGTTTGCTTATAACAAGACCACCGATGCCCGTATCGTTTCGGCACTGAAACTGCTGGGATTCGACTCTGTGCTGGATTACGGATTGTTCTGCGACCTTTATATTGTTGAATTATGTACCGAATTTCTGGTGCACCTGAAAAAAGGAGAAGCCGATGCTCAGGCAAAGAGAACTCCTTTTGTTACCTCCTGTTCCATTGCCAACGATGCTTACATGAAAGCCAAATTCCCGAATTACTTCCCGCTGTTGACTTCGTGTAAGACTCCCCATGAGATATCGGGGGCTATGATAAAATCCTATGTGGCCGATAAGAAAGCCCTCTTTGCTGATCAAGTGGTGAGTGTGGCTGTATCGCCCTGCACGGCCAACAAGACCAACA
Organism: uncultured Bacteroidales bacterium; assembly: GCA_964599365.1. Lineage (GTDB taxonomy): Bacteria > Bacteroidota > Bacteroidia > Bacteroidales > CAIWKO01 > CAIWKO01. The sequence continues at coordinate 22,900 of CAZRFL010000001.1, forward strand.
AAGATGTCAAGGAACAGAAGAACGATAGTTTGCCCGGTGTTGACTATGTGTTGACCACCCGCGAACTAGCCCGTATGATACGCCAATCGGGGATAGACATCAATGCCATGGAGGCATCGGATTACGACCATATAGTACCTGAACACTCAGGAGCTTCGATACTTACCGAAATTACCGGCGGGACTACCGAAGCTGTGATACGCACCATGTATGAACTGATCACCGGAAACCAACTGACGGAAGAATATCTGAAGATCATGCCCCTCAGAGGAGAACAGGGTATCAAGGAAACCACTATTACTTTCAAAGATGTGCGTGGCGACTGGGAATTTCTGGAAGGGAAAGAATTACGTTTTGCCGTGATCAACGGAAGCATAAACGCTAAAACTTTCTTCAATCAATCGGTTGAGGAACTCAGCAAGTACGATTTTGTGGAAATGATGGTCTGTGCCGGAGGATGCATTGGAGGAGGCGGACAGCCTATTCCGGTTTCTTCCACTTTGGTGAAGGCCCGTTCAGGCATTTTATATTCGCTTGACGAGATCAACCATCAGAAAAAAGCCCATGAAAATCATGCTTTGCAAAACATTTATCGCGAGTTTCTGAAACAGCCGGGAGGCGAAAAAGCAAAAGAAATTCTGCACGTTTAATACTCTGTGTTTTTGATTTTTCAAAAATAATCGTGTTATTTTTTCAAAAAAGGTGACATGATTGGTTTTTTGTTATTTTTGTAAAAAATAATTTCAGTGAAGGTAAAACGTTTTGGAGTATCTCTTGAAGAGGACATTTTGAATGAACTGGACCAATTTGTTGACCAACGCAAATTCCCCAACCGTTCGCAGGCCATACGCTATCTGATATCCAATTATCTGGTAGAAGATAAAATAGATGCCAACCAGATTGTTGCCGGCAGTATAGTGTTGGTTTATGATCATCATAAGCGTGACCTTTTAAGCAAAGCAACCTCCATTCAGCACGATTTTCACGATGCCATTCTTTCGTCGCAGCATGTGCATCTGGACCATCACAATTGCCTTGAAACCATTGCCGTAATGGGAAAAGCAGTTCGTTTGCAGGAACTGGCCGACAAACTGATTGCCATTAAGGGCATCAAACATGGCAGGCTGGTTATAACTACTACTTCCTGATTTTTTTTTGCAATATGAGTAACACTTTTATGAAAATGATAACACAATCCCTAATGAAAAGCCTTAAAAAAAGCTTCAATATTCTGCTCGTTTTATTACTTGCTATGCCCTTTCTAGGCAAAGCTCATGAAGAACCTAGCAAGACATTGAAGGAAAAAAAGGATAAATTGCATAAAAAACAACAGGTTTTTCAATCGAAAATAAAAACTGCAACCGTCTGGAAATCTGTTTTTGAAAACAAGGTCGAATCCTCAGTCAGGCACAAAGCTTTTGTGATGGGCTACGACCAAAAAGGGAATTTTACATCTATCGAAGCCTATAAAAATGATTCACTTTCTGAGCGGGTAGAGTATACCTATTCTTCAACCGATGACATGCTTTCCGACATTGACTTTTCACGCGAAGGAAAAATGATGGAGAAAAACACTTATTCTTATGATAAGTATGGCCGGGTAATTTCGGGTGTTTCAGATAATGAAAACAATTCTATTTCCGGTTATTTTAAAATAATAAACAGTTTAGATAAAAAATCACTTGACTTTGTTAGCTATAAAACGAATGACAGCATAGAATATAAAATAACTTATAAATACCCCGGTGATTTTGACAAGTACGACTATACCGAAGCCTGCAAATATGATTCATCAGGCGCACTACTGATGAAGGTTGAAAAGACTTACAATGCCAAAGGGCAGCCCATACGTAAAACCATATTTGACACCAATGGGACGGCAACCTTCTATTTTGTTTATGATTATGACTCAAAGGGCAATAATATAAAGATAACTAAAAAGAATAGCAATGATGAAACCCAATGGGAAGACCACTATTCCTATGACAAAAACGGGAATACTACGGAGTTGAAAAGTTATGATAAGGACAAAACCTTAACTGCCCATTTGGTGTATGAGTTCGAATATTATAAATAATGAATGTAATGAAACCTTTACCAAAAACTTCCTTATTCCTCCTTGCCTTATTGTTTGTAGCTATTTCAAACAGTATCGCTCAGCAGGCAGATAGCATTAAAACAACACCTCAACCCCTTGCAATTTCTCTCGACCTGAATTCACCTGCCTATCAGGAAATAGTTGACGGCCCTCCGGCCACCGTGGGAATGTATTCGGGTCTGGTCAGCCTTATGCCGAGCGATACCGTGGGTCATCATAATACGGAAAGCTATGAGGAAATGCTGGTAATATTGAGTGGCGAAGGTGAAATGATATTCACAAATGGCAAGACAATTAAACTTAATTACGGCATGGTAGCCTATTGCCCACCCCATACCGAACATGATGTAAAAAACACCGGAGCCTTACCTCTACAGTATATTTATGTGGCTGCAAAAACTTACAAATAATTAACCCACTATAGCATGAATAACGAAATCATAGCCTTATCAGCAACTGCAATTTCCCTCGGCTTCATACATACCCTGGCCGGGCCGGATCATTACCTACCCTTCATTGTTATGGCGAAAGCACGTAAATGGTCCACCCTAAAGACAATATTCATCACCTCCGTTTGCGGTCTGGGACATGTGGGTAGTTCCATATTAATAGGGGCAATAGGCATTGCTTTCGGACTGAGTGTGGCTCACCTCGAAATATTCGAAGGATATAGGGGCAGCGTGGCGGCATGGCTGTTCATACTTTTCGGCTTTGGCTATTTCGCTTGGGGATTGTGGAGAGGGATACGCAACAAGAAACACCATCATCATCCCCATGTGCACGAGGACGGGAGTTATCACAAACATTCGCATCAGCACCACCAAACGGAAGAACATGAACATGAGCATCCCCAAGAAAAAAAGGTAAACATGACCCCCTGGATACTGTTCACCATTTTTGTGTTCGGACCCTGCGAACCTCTTATTCCCCTGTTGATGTTCCCCGCAGCCAAACAAAGTACTTCGGGAGTGATATTGGTAGCGGCTGTTTTCAGTATTACGACCATACTCACTATGATAGGTATGGTTTTGTTGCCCCTGTTTGGATTGAAGATGCTTCCTATGAAGTTCCTCGAACGCTATATGCACGCCGTGGCAGGATTTACCATTTTTATTTGCGGCATAGGGATAGAGTTTATGGGGCTCTGAGTTAAATTCCAAAAGACAAATTACAAATCTCAAATAAATTCCAAAAAATCAATAATCAATATCCAAACGGGTGAGTGCCGGGGTTGGAATTTTCTTTTTTTCGATTTTGGAGATTATTTGTTATTTGTTCGCCTGCCGGCGGATTGTTATTTGGTGCTTCCCAAATATGGTGCTTCTGCGTTTTCTGGTACGCTAATTGTAAACTAAGGGAAAAATCATTATTTTTGCCAAAAAAATTCATAAAAACTATCCCAACTCATGAAAACTAAACCTTCATTGCTCGTCAATCTATCTATCATCGGCTTTGTGATGGTCGCCATGTTTATGGCCGGCTGTACCAAAGTCGAAACTCCTACCAAAACCCGCATGGAAGGTGTTTGGACAGTAAAACATGTGTATGACCCCGCCGGTGTGGACCACGCTCCCCAACTTAATTTCCCTATCACGGCCTTCTGGCTGACCAGCGATAATTCTATTTCATCCACCTCGGCTCCTATGATGATGTATGTGGTGTATGGCGACAGCAAATACACACAAATAGCTTCGGATATCGATCAGGTGTTCAATTATGCCGGACTGGATTATACCGGTGGTGAGTATTTTGTAGGCGACGGAGTGGTGGATCGTTTCACGCTGGAGATGAAACTTCAGGGCCTTCCCGGACAACATGCACTGACCCAACTGCTGAGCCTGCTGGGCATCAACGCACAATTCCTCGATCAGGTGGTGTACCACAAATTTATGGATGTAGGTGTGGCTTTTGCCGACGACAACAATACCATGACCTGGACCATTGACGATGCAACCTCTGCCGTTTACAATATCAAGAACAATCAGGGAAATTATGTATTGTGGGGTGGATGGCCTGTTGATTCTTTTAGCCGCTGCACCATTGTATTGGAGAAACAGGTGAAAGACCTCAACCAGGTGGTGACAGATGCGATCTAAGAAATAAACACTCACATAAAATTTTAAAAACCGGAGTCCTTGGCTTCGGTTTTTTTATGTCAATCAATTTTCGTAACTTTGTTTTGCGACTAACGTTTTACGAACTATTAAAACTATCCTTTTTAAAACACCATTGTTTTTGTAATGCCTGGTAAAATCAGAAATATTGCTTCCATTCTTTTACTGCTGATCTTTCTGTTTCCATCCGTAATTAAGCTGGAGCATCACCACGAAAGTTTCAGTTGCCGCGCGAAAAGCGAAAAACATTTGCACGAATCGCATGAGAAATGCAGCATTTGCAGTCTCGAATTTTCCGTTTTTTCATCGGGCAGCCATCAGACCCGAATTGAAAAAGAAAACCCAAAAGATAATTACAGCAATCATTATCGTTCCCAATCTTACCACAATCCTTCCCAATATTCATTTTCGTTAAGGGCTCCTCCTGCCGGACAAATTTGATGATACGCATCAGCTTCTGATGCTTCTAAAAAAAATTTGTTTCACCTTAATCCTTACTAAAATGAGAATACTCTTTTTTATGGGCATTTTGGCATTACTATCACAATGTCTTTATGCGCAAAACAAAATATCGGGCCGAATCACCGACAAAGAAAGCGGGGAGTCGCTGCCCGGGGTGAGTGTATATTTGCCTGATCTGAAAACCGGCGCCATAAGCGATGCCGGAGGAAATTACGAGATCAAAAACCTGCCGCACACCCGGGTGATGATGCAGGTATCTTATATAGGCTACAAACTGCTGGCAGAAGTAGTTGACCTTTCGGTAACTTCATCCAAAGATTTTGCCCTTGAAATAACCGCCGCCGAGCTGAACGAAGTGGTGGTGACGGGCATGTCGGAGGCCGGCGAAAAGAACCGTACCCCCACTCCTATCACCATTGTAACCTCCATCACCCTTTTGCAAAACCCTTCGGCCAACATTATCGATGCCCTGGCCTCACAGCCGGGAATTTCGCAGGTGACCACAGGAAGCGGTATCTCCAAACCCGTGATACGCGGGCTGGGCTACAACCGCGTGGTTACCGTTTGCAACGGCATCCGGCAGGAAGGACAACAGTGGGGCGACGAGCACGGAATAGAGATAGATGAATTTGCGGTGAACAGGGTGGAGATACTGAAAGGCCCTGCCAGCCTGACCTACGGATCGGATGCCATGGCAGGGGTGATCAATATGATTTCGGCGCCTACCCTACCCGACGGCAGTATTACGGGCGAAATACTGGCTGAGTATCAAACCAACAACGGACTGCTGGCCTATTCGCTCAACTTTTCGGGTAACCAAAAAGGTTTTATCTGGGACATTCGCTACAGCAACAAAATGGCCCATGCCTATCGCAACCGCTACGATGGTTTTGTGCTGAATTCGGGATACAAGGAAAACAGCTTCAGCGGAATGATGGGACTGAACAAACGGTGGGGCTATTCGCATCTGCATCTCAGTATTTATAACCTGACGCCGGGAATTGTGGAAGGCGAACGCGACAGCCTCAGCGGTGATTTTCTGAAACCCACGGCACTGAACGATACCCTGGAAGAATTGACGCCGGCCCTGCACCATGACTATATGTCGTACAAACCCATGACCCCTTTTCAGAAAATACATCATTACAAAGCCGTTCTGGAAAACAGTTTTATTGTTGGCAACGGAAACATTAAGGCCACATTCGGTTTTCAGCAAAACCAAAGGCAGGAATATGCCGATGTGTTGTCGGCCGATAATTATGGATTGTTTTTTATGCTGAACACCCTGCATTACGACCTGCGTTATCTGATGCCTGAGAAAAAGAACTTCAATCTGTCGTTCGGCATCAACGGCATGGAACAAATTTCGCAAAACAAAGGAAGTGAGTTTATGATTCCCGATTATAATTTGTTTGATATCGGCATTTTTGTGATAGCGAAAAAGACCCTCAAGAAATTTGATATCAGCGGGGGACTTCGATTCGACCTGCGCGATCAGCACGGGAAAGACCTCTATCTTACCGGGGAAGGACTACAGGCGAGCGCGACAGATTCGGGGGCTTATCAGCAATTCGCGGCCTTTCATTCCACATTTACCGGTGTTTCGGGAAGTATAGGGGCCTCTTACCAGATATCCAAATCCTTCTTCACCAAACTCAATCTTTCGAGAGGCTACAGGGCGCCCAATATTGCCGAACTTTCGGCCAATGGCGTGCACGAAGGCACGGTCAACTATATCATCGGCATTCCTACGCTGAGGGCCGAAAACAGCCTGCAAATAGATTATGCTCTGGGGTATCAGTCGAAACATATTACTGCGGAAATTGACCTTTTCAGCAATTTCATCAATAACTATATTTTTCTGCGCAAGCTACAGGGTGCTTCGGGCGGCGATTCGCTCAGAGAAGGCTACAGCGCTTTTCAGTATTCGTCGGGCAATGCCAACCTTTCGGGAGGCGAGTTGTCCATAGATATTCATCCTCACCCCCTCGACTGGCTGCATATTGAAAACTCATTCTCTTATGTATTGGCTACTCAAAATAATCAACCCGATTCGACCCGCTATTTGCCCTTTACTCCCGGACCGAAACTGAGCTCGCTGGTAAAAGCTACGGCAAAGAAACTGGGAAAGGTGCTGGCCAATGCTTATGTAGGCGTGGGTGTGGATGTTTTTTTCAGGCAGGACAAGTTTTATGCAGCCTTTGGAACCGAAACAGCCACGCCGGGCTACACCCTGCTGAACTGCAGTATAGGTTCGGATTTCGTGATCCGGCATAAAACCCGTTTCTCGCTTTATATCAGCGCCAACAACCTTACGGATGTGGCCTATCAAAGCCATTTGAGCCGATTGAAATATGCTGCCGTCAACGAAGTTACGGGACGAACGGGGGTGTTCAATATGGGCCGGAATATTAGTTTCAGACTGCTGCTTCCTTTGGATTTTACCAGAAAGAAATAAAGAAAATAACCACAGAGGCCGGCAGAATGAATTATGCTCTGCCTACCCCTGTGGTTAAAATAGAAACATCATTCCGCTTCGAAGAATATCTCTGCTTTCAGGCGGTTGGAAGGTTCGCCTAACTCGCCCCTAGTGTTTTCGTAGCGAACAATATACCAGGCATAGAGATCTTTTCCTTCCACAGGTTCTATGTCATTGAGTTTGTTTAGAAACATGCCTCTTCTGGCATTGCCAATTACATAATATTGTTTCAGATTGGCAGGAGGCTCAGTACCAATATAAACAAACACTTTGGCAAATTTTATTCCCTTGGGCAGGGCCTTACTGGAGGGGGATGCGGAATTGACCACCGACAGCAGATGCATTCCGATAGCATTCACCCTAATTCCTATCAATGCCTTTAACATTTGCTCAACTATAGGAACTTCGTCATCCTCGGTAGGAGCTTTGGCGAGCGGAGTGCCGCGCTTTACACCTGCCGATTCACAATCGGTAATGCTTCCGAAAGCAGCTATTTTGTCCCAAAGCTTATGGGGTTCGGTTTTTCCATGATCATAAGCCATAAAATCGGCAATCAAAATGGTCATCTGATCGCGGACCACGGTTGGACAATTTTTTTTGTCCTTCATGAGTTCAAAATATTCATCCGCTTTTTTTCTGATCAGGGTTACATGGGCACTTTCGGTGTCTTTCCAACCCCAGTCCATATATTTTTTGGTATTAGGCGGGGTTCCATCCGAAAGTTGAAGTTCGTCGACAACATCCAGTCGTGCGACGAATTTTGAGGGGACGTAAGACAAGCGTGTATTTGACATAATTTTACTTTTTTAGGGTTTATACTTATTTTTAACTATTTGTTTTTCAATATTTTGTATTATAATTGGTCAAGTCTACGCTATAGCTGGTTTTTTCTATGCTTTGGCTTGCTTTATCTACGCTATAGCTGGTTTTATCTACGCTACAGCTGGTTTTATCTACGCTATAGCTGACTTTTTCTACGCTATGGCTGGTTTTATCTACGCTATGGCTGGCTTTTTCTACGCTATGGCTGGTTTTTTCTATGCTATAGCTGGTTTTATCTACGCTACAGCTGGCTTTTTCTACAATAGCATAGATTTTCTGAAATTTTGCCTGCAGCAATTTTTCTTCAAAATTTAAAAGAACGAAAATCTGTTGACACATATATTAATTGGCAACACTCATGCCAGACTTTTTAAGTCTTTTTAATCAGATGTTTACAAAATAAACACTTGCCTAATCACGCATTTTTGACACGCATTTTTGAGTGCCATCACGCAATTTTGGGTGATTTTTTAGGCAACAGATCCATCCACTCACTGAAGTGAGTCAATTTGCCTCAATACATAAGTTATTGAAGGCAGGATATCAGTAATTATCGTATTTGTGTAAGGATATACCCAGGGATTTTGCGGCACGGGATTTTATACCTTTTTTCCATTCAAAAACCTTCTTCAGCACAATTTTACAAAAAACTTTAAAATCGAATACCAGGGTGGGTTCCTTTCTGTTCTCATCAGTATCCTGCTCCTCTTTCTGACGGAAGAGCATTTCCAGATTCATAATAAAATTATCCGTGATGCTCTGCTGTGTGATTTTGCCCGGTCGGATAGCGGCCGAGGGTCCGGAGGCAAAAGAACAGAAATGCGAGGCGGTGAGCACCTTCTCGTTTTTTGTGGTCATATCGCGGTAGGCAGCAAACAACTTATTATTTATCTCACGCACATTGCCCCTCAGTTCGCAATTCATTAGCAGGCAATATACCCCTTCGTCCATCACGGGTTTGATCCCTTTGTCCGAAGTGAGGCAGATGTCGCGATATAACATATCCGCAATAAGCGGGATATCTTCTTTGCGTTCGCGCAAGGGGGGAATATGTAATTGACACATTCGCATACGATTGAAGAGGTCTTCGCGAAATTGTCTTGCAGCCACCATTTGTACCAGATCGGCATTGGTGGCAAATATAATCAATGGGTTCACTTTTATGGCATGGTCGCTGCCCAGGGGGGTGACTTCATAATCGTCGAGAACGGTAAGCAGCTTCGACTGTATTTCCAGAGGCACATTGCCGAATTCATTCAAAAAGATGCTACCATTATAGGCTGCTCTGAAATATCCTTTGCGGTTTTCGTTAGCACCGGAAAAAGACCCTTTGTCGTGACCGAACAAAGCGCTCTCGACCCGGTCGGGGTGCAAATTGCTGCAGTTTTCGTGCACAAAATTTTTTCTATCCACCACATTCACCGATGTGGAATGCAGTATTTTGGCGGCCAGATCCTTGCCCACGCCTGTCTCACCGGTAATCAGTATGCATTTGGCTCCTTTTTCGTTGGCTATCCACAGCAGTTGTTCCCTCACTTGCTTTGCCTGTGGGCTCACTCCTTTAAAATCGGACAATACCCAATCGCCCGGGCCCTTGCGCGGTGTAGTATGGGTTGGATTTTTATCGTTTGCAGCTTTTGTCATGGCGCACAAAAAATAAAGAGTTTAGTTTTTTTAGGTTTTATACAATATCATATGGCTATATAACGTAATTTGGCCCAAAAAAATTGGGTAGCATATAGATTTTTTTTAAAAAAAATAGTTATAGTGCTGAAACGATATGGTTTATTTAGTAGATTTGTGGGGGGATAATGAGGTAGGCGTTAATTTTTGTTTAATTAAATATTGGTAAAAATCTGAATCATTTTATGAAAAAAAACCTACTCCTGTTAGCTGTAATGTGCGTGAGCATTCTTTTATCGGGACAAATAGGATTAAGATTGGGCCTTCGATTCGGAAAGGCAAAACTTTTTAAATAAGAAAATCATACCCTAATTCCGTCAGGGATTCAATATCGGCAGCCAATTTGTTCAACAGATGTTTCGTCCCGTACGGGAGGAGATGTTGTTAGCTGTGGTTTTTCTTCTACCCATATTTTGTGCCTGCGGCACCATTGATTTTTTCCCGTCCCGATTAGGCAAAGCTTAATCGGGACGCAATAAATCTGTGTTAATTCATAGAAAAAGAAATCTGTGCATCTGTGGCAAACAAATTGAAATAATCTGATCAGAAATGTAACATTCCATCTTTTTCGGCGTCTTATTACGTAAACAAAAAAATCATGCACAAAATCATACTACTGTTAATCACACTATTTACAGCTACTACAGCCTTCTCTCAGGAAAAATTTCAGATCAGCGGACAAATAAAAGATAATAAAACCAAAGAAACACTGGAGTTTTGTAATATCACAGTCATCAATCAAAAAGATAGCCTCATCAACCTGGCCGCTACCAATCAAAACGGCTTTTTCACCGTTTCCCTCGATGGCGGAGCCTATCGCTTTATCATCAGCATGATTGGCTACAAGACCGATACCACCCAATTCATTGGTGTGCAGCAGGACAAATTTACCGGAGTGTTTTATTTGGAACCTACGGTTGTGAATCTTTCGGCAGTATCCGTTTCCGAAAGCTCGCAGGAATTCAAAACCGACAGGGATGTTCAAATAGTCACCGAAAAGCTCAAATACGGAGCCACCAATACTCAAGATGTATTGGATAAAATTTCAGGCGTTGATATCGACCGCTACAGCAACACCCTCAAAGTGGATAATGATGCCAAGGTCATTATTTTGGTAGATGGTATTGAAAAGGACCAGCAATATGTCAAAAACCTCTCGCCCGACCGACTGAAAAAGGTGGAAGTGATACGCGACCCCGGCGGAAGATACGCCCTGGAAGGCTACTCGGCAGTTATCAATATCATTTTGAAAAAGGATTATAAGGGCACCGAAATCTATCTGGACGACGAATTTTTGTTTGATCCAGACGCCAAAAAATCAGAATACATTCCGGTGTCAAACAATGTTTCGGCTACTTTCAATTATGTGTACAACAAAGTGAATGTGTATGCCAAATACAATAACAATGTGGCCAAATTTAATTTCAACACCCTGGGTAAAAAAGAATATTACAACGGTCTGGTGATAGACCATAATGCCCTTTCCGACGACAATTTCAACACCCAATACAAGCAGTTGGTGCATAATTACACCCTGGGAACCGACTATTACATCAATCCCAAACATACCTTGAGCTTCGAAACCAACTTATCCATGCAGCCCAAAAAACAAAACGGGAGCAACGAGATCTACAACGAGGTAAGCAGTCTGCACGACGCCATCATTAGCAGCGATACTTCTTCCTCGAAAAACAGGGCCTACAGTACCAACTTTTATGCATCCCTTTTCTACGAAGGCAATCTGGATGAAAAAAATGTGATCAACTCCAATTTCACCTTTTCGAATTACAGCAACTCATACACCAATGAGTTCTCACAGCATGCCTTCAGCGTTAACGAATCGGGAAACGACCATAAAAATGCCACCAAATTCTATTTGGAATACACCCACACCTTCAAAAATAAATCTTCACTGCAGCTAGGCTACGGCTACACATGGGAAGGGCTCAACAGCAGTTTTATGGCCGATAGTACGAGCAAATTCAAATACACCGACATGCGCCACAAGCTTTACACCTATTATAACTGGCAAATTGCGAAACGCCTGAGTATTAAGATAGGGGCTGCAGCTGAAACCAGTAATCCCAATTCGGATGGCTTGAAACGCTCTTATTTCATCCTTCAACCCTATCTGGATGTGAAGATAGATGCATCAAAGAATTTGGTTTTCAAGGCGAAATATCGCTCGGGCAGCACCTACCCCGATATCAGTCAAACCAATCCTTACACCAGCTTTGTGGATATGCAAAGCGTGAGGGTAGGCAATCCCAACCTCAGACCCGAAGTGGTGAATAAGATTTCCTTGCAAACAACCATTTTGCAGGGATTAATAACCATAGAACCCTATTTTCATTTCTCCAACAACTACCTCTCCGAAGTAGGAAACTTCCGCACCGACAGTATATTTGAGTATTCTACCAGCAATGCAGGCAAATACAGGAATTATGGTATTGAGGCAAGCGTAACCATACCATTCGGAAAGAACTTATTCTTGCAATCGAGTGCCGATGTGTATTTCAGCAGGATAAAGTATCTTGACAAAACCAACAAAGTAAACGATTGGTCCATGAGCACCCAATTGATATATCAAAATTTCAAAGCCAAAACGATGTTGGGCATGCAATATCAGAAATCCAATAGTAAAAATATTACGGCACAGGGATATTATTCGGGCAACAATGATTTCTGGGTGTTTTTCATTCGTCAACCTTTTCTTAAAGACAGGCTGGCCGTGCAATTTGTATATATCACTCCCATTCCTTGGGGCGTTAACTACAAACAGGACCATTATATAAAGACCGATTACTACTCCGAGAGCCGGTATAATGACATTACCATATTGAAGAACATCATGATACTGGAACTTTCCTATCGTTTCAATAAAGGGAAATCTGTAACCAAAAAAGAAAAAGAGATAGAAAAGATCAACGAAAAAGGCAACAAGGGTTTGTTCTAACCTTTTGCTGATCTAGCTTTTGAGTTGAAGTTTATGATTTTATTTATCCACTCTTGGCTAGCCATTGGGGGATAATCGTAAATTTGTTGTAGTAAAGCCATTCAACGCAGAATTGCACTACATGCCCAACCCTTAATGAAAACCACTAAGGATTAACCTGAAGCTTATGAGCAAAACAATCAGGAAATACAGCAACTTCGAATGGATAGACCTGGAAAAGCCGGAACGCCGCGAATTGGAAACGCTGGCTCATCCCTTCAGCATTGATATCAACTTGCTGGAAGACATACTGGAACACGGGCATTTACCAAAGATAGAAAAAGTAAGCGGCGACAATACTTTCATCATATTAAGGGCCTATTCTGCCAATGATACCGACAACGTTACCACAGTGGGCGAATTGTCGAACAAGATCGCATTCTTTATCAATCCCAACTGGCTCATTACAGTTCACAGAGCCGAGTTTGGATTTTTGAAAGATCTTGCTGACGAATATCCCGATAGCGAAAAACTAATGCTGGCTATTATGGACGAAATGCTTTTCACTTACGAAAAACCACTACAGGCTCAAAGTGATAAAATGGATGCATTCGAAAAAGAGATCTTTCTGAGAAAGACCCATTCCATTTCAATTGAATCCTTGTATTTTCAAAGATCCAAAGCAAGGATCGCCAAAAAAGTGCTTCAAGTAACCCAGAACGTGCTGAACCAGATCATAGTGAAGCCCGATTCGTATTCTCATTTGCAGGACCTGAAAGAAACCACCCTGAGGATACTGTTAAATTATGAGGAAGTCATTGAGGATGCCAATACCCTTTTAAACACCCATTTGTCGTTAACTGCCAAGAAAAGTAACGACGTAATGAAACTATTGACCATTTTTTCGGCATTCTTCCTGCCTCTTACTTTTATTGTAGGCATTTACGGAATGAACTTCGATATCATGCCCGAGTTAAGATGGGACCTTGGCTACTATTTTGCTTTGGGGGGTATGCTGCTGATATCGGTTGTTATTTTTATTTGGTTCAAGCGAAAGAAAATAATGTAAGCTACGCCTTTGTCCTTGAGTCTTTTTATAACAGAAACTTTTAGCAGGCTCTGAATTTTATCCTTTCGCATGATTCCGAAATATGCTATCTTTGAGCTATAAACCTCTGCAAGCCATGAAAAATATACTTTTTCTTGTATCCCTTCCATTATTTTTTTCTGTCACGTTCAGTGCCTACGCACAAGATAGTTGCAAAGTACTAAAACCTGAAATAGCTGCGAAATATCAGGGGGGCTGTAAACAGGGATTGGCCAGTGGCAAAGGCATAGCCAGCGGTATTGACGCTTACGAAGGTAGGTTCAAAGATGGGCTTCCCGATGGAAAAGGCATGTATACCTGGGCCAACGGTAATACTTATAATGGCATCTTCAGAAATGGGGTGAAACACGGAGAAGGTATTTATAAGTATAAGAAGAACGGAGTCGATAGTATTTTGAACGGTATTTGGGAAAACGATATTTTTATCAAAAAGATTACTCCTCCTGCTTACATGGTAAATATTTCACGCGACCTTGATAGGTACTCAATATCAAAGATCAGAGAAGGGAATAAAGTATCATTAAAACTACAACAAATGGGAATGCAAAATGCCGATGTTTCCGATTTCACTTTTTTTGCCGATAATGGGTCGTATCAGGCGGTGGGAAACACCTATACATATTCTCAGGTAATTTTTCCGATCTTAATAAAGATCAATTACACTACCAAAAACAAATTAAAAACATCTGATATCAATCCCGTATTGGAAGTCATCATAAACGAACCGGGAGAATGGGAAATTGTTTTAACGAATTAATGTCTATTACCCTTCTGAATTCTTCCGAAATTTGTTATTGCCAGTATCCATATTCTAATTAATTGGCAGAAAATGTAAAAAATCACCCCGGAAATTACTTTTTCTTTAAAAAATAATTTTGATTATTAAAAAAATTGTCGTAATATTGAAAAATAATTTAAAACCTATAACCCATGAAAAAATCTTTCCTTCTTGTTTTTCTGTTCAGTCTTCTGATTATTGCGGTTTCCTGTAAAAAGGATCAAACCACTACTCCTCCTGATGATACTTATGTTCCTGTTAAACCCGTTACATCTACCAGTTTGGCCGGATTTGGCAACCATTCAGGAATTCCTGTTGGTACCAATTGGACCTTCCCTGCAAGCATTAAAGTTGTTGGCAATATTTTGGGTGGCTACCCTGGAAAAGAGGCATATACCGGTGAAAAGAACAGCGAATCCTGGTTAAATTATTTTGCAAGCCAGCCAAAAATCAATTATGAAACTCATGGTTTGGGTATGTTTGTGAACCTTTACATGAGGTTGACTAATACCAGTTCCAACCCAACTACATTTATTTTTCCTGCCGGTTTGGTTTTCTGCAACGATAGTTCGTCCGATTCAACAATAGTCGATACTGCTCAAACAGGAATTATCATAGTACCCGATACTATCACTATCCCTGGTGGCGACACATTAAACCTTTGCCTGAAATCATTCTGTTCAAATGCCAGCCGTCATGCTCCTACTTATACTTCCATTTACAATCCTAAAGTAGTAAGCATCAACGACCAGGTGGTACGTTTCATTGCTGCCTTAAGAGGAAAAAATACTTTAGCAAGCCATGAATCAGATATCTTATCTTATATCTGGCAATTCACAGGAGGAACGCCACTCACAGAGGCAGATTGGGCCACAATTGCTTCGTGGCAATAGCCCATTAAAAAATATTGAAAAAAGCCCTGATAATAAATTATCAGGGCTTTTTTGTTTGGAGAAATTCTATTTCACCGGAGACTCTTTCTGAGGACTATTATATAAAGTTGTTGCTTGATTTAATGAAGAAATCCAGGTGCAGCAAATCTTTTAAAACTCCCTTTATTCTGAAATCTTATTTGTTCCCCTTCAGCCATTCATACCATTTATCCATGCCCTCGCCGGTCTTTACGGAGACTTCGAAAAACTCAAGGTGGTGATTCACCTGAAGAGCATATTTTTTTGCAGTCTCCACATTGAAATCCACATAAGGTAGTAAATCTGTTTTATTGATAATGCAGATATCAGCTGAGTGGAACATCGTAGGATATTTAATTGGTTTGTCGTCTCCTTCTGTTACACTGATCACAACTACTCGTTTGGCTTCTCCCAGGTCGAATAAGGAAGGGCAAACCAGATTGCCTACATTTTCAATTACCAGAACTGAGTTGTCTTCGGGGTTCAGTTTTTTCACAGCGTTGTTCACCATATCGGCATCCAAATGGCAGCCATTGCCGGTGTTGATCTGTATTACCGGAACCTGCAGGGCAGCTATACGGTTCGCATCGTTCATGGTCTGTTGGTCGCCTTCCACCACGTAGAATTTCAATTCCGATCCAATATCTTTAATGGTACGTTCCAGCAAACTGGTCTTGCCCGAGCCGGGTGAGCTCACCAGATTGAGAGCGAAAATATTTTTAGCTTCAAAGTAGCCACGGTTGCGTTCCGCTAAGAAATTATTCTTGTTCAGAATATCATGTTCTATCTTGATTTCCTTCGCATGTGCATGATCGTGGTCATGATTATGGGTATGGTGTTCGAGATCATGATTATGATCATGACTGTGGTCGTCATGACTGTGGTCGTGGGCATACTGGTGCTCATGGTCATGGGTATGAGTCTCATCGGTATGGGGATGCTCGTGATGATGATGATAATGATGTTTATGTTGGTGTTGGTGAGCTGATGAATGATGATTTTCTTCGCCCGGAATATTAAAAGTAACTTTGGAATCGCCTTCGCAGCCGCAAGTATCGCACATGATTTTCTTATTTTAAATGATGTGCAAAATTACGCTTATTTAATCGAAGAAAATCGACCTGACGCGTAATTCTTTGCCGGCCATGATCTCAAAATCCAGCGATTGGCAGTTCGGGCATGGGGTGTACCAATCATTATTCACGAATTCTGTACCACAGGCATTGCATACTGAACGGCCTTCTGTCTCATCTATAATGATCTCGGCATCTTTCAAGACAGTTTCTTTCACGGCAATTTCTAGTGCAAAAACAAGGTTGTCACGCACTATTCCGGATAGTTTACCAACTTCAATTTCTATCTTGCGGATGACCTCAACATGCTTCTCTCTCGCAAAGTCTTCTGCAATATCAATTATACTGGTGGCGATGGAAAGTTCATGCATAATGACTGCAAAAGTAGATAAATCGCTATTATTTTCGTTTAAATTTTTTCGACAATACCAATGTATTATCTTTGCCCTTTATTTTTTTATGATTTTCAACATCATCGTAATCATTACAGCTGTTATTCTGGTCATTGCGACTATGGCGATTCTGCGTCTGATTGCATTTTCCAAGAGTAAAAGATCATGGATACTCATAGGACTGGCACTCTTTTTCATGGCTACAGCCCAATTGCTCGAGCTTTACAATCTCTACTTTCAGCATAATAACCTGGTTACCCTCTACATCTACTTTTCTCTTGACTTGCTTGTGGCAATATTCATCTCTGCGGGTATTATACAGATGGGAATCTTCTTGCGAAAAGTAAGAAAGAATGAAGAGAGCCGGGTTGAATCGGAACAGAGATTCAGGCTGCTATTCGATAACTCCAGCGACGAAATTTTTCTGGCCGATTTCGACGGAAATTTTATTGAGGTAAATCAGGAAGCCTTGCGGAAATTAGGCTATTCCCGTGAAGAGCTTATGCAGAAAAACTTCACAGACATCAAGACTCCTAAGTACATCCCATTGGTTCGTAAGAATATCGACATCATATTGAAGAACGGTCAGCACGTTTACGAAACCGAACATGTGGCAAAAGACGGCTCAGTGATTTTTCTCGAGATGAGCAGCCGACTGATCAATTATCTTGGCAGCAAAGCCATTTTAACCATTGCCCGCGACATAACCGAACGCAAGGAAATAGAGCGTAAGATTTCAAGTGCAATCATTGAAACAGAAGAACGTGAACGAAAGCGCTTTGCCGCTGACCTTCACGACGGACTGGCCCCTCTCCTCTCGACGATAAAACTTTACATTGACTTATTGAAAAAAGGCAATTTCAATAAGATAAGCCCGGAGGAAGCCCTACATTCCGTCGACGAACTTACCGAAAAAGCCATTGTCAGCACGCGTGAGATCTCAAACAATATCATGCCAAGTATTCTGCAGGATTTTGGACTACCAGCAGCGGTAAAGGATTTCTGCACTTACATCAACAACACCCAATCGGTTAGTATAATAGTAGATACAGATCAGTATAAACTTACCGGTACGCGCATCGAAGAGACCATTTTATTCCAAAGCATAAAGGAATTGGTAAATAATACCCTGAAACATTCCCAGGCCAAAAATATCGAAATTTTTATCGAAAGCCAGGATAACCAGGTAAATATGTATTACAAGGACGATGGCGTTGGCTTCAATTCCGACGAGAAGCTCTTTAACCCCGGTGGACATGGGCTCAACAATATTATTAATAAAGTCAAGACCATAAACGGCCTGTCACTCATCAAAAGCAAGCCGGGCGAAGGTATGTCAGTATTGGTTTCATTTTATATTAAATAAGCTATGGAAATAATCCGTGTTGCTATCGCAGATGATCACGAAATATTCCGCAAAGGATTGCGTATCATCCTGAATGAAATAGATGAATTAAAGGTTGTTGGCGAAGCCCAGAATGGGCACGAATTGTTCGAAATCCTAAAGCATCATGAAGTGGACGTGATACTCATGGATATCCGTATGCCCGTGATGGATGGCATTGAAGCCACAAAAAAAGTCGTTGAAAAATATCCTCACATCAAAGTGATCGCCCTTACTATGTTCGAAGAGATCAGTTACTTCAACCAAATGGTTGAGGCCGGGGCCAATGGCTTCCTGCTTAAGAAAACTAATAAGGACGAATTATATCGGGCCATTTTGCAGGTGATGCAGGATGAGACTTATTTTTCAGAAGAGTTCATTAGTAATGTGAACAAGACCCAAAAACCCAAATCGCGCATCTCAGGCATAGAACTTACCGAAAGGGAGCAGGAAGTACTGGACCTGATTTGTAAAGGAATGTCCAACACAGAAATTTCCAAATTCCTTGGATTAAGCGCCCGAACGGTGGATGGCCACCGGGCCCATTTATTGGAGAAAACCGGGGCTAAAAACTCACCTCATCTGGTCATGTTTGCCATTAAAAATGGGCTCATTCAGGCGTAAAAATAAAAAAGGAGGTTTTCACCTCCTTTTTTATTTTGTCTGACAAAGCTTAGGCAATAGCGATTTCCCTTTTCACTTTTGTTTTCTCCTCTTCTCTTTTTGGAAGCACTACCTGCAATATACCATTTTTATAGGTTGCGTTGATATTGTCAGTGTCAACGCTTTTCGGTAAAGTGAAGGAGCGACTGAAACATCCGTAAACAAACTCCTTACGGGTAATGTTCTTTTCGTTTTCTTCATTCTGTGTCTGCTTTTCCGAAGAAACAGTAAGAAGGTTGTTTTCCACATCGATCTTAAAGTCTTCCTTGTTCATTCCAGGGACTGCCAGCTCCAACTGAAAATCGCCTTCATTTTCGGTGATGTTGGCAGCAGGGGTTGAACAATACCGGCGGAATCCGGGTGTTGTGTTTTCATTTTCGAATAATTTGTTCCAAAGA
Organism: uncultured Bacteroidales bacterium; assembly: GCA_964599365.1. Taxonomy (GTDB): domain Bacteria; phylum Bacteroidota; class Bacteroidia; order Bacteroidales; family CAIWKO01; genus CAIWKO01. Next base: position 42,200 of record CAZRFL010000001.1, read on the forward strand.
TCAACAAAATTGGGCTCATTGTGCCATCTCATAATTTTCATAGTTTTATCTCCTTTTTTTTTGGGTTAATATTTATTTTCCCCACTCTGACCAAACTGTGTGCAAAATGTGTGTGCATTTCTACAGTTATTTAACTAATTCCTGATTTAGTGACAATTACATTTTATTGCATACACTTACAGGCTGTCTTTTTGTCCGTTTTGTGTTTATTTATTATGCCATTTTGTCTTTTATCTACTTGATCACTATTTTAAAATTGGCGTAATACTATCTCAATTGATCAAAAGACTCACAAAAAAAATGTACCTTTACCTTATAAAAACAACATTAAATTAAGCTGAAATGAAATATTCAACTAAGAATTGGTCGGCAGCAATAATTCTTTTTTGCCACCTGTTCTCTTCATTAATGACATATGCCCAAAACGATAGTATCCCCAGAGAAGTTTCCGGCACATTGCTTTCTAAATCAGGGAATGTTATTAAAATAACTTTGGATAAAAATTATTCCATATTACCTTTGACCAACATAAGAGGTGAACTCATGAAGAGTTTTCTTACAGAGTCCTCCTCAGGCAACACCAGCGGTTGGCTTTCACTGGGTAAAATGAAGGTCAACTCAGTTTCCGGCAACATAATGGAACTGATTTTATTAAAGGAAACCCGACTAGGTCCGGGCGATGATGCAAAAAAAGATCGGTATACCTCCGGATTGGCTGTAAAGTTTCTGTGGAACGAATTTGCAACTGAAGACGAAGTGTTATACCAAAAAGCCTTGCAACAACTCCGCTCCGTGCCCATGCTATCCGAGATCAACCTGAAAAAGACAATTCGCATGAATCCAAGTCATTCAGAAGCTTTCAATTTACTTGGGACGATTAAAGAAGAACAGAAAATGTATGATTCGTCTTATTATTATTATAAACGGGCCTACCTTATCGACACCAACAATATTAAATACCTTAAGAATTGCTCACTTGCCCTCATCCATTTGGAAAGATATCCGGAGGCTTATGCCTTATCAATTAAAGGAGTCAGGGCGGCCCCTAAAGATGCCAACTGTTATTATTTGCGAGCCTTTTCTTATTTGTACATCCACAAACCCACACTGACAGAAAACGACAAGACAATAGTATTAAATGACATGACACAGTCCATTTCACTGGAACCCACCGATCCTTTTTATGTTCGCGAACGCATGTATGTAAAAAATGTCCTCTCAGATATCGCAGGTGCTTGCGAAGATGCTAAAAAGTATGCAGCCATGGGTGGAGAAAACGCAGAAATTTACCTTAAAAAATATTGTTCACAATAATTTCACCCTATATGAAAAAACTGTTCCTCATTGTCTTTTTAACATCATACGCCTTTTTTTCCTTTGGCCAAAAATTTCATGGGGGATTGTTTGCAGGCATTGCAGCATCGCAGATCTCAGGAGATCAGTTGTCAGGTTTCAATAAAGCAGGAATTTATGCCGGTGGTTTTTCCAATTACTATTTTACGGAAAAGTCCGCCCTTGAACTGGAATTATATTTCATTCAAAAAGGCAGCCACAAAAGTCAGCACCCTAAGACCAACGATTACACCTCCTATAATCTGAACCTCCAATATGTGGAGTTGGCTTTAATGTATCAATGGCATTTTTCAAAACGCTTCTATATCGAAACCGGACCAGGTCTGGGAGTGATTTTAAAAACTCTGGCAACTGAAAAAGATCAGAATGGAGTTGTCCCTAATTATAGCCGTCCGCGTTTCAATCTTTTGGATCTATCCGTAATTGCCGGCATAGGAGTAAATATCTCTAATCACTTTAAAGTCAATTTACGGGGCGAGAACTCTGTCATTCCTGTAAGAAAACCGGTTGTCGGGACTTCGGTAAGACTTGACCGCATGCAATATAATAGCACAATAACCCTTTCTTTGATTTACCAGATATAATGAGAAAAATAATAATAGGTGTAACCGGTGCCAGCGGGTCTGTTTATGCACAACGCCTTCTTCAAAGGATAGGTACCTTGTCTGCAGAGTTAAATGACTGCGGAGTGGTTTTCTCTAAAAGTGCCGAAGCCGTAATCGAATACGAGCTAAACATAAAAAAAGAGGAAATGACCTCTTACAAAATTTATGAAAACTCTGACTTTTTTGCACCTTTTGCGTCAGGCTCTGCCAATTTTGACACAATGATTATTTGCCCATGTTCTATGGGAACCCTCGGTCGAATTGCTCATGGATATTCCAACGATCTCATATCACGTGCAGCTGATGTAATGCTTAAAGAAAAAAAGAAACTGATACTTGTACCTCGTGAGATGCCGTATAATCTCATCCATATCGAGAATTTCAAACTACTGGTTTCCGCAGGGGCTATCATTTGTCCGGCTTCACCTTCCTTCTATTCCAAACCGCAAAATTTGGATCAGGTGATTGATACCGTTGTTGATAAAATACTAAAACTGTCCGGTTTTTCTATCCGGACATTCGAGTGGGGTGATTCAGGAGAAATTTCTAACGAAGATTAAAAATCGTCGTCATCCGATTTCTTTGAGGGCTTTTCCTCTTCCTCTTCTTCTTCAGGTTTGATCTCCGGGCCAATATTTTCAACAGCAGAGAATATCTGCTCATCTATCTTATCCGTAGTAACCGTATCTATCTTAACATCTACTTTGATCAGGTACGATGTGTCATCAGTATCAAGAGTAAAAGCGTAAAAGAAATCATTGTTGGGTTTGGTGACCTTAAATACTCTGTCCTGATAACCTTCAGGGTATTTTTCATGCACAATATCCATTACTTCCGGAGAGAGATTATTGATATGTACAATTACTTTTTTTCTGGCTTCCATAATTAAACATAAATTTTGTTCGACTTTCAAAAAAAGCCTACATCAAATTACATACCGAAATATTTAAAAAATTAATATCGTCATAATAATCTTGCAAAAAAATACAAATTATTTTAACAACAGCACTGAACCCCGATAATTATGATGTCGCTTATCAATGTCTTTATAAGTTACAACCCAGGAATATACCCCCGAATCTTTAACGGGTTTCCCGTCTATCTTTCCATCCCATCCCTGCTCCACATCAGATGATTCGAACACCTTCTTGCCCCATCGGTCAAAAATGAACATGTGGTATGTCTTATTGTCAATTCCTGTGCCTTTTATATTGAAAACTTCATTCAATCCATTACTGTTCGGAGTAAAAGCATTCGGAGCATAAAATGTCACACTTTCCCTGATGAAGATATCTTTTTCAACAGTGTCGCGACAGCCGTGCTCTGATTGCACGTACAGTACCACATGGAAATAGCCCGTATCCGCATAATGATGCAACGGATCGGTCTCATTCGAATACTCCCCGTCACCCAGGGCCCAATAGCTCCAATAAGTATTATCTGAAGTGTTATTCAGATAGATCCACGACTCCAGTATGTCTGTACCTTCAGGAGTTGGTATAAAATCTGCATTAGGTTTAGGGAATACAGTGATCATGTCAGGAATTGTCAGCGAATCCAGACAACCATGAATGGAGGTCACATAACACGTAATATCAAAGTCACCCCAGCCATAAAAAGTATGTACAGGATTCTTTTCGTCAGATGTGGTTCCATCATGGAAATCCCACAAATAGGTCTGACCCGAATCAGGTGTAGTTTCATAGAACTGCACCCTCAGCGGCTGACAGCCACTATCTGGCTCAGCTTTAATATTTATAAGAGGTAAAGGATATAACTCTATAAGCGTTGTTGTATCGGATACAAAACATCCCAAAACATCAGTAGCAACCACCCAATAGGTTCCGGCAGGTAAGCCTTGGGCAACCGCAGCCGTCCCTCCGATGGGGTACCATTGATACGAATAAGGAGGCGTACCACCTGTCACATTTGCAATAATTCTGCCGTCCGAACCACCCACACAAGTAACCTGTGTTGGCACCAGTTCAATGAACATCTGAGGATCGGTATTTGCTATCTCCACAGTATCATACAGGTAACAAGGTCCTGAATCAGATACCGTCAGATAATAAGTTCCGGAAGGCACATTGGTTATAGTATAAGTTGTGTTGGCAGTTGTTATGGAGTCGCCATTCGACCATATATAAGTGTAGGGAGGCGTGCCATACTGAACCGTAGCAGTTATCGCTCCCGTGCTATCACCAAAGCATATAATAGGAGTCGTAATTGCAGTCGCTAAGCTCATAGGAGGATTAGGTATGATCTGCTCATTGGCCATAATAGTATCATAGAACCCCGACTGGCTGGGCGTCCAGCCACCCAACTCCCAGGTATCATCAAACCAGGTTATAGGTATATAGCCCAATGGGAATGTCTGGGAATAAAGCGGTCCTATATGTATGGTCAGGTCCTGTTGACCCACAACAATTCCCGGAGTGCAGATCTCAGGCATGCAAACCTCTTGCCAGCAAGTATCCGTACCGGGAGATTTCTCCTGACAGGGCACCGGGACATTTATACAATACGCAGGAATGCAGATATCAGGCAACACCGGAAATGATGGGAAATTGATCCAAAATTCAAACGCAGTTATGTTGAAATAAAATGCCATACTGTCCCAGGTATGATTGGTAAAATCATTGGTCAGATAATGCTGAATTCCCATATCCCAGACAGGATAACCGGAACAGGGATATTTGAAATGAAGGTCATTACCGGTTTCTATATCTATGATCTGAGCATTCCCCGCATCAACCTGCAAATTCGCACTGTCGGGGTCCGTCACAGTGAACGGAACAGTGGTCGGCATGGTAAATCGCGTCCAAACCGTCGGACAGAGCGTAAAGTCCTGCTGCATATAACTATTCAGCCCAAAGTTAAGGGAGAGCAAGGTGTAGTCAATCGTAAATCCTCCCCCAAGATCCAATGTGCCGCTCAACAAACCCAAAAACTGCTGTATGGCAGGCCCTGTAGGTGGCGGAATAAGTGAGGCGATAGCTGATAAAAACGTAATTATATCAATGTTAATTGTCAGCCACAGGTCATCACCTGAAGCATAAACGCAATTGTCCTGACCCAGCCAATCCGTTGTCACAATATAAGGGATATCTATGCTCCCTGTCAAGCCTATGTTCCACCAATCGTAAATTATAATGGGCAACAGAGTGTCATGACAAATTGAGAAGAAAAAGCCATCCCAACAAGGATAAGCTACTTCTCCTGTTTGAGAGTTCAGGTAAAAGATATTGATCGAATCGGTTGGGATATTAATACTGATGGGTGTAAAAGTCACGCAAGACCATATACAAACGGTAGCAGTGATATCAAGCCCAAACCCAAAGAAAAAGTCAAGTTGAGTGGTTCCCGCAGTAGGGAAATGGGTGGTAAGGTCCCAACCGGGTTGAACAGTATAATCAGAATTGATGGTAACCGTTTGTCCGGGGTTAAATGTATAATTATTGGGAAAGGTAAGATCAATTTCAACAGGATACTCAGCATCAACGGAACCCGTAGTAAAACCATGTATGCTGAAGGTGGCGGCTGCCTCTATCCAGGTTCCTATATCCAGCACGGCACCAAAATCGCCTCCCAGAATATTAGTGATAGATCCTACCGAAGTAGTATCACCATAACTGATATCAAACAGTTCAATGTCCATATTGATAGTAAACGGTGACCCGTTCGGACCCCACATGTTTTGATCATGGGTGATCCAATCAACATCATAGGTCACTGTATGGGTCTGCGAATACGCTCTGTAAGCGCCTCCGCAGTTTATTATAAGAACCAAAAGAATCAGGAATATATGTTTTCTCATTTCAAATTGATTTCACTAATTAAACTGTACAGACAATAAACTCTCCCGAAGTGTAGCCAACAGGACCTTCCGAACCATAGCCGGGTAATTTGCATTGATCCATATCGTTCTGTTGTAGTCTCCTGTAAACAACATCAGTCTCTCGTACTCTACTTCCTTTTCTCCATCCTTACTTTTCACCTTAAATCCAACCAGCATTAGGGTACCATCTTTATTTTGCCGGGTCTTCACTTCTTCCTGAGCAATAAGTGTCACCCCTTGCTTTTCAAAATATTCCTTAGTCATCCCCTTTACAATCAAGGTAAATGCAGAACCCTTTATTTCCTCAATGGATATGGACGAGGCAGCTCCTTCGTGAATAAATCCGAACTTCCCATCTTTCACAAATGCCTTAAAAAAAGCCGGGGGAACCATCTTAATATCACTATTGGGCAGGCTAACATAAGCGTTCAGAATAGAATCCTTCTGCTTCTGAGTGTAATTTTGAGAAAAACTTGAGGCAGAAGAACAAATGAGTCCTGCAACCACAACTATCTTAAAATAAATCCTCAACAGTTTCTGCCACATAATCGCTTTAATTTCAAATTTCAACTCAAAAATATTAAAAATAAACTGTAATCATAATAGTAAACGTAATTTATAAAAAATGCTTAGCCAAAAACTAAAATTTAATAAAGAACTATTTTCTTTCTTACGGTTTTATTATTCATTTCAAAACTCAACACATACACCCCTTTGGAATAACCGCTAAGATCTATGATTTCGGTTCTCTTGCCCATGTCAAATACCTGTGAGAACAACTCTTTTCCGTCTAATGTAGTAATGATTACGGGCAAAGGCTCTGTGATCTTTTCCAGGTCTATGCTCAGATATCCACTGGTAGGATTCGGGTAGACGTGAATGCTGCCATTCGTCTCCGATACCGAGATCCCTGTGTTGTCTTTAACAGTAACCATAATATTATCATTCCCCGAACACCCGTAATTATCAGTCACTGTCACTGAATAAATGTGAGTACCAACCCCGGCCACTGTACCTACAACAGTTATGGTTTGAGTATTGTCTCCGGTCGACCAATGATATCCGGCATATCCCCCACCCGCATCCAGTGTCACAGATTCAGTATACAGCCAAATGGATGTGTCTGCCCCAAGGCTAACTGATGGTATCGAATGTACAGACAATTTAACACTATCACTTATGGTATCCGGTGCGCATAAACCGTGAATATAACACCTGAACCAGGTATTGTTCATCGTTAAGGATGCATTGTTGATCTGATAGTTGGCCGATAGTGCACTCGTTCCCGTAGCATTTGACCATACCAAATCTCCCGGAGCTTTCTTTTTCCATTGATAGGAAAGATTACCACCAACAGCGACAACACTTATCGTAGTATCTCTATTCACACAAACATTAGTGTTTAGAGGTTGGGCAGTTATCAGAGGATTCGAATTTACTGTGAGAGTCACAATATTAGAGGTTACCGAAGGTTGACAATCGCCGGTAATAACACACCTGTACTTGTAACCGGTCATGCTATAATTGACTCCGGTAATGGTATACGTTGCCAATGTGGAAACTCCCGCAGCAGTATTCCATGTGGTGCCGCCATTGGTACTTTCCTCCCATTGGTATGTGATATTCGCACCGGCAGCCACAACGGTAAAAGTTGCTGTGTTACCCTGACAAGTGGTAAAATTCGAAGGCTGATTCGTGAACGAGGGTTGCGCTTTCACCGTCAGCACAACAATTGCAGAAGAAGTATCCGGCGGACAGCTGCCGCTGATCAAACAACGGTATTTGTATCCATTCAGGGAGTAAGGTGTATTGGTAATGGTGTAAGTACTTTGAGTAGCTGTCAACCCGGTACAGTTCGACCATACGGTACTGGCCGGGGGCTGCTGCTGCCACTGATAAGCAATATTGGTTCCTCCGGCCCCAACGGTAAAACTCGAGCTGCTGCTCTGACAAACTATAAGGTTTGAAGGCTGTGAGGTGATCTGGGGAGCATTGCCCACTTGCAACGTTGCCGACTGCGAGTTACTTGTCTGAGTGCAATTGGATGATATCTGACAACGGAATAAATAACCATTCTGCGACGATGCTACCGAGGGTATCAAATAAACAGAATCATTGGAAACTCCGGGAGCTGTATTCCAGCTAAATCCCCCGTTGCTGCTGTATTGCCATAAATACACCACCGGGAAACTGGCTTCCACAGAAACGCTGAAAATAGCCGTATCTCCCACACAACCGACCACGGGTTGAGGTTGCGTCAGGAAGTAAGGTTTTATTATTTCATAAGCGCCTATATCAATTCGGTTCAAATAGATGCGGGCGTTTCCGGCAAAATCCTTAGTGGGGAGTTTCAGTCCGGTGGTATCTATCTCCCCCTTGTTATAAAGGTGGGAACAATCGCTCAGTGACCAGTTGGCTGACAAGCCTGCATAGGTCGATCCGCTTCCGGCCGATGGTGAAAGGTAAGCAGGGATAGTGTCCATATTATGAAGATAAATACCGTGGAAATGGGTAAAACCGTTCTTGCCAATGGAGGAAGTATCTCCCAATACATCACAACTAAAAAACTGGGGAGCGCTTAAAGTATCATTTACATAAGCCTGATTACCTGATGTAGTAGCTGTGTTGGCATACAAAATACTGTTGGTCAAAATCGGGGAAGATCTGAAAAGGAGCATGCCACCGCCCTTGCTGTTACCCTGATTGTTCGAAATAGTGGAATTGGTAATAGCTGCATTTGATTTCAAAAGATACAGAGCACCCGCATCACTGGCCGTATTATTCACCATGATACAATTGATGATCTTGGCGTTCGAGGTATCGCACATCATGGCACCACCCGAAGTGGCCGTATTGTTGGTAAACATACTCAGCTTGATCACCGGTGAGGAACTTTCCGAATAGATACTGCCTCCGTTAAAACTACTGTTCCCAACAAAGAAACTTTTGGATATCAATAAACCCGAGTTCTTTTTACAATAAATAGCCCCCCCCTTACCTGAGGTCAGGTTGGCTGTGTTGCCTATAAACGAACTGTTTCGGATCAGTATACCTGAATTGCTCGTAAAGATTGCACCTCCGTAAAGGGCTGTATTATATTTGAACAAGGAATTGGAAATCTTTATTTTGGCAAAGTTCTTTACGAACATGGCACCTCCCGAATCGGCAGCATTTTTAGCATAAGCTACCCTGCAATAGGAAAATTTTGAAGTGTCATTGCTCGGTGCCGTATTATTAAAAACCAGGCCCTTCCATCCATTCACCGTATTCTTAGCTGTAAAAGTGATACTGTCGGCCTGGGTTCCGTTGGCTAAGATCCTGCCGTTAACTGTAATTCCGTAAACTCCCTGCGATTGAACGTATACCTTGGGATTTATAGTGAGCGTAACCCCGTTGTTGATGATAACATCGCAGCTTATTTTTACCGTATCAGCAAACCAGGTAGTGTTTTGCGAGATGATCCCGCAAACCGATACGGTTTGTTGCCTTTCATAAGCTCCTATATCCACGCGGTTCATGCTGATCCTTGGATTTCCTACCACATCAAATGACAATAACTTCAATCCTGTAGTATCAGTGGTTCCTGCATCCATACAGGGCGACTGCTGTTTTATCAGATAGTTATTGTTCACCGAATCTGTGAAAGCAGGTGCCAGCGAAATATTATTCTGGTATATGCCCGCATAGGTAGCTGCTCCCGAGCCTCCAAATCCGGCCTGCCCACCGCTGATATCGCAATAATAGAAATTAGGGTTGCATCCTGTATTCAACAGCGAAACCTGGTTTCCCGTACCTGATCCGGTGTTGTAATACATGATGTTGTTCGTCAAAACAGGGTTGGATGTGATGCACGATAAGGCACCGCCATGGGTAGCATTGTTATAAAGGATAGTGTTATTATTCAGGGAAGGATTGGAATTATAACAGCCCACGCCTCCACCCAGCAATCCGGCATTATGATGTATCAGATTGTTGTTGAGTAGAGCTAAAGAAGTATCAGCGCAAAACATCCCGCCTCCGCCGCTGCTGGCAAAATTGGAAAACACCTGATTGTTATAGACCTTCGCTCCTCCCGAGCTGATATACATACCGGCACCACTGGCGGCCTTGTTGTTCTTAAAAGTATTCCGCTGCACCAGCGGGCTCGATTTCCTCAGGTATATGGCTCCGCCGTTGGTTTTTGCCGTATTCCGGTCGAAGGTACAGTTCGAAATGATAAGGTTCGAATAGTATTTCACAAAAATGGCTCCCCCGTTGGCGTCATCATTGGTTCCATTGGCTTTGCCATACTGAAAGGAGCAATAGCTCAGTTTGGAAGTATCGGTGGCCATGCCGTTGTAAAAACGTATCCCATACCAACCTCCCGTATTCAGGCTTATGTTCGTAAAACCTGTGGTATCGTTTATCGTGAAGCGGGTAACATCGTTCGCCAGGCCCAAAGCGGTCAGTTTGCCATACACATTCAGCTTGTAATGTCCCTGAAAGATCACAATAGTTCCCGGGTCAATGCTGAGGGTGACACCGCTGTTGACGGTCAGGTCGCCATTTACTTTCACGGTGTCGACCGTCCAGGCAGTATTAAAAGTGATGGTGCCGCTTACATAGATCACAGAGGCTTCGGAAGTATTCCGAACCGTGCAAAACAATAAGACGAAGAGGATGCTGAGAAACCATTTTGATGCGATGCTTTTCATAACGGTAATATTTTCTGTTTTTTATCTGATAATTGTTACAGTTCCTTCTACAGTTTTCTGACCAATTCCTGAGTCAAAAATAAAGTAATACACACCCTCCGGCAATCCTTCAGCATTCCAGGTATTACGGTAATTGTTCACATCATACACTTTCACTCCCCAGCGATCGAAGACCACCAGTTTGTTATTGGGGTATTTCTCCACGTTCTTGATCTCGAATATATCGTTCACACCGTCTTTGTTAGGTGTGAATACATTGGCAAATTGCAACACATCGTCTATCACTTCTACCCTGTGCGAAACGGTATCCTTACAACCATGATCCGAAGTAACTATGAGAACAACGTCGTAGAGATTTTCTTCCGTGAAGGAATGTATGGGCGACGACAAATCGGAGGTGTTGTTAGCTCCCGAACCCGCATCGTCGAAATCCCAGGCCCAATAAGAGGCAAAGGTCGACTGATCGTCAAAGAAGACCGTCCAGGTGGGGTTATCGGTTTTCTTAACTATCCACGGATTGGCCGTAAATTCAGCCACAGGCTTGGGATAAACCGTGATATAGGCCGGCTTGAACATGGTACTGTCGCATCCAAACACCGAGACAACCGTCAGCGAAACATCAAAGCTTCCGTAAGTCACATAAATATGATTGGGGTTTTTAATGCTGTCGGTGGCTCCGTCGCCGAAACTCCAGTCGTAGGCTTGACCCTGGTTAGGACTGCTTTCAGTGAAATCAACTACCAAAGGTTGGCATCCCTCAGTAACATCGGCCGTGAAATTAACCGGAGGCAGAGGATGAAGTTCAATCAGGGTGATGGAATCGGATTTCTTACAGTTGACCGAATCAACAATATTCAGCAGGTATTCGCCGTGAGGCAGATGAGAAGCCGTATCAGTGGTGCCTCCGAAAGGAAGCCAGTTGTAGGTATAACCCGGTGTGCCGCCCCAAACATGAGCCACCACCATACCCGTGCTGTCGCCGGCACAGTTGATATCGGTACCCGTAAGCGAAATAAATATCTCGGGGTTGACGTAATAAATGATCAATTGCTCGGTCGAACTGCAGCCGTTGACATCGGTAACCGTTACGGTATAATTGCCTACACCCGCAATGATGCTGTCTTCGCGGGCGGCAGTGGTAACGTTATGTCCGGTATTCCAGACATAGTTGAAAGGTGCGGTGCCGTTCACAGCCGTAACCGTGATCACTGCCGTTGAATCGCCGAAGCAAATTACGTTGGGGCCGTCAATCTCGGTGGAGAAAGGAGCATTGGGATACATCACAAAAGGATGAGGCATGATGGTATCGAAAAGGCCCTGATTGCTGTTGTCGGGAGTGAACTCTTCCAACTCCCAGGTTTCATTGAACCAGGTGATGGGTATGTACCCCAGCGGTATGCTGAGATCGATGAGAGGACCAATGGTGATGCTCTGATCCATTTGGGGCGTAAGCGCCTGGGTGCAAACCTCAGGGAAGCAAACCGTTTCTATACAAGGCGAAGGATCATTGGATTTTTCCTGACAAGGCACAGGCACATCTATGCAATAGGCCGGGATGCAGAAATCAGGCAATATGGGGAAGGAAGGCAGATTCAGGGTGAAGGTAAATGCCGTCAGCACAAAGGTAAAAGTAAGGCTGTCCCAGGTATGGTTGTTGAAACTGTTGTCCATAGCAAACGACACATGCACCGGCAGTGCCGTGGGCATGGTGCAGGGCAGGTCGATGTTGAGGTTGTGATCAACCTGAAAGGTGATGTTGTTGTTATAGCCGGAATTTACGACGGCTCCGGTGGCCGGATTAATCTCTTCGAAAGGATAACTCTGCGGAAAAACCAGATTGGCCCAAATGGTGGGGCAGAAAGTAAAATCCTGGACCATATAGCTATTGGTAATAAGATCCATAGTCAGCAGGCTGTAGTCGATGGATATGCCGCCGCCTATATCAATATGCCCGTTGAGCAGATCAAGAATGGAATCGAGCGAAGGATCGAAGGCGCCGATAAACTGCAGTATATCGAGGTCGAAGGTCATATAGGCACTGTCGCCTTTGGCATGCAGGCATTTGTCGTTGGCCAGCATGTAATCATTGGTTTCCACGTATGGCAGGGTGATCTCTCCGCTTAAGCCTATCCCGCCCAGATTGTTGAACACCAAAGGCAAAACGGTGTCGTGTTCCATATAGAAACCCAGTAAAGGATCGTACCAGGGATAAGAGATGGAGGCTATGCCGTTGGTGTTGCTGATATCGAAAAGCACCGTGGTATCCATGGGGATTCCCACATTCAATACATTGAAGGTGGCGCAATCCCACACACAGACGGTAGCATCTATGTTGATGTTGAAACCGAAATAGAAATCGAAATTGATGTGACCCGTGGTGGGAAACTGACTTTTCAGGAACCATCCCGTATCCACGGCATAGTTTGACTGTATGGTGACCACCTGTCCGGGGTTGAATTGCAAACTGTCAGGATACACCAGGTTGATGGTGGTAGGATATTTGACATCTACCGAGCCGGTGGTGAATCCTTCTATGTTGAAGTTGGAACCCAACCTCAGCCAGTAATCGATGGTGAGCAAGGCGCCAAAATCGCCTCCGAAAATATTGACGATGGAGCCTTCGGTGACCACATCGGCCTCGTTCACATCGAAGAGGTTGATGGAGGTGTCCATGGTGAAGGGGGTGCCATTGGGTCCCCACATGTTTTGGTCGTGGGTTTCCCAGGTGACATGGTAGGTGCTTGTTTCGGTTTGGGCAAAAAGCTTAGCCGAAAACAGGAAGAGAAATATCAGAAGAAAGGAGTAGATTTTTCTCATAAGCTTATTCTTTATTTTTCAGTTTTACTGATAACAAGGATGTTTTGATGGGAGCCTCTATGATCTTTTTTACCACCACAGGGTAGTTGGCTACCAGAAAAATGGTGGAATTGACATCGCCTGTGACCAAAATAAGCCTCTCGTATTCCATGGTTTTGCTGCCGTCTTTGGTGGCGATGTTCAGATTGAGGGTGTAGAGAATGGCATCTTTGCCTTCGGTGGTCTTTATTTTTTCGGTGGAAACTATCCTGGCTCCCTCTTTTTCGAAGTTCTGTTTGGTGAAATGATCTTCGGCAAAGGTGAAGGGCACTTTCTCCATTTGGGTGATCAAAAGGGTGGATGCACTGCCTTTATGCACAAAGCCCTGCTGGTTCTGAATGGCCTCGAATCCTTCGGGGACGTTGATTTGGAGATTGCCAACGGTTGCTGAAAAGAACTTAGCGGGGATGTCGGTATTTTGCGACATACAACTGGCTGAGATCAAAAGAAAGGCGATCAAAATAACTCTGATTTTCATTATTGCCGTAATTTAATTGGAAGGATACATTTGTTTCAAAAATAGACAAAAAAACAAACACAGGTATTATTAAATGTTTAAATTAATTTTAGCCATAAAAATAAGCATATTTTTGTAGAAAATTTACTTTTATGAAAATTCTCATTCATTTTGTTTTATTGCTTTCACTCACTTTGAGTGTTTGTTCATCTAAGGTGTTTTCGCAGGATAAACCTGAGGATATTACCCAGAAATTTTTCCAGTTGTATGAGGAGAAGAGTACGGATGCGGCGATAGATTATGTTTTTGCGACGAACAAATGGCTGTTTGGAGAGAAAACCACTCAGGATAATATTAAGGCGCAGTTGAAAAAAGGGATAGCTATCATAGGGCAGTATTACGGTTATGAGCTGATTTCGAAAAAGGTGCTTTCGGAGAGCTACGTTTCGCTGCATTATATGCTGAGATACGACCGGCAGCCGATACAGTTTATTTTTATTATGTATAAGCCCAACCAAAGCTGGCAAATACAGAACCTGAAGTTTGACGACCGGCTGGAAGATGATATTGAAGGGATGAAATGATTTCAGTTTTTAGATTTTCAGTGAAATAGAAAAATATATTTTTATATTCTTTAGGTTTTT
>CAZRFL010000001.1:56656-62808 GCA_964599365.1 uncultured Bacteroidales bacterium
TAGATTTTTGATTTAAGATTTCAGATTTTGGAGTAAGTGCTAATGAAAAAGATTAGCCACCAAGACTCCATCCGCCGCGGCGGACACAAAGAAACACCAAGAAATCAGGGGGAAAAGTAAAAGGCATGCCCAGTGCAGCCAGTCTTACAATTATTTTCACATCGAACTCACATTAATTACTTTTTCAATGAGGGGGCATTGCGCTTATTAACCAAAAAATTATTTACTTTGTTATAATCTTTGTTGTTCAAATTTGAAGAGGGTTCTGATATTATCAATAAAACTGCACCTATGTCAAAACATTCACGCAAACCCAACCGTCAACAGCTCGAGCGCCATCAAAGAAACGAGCACCGTCAGAATTTTTATAATCAGATATCTAATATCTGCAAACTTATGGGTCACCCGGAAGCGTTTAAGCTGATACCGCGGAGTGAGCTTGAAGATATGTACATCTCCAGATTACAAACCGTCAGGCTAAAGCCCGACGTAAAATTCAGTACAGGAAAAGCCGGTTTTCAGTGGATGAAACATGTTATCGCCGGTATGCTCAAATTGGAAACAGTCGAAATTACCACAGGTGGTCCTCGCATGCCGATCGGCGAATATCTAACTACAGGAGTTTCATTCCGAAACTATTTAACAAGGCTCAAAAATGACGCCTGGCCGGGAGCAGAACAGTTGAAAAAAGCCATGAAAGGCTTTTTTCGGGAAGACGATAACCTTACAGAGGAGGATTGCCATTACAGAGCTACCAACGAAATGCATAGGATTTTACAGGTGGTAGCTTCCATATTAAACGGGTTCGACAAGCCTTTTATATGGTTCGATTACAAATTGTTCGAAGAAGCCGAAAATGGTGACTTATATGCCTCTGTTACCATTAAAGGCTATTTATATCCTGAAACTCATTTTATGGTCAACGGCATTTCCCGTCCGGCTTTGAGGGTCGACTGGCCGCAAACCAATACGGGTATGGAAAATCTAAAGGTCAAACCTTCTGATCTGGGCATTAAGGGCTCCTTTGCATCCATACCTCTCGAAGTTTATATACAACGACATGCGCTGCTGCGTTTGGAAGAAAGGCTCGAAGGATTGGATATGGGTATGGTTCATTGGAATCTGTTTCTCTCACTTCGCAAACCCAAAGCCATTCGGAACAAAGAGGGTAAATTGCTTATAGAGCTTGTGCATACCAATATGAAGATAGGATATCTGAAAGCAATAATTATCGAGGGCAAGATATTGCTGCAAACTTTTTTGTTTCTCACCAACAGTGGCACTCCCGAAGGCGAAAAGCTCGAAGAACTTTGCGGCCTGGCCAAAGCCGATAAAAAATATCTTGCTATCGATAAGATCAGTACATTTATGGTTGCCGATATAATAAGCAATGATGAGGTGTATAAACTCTTTATAGAGGCCGGATGTGGCTCCTTATTCGAATTTTATGAAAATTTACATACCATGGTAAGCCCGGTAAAAAAACCTAACACTTCCGAACACAATACTGATTTAAATAAAGTGGCACATTATCTGGGGCTGATGCAATACAACACAGCAACAAATTGGGAAACTGAAAGCGAAATTTCATCCGAATTGGCTTAAATATTTCCCGGATGATAGTACGACGCAGGCTGGAGCCTGGCGCTGAACGGGGATGAAATGATTTCAGTCCGCAGCGGACGGTTGGATTCTAAAACATCGCCATTCACCTGTATAGCCAATACGTTACGGGCAAGACCTTCGCTGATGCTGAGGGCGATTTCGTGTCCTGTGACACCTTCCGGATACTGTCTTACTGAATTGTCGGGTAACGTTATATTAATCATTGTGTTGATATTCAAAAAAAATTGGAGTGCAAAAATACACTTTTTTGTTGAATTGGCAAGGAGTTATTAATTCAGATTGCAGAATTATGATTTCAGAATTGAGGAAGACGGGAGACCGAATCCGCCGCGGCGGACTAAGGTCGAAGACGGAAGAAATGAGAAACCCCGATTAAGGGAAATATTTATAAAATGAGCTTCGATGTCCAAACCGGACTAGCCAAACTTTGTTCTTTTGGACTATTATCCCAATTCGATATGATTCAAGGATTTTAATTCTATACTGATTTTTATATTTCTGTAGCTTCTTTAGATTATTGATATTGAGAATTGATTCAGCATTTGAAATATTCTGCATCACATCATACACCTCTTTTAAAAGATTACGATTTGTATATGCTGAGATATCTCTTAAGAAAGTGCCTTTAGCAATTAACTCCATGTTTTCTGAAATGTTCAAAAACTTTTTCTACCGGAACATCTTCGCTCTGTAAACCTTCGTTTATCCATTTCGAGATGGCTAATTCTTCGCGATCTTCTTCAGTTAAAACACGCGATTTAAGCTTGTTTTTCTTAAAAAAAGATAAAAAGAATTCTTCTTCTTTATCGGGAACATTTACGATGATTGTTTTCATACTTTTTTTGATTTTGCAATGCAATATAGATTTGGTAACACAAAGATAAATAAAGTTCCTCAAAATAGGGTGTGATTTGTTACTTTGAGTGTGGACTATAATGAAGATACAGAGGTTGCCACAGAACGAAGTTTAAGACACATTTGAAATTTTAGAAACACGGGGACAACATTTCCCCGCGATCGGAGTTGATAGTACGACGCAGGCTGGAGCCTGGCGCCTAACGACGAACCTGAAATTTAACCTAAAACAACATCTTTGTTTCTACGGTTTTTTGTGTGCTTTACCACAAAATCAATAAATGAACCAACGGTTTTCATTTCAAAAACATCATCATCAGGTATCAATATTCTGAATTTATCTTCGAGTTTCACTGTTATTTCATTTATGTCCATTGAATCAAGATCCAAATCATGTTCCAGTTTAGTGTCTTCATTAATTTGCCGGGCATCCTCCAAATCTATATCATTTATTTCCACTATGGTTTCAATAATAATTTTCGTTACAAATTTTCTTGTCATGGAGGTTATTCTTTAATTTTCAAATCAGCATGAGTATAATTGTAATATAAAGGTATGAGCGGATGCCCAACTAGTTTTTCGATGGTTTCTAGTTTCCACGTATATTTTATTTTATCAATTCAATCACAATGATTACAAATCCTTGTGAGTTGGAGTAAAAGGCCTGCCGTGTGGCAAGCCTTTCTGTTATTTTTATAAATAGAGGTTAGATTTATTTGATGTTGAGACGATGGCTGGAACCTGACACCAAATGGGACTAAATCTATTAATCATTAATTATCCATGAATCGGTTTCTTTTTCCCTGGACAATTTGGATTTGGGCAACTGGTTTGACCGCTTGGAATTATTGTTCCACAATATGGACAATGTAATTGGTCTGATGTAATTTTTGAAGGATTCATTTTGCTACTTTTAAATTCTTACTCTTCTGGCTTTTCAGTTTCGCCCCGTTTTTTTTAGTGGTCTCTGGTCTCCACAACAATTATTATTATTGATTTAAGATTTATTGTTTAAAATTTTATTTTTTTGTTCGATAAATTCTTCTTCGTTTAGCACACCTTTTTCTTTCAATTTTACTAATTTTTCAAGCTTATCAATATTATCTGAATTTTTTATTGAAGTGCTCTTGTTTTTATTCAATTGATTTACACTTAAGACAGTAAAAATCCCCCCTAGTAAGAATAAGGCCACGCAAGGAATTAATAATATGTATTTTGCGGCATTTTCAATTTCGATGGTTTGTAGAATAATTATGGAAATTATACCAATAACCGAGATTAATCCCCATATGGCAATTTTTGTTTTAGGATTAATTTTATGCATAACAAAAAATAGTACAATACCTACTATTATAAGAAGAAGAGTAAGTTTGGAGAATAAACTTAGAGCACTACCTCCTCCTGCAGCAGCGCCACCTTGCGAGTTTTCACAACCTACAACTAACAGTATTAACGATGCTAGTAGAATTAAATAAATTGATTTGATAGTCTTCATGTTAGTTTTTTCTTTATTACTCTTCTGGCTTTCAGGATTCGTCCTGTATTTTTTTGTTAGCATGGTATATTTTCTATTCACTCGTATAAATAAAAGAGTACAACTTATTTTCATCACTGTATACCAATTTAATATACATCATTCCACCGCCCTCTAAATAAGCGGTCCAAGATGTTTTAGAAGTTATTACATATTTTTTATTGTATATCTCGACTTGCGTATTTAAGTTTACCATGCTAGAGGGTATTTGTACACACATATTTGATAATCCATTCTCATCGAAATAGTAAGCAAATACTCCTAAAGGCATTTCTGTTGTAACATACTTCGTTCCATCATCAGTATATGAAGTTGTAAAAGTATTGTATGGGTGAATTTCCTTTATATCTGCAAGAGAAGCTCCAAGGTGGGCTTGTGCTGTTATTTTCAATGAAAATAATATGACAATAATAAAACAATTTAGAGTTTTCATATATTAGATATTAAACGTTATCAATTTAATGATAAAGAACAATTACATTTTTAACTAGGCTTTTCATCTTTCTTTTCCTTCTCTTTTTCATTATCAAGATAACTTTGAACAAAAGTTTTTTCCAGAAAATCAAAAGTTTTTTCAAAATTTTTATTTACAATAGTAAAATAGATGACTGGGTTAATGGTTTTCTTATCCTCACTTTTTAAAGATTGATAATTAATTTCAATAAGGAAATTACTATTTTTCATCATTAACATCCCCTTTTCATCAGAATTTTTTATTTCCGGAATGCTTACGAAATCCATTTTTATATTTTTAATGGCATAATCTTTTAGGGCTTCAGCGATTTTATAGGATTTGCCAATACCTTTTATCGAAAATAACATAGTGTAAGAAGCAGCGGACACTTTGGCATCATTATTTATTTCCTTGTCGAAATGATCTATTTCTTTTGAATTGTAATAACCATAGTAATAGCTATATTTTTGAACTGATTTATAAATTGGAGTACTTTTAATTGCGCTCGTTGAAAAATAGTATTCTAAACTTACAACATTTAGTACATCACCTATTGTCAAATCTGGCTTATTTACGGACAAGTTATACATGTTTATGTCTTCAGTTTTTATTTGAGGATAATGTTCCATTACGTCTTTTAGAGTTGTGGTTGTTGTAATATCTCTAATTTTTTCTTCATTTGAATTTTCGTAGAATGATTTTACTATATATTCCTTGTCCAAGTAATCACTATTTTGTATTTCCAACCAACAACCTGAACAAATCCAAACCCCATCAAACTGTGGATTCACTAAATACATTCCTTTTTTATCAATAATACCATATTTGTCTGAAGATTTAACAATTGCGAAGTCACTGTTATAGCCCAATTTGACATCGTCGAATTGAGGATTTATAAAATATTTCCCATTTTTATCAATGAATCCAAATCTTTTATCTGTACTTTGAACTGCTGCGTTTTCAGCATTTGTAAAATCGTAAACGGATAAAAATTGTGGGTTAATTACATACTTGCCTTTTTTATCAATAAATCCCCAATTCTCTCCTTGTTTTACAGCAGCTATGCCATTATGAAATTCATAAGATTGCTTATACTCATAATTCATATTAAACGCTCCATCAAATTGAGGATTGATCTCATATTTGCCCTCTTTATTTATGCATCCCCACTTCTTTCCATCATTGCTTACAAAAGCAAGTCCTTCGGAAAAGTAACTTGGAGAACATAAATGTGCTGTATCATCTAAGAATTGGAAATCTATTTTAATTCCACCCTCTTTATCTATAAACCCCCATTTTTTAATTTTGGTTTTTTTATCGATTTTTGATACTGCAGCCAATCCTTCACTAAATTTATTTGCATCATCAAAGTCAGGATTAATTTTGACTATTCCCGTTTTATCAATATATCCCCATTTTCCTTTTACTTTTATCGGAGCCATTCCATCAGAAAATCCCCCACATTTATCAGCATCAATTGTCAATACTATTTTACCTTCTTTATCGATAAATTGAGGTTTGCTATTTTCCAAAACAACGCAGGCCAAGCCTTCTGAAAAGCTATTAGCTCCTTTATAGATTGGGTTTATTAAATATTTACCATCCTCACCAATAAATCCGTACTTTTCTTCGTTTGACTTGACTAGTGCAAGCCCTTCCCTAAATAAATGCGCTTCTTCAAAT
>CAZRFL010000001.1:62818-65847 GCA_964599365.1 uncultured Bacteroidales bacterium
AGTACATGCGAATAAAACCATCACAAGAATAAAACTTAATACGAGTATTTTTTTTTTTTTTTTTCATTTAAATTTCCCTTACTCATCTGGCTTTTCAGTTTCGCCCCGTTTTTCATGTGGTTTCTGGTCTCCACTTAAATTTATTATAGCAAAAAAAACTTCCAAAGTCAACAATAACTTGGAAGTCCCTCAATCTAAACACCACAAAACCGATTGGCATTAAAAATACCATTCAATTATCTTCACACACCCCGCGGGGAATTCCATTCCCCGTGTCCTAAACAATCTTCTCCAACTCCACCTCCAGCACCACCGTCTCGCCTCTCCTCACATGAACTATCATCTGTTTTGTAACAAAACCTTCCTTCGAAAACTCCACATGATAAGTCCCTGTCTTAAACTTTTGTATTTCGGCCAACCCGTTAATATCGCTCACAGCGGTTTTGTTCAGTTCCACAATTTTCATCACTCCGCCTTCCAGCAAATGAGTAATGGCATCTGCCGGTGGATTCGCATAAATAAAAGTAGCTTTTATGGTATTATGGTGTACACCCTCTGGCTTAATGCCGCAATTCAAATTCAGTTCATCAATCAACTCAGGGTTGGTCAACTCATAAAAACCCGTAACAAAATCGTAAATATTATCGGCGGCTGTGCTACCTTTTTTATAAAGACCATCCAAAACATCGGTGCCTTGGGCCTTTTTCTGTTCCTGGGCGGTTCTGGGATTCAGTTGTGCCAGATCATAAGCCTTAATAGTATCGGTCATAGCCGAAAAGTCGGCGGGTTTTACAACAGTAAGAAACGTCGCATTATCCGTAACCGCCTTCTGTATCGCTTTGGCTCTGGCCACGGCATCTACTTTTGGAGCAGAATTTATATAGGTAATTGAAAAATCCAATTGTTCCAGCAAATCCCATTTCCCGGCTCTCCTGGCCATGGCTCTGGCTTTTCTGGCCACACCAATTACTGTGCGCGCCATCAGTCTCTTTTTTTCTTTCGTCTCCTGGGCTATGCCTTCTAAGGGGGTTACCTGCACCTGTCCGGCCGCTTTTATCGCAACCACAGTACTTTGCAGTTCGGTAACATCATCGGCAATTTCAGATATATCAGTTTCTACACTGGGGTGGTTCCCCAAAAACTTCAGCATACCTACAAAACTTTCTAATTTCCATTTTAAATATTGATACATGACTTCAGATTTTAAATGAATACTAAGAGCAAGAACTAATTTTTTTTGGTTTGTTAATTAAGTTCTATCGTCAGAACTTAATTTTAGGCAATGATAATTCTTTTTTCGGAACTGAAAAAACTTTTTTCACATTTTTTAATATTTTTTTTGTGAGTGTATTAATTTTTTGTAACACCTCATCGTCATAATGTTGCAGTTGGTATAAAATTTTTATAAATTAATCTTGTTTTTATGCATCTTTGTCGATATTGATTTTTATCATCAGAAAATTGATTTTTATTTTAGCAGTTGATAGAGTTAAAAATTAACAAATACCATTTTGGGGCTATAAGTAGGACTTTTCTGTTCAACCACCAAAAATCAAGTCTATACGTTTTCAATCCTAAGACCAATTCACTTCTTTTATAAATATTGCTTTCTCTTCTAAATATATCATCAACAGGATTGGCAAGCACTGAAAATGAAATGTAATATCACGCTTTCATGTACATTCTCTTTCATAATGTCATTGATGAATTTTTGCTCATGTATCATCGATTTTCAATCATGTCACTTGGATTTTCAATCATGTCACATGGATTTTCAACCATGTCACTTGGATTTTTGCTCATGTTACATCGATTTTTGCTCATGTTACATCGATTTTCAGTCATGTTACATCGATTTTTGCCCATGTTACATCGATTTTTGATCATGCAAAAGGGATTTTTAATCATGTTACATCGATTTTTAGCTCTGTATCATGGCTTTCTTAATCTTCATCACGTCTATAAATCACACTAATTTAGCGCAATACACATTAATATTTAAAATCTTCTTGGTGTTTCTTCGTGTCCGCCCCAGCGGATTGGTCCTTGGTCCTTGGTCCTTGGCTCTTGGGACTTGGAATTTGGGTCTTGGGGCTTGAATCTTGAATCTTGGTCCTTGGCTCTTGAGGCTTGAAATTTGGTCCTTGGTCCTTGGTCCTTGGCTCTTGGGACTTGGAATTTGGGGCTTAGGGCTTGGATCTTGGCCCTTGGCTCTTGGGGCTTAAAATTTGGATCTTGGTCCTTGGGGCTTCTACTGCGTCTTCTTCCAGTAGAAAAGATACTGTGAGGTGATGATGAAGACTAGGGTGAAGGCTACGTTGAGCAGGGAGTGCCAGAGGGTGGTGAAGAAGTGGGAGAAGGAGAAGATCTCGAGATAGAAAAGGAAGATGTGGTGGGCGGTGGTGAGTATGAGGGCATAGAAGAAGAACCAGCGGAAGCCCTGGTTGCGGATGGAGGGTTGGGCGCCGGGTTCGTATTCTTCTTTGGAGCTGAGGATGCCCTGCACCCAGGGCGACATGAAGCCCAGCAGCAGGGTGGCGGCGGTGTGGATGCCGCCTGTGTTGGAGAACATATCGACGAAGAGGCCGAGGGCAAAGGCGAGCAGGAGGCGCAGCCAACGGGGGGTATCGAAGGGGAGCAGGAGGATGAAGATTATGTAGACGTAAGGTGTGATGAAGGAAAAGACCTGAATGTTGTTGAAGACCAAGACCTGCAAAAACATGAGGGTGAAGAAGCGGATGATATTGCGGAGTATGTTATTGTTCATCCTGAGCGCGTTTTTCGAGTTCGGTGAGTTCGTCTTTCATAAGGTTGCGGACTATGTAGACGTAAGAGATGTTGTTGAAATCGTCGAAGAGGCGGACGCTGATCTCGTAGAAATCTTTGCCTTTGTTGACATCGTGTGAATAGACGCGTCCGATGGGTATGCCCTCGGGAAACATGAGGGAATAGCCGCTGGAGATGACGGTGTCGCCCACGAGCACCTTTACGTGGGTGGGGACGTCTTTCATGGTGACGGTGCGGAAGTC
>CAZRFL010000001.1:65857-128997 GCA_964599365.1 uncultured Bacteroidales bacterium
TAGGCCATCCCAGACGACGGTGCCTACGTTGTTGCCTTTTTTGAGCTTGGCCGAGATCTTGGATTTGGAATGAAGCAGGGAATAGACCGTGCAGAAGTTTTCGGAAACATCTTTTACTATGCCTATGACGCCGTTGGAGGAGATGACGCCCATGTTTTTTTTGATGCCATGGCGGCTGCCTTTGTTGAGGGTGAGGTAGTTGTTGACGCGGTTGACGGTATTGGAAATGACCTTGGCGCTGACGTAAGTGTATTGCTGCTGATAGAGGGTGTCGTTGATGACAAAAACCTTGTTGTCGGTTTTGATGAAGGAAGACTTCTGCTTGTTGAGCAGGAGGGCGTTTTGTTCGGCCAGGGCCTTGTTGACGGTTTTGAGGTTGAAATAGTCGGTGACGGAGCTATACATGGTGTAGACCCCGCCGGAAAAAGAGTTGCTGGCGGTGATGAAGACCGACTGCTGGTAATAGTTGGTATTGATAATAAGAATGAATGCAATCACCTCCAGGAAGAAAAACAGGAAAGCATTGTAGTACTTCAGAAAGAAACGAAAAAGTGGCTGCATAAAATGTTATTTTATCAGTCAGGAATTAACTAACTGATAAGCACTGCAAAAATAGCCAAAAATCTATTTAATAAGGAATGGAAATTTGTCAAAGTTCTTTAAAGCAATGGCAGTACCGCGTGCAACGGCTTTCAAAGGATCTTCGGCGATGAAAACGGGCAGTTTGGTTTTCAGATGGAGACGTTTGTCGAGTCCGCGCAGCAAAGCACCTCCACCGGCCAGATAGATACCTGTACGGAAGATATCGGCTGATAGTTCGGGAGGCGTGAGGTCGAGGGCGTTGAGCACAGCGGTCTCTATCTTGGTGATGGATTTATCAAGTGCATGAGCGATCTCGGCCGAATTGACCATGATCTCTTTGGGGATACCCGTGAGCATATCGCGTCCGTGAACGGCATAGTCGGGGGGTGGGTTCTCGATGTTGGGCATAGCAGCACCTACTTCTATCTTGATCTTTTCGGCGGTACGCTCACCAATGTTGAGGTTGTGAGCCTTGCGCATATACTCTTCGATGTCGGCATTGAAATCGTCGCCGGCAATACGTATGGAACGGTTGTTGACGATACCGCCCAATGCGATAACGGCAATTTCGGATGTACCACCACCGATATCGATGACCATGTTGCCATTGGGTTCGAGCACATCAATACCCAGTCCGATGGCAGCGGCCATAGGCTCGTGAATGAGGCGAACTTCTTTGGCACCGGCCTGTTCGGCAGAATCGCGCACGGCACGTTCTTCCACTTCGGTGATACCGGAAGGAATACTGATAACCATCTTGAGAGCGGGCGGAAACAGAGAACGTCCGGGGTTGATCATTTTGATGAAAGCCTTGATCATGATTTCGGCGGAATGAAAATCGGCGATAACACCATCGCGCAGGGGGCGAATGGTACGTATGTTTTGGTGGGTCTTACCATGCATCATCATGGCTTTTTTCCCGACAGCTTCGGTTTTTCCGGTGATAAGGTTGATGGCAATGATAGAAGGTTCTTCCACCACTATCTTGTCATTATGAATGATGATGGTGTTGGCCGTACCCAGGTCAATGGCAATTTCTTTGGTAAATAAAGACAATAGTCCCATTTTGGATTTTTATTTTAATGTTTAAAGTGTCTGATTCCCGTTAATACCATCGAAACACCATTTTGGTTACAAAATTCGATGGATTTATTATCATTAATAGAACCGCCCGGCTGAATAACCGAACGTATCCCATGTTGGTGTGCTATTTCGACGCAATCGGGGAAAGGGAAAAAAGCATCGGAAGCCATGACGGCACCGCTGAGGTCTTTTTCGAATTCCGTGGCCTTGGTGATGGCCTGCCGCAAGGCATCCACACGGGATGTCTGACCGGTTCCGTTGCCCAGCAGTTGTTTGTTTTTGGCCAACACTATGGTATTGGACTTGGTATGTTTCACGATCTTGTTGGCAAACAAGAGATCGGTGGCTTCGTCGGGCATAGGCGAAGTGAGGGTTACCGTCTCCAGATCGTTGAGAGATTCTGTTTTGAGATCGCGGTCCTGCTCTATCACTCCGTTGAGCAGGGATTTGAACTGGGTGGAGGGATATGTAAAAGGTTTTAATTGCAGAATGATGCGGTTCTTGCGCTGGCAAAGCAAATCGAGCGACTTTTTATGATAGTCGGGGGCAATGATGACCTCGAAAAACAATTTGTGGACCTCTTCGGCCGTCTCAGGATCAATGGGGCGGTTGCACACCAACACACCTCCAAAGGCCGATACCGGATCGCCGGCCAGGGCATCTTTCCATGCATCCGGCAGATTGGCGCGGCTGGCTACTCCACAGGCATTGGTATGTTTCAGTATGGCAAAAGTCGGCTCGTCGAAATCGGCTATCAGGTTGATGGCAGCTTCGATGTCGACCAGGTTGTTGTAAGAAATGGCTTTGCCGTTCAACTGTTCGAACACCTCCTCCATGTTGCCGAAGAACCTGCCCTGTTGGTGGGGATTTTCTCCGTAGCGCAGCACGGTGCTAGTGGGTATGCTTTTCTTAAAGACGGGTATTTGTCCGTCAGCATTGAAATAATTGAAAATGGCGGTATCGTAATGCGAAGAAACCTGGAAAGCTTCAGCCGCAAAATAACGGCGGTCGTCCAGATCGGTTTCTCCGTTCTTCTCTTTCAGCAATTCGGCCAGTTTGGCGTATTGCTTGGCGGAAGGAACAATCACTACATCGTTAAAATTTTTGGCAGCAGCCCTTATCAGGGATATTCCGCCTATATCTATCTTCTCAATGATCTCGTCTTCCGCAGCCCCCGATGCCAGCGTCTCTTCAAAAGGATAGAGGTCGACTATCACCAGATCGATGGGTGGTATGGAATATTCAGCGGATTGTTTCTGATCCTCTGTATTCTCGCGACGCATGAGTATGCCGCCCATCACCTTGGGATGAAGGGTCTTGACACGTCCGCCAAAAATAGAAGGATAGGATGTAAGAGATTCAACAGCCACGGCATCTACACCCATTTTCTTAATATAATCGAGGGTGCCTCCGGTGGAGTATATCTGAACCTGTAAACGATCCAATTCTGATATAATCTCATCGAGACCTTTTTTATGGAAAACCGAAATTAATGCGCTGCTAATCTTTTTCATGAAACAATTTCACAATTTTTTTTGCAAATGTCCGAAAAATTATTGAACAAACCCTGTTTTAACTAATTATTCTTTATAAAGATAAACAAATTTAGTCCCAAGTTAAACAGGGTTTAATCAAATATTTATAATCCCCCGAAATTTCTCTATCGTCAACAATTTTACGTAATTTTATCGCCGGATACTTATTAAAAATAGTTTAGGCTTTTTACGATATTTACACAGCTTGGTTACCCTTTTGACAGAATTTAAATGTTTTTATTTTTAAGACTCTTACGCGAAAGTTATTTATTTGCATTTCAAGCGATTGTTGTCAATAAATTGCGCACTTTTCTTTCGCTTATAGGAATCACCATAGGGATATTTGCTGTTATTACCGTGTTTACCATAGTGGATTCTATGGAGATGACCATCCGAAAGAACATAGAAAGCTTAGGCAATAATGTCATGTTCGTTCAGAAATGGCCCTGGGCCTTTGGGAGCGATTATCCCTGGTGGAAATACCTGAACCGCCCTCTGCCCACGCCCAAAGAGATGAACGAGATAGTGAAACGCTCTAACGGCATTGAGGCCGCTACCTTTATGTTGTCGGCCAATAAGACCATAAAACATCTGGACAGAAGTATTGATAATGCGGAAGTGCTTTGCGTTTCGCATGACTATGACAAGGTGTGGTCGATCAACCTCAGCGACGGCAGATATTTTACTCCCAACGAATCGGCAGGAGGTAAAAATGTAGCCATCATCGGAAGCAATATCGCAGAAACTCTTTTCGAAAATACCGACCCCATCGGCAAAAAGATAAAAATATTCGGACGAAACCTGGAAGTGATTGGGATTGTAAAAAAGGTGGGCAAGGACCTCTTCGGCAACGGGACCGACAATCAGGTGCTCACTCCTATCAACTGGGCGCGAAATGTGATCGATATAAAATTTGAAGGCTATCAGCCCTGCATCATCGTTAAGGCCAAACCCTTTTATTCGAATGCCGAAGTGAAGGATGAACTGACGGGCGTGATGCGCTCCATAAGAAAACTAAAGCCCAGCGCCGAAGATGATTTTGCCATAAACGAAACAGATATTCTTACCAAAGGATTCGAAAGCATCTTTTCGGTGATGTCCATAGCCGGATGGATCATTGGTGGTTTTTCGCTGCTGGTGGGAGGATTCGGAATAGCCAATATTATGTTTGTTTCGGTACGCGAAAGGACCAATATCATAGGTATCCAGAAATCATTAGGAGCCAAGAGCTATTTTGTATTGTTCGAGTTTTTGTTCGAAGCCATTATTCTTTGCCTGATAGGAGGGGCATTCGGTTTGCTGCTGGTCTACCTCGGCACCGTGATAGTAGCCTCAGCTTTTGATATGGAGCTGACCCTGACCGCTGGCAATATCACGCTGGGTATTTTTGTTTCAGCCACCATAGGTTTGATATCGGGCTACATTCCGGCCTACATGGCCTCGAAGCTGGACCCCGTGGTTGCCATTCGTGCAGGCAACTAAAGCTTCTTCTTCTATTATTTTTCTATTTGCGGATCGGTGAAAGGTTCGGTTTCTGTTTTCAGGTTGCCGTCGAGATGGTATTTCTTATACGAATGAAGCGATATTATCACAGCTATCAAGCATAGGGCTACCCCTGTCATAAAAGTTCCCGTAAAACCCACCAAACGGTAGATGCCCAATCCCAAAACCGGAGCAAAGAAAGATCGCAGCCCGGTAAAGCTTAAATGTATGGCCTGATATTCGGAGGCTTCCTCCTTTTTACAGAAATAGGCAGAGCCTATGCTCCAAAGCAAGGACATGGTGGCAGCAAATATGCCGTTGAAGAACATGGCCAGCAATAAACTGTAGTATATCTTGACTCCTTTGATCCAGGCAAACCAGGGAAAGTACTCTGTCAATCCTATGAAAAGCAGATAGAACATCAGGGAGGCAAAAGTGATGGCCGAGAACTTTCGGGGGTCCATTTTCCCCATAAGTTTTCCGAACAAAGGCAGCAGAACAATGGCCAGTATGTTGTAAGAGTTTTTATAGAAGGCCACACTGGAATAATTCAGGCCCAAGGCCTGGTTGAAATAAATGGCGATGACCGATACCGTGCCCATAAAAGCGAAACCATAGTACATAAAGCCCACCTCGAAATCGCGAAAAGGTTTGTTTCCCGACATTTTTTTCCTCATGTCTTTGATCTGCCTCTTTATTGATTGCCACATGGGTATGGTCACAGATTCAATTAACTGATTATTGTGCCTGATAGAAGCCAGCAACCAGACAGACATCATCCCCAATGCCGAAATAACAGGAAACACAAAACGATAGGAGTTTTCATCATAGTCCAAAAGCCAGCCATAAAGGAAAGTGGTCACCAATACCACTATTTTGTTGGCAATGGTCGAATAACTGAACAAAACACTGAAATTACTGTGAGTGTAGTTGGTCTTCAGAAACTGATTGATGGTAGGGTAAATGATAGGGTTGGCAAAATAATAAGCAAAAAAGATCCCCAGAAATATGTAATGATACATCCAAACATTATGCAACTGACCCACATCATTTGGAAAGAACAAGAGAAGGAACAAGGGGGCACGGGTAACAATCCCCATCATGATGAGGAATTTCTTCTTGTCTTTCATCCTGCGCGACCACTCGTTGAGCAGTATGGAGAATGTCAGCACAAAAACACTGAACTGAAACAATATACTCACCCCCCAATCGCCCCCGTGCAGACTTTTCAGGAACACAAATTCGTTCAAAGCCAAAACGCCGAATATCACTCCTTCTATAATAGAATAAACGAAATGAAGGGAAAAGGTATTCCTTTCGAGAGGGTTAAAAGATATTTTTCTGAATAATGTCATGGTTGCTGACTCGCAGTTTGCAAAAGTACTCTTTCGATGCTTCCATAATTCAGGCTTTTATCAAATTATACAAACAAAATCCTGTGAAGTTTACCAATTTATAACGAATTTTGCCCAAAAGAACACTCATGAAGTTTATTACAGAATTCCGTGACAAGACATTGGTGGAAGGCTTATTGAAGGAAATACGGAAGACCTCCCATAAGGATATTGCCTTGATGGAAGTGTGCGGCGGTCATACCATGTCTATTCATAAATTCGGCATTCCGGCCATGCTTCCTGAGAATATCAGGCTGCTGTCGGGCCCCGGATGCCCGGTTTGTGTAACGGATAAAAAGTATATTGACATCGCCGTTTTTCTGAGCCACCTTCCCGATGTGATCATTACCACCTACGGCGACCTGATTCGGGTTCCCGGTTCGCAGGGGACTCTGGATCTTTCGAAATCGGAAGGCAACGATATCCGTATTGTGTATTCGAGCATCGATGCCCTGCAAATAGCCAGAGAAAACCCTGATAAAAAGGTGGTGTTTCTGGGCATTGGTTTCGAAACTACCGCTCCCGGCACCGCCGTGGCCATTTCGAATGCTTATAAGGAAGGATTGAAGAATTTCTTTGTGCATTGTTCGCACAAGATCATGCCCCCTGCCATGGAAGCCCTGATCACCGAAGGGGTAAAAATAGACGGATACATTTGTCCGGGTCATGTTAGCGCCATCACGGGTTCGGGTATCTACGATTTCATTCCTGCCAAATTTACACTGGGATGCGTGATAGCGGGTTTTGAACCTACCGATATTTTGCAAAGCATATTGATGCTGGTCAGGCAAATTGAGAATAACGATACTAAAGTTGAGATCGCTTACAAACGTGCGGTGAAACCCGAAGGCAACCTTATCGCTAAAGCCATGCTGGAAGAAGTGTTCGAGTTGGGTGATGACTGGTGGAGAGGTTTTGGAGTGATACCACAAAGCGGATTAAAGATTCGTGAGAAATACAAACAACATAATGCAGAGGCCAATTTCGAGATAAATGTTCCCGAGGCAAAGGAAGACAAAGGTTGTATTTGCGGTGAGATTCTGAAAGGGATGAAAAGACCGGTAGATTGCAAACTCTTCCGGAAGGTGTGTACTCCTGAAAATCCTGTGGGTGCCTGCATGGTATCGAATGAAGGGGCGTGTGCGGCGTTTTTTCGTTACGGGGAGTAAAATAGTATATAGTAGTTAGTATATAGTAAATGGTATACGGTAGAAAGTTATTATTAATTTAAATGCTGTGGAATAGTCAGAAAATCACGAATCTATAGACCAGATACTAAATACCAGATACCAAATACTAAATACTTAAAACAGAAACAAACAATAAAATGAAAGATAAAACCATCCTCCTCGGCCACGGAAGTGGCGGGAAACTTAGCCACGAACTGATACATAGCATCTTCTTCAAACATTTCGGTGAGAATGAGAAGCATTTTCCTACAGATGCATCACTGCTGCAATTGCCGGGGAAAAACATAGCTTACACCACCGACTCTTATGTGGTCGATCCTATTTTCTTTCCCGGTGGCAACATTGGGAAGCTGGCGGTCTGCGGAACCGTGAACGACCTGGCAGTGTCAGGGGCTACTCCCATGTTCCTGAGTTGCGGCTTCATTATAGAAGAAGGATTCCCTTTTGCACAACTGGAAGAAATTGTGAAAACCATGGCCGAAGAGGCTCAAAAGGCTGGTGTGAAGATAGTGGCCGGCGACACCAAGGTGGTTGACAAGGGCAAATGCGATAAGATCTTCATCAATACCAGCGGCATAGGAAGTATTGACAAAAAGTTCAACCATATCAGCTACGGGCAGTTCATCAAGCCCGGCGATAAGATCATTATCAACGGCAATATTGCCGACCATGGCGTGACCATCATAGGGGCTCGTAACAACATCAGTTTTTCCGATGACCTAAAGTCGGATTGCGCCAGCCTGAACGGCTTGATACAGGAAGTGATG
This sequence comes from uncultured Bacteroidales bacterium, assembly GCA_964599365.1. Classification (GTDB taxonomy): domain Bacteria; phylum Bacteroidota; class Bacteroidia; order Bacteroidales; family CAIWKO01; genus CAIWKO01. The sequence goes on from CAZRFL010000001.1 coordinate 73,891, forward strand.
GGTGTTTCGCAAAACATTCTTTTTATGCGCGATGCCACCAGAGGCGGCATTGCCACGGTATTGTGCGAACTGGTGGAGGAGCGTGATTATGGCATATTGATCAATGAAGCAAGTATCCCTGTGAGCGAATCTGTCATGGGATTGTGCGAGGTGTTTGGCTTCGACCCGCTTTATATTGCCAACGAAGGCAAGGTAGTGATGGTAATAGCGGCCAAAGATGCCGACAAGGTGATTGCCACCATGCAACAGCATGAACTGGGAAGGAATGCATGCATCATAGGCGAGATCACCGCCGAACACAAACAAAAGGTATTGCTCGAAACCTCTATTGGCGGCAAACGCGTGATGGATATGCTGACGGGAGAACAATTGCCGAGAATATGTTAAGCCGATACTGAAGAAAAAACAAAAGAGATAAATGAAAAGAGATAAGAAATCGCTAATCGGTTTTGCCATATTACTGGCTTTGATCGTTTCTTTTCTTTTTGGTTTTTACGGCAAAGTTATTTTACACCCCAACTCTTACCTATTCAGCAGCCAGGGCGACGGAATAAAGAACTACTACACCTATGCCTGGTATATAAAGAACAACAAAAGCCTAGGCAATTTCGAAGGGATGAACTACCCTTACGGCGAAAACATACTCTATACCGATTGTCATCCCTTACCGTCTGTGCTGATGAAGGCGACCGCTTCGGTTTTTCCCGGAATAAGCGGCTATAGCATAGGAATTCTGAACTTTTTCATGCTGCTGTCGATAGCTATCACTGCCATTCTGTTATACCTGCTATTCCGTCAACTGAGAATACAATACCTGCTCTCGATTCTGGGGGCCATGGGCATCACCATACTGAGTCCTCAGATATTTAGGTTTGGCGGACACTATGCCTTATCGTACAGTTTTTTTATTCCACTGACTCTTTACCTACTTGTTTTGTACGAGAATAAAGGGAAAAGAAGGGGAAGGCTGTTTTTATTATCATTAAGCATTCTGCTTCTCTACTATATACACGCCTATCTGGGTATGATATCGGCTACGCTTGTGTTTACTTATGGGATGGTGTGTTTAGCAGGACGATGGCTAAAGGAAAGAAAACTGAGCTTTTCTCAAGGCTCGGGACTCATCTGGGCGGCAGTTGTGCCAGTCGTTTTCTTTTATGTTTTTGTGAAATACACTGACATGCATAGCGGACGCACCACCAATCCCTGGGGTATTTTGGAGGGCTATGCCGATCTCTCGACCGTATTTCTGCCGGTTTATTCACCCCTTGATTTTATCAAGACGGCCCTCTTCCCCAAACTGGTGCAAAATTGGGAGGGATGGTCCTATATTGGATTAGCAGCCATTGCCGGGTTGATATTTTATCTCCTTATTTCGGTGATCAGTTCGGTTAGATCGAAAAAATTGAAGCTGAATGACGCCTGGATAGATCATAACATGATCAGGAACCTATTCATAGCTTCCCTTATTATTCTGGCCTTTGCGATGTTCATTCCTTTCAGGTTCCATCTGCAAAAGCTGATCAACTATTTTGACATTATCAAACAATTCCGTGCTATAGGCAGGTTTGCCTGGGTGTTCTATTTCATCAGCAATATTATGCTGGTCTATATGCTGAATGTCGCCTTCCATAAGCTGGTGGCAAAAAAGAAAGCCGTGGCAGGATATATTCTTATGGTGGCTGTACCCCTTTTATTGATATTCGAAGGAACAGGCTATCACAAGACCATGGCTTCAGAAATCACAAAATCGCCCAATCTTTTCGATAACGCACAAAATTCATCCGTATTCAGGCAAGATATAAAGTTCCTGAGTCCTCAGTCCTATCAGGCCATTCTCCCCTTCCCGTTCTTTTGCATTGGCTCGGGAAATTATGGCGTAGAGCCCAATAACAGGCTGGCAGAACTAGCTTTTTTATATTCCTATCATCTGAAACTTCCGCTGATCGCAAGTTTCTTGTCGCACACCTCCATTCGCGAAAGCAAAAACATGATGCAACTCCTGGCCAGCAATTTCTATTCTAAAAACTATCAGATCGACCTGTCGTCCAAAAAACCTTTTTTGCTGCTTTGCCTCAACGGAAAAACCAGTCGCGCCGAAAACGAATATATTAAAAAAGCCATGCCTTTGATAACGCATGAGGAATACAGTCTTTACGAAATAAATCCTGAGGTGTTTTTCAGAAACACTGCATTTGAAGAAATGCAAGCATTCGCCAACAAAAAGGACAGCCTCTTTGCGAAAAACGGATTCCTGGTATCAGACACTTCCCAGTATTTCAGTTTTACTGATTTTGCCAAAGCCGGATGCCCGATTTCTTTTAGCGGAAACAACGGATGCCTGACAGATGTGCAACGTGGGTATCATACCCTCTTTTCAGTAAAACATACGGCCCTCTCTTTGCATAAAAAATACACGGTCCGTTTCTGGATGTACAACGATGGCGAGAATTACGGGCAGGACCGACTGGCAGGATGGATATTTTTTCAGAAGCATAAAGGTTCATCAGTAGAATGGCTTGACCCCATCACCAGCGGCAGCAGCAGCCACGAGATCAACAATAAATGGTCGATGGTCGAACTTTCGTTCGATCATGCAGACCCTGAGGCCGATTACGACCTGATACTGAAATGCAACGATATAGCCGAACAAACCTTTTATATCGACGAACTGCTGTTTTACGATAACGACCTCCTGATTTATCGCCTCGATGCCAATAAGCAAAATACCACCTTATTCAAAAACAATCATCGCATTGTGATGCCTGTGGGGAGGTAAGCTGTAAGGCTATAATGAACATAATCCGGGCAATAACAAATTTTTTACCCCATTAAAGAAGTAAGTTAGTACTCTAACGGAGCTACATAGCTGCATTAACGTCGTTATTTACTGCTCTAACGGAGCTCTATAGCTGCATTAACGTCGCTATTTGCTGCTCTAACGGAGCTCTGAGCTGCGTTAACATAGTTTTTGCTACTCTAATGGAGCTCTAAAGCCGCGTTAGTTTCGCTTTTTGCTGCTCTAACGGAGCTCTGTAGCTGCATTAACGTCGCTATTTGCTGCTCTAATGTAGCTACAGAGCTGCGTTCACGTCGCTATTTGCTGCTTTAACGTAGCTCTATAGCCGCGTTAGTTTCGCTTTTGCTGCTCTAACGGAGCTCTGAGCTGCATTCACGTCGCTATTTGCTACTCTAATGGAGCTACATAGCTGCTTTCACGTCGCTATTTGCTGCACTAAAGGAGCTCTTTTGCTGCGTGCATCTATTGTGCCCTATTGTGACTATTGTGGTTAAAAAAACTAACACTTCATTTGTATTATAAAAACAGTGTAAATTTGGGGAAGAAAAAATTTATCCAAGATGATACAAGATGTAAACATTGCTTATTACAAAGAAACGGATTGGGAAAGATTGTTGGCATACGCTGATGACAGGGAAACCATGCATGACACATGGAAAGAATGGCATGAGTCCTTTCTAAAGATGAAAAATGATCTCATTGCTCACGGATTCAAAGTCAAAGATATTGTGGTTGACCTTGATGAATTACAGCGATATTGTATTATAAGAGGTATTAAAAACGACGGAAAAGCCCGTTCATCATTTGTTACAAATAAATAAAATAATGGGATTTATACCAATCACAATCGAAGATTACATAAGGAAACATTTGAAGAATAATCCTTCCGAAAATGAAAAGGCTTTGAGGGAAAGTCTTAACATAGCCTTAGCCGATTATCAAAAACATGTAAAATGTTCCTGCGGAAACGACATTTGGGTGATAGGCTCTGCTTCAATGGGCAATATGTGTTTCACTTGTATTACCGGTGAAGCCTATCCTGACGAAGATTTTGAAATTGATTTGGCTATAAAAAAAAGTGAAAGTATAAAGGGTCGCAAACATATTGATGAAATGGACCCTACACAAATTCATGGCTTCTTTAGTGATGATGGATACGAAATTAATGCGGATTTGATAAAGAAGCCATCATTGTGCATAACCTGTCTCAATGATAATGACCCGAATGAAGAACCATTATGCCAAATGACCCGATACGATCAAAGAGATGAGAAGGAATTCGAGTGCTTTGCTTACGTTAAAATGTAAATTTTGTATACGTTAATAAAAAACATTGTGTCCATTGTGCCTTCCCTGTTTTGCCGGCAGGCCGGTTTGTGTTCATAGTGGTTAAAAAATGGAAATAACCACAAAGTACACCATCCGCCAATTGGCGGACACAAAGGCCACAAAGTAAAATTTTTAGAGAATACTCCTATTGTATTCTATTGTGCTTATTGCGGTAAAATTTAGTAAAGGTAATTCCCCTTGGTGCATCTTGGTGCCTTGGTGTTTTGGTGGCATAAAAAATGTTCAATGTTCAACAAACAATGCTCAAGTTTTGGCAACTAATGACAATAAATGACGCATAGCAAATGACCACTAATGATCTTCATTCTACAGCCTAAAAGCCACCTAACTACAAATTAACCATTCGTCCTTTTATAGAACTTCGAATCGCCCCATTCGTCATAAGCCACCACCCCACCAGCCATTTTAACGCGAACATCAATACAACTCGTGCATTGATCAGGTTCCTCATCGAGGCAGGGCTTGCCGTTGTATAAATTATAGTTCTCCTTGTATTTAACAGGAGTAATGTTAGGCATAATCACATTGGCGCCAGCAGCTATCCCTTTTTCACGGCCTATTGGGTCAATGGTTTGCAGCGCCGTTGTAGAGGCAATGTTGATATTGGGCATCAGCAAACGCAGTATGGCTATCATTTTAATGGTAAGTTCAAATCGTTCTTTCAGTGGCAACATCAGATCTGCATATTGAGCCAGTGGGGTATCAGGATGCTCAATATAAGGACCCATACCTACCATGTGAATACCAAAGCTCTTAAAGAACAAGAGGTCGTTCAACAGATCGTCTGTAGTTTGAAATGGCAATCCTATCATGATGCCGGTTCCGCACTGATAACCCACCGACTTCAGTGCTTCGAGCGAATGAAGCCGGTTGCTATAGCTATGGCGGGCATCGTTGGGGTGAAGTTTATGATACAGTTCTTCGCTGGAAGTTTCTATGCGAAGCAGGTAGCGTTGTGCCCCGTTATCAAACCATTCCTGGTATGTTTCCCGGCTTTGTTCGCCGCACGAAAGGGTTATATGAAGTTTGTTCTGAGTAGCAGCATGAATCTTTTGCAACAGACGGGTTATTCTGTCGGTAAATGCCTTGTTATAGCGTTCTCCCGACTGAATTACGATAGAACCATAATGATTCTCCATAGCGAACATGGACGCCTTCAGCACTTCCCCGTCAGGAATATCATAACGTATTACATTTTTGTTTGCAGCACGTATGCCACAATAGAAACAGTTCTTAACACAACGGTTGGACAACTCTATGAGGCCGCGCAGGTAAACTTTATTACCTATAACAGCATCACGTGTCTCCCTGGCTTTGGCATAAAGTTGCTTTTTATCTGCCTCTTCAGTAAGTGACAACAGATATTTTATCTTTTCAGGCGTAAGGTTACCGTTTAATAAGTCGCTTATCATTTCCACCTCGTTATAAACTATTCACTATTATCTATTCCCTAAAAAAGGCTGCAGAGCCCGCGTAAAGATTCCGGTCATATAAGCTATCGCCATCCCGTAGTTTGTTATGGAAACCCCGTTATCCGTGAATGGTTTTAGTCGGTTCAATATTTGTTTACGCGTGAACATGCAGCCTCCGCATTGCACTAATAGTGAATAGTCAGTAAGATTTTCGGGCAGTTCACTCATACCCGAAATAATAGTAAATTCAAGTTCTTTCTTTGTAAATTCTTTAATCCAGCGTGGTATTTTAAATCTTCCGATATCTTCACAACTTACGCGATGCGTGCATGATTCCATAATGATGACTTTATCGCCATCTTTTAATTCGGATATTTTTTGTGCTCCTTTGATGAAGTTTTCAAAATCGCCTTTCATACGTGAAAACACAATGGAGAAACCTGTCAGCAGAATATCCTCCGGAACCATGTCCTTCACTTTGCCAAAAGCCTGACTGTCGGTAACCACCAGTTTAGGTTTAATGTTGCAGGTATCGAAGAAATGTTTCAGCTCTGTTTCCCGCAACACAATGCATATGCAATGATTGTCCAGCACATCACGTACGGCCATCATTTGCGGCAATATCATTCGGCCTTCCGGAGCTTCCGAATCTATAGGGGTCACTAAAACCACATAATCGTTTTCGCTAATAATATCTCCCAGCAATGATTTGCTGACATAAGCAGTTTGTGGTATGGTGTCCTTCAGCGATTCCACCACATAATCCAGATTATGGGGATTCTTTGTACTGAAATTAATCACTTCGGTCTTGGTATAATTGCTGATATCGTCGCAAACCGCTTTAGATACCACAGCAATATCCGATTTATTATGAATCAGAATGAAGGGAATGTCGAAAGTCTTAAATTCATTTATCAACTCCGTTTCGTAAGAACCGAAAGTGTTTTCAGCCAATATAAGAACAGCACAATCGATAGTTTTCAACACCTGCATGGTCTTTTCGATACGCTTTTTCCCCAGCTCGCCCGAATCGTCAATACCTGCCGTGTCTACCATTATCACCGGACCAATCCCGAATATCTCAATAGACTTTTTCACCGGGTCAGTTGTTGTGCCTGGCTGTTCCGAAACAATAGCCACCTCCTGCCCCACCAGTAAATTGATGAACGAACTTTTGCCGTTATTTCTTCTTCCGAAAATACCTATATGGGGTTTAAGATCCCTGCCTTTGCTCATAATATTTTGTCATTAATGGTCATTTGCTGCGCGTCATTTGTTGTCATTAATTGCCATTGATAGTCATTTGTTGTTATTTGCTAGTTCTTTTTGCCGACTGAAGATTGAAGATTGCCGATTTTACTTCCGTCTTCCGACTCCTAAAAATACAGATCCCTCTTCCCTCCCTTAATTAGTTCCATTCTTTTTCTGATCTCCATAACCATTTTCTCATCTCCCAGTGCGGCCAGTTCTTTCTCTATCAAGGCCCATCCTTTGACTGCATTGGCTTCTGATCCATAATCCATCAGATACTCTGTAAGGGTAAGGATTGCATTGGGTGTACAATATCTTTTAATAAATCCGGGCACTGAAAACTCCATGAAGTGCTCCCCTGTTCTACCCAAACGATAACAAGCAGTGCAAAACGATGGCAACATTTCCTGGTCAATCAGTTCAGAAATAATTTCGCTTAAACTGCGGTTGTCATTTATCCTGAACTGTCCTTTGTTCAGATCTTGCTCCTCATGTTCTTCCTTGGCATAACTGCCCAGTTCCAGTTTGGTGCCTCCGTCAATCTGCGAAACGCCGAATTGCAATAATTCATTGCGAATTTCTACGGGTTCCCTAGCGGTTAAGATCATTCCTGTATATGGAACGGCTAAACGAAGAATGGCAACTATACGGGCAAAATCATTATCACTCACAAAGTATTTATCCCCAAATCCCAGCATTGAAGCATCCTTCACCCTTGGGAATGAAATGGTATGAGGGCCTACATTATAGCAAGCCTCCAAATGATTGGTATGACGCACCAGTGCCATTACTTCGAAGCGCCAGTCGTACAAACCAAATAAAGCGCCTATGCCTACATCATCAATGCCGGCTTCCTGTGCTCTGTCCAGAGCTGTAAGCCGATAGGTATAATCCGCTTTTTTGCCTCTCAGATGGTAGGTTTTGTATGCTTCCGGATGATAGGTCTCCTGAAACACCTGATAGGTACCGATATTGGCTTCCTTCACTATTTTAAATCCTTCAATATCCAGAGGTGCCGCATTGATATTTACCCTGCGGATTTCTCCATTATCTTTCTTTACGGAATAGGCCAGTTTTACGGTGTGAGCAATATAATCGGGGCTGTATTGAGCATGCTCGCCATACACCAATATCAAACGTTTTTGCCCGTTGTCTTCCAGCGATTCTATTTCATGAACAATCTCTTCATCCGTTAGAGTCACACGTTTGGCATCTGCATTGGATGCCCTGAAACCGCAATAAGTACAATTGTTGGAGCATTTGTTGCCAATGTATAAAGGCGCAAACAACACTATGCGATTGCCGTATATTCTCTTCTTTAGTTCTCTGGCACCATCATTAATTTCTTCAATCAGGGTTGCATCTGTGGTATTGATCAGGGTTGCAACCTCCTCCAGGTTCAGTCTCTTTTTGGATAAGGATTTGGCAATGATACTCCTTACCTTTTCAGCATCCGCTTTAGTGTTTTCCAGATAGCCATTGATCTCTTCAGCATCAATGAATGGCTGCATGGGAACATCGGGAATACTGTATTTTTCAGGAGTGAATTTCATTTTTGGTTAGAATTACAACGGCAGGCTTATCCTGGGAAGCTCGATAGTGAATGTTGTCCCCTGATCGGGAACGCTGGTCACCTGTATACTTCCGTGATAAACTTCTTCTACTATCTTTTTAATGATAGACAAACCCAGTCCGCTGCCACTGATGGCTTTTGTTTTTTCATTTTTAATTCTGACGAATTCCTGGAACAACTTTGAAATATCCTCTTCACTCATTCCAATGCCGGTATCACTCACAGATATTTTTACGGATTTATCTTCTTCCTTCAGAATACATTTTACTTCGCCACCATCTTTATTATACTTGACGGCATTTGAAACCAAATTGTTAAAGATGATTTCTATTTCCTGCTGATCAGCTAAAAAGTAAATCTGTTCAGGAGTGGGGTCCACGAATATTTTTATATTCTTTTGTATGGCCATTGGGCTCATGGTATCCTTAGATATTCTTATGAGTTCCACCAGATCGACCTTCTTCACATCGCGTGATTTCTTGCCGGATTCAAGGCGGGTCAGATCAAGCATATCCATGATGAGGGTACGCATACCTTTAATTCTTTCGAGAGAACGTCCAATCATCACCTCATAATCTTCCAGATTATTCCCCACTTGCTTTTCTTCCATGATACGCAGGTAACCTTCAATGGCATTGATAGGCGATTTAAGTTCGTGCGATAAAACCGATAAAAACTGAAAACGAATGGTTTTACCCTCCGTATTCAGCTTCTTGGTCATTCTTCTCAGGTACAGATTTTTGGTGATGCTCTCCATGGAAGCTTTCAGTTCCTGAGGTGTAAATGGTTTGGGAACGAAATTGTAGGCCCCGTTATTTGTAGCCTTTATAGCCAAATCCAACGAAGCATAGGAAGTAATCATCATCACGCTGCAATCGTATTGCTTTTTATTGATGTACTCCAATACTTCAATGCCATCCATACCGGGAAGTTTATTATCGAGCAACACAATGTCAACGGCATTGGAATCGATAATTCTGATCGCTTCTTCGCCAGAACCGGCCTCCTGCAAATCAAATGTAAACTCTTCTTCAAGGAAAGGAAAATCAACCGAAAAATTAGTCAGAATTCTGCTAATCCCGGATCTGATTCCCGGTTCATCATCAACAATTAGAACTTTCAGGACAGCCATATTCTTGGTCTTTATAATTTTAATAACTTCTTGATCTCCATCTGCAATTGTTCAGGCCTGAGTCCTTTTTCGAGATACAGGTCAGCTTTGATCCAGCTTTTTTCTTCAACTGATTCAAGACCAAATATCATTCCTGTGTCGGCAGTAACAGCTGTTGCGATGATAACAGGTACATCCGGGTATTTCTTTTTCAGTTTATAACTCAGAATGAAACCACTGTCGCGGTTATCCATCATCAGGTCGAATATGGCCAGGTCAGGTTTTGTTTTCTCAATGATATCTTCAGCTTCTTTCTGCGATTCTGCCACAAGAACTTTCATTCCCATATTTTCCATTTGGAAGGTGAGTTGCGCCAGTGTATCCACATCATCGTCGGCAATCAATACTGTTTTATTTTTAAGCGTTTCCATAATCTTATTTTATACTTTTTCTTGGTATTTTAATTTTAAACGTTGTTCCGGTGGGCCCTTTGGAGGCATCGGCATTCGATTCGATGTTGATCTGCCCGCGGTGCATTTTAACAATCCCGTATATCAGAGGAAGACCTAAGCCGGTTCCTTTTCCTATGGGCTTGGTTGTAAAGAAGGGAGTAAAGATCTTATCCATATTCTCTTCCGAAATTCCTGTTCCATTGTCTTTGATGAGGAATTCAATATCGTTTTCATCACCTTTCAAACTTATTTTTAATAGTCCGCCGGATTCAGGCATGGCTTCCACCGCATTCTTTTCAATATTGGTCAGAACCTGCATCCATTGGTCGGTATCAATCTCCACCATTTTATCGGTCAATGATGATTCGAACCTGATGTTTACATTTTCGGGAGCAATGATAGATTCTATGCTGTGCTTCACAAATTCATCCATATCCGTTTCAGTATAATGAACCTGATTCTTACGGGCAAAATTTAATAAGCCACCCACTATCTTTTTGCAGCGGTCAGCCTGTTCGGCAATGAGTTTCAGATCACTTCTGATGGGATTATTCTCGCTGGCTTCATCCAGCAGAATATTGCTATACATAGTGATCACACCCAGAGGATTGTTCAGTTCGTGAGCAATACCCGCTGAGAGTTGTCCCATGGTAGCCAGTTTTTCGGTTTGCTTCAAAGTCTGCTGAGCCGAAGCCAGTTTTTCGTTAGAAACATTCAAGTCCTTAACCGATTTGTGAAGTTTTTCGATAGTAAACGGCAGGCACATTTCAGTTTCGGCCAATCCTTCGATAATAGCAATGGCATGGTCGATACAGGTATCATAACCACAAGCACCGCAATTCAACTGATCCTGCGCAGAAAACTTGCCCATTTTCTCCATCACTTTATCAATGTCTTCTTTCGAGGGCAAGGGAATTCTGCGGTCAGCGGAAGTAAACTCTCTTGAGTAATCAAAATCCTTATACCTATTAAAATCTGCCTTCCATTTTTCTGTATCCAGGTTTGCGAGTTTTTCTCTCACATAATTTCTGATGTTGGAGGTCTTGGTAAAAGGGTGACCTCCTTCAGTCATACCGGGTCCCATGATGCATCCTTCGCAGCAAAGCAACTCCAGATGCTGTGATTGGTTTAGTTCTTCGTTGAATTCCCTGATAGCTTCCCTGAAATTAACCCTGCCGGAAGCTACAATAATATTCTCTTCGCAAATGTCATCCGATTTGTTCACCGAATGAAGCTTACCCCGTGTAACAGGGAAAATGGCAGCTTTATTACCTTTGGGGCCATCGAATTCTGAAGGGACAACATTTTCAGGTGTTATTTTTGCTTGTCTGAAAAGCTTACGTAGTTCAGTGAAGGTGAGCACTACATCAATTTCAGTGGATTCATTCTTCTTGGCAATGCAGGGGCCAATAAATACTGTTTTTATATCGTCTCCGTAAATATCCTTTACCACTCTGGCTGTTGCTACCATAGGTGAAACAATGGCAGCCAATGAACCAACCAATTCAGGATAATAATGCTTAACGTAGTAAACAATGGCAGGGCAATCCGATGAAATACTGTGAGGTGCATCTTTATCGTCCAGTACCTTTTTATATTCATTGGCAACCAGGTCGGCACCAAAAGCTACCTCCACAACGTAATCGAAGCCCAGTTTGCGAATCATTCCAATCAGAATCTTGTAATCTGCTATTTCGGTAAATTCAGCGGGGAAACTGGGAGCCAGACAAGCAATCTTAATACTATCGCTTAACAGAACTGTTGTTGCATCTTTGGTGTTATCCAAAAAAACTTTGGCATTCTGGCTGCACACTCTTGTGCAATTTCCACAACCAATGCAACGGGTAGCAATCACTTCGGCCTGACCATTGATGATTTTAATGGCTTTTACAGGACATTCCCTTACACAGGTATAACAAACCCGGCACCTATCTTTAACGGTGAAAACGAGTTCGTTATTTATCCTCCTGGTCATGGTTCTTTTCTTAGAATTATATTATAATAATACCTCGCGCTTCATGTATTTGGTATGGAGCAGATCGTGGCTCTTGTGACCCAATGGCTTTCCCAGAAATTCATCATACAATTCTGTTATCTCTGGATTTTTATGAGATACTTTCAGCGTTTCACGTTCGTCAATATCATAAAGTGATTTCATACGAGCTTCGACTACTGATTCGTCTGAACCTATCCTTTGTCCGCCACCGGCTATACAACCGCCCGGGCATGTCATCACTTCAATAAAATGAACATCCTTCTTTCCATTTCTGATCTCTTCGATCAATTCTCCGGCATTGGCCAATCCGCTTACTACTGCTATTCCCAATTCCAGATCGTTGATTTTTATTTTGGTTTCTTTCCTTCCTTTCAGACCCCTTAGCGCTGTAATCTTAAAGTTGGTAAGTTCGTTTCCGGTAAGTTTTTTATAAGCTGTTCTTAAAGCGGCTTCCATAACACCACCGGTAGCTCCGAATATTTTTCCTGCAGAACTTCTCACTCCCAGAGGAGAATCGGTAATTTCAGGAGCAATATTTTGCATATCAATCCCGAACAAACGTATCATTTCTATCAGCTCGCGGGAGGTAATAACGATGTCAACATCACTCACACCATTGCGGCCCATAGTATCGCGTTGCGCTTCAAATTTCTTGGCAGTGCAGGGCATAATGGAAACAGAAATGATGTTTTCGGGTTTTAGGTTTGCCTTTTCAGCGAAATAGCTCTTAATAATCGCACCGGTCATTTGCTGGGGAGATTTGCATGAGGACAGATTTTCGAGAAAATCAGGAGCAAATTCTTCAGCGTATTTAACCCAGGCAGGGCAGCAACTGGTGAACATGGGCAAGGTCTTACCTTCGGTTATTCGTTGAATCAGTTCCGAAGCTTCTTCCATAATGGTAAGGTCGGCACCGAAAGTAGTATCAAAAACATAAGCAAAACCCAATTTGCGTAAGGCAGCATTCAGCACACCATTGATATCTTTACCGGCTTTCATTCCAAATTCTTCTGCAATGGAAACCGATATTGAAGGTGCATATTGAACCACCACTGTCTTTTCTTTTTGATACAAGGCATCCAACACCAGGCTGGCCTGGTTCTTTTCGGTCAAAGCGCCGGTAGGACATACCATGATGCATTGTCCGCAATTTACACAACTGGAAGTATTCAAACCTTTGTTCATGCTGGTTCCGATAACTGTTTTGCTACCACGACCCACATATTCAATACAGGCGACACCCATAGTTTCTTCACAAACACGAACACATCTTCCGCAGAGGATGCATTTCTCAGGATCTCTTACGATACTGGTTCCGGAATGATCCAGTTTGAAACTGTTCTTACGGCCACGAATACGGCGTTCGATCACATGATACTCTTTCGACAGGCTCTGCAATTCGCAATTGCTATTTCTGGCGCAATACAAACAATCGTCAGGATGGTTTGACAGCAGCAATTCTATGATCATTTTGCGCGATTCGGCCACACGGTGAGAGTGTGTCACTATTTTCATTCCATCATAAACCGGGAATGAACAAGAGCTTACCAACTTCGGATTTCCAACCACTTCTACCACACAAATTCTGCATGCTCCCGTAGGAATAAAGTTCTTCATGTGGCATAAGGTGGGTACGCGGATGCCGTTTCTGTTCAGGGCTGTCAGAATGGTTTCGCCCTCAAAAGCTTCTAATAATTTTCCGTTAACTTCTATATTGATACTCATTGCTGTAATATTAAATCATTTCTACTGCGCTAAAATTGCATACATCTTTACAGGTTCCGCAACCTATACATTTATCGTCCACAATAAAGTGAGGGGTTTTCTTTCCACCCAGAATAGCTCCCGTAGGACATTTCTTGGCACAAATCGTACATCCCGTACAAACATCTGTCTTGATCTTGAACTTCCTGAGTTCGGTACAGGTATGGGTAGCACAATTGCGTTCGAAAATATGCTCTTCATACTCTTCCCTGAACCACTTCAAGGTACTGAGCACAGGATTAGGAGCTGATTGACCCAGGCCGCAAAGCGAGGTTTCCTTAATAATTCTGCCCAGTTTTTCCAATTGCATCACGCCTTTCATGCGTTCCAGTGCGGAGTTTTCTCCGTTGTGAACCGGTTTGGTGGTAATACTTTCGAGTATCTCCAGCATTCTTCTGGTTCCTTCGCGGCAGGGAATACATTTTCCGCAGCTTTCGCGCTGAATGAAATCCATAAAGAATTTGGCTACATCCACCATACAGTTGTCTTCGTCCATCACAACCAATCCGCCTGAGCCCATCATGGCACCTACCTTCAACAGTGATTCGTATTCTATTTGTATGTCCAGATTCTGTTCCGTGATGCAACCACCCGAAGGACCACCTATCTGAACAGCTTTGAATTTTTTACCATTGGCTATGCCATCGGCTATGCCAAACAATATCTCGCGAATGGTAGTTCCCATGGGGATCTCAACCAGACCCGTATTTTTGATCTTTCCCGACAAGGCAAATACTTTCGTGCCTTTGCTGCTTTCAGTGCCGACTGAACTAAACCATTCCCAACCTTTGGAAAGGATCTCGGGAACATTGGAAAAGGTTTCCACATTATTGATGACGGTTGGTTTAGCAAACAATCCGCTGATGGCCGGAAATGGCGGACGCGGACGTGGCATACCACGGTAACCTTCTATACTATTGATAAGGGCTGTTTCTTCTCCACACACAAAAGCGCCTGCACCCATTTTTATTTTCAATTCGAAACTGAAGCCGGTATTGTAAATGTTCTTTCCCAGCAATCCGTATTCTTTGGCATTTTTGATAGCTATTTTCAAGCGTTTGATGGCCAGCGGATACTCGGCCCTGATGTAAACATAACCCACCGAAGCTCCGATGGCATAACCACCAATCACCATACCTTCTATCAGTCGGTGAGGATCGCCTTCGATAACGGCACGGTCCATGAAAGCACCGGGGTCGCCTTCGTCGGCATTGCAGATCAGATATTTTTGATCATTAACCTGTTGTTGCGCTATCTTCCATTTCTTTCCTGTCGGGAAACCACCACCCCCACGACCACGCAAACCGCTTTTTTCGATGATATCGCAAACGGCTTCGCTGCTGTTGTGGTTGATGGTTTTCAGCATATCGGTATAACCTCCGAAGGCTATGTACTCTTCAATGCTTTCGGGATTGATGAGACCGCAATTCTTCAGTACGATACGTTTTTGTTTGGCAAAGAAAGGATGCTCGTTAAATTCACGTATGCCTTTCCATGTTTCGCAACCTTCGGTGGGAAACTGCCCTATGATATTTTGTTCTTTCAGGTCGCTGCAAAAAGCGGCTTCCATTACTTCCACGGCTTTATCGTGAGTAACTTTTTGAAAAGATATTCTGTTTTTGCCGGGCAACTGAACATCAACGATTGGCTCGGCGGTGCAAAGCCCAATGCAACCGACTTCAATCACTTCGGCATTAATTTTATTCCTGGTTAAGTATTCCTTTATGGCTATAATGGTTTGTCCGGCTCCTGCACCTAAACCACAGGTTCCTGCTCCCACATAAATAATGGGTTGTTCAATTTTTTCTCTGCGGATAAGACTCAGTTGCTGACTGACCGTCTTATCGTTTTTCGTTTCGCCTTTTAATAAGGACATCAGCAATTGCTGTCTGCTGTCTTTTTGTATGCCGGTCATTTTTACAATTCTTTATTTCGGTACGATTCAACAATTTCTTTAATGCTTTGTGCATTCACATTGGCATGGAAGGTTCCGTTAACACAGATTACCGGAGCCAGTCCGCAAGCACCAATACAAGCCACCACTTCTATGCTGAACATGCCATCGCGGGTGGTTTGGCCTGCCTTTACCTTGATGGTTTTTTCCAGTTCCTGCAGCACTGTGAGCGAACCCAACACATGGCAGGCTGTGCCGCGGCACACCTGTATGTGATATTTTCCCGTCGGTTCGAAACGGAATTGATTATAAAATGTAGCAACCCCGTAGATTTTGCTGGTAGGAATATTCAGTTTTTTACCGGTTTTTACTATGGCTTCTTCTGACAGAAATCCTTCCGATTCCTGAATCTCCTGTAAAAGTGGGATCAATGCGTCTCGACCACTATTGTCGTATTGTTGTAGTATGCTGTCTATTTGCGTTTTCATATTCGTTCTGGAGTTGCTACATTTTAATAATTTGTGCCCGAAGCTTGAAAATTTTATTTGCTTATGAGAAAATTTCTACGCTTCAGGCACCTGCCTGCCGGTAGGCAGGCTTTATGTCTTCTTATCCTAATATTCTTTTGATTTCGGGAACTATTCTTTTTCCGTCAACAGGTTTTCTTACAAAACCATCCACCGGGAACCAGATGGATTTACCATCTTCCGATAAATAATCCACACCGGCACTACCTGAGTTTACATCTTTCACCAGTATTACATGCAGATCTTTAAATCCCGGATTCTTGCGGAATTCGCGGGCCATAGCCTGTACGTCGGGTTTTGTGGTGGTCAGAATATCGATGGAGGTCTGCATCAATACGGGTATTTTCTGCAGTTCGGGGTCATCGGTAATTTCTTTTGCCAGCTCAAAACCTTCGTAATGAGTTGTCATCATAACATCCAGAATAGCCAGATCAGGTTTTTCTTCCTTGATCTTTTTCATGCCTTCTACTTTGTCATTGGCTGAGATAACGGTGTAACCTTCTTTTTTCAGAATGGTTTCGATGATGGTGATCACATCGATGTCATCGTCTACGATTAAAATTTTCTTGGTTTCCATAACTTTTTCTTTTTTGTTTGTTTATACTTTTTTATTTAATTCCGGAAATACACCGGATTTTGGATTGCTGATAATATTGGCCAACACATCGTAGTTGTCGCAGCTTTTCGAGAGGTAGCCGCTGGCTCCGGCATGCATCATGCTGCTCACATAATCCTGGTGTTCGTGCGACGAAAATCCTATGATCACTATACCGGGATACAACTCTTTGGCACGGTGGGTGGCTTCTATACCATCCATCACGGGCATTTTGATGTCCATAAAAACAATGTCCACCTCTGTGCTTTGTAGCAGGGCCAGAAACTCTTCGCCGTTCGAAGCTTCGGCCACTATCTCAACATCGCCTATGTTGAGCAGAATGGCTTTTAACCCCTTGCGGAAGGTTGCCTCATTATCGACTATCATTACTCTGACCATTTTTGTTTTTTTTTGACGATACAAAAGTATGGTGACCATCGCGCCTGGAAAAGAGTATTCTGCCCCGTTCCGTATAGGGTATAAATACCTGTTTTGTTATCGCAAAGGCTTGCCGGCTAACGATCAGCCAAAATCAGGCGGACAGAAATTATTTTAAGTTTTTTCAGGGCCTTTCTCCCTAAGGGCTGATTTTGAAGCTCCCGCCGAAAAAAATATTTTCAAAAAAAATGAAAGTTTTTTTACGGGCAGGTGTTTTTACGGGGAGGGATGGGATGGGAAAATACGGTGAAACTCTTGACAAATATTCAAAGAATTGACTAATGAGACACCGAGATGTTTATTTTCTGAGTTTTGCCTTCTTCATTTTTTATAATTATCAGATAATCCCCAGGATATAAAGCTAAGTACTTGTTATCTTGCTTTGAAAATATTTCAACAATATCAATTGGAACAGCCTTTTCAAAGTCCTCATTTTCATTATAAGCAAATACTAAACAAGGAAATCTCAATTTTATTTTAGACACAATTGATTTGGGTATTTTATCATTATTAAAGACCCAATTTGGCCTGCCATAAGCTATTTTTGTTCTTGGATGATAAACTTTTATATCAAAACTTGAATCATTAGTTAAAGAACAGAATGAATTGCCAAGTGAATCTACAAATACGGCATCATAGTCCAGATTTATAATTCGAAAAAATGGGTTCTCATATTTTGGCATACTGGCTTCTGTAAAATCAACCTGATCGATAGTAAGTGGATTGATGCCTGTCAATTTCTTAAGCCAACCAGCCATTGCATAGTCCCAAGCATAATAATATGATTCAATACAATGATCAAAGCCACAATGAATAAGAACTTTAGCAGAACTATCTTTTTCTAGAATTTTAATTATATTATTCGCTTGACTAATTTCTCGTTGTTTACCGTCAACATTTTCCACGGATTCATAAGGAAAAACATAAAACCCAATCTCTAATGCTTTTCTTATAAGATTTCCAAATTGAGGCTCAACAGAATAAAATCCGGTACTCATAATAGGGTACTTTCTTTTATTTAAATTTGAATCGATATATGATAAGGTCTCAACACCTAAATACCTAAAACCATCATTATATAAGCCCAATAATAAACTTTCTGTAAAAACTCGATGCATTGGTTGCTGATGAGCTTCATTAATAATGATTATTCTTGATTTTTTTGCAACAGAATCAATATAAATAATGGCATTTTGCGGTTTATAACGACAAAAGCTTAAAGAATCTTTCTTAGAAAGCGAAATACTTCCAATAAGAAATTCCGGATGTAATTTTAAGACAGGGTCAAAATATTCTATAGAATCCCAAAATTTTAACATGTTTTCATACTCTCCAATAAAACTAAAATCCCAAGCAGCAACGACACATTTTTCAGCAGAAAAATTATTTTTAAATTCCAAACATATCTGGTTGGAAAATTTGTACGGATTTTTCTGTCCAATTGAAAATTGAACTAGAAAAAGAAAGAATAAGTACACCGCACTTTTAACAAATATTGTATTTTTAAACTTGGTCATATTGCAAATTTAAACCAGCCCCCCTTATATATGCCGAAATTATCACCATTTTATAAGAATTCTTTTGCATTTTTTATTCCATTCTGGATTTTCCTTTCGCCAATTTTCGACATCTATATATTCATCCTCATCTTTCCATTTTGCAATATAAGGATTATAATGACATTTATCTGGGCAACTATATATATTTTGATCATTTTTTATAAAAGCACGACAATCAGTACAAATATGACGAAATTCACAATCTTGACAAACATCAATTTTATCTTTATTGATAAACCAACAATATTTAAATTCAGGCAATTCAATTACTTCTTCTAAGCTAATTTCATTAATATTGCCAAAATTCCTAAGCATAGAGTGACAATTTTTTATATATCCTTCGGAATCAAAACAAATTTTGCGATTCAAACAGGTGTTATGTTTAATGGATTCAGTAAAATGCATCATATTTAAGACAAAATGGTTTTTATTAACTACCCCGCAGCCATCGTTATAATTTATTGATTTCGTAGTAAATACAATACTTGCAACAGTTGACTCAAAAATCGTAAAGCTATCAATTTTAGCATCGTAAAAAATTATTTTTTGGATAATGGCATAATTAGAAAGTAATTTCTCAATAGATTCAGAATTAAAATCATACGAGAATTTCAATGATAAAAATAAATTTCTAAATTTAAATTTTTTTACTTCGTTAAGCAATTTCATTAGTTTAGAATAGCTTATTTTATTATAAAAACGTAATTCTAAATTATGACACCCTAATGAATATAGCTGCTGTAAAATAGTTATTGTTGTACAATTGAGATTTTCATTTTTTATATCTATAATTGCATTACAAATACTAAACGGGGAACTCCATTCTAAATCTAACTTAGGAAAACTATTAATTAGTTTATCAGGAATTTCAAAAATTATTTCACTATTTAATAAAAACAATAAATGTTCCTCAATAATCGATAATTGTTCCTTGTTATTTCCATATTCTTTTATAATGTCGTTTCCTATAATTATATTTTTATTAATTATTGAAAATAATGAATTAGATATGAAGTAATAGACCTCCCTATGAATATCTAATATCAAACTCCTTCTATAACCTTTTATAAGGAAACAACACGAAAATAGAGAATATACCTTATTGTTCATGTAATCAATGATTTCGTGAAATATTTTTATAATACCTATTTTTTGTTATAATCCTTTTTGTATCAATTTGGGGATTATTCATTCTTTCAAATTTCCAAAAAAAAGAGTGTAATGGCAAATTCTTAATATCATTAATTGATATTTTTTCTTGTACTTTAATCATCGTAAACTAAATATTTGGCGATTTTTTGTTCTAAATTATAATTACATAAACTTGATAAAAAATTAAATTGACCAACTGGATTTATCTCAAGGAAATAGTAAATCAAATCTTTTGATAAAATTAAATCTATTGATCCGCAATCTAATGAAAAAGACAACATCAAATGCTGTATTTTCTTAACAATTTCCGCAGGTAGTTTAAACGGTACCATGCGATTCATCTTTTTGAAATCATAATTTCTGTAATCTATTTTTGTTTTGTCATTAGCTTGCGAAAAAATTGCCATGGAATATAATTTTTTCTTCAAATAAAATACGCGAATTTCTATATACTTTTCAATATAGAATTGAAAAAGGCTTGGAGCAAATTCTTCCATTCCTATAATAGCATTATTAAAATTATCATCAACCAATTCAGTACCAGAATAACAGAATAATTCATCATCATTTAAATGAAATGATTCATAAATTCCTTTCGATATTATTTTATTCTGTTTTAAATTTGGAAGGTACTTCGTATTTGTCAATATCACTGTATCAGGGATATTCAATCCAATTTCCTTTGCTTTTTTTAACTGTAGAATTTTATTTATATAGAAACTAGTGTTAGATCCAATTGTCCGGACATTCTCCTGAATATATTCGTCTATTAATTCATTTAGAACATCATTTTCTAATTCAAGAAAATGATTTATATGGTAACCAAGCTTTTTATCCTCACTTTCAGCTATTATATGAGACTTTAGCTTTAGCTTTAATCTTCTATACCATACTGCCTTTATATCTTTTAAGTTAATCTGTTCATTGTCTACTTTCAAAATTATCTCATTACGATTTATATCCGCTAATGACAATGTTATTTTCGTATTCTCATTTATAACTTTAAAAGTGTTTTTATATAATAATAGCCAATCAATAATATCATTTGTTGTCAAATCAAAGGTACTTGTTAATAATAATATCATACTTATTTTGTAAAGAAATATATTGTTTTTACCCTCCCCAGAACTTATTAAAATCATTCAAGCTCTATAACCTAACATTAAATATTTTTTCAACATACAATGCTAGAAATTTCGCGCATATAAATAAGAAAAACAGTTAATCAAAAATTATAGTTACAATTCTCAATTAACTGTAAATCCCTCTAGTTTTTAGAAAATATCAACAAGGCCTAGGCGGGTATGTACCAACTTGCCACCATTTCACATTATCCCAATCATAAAATGGAGTTTGCGTGGTATCATTACCAGGATATTTCTTTGTATAATCAAAGGTATCGTAACAATTTGCTCCTTGACCCGGGAGACAATAAAGTACAGAATAAGCACCTATCTGCGACTCATTATTATAATTTGCTGTTGAACATGAAAAATCAAAAGATTTAATTTTAGGAATATACCTTTGCAATAATTTACCAGCTCCAACAGCCAGTCCCGCAGTTAAAGCAGTTACAAAATCAGGTCCATTCATTTTAGGAGCTCCTTTCAAACTTGTAAAATAGGTTGCTTTAAAACAAAAATATAAAGTTGCATATATAGCAGCAGAAACCCAATAAGGAATTGTCCCGATGTTTATAGCCGGATTTGAATTAAAATAATTAATCCAAGCACTTTGTGGATCATTAATTTGATCCATCCAATAATTATAATTTGCTTTTCCAATGCTAGTTGCAAGGAATAAAGGCATTTTCTCGTTTTGACTTAAATTTGATTTAGAAATATTTTCTTCAATATCAGAAAAATATTGAGGAATTTCAATTGTAGGTATGTTTTTTATCCCTAAAATCAATAGACTTATAAATTGTACTTGTCCGAATGTCACCTGGAGATTTTCACTATTAATATAAGCATTCTTAGAAATTGTAAATATTGATGCAAGTTCCATTGCATCAAGCACTGGTGATGGTTCGGTTTCATAATTAAATAATTTCGAAATATAATCACACAGCACCGTATTTAATTTATTCGGATCATCTTCAATTTTGTCAATAATAAAATCCAAACCATTTTTATGGTATTCTCCTATCGTTGAATATGGATTGAGCGTATTTGTTTCCATGATGTATTATTTATTAAAATTGTTTTTTTATTTTTTTTAAGCATTCTATTAAATTAATTAATGTAAAGGGACTAATCATAGATCAATTTCAGTTTCGAATTCTAATCTATTAAGGTTTTTTCGTATTTTTGTCGTTGCCTCCTTTCGTTTGGTTAAATTTTATTTTAATTCGCGTTATAATATTTTTCTGCCTACGTTGGGAGGCTTATTATAATTTTATATTTCCTGTTTAGGTTATTTATCCTAATGCGAGTCTCTATATTTTTTCCAACAAAAACTGCAGATCACAAGTCTTACCAGCTTCAATCGTAAAATCAAACTCAATATCCTTGTAGCCTTCCATCGAAATCTGACCGTGATAAGTACTAGGAGCAATTTCGTCATTATAGGTTTCACCGTCTTCGTCAGTAGTTTCTGAGATATTCAATAATGGGATTACCACATTTGCTCCTGCAGCAGCCGACATTGTATCTTTAAACAGCAACATAATTTCCAGTATCCCAGTGGTGGTTTCTTCATCCGGTAAAACCAATTTACGTTTCATGTGATGATGCTTCACCTTGCGGGCGGCAATATAATTCAGATAAAACGACATGTTTTTAATTTTGTACTGTTGCATGGTTTTATCCAATTGTTCATCTTCAAATTTCCTTATCCCGGCAAGTATATCCACGAATATGATTTTTTCAGCTTTATGCGCATCAATCATATCCTGTGGCACCTGTGTAAGTGTTTCCAATTGTGTCAGATCATCGCCTATTAATGTAACCAGCGCAGCATCCAATCCGTTATCGGCTAGTTCAGTCAGATAAGGTCCGATAATTTCCTTTATCTTTTTCGAATCGGTTATTTGGTTAACTACTGATGCATTCCTTAATTTTGAAAAAGTAAAGCGAGCCAGATTTTTCAAATCATCCTTATTATTTCCTGCTCCAAAGCCGCTGGCTATTGAGGCAACAATACTAAAATCGGTAGCGGCTTTCTCCTTAATAGCTTTCCCCGATTCTGTGTGTGCCTTAGTTGATGTGTCCAGCTTAATCATACTTTTAACAGCCAAATCACTTTGAATTTGTAATTTGTCGAACATAGCTTTCAATCCGACATTGGCGGTAAATTCGGCTGGAAATTTTGAGGTTAGATTTAAAGTCCTGCCAACCGATACAACTTCATATGCATATTTATCTTCCATGCTAAAAATTTTTTAAAAGGGTTTTTAACTCGATTAATAGTTTTAAAAAAAAGAACAAACAAGAATTTTATAAATAAAAAGAATAGACAAATTTAAAAATTTTCAAACACAATTTACAATACAAACCAAATTTTTTTTTGACATATCTGAAATAAAATTTCAACACGTTATTTTATAGCACTATATGATGCATTATTTTTTAATAAAAGTAGATAAATTCTCCTCAAATTTGATGCTAATTAAATATGTTTGGCTGAAAATACTCCCGAAAAACGCAAAAAATGCCTTCTCTTATCGTTGGAACCAAATAAATAGTCTTTGGAGCAACTTCGTCGATGGTTGGAGGCATCATTCGGTCATTGGAAACAATTCTACGATGGTTGGGGCCGTTTCGATGATCGTTGGAACCATTTCTACAATACCGGGAAGGAATTCTATCTCAGTTGGAAGCCTCCAATGATTGTTGGAGCCTTTTCTATTGTCGTTGGAACCAATTTTACATGCATTGGAGCAGATTATGTTTGCGTTGGAATAAAATTTTTTGCTCTTGAAATTTATTCTAGTGTTCAAAGTCAAAATCCGAGTTAAATATTTTGTTCCTGCTTAAACAAAAAAAAGAGCAACAATAATCATTGTTGCTCCTCTTTTGTAAAACGGATAAGTCTTACCATATCACAGGACGTTGGTTTTCGGGTTTGAAACGTTTGAATAAAAAAATTTTGAGTTCAAATGTGTTTTGTTATTTGTGTCTTGGTGCTTTGTTAAATAATTCCAAATGACAAAAAACAAAAAACAAATAAGCTCCAATTTCGAAAAAAAAAAAATTCCAAACCCAGGAGGCCCCGGTTTTGGGTCATTGAAATTTTATTTATTGTTATTTATTTGTATTTTGTTATTTGTGTTTTGTGTTTTTAAGTTTGATATCTCGTTTAATAACTATTCCCGTCTTTCAAAATTCTCAGTTTCGTTTTTCCTAATTTTATACATTATTATTTTTATGCTTCGGTCAATACTCAAACACTTAGTTTTTTCTCTTTTTCTGATGCTGCTAGTCGCGGGTTGTAAAACGCCCTCCAAAAACAAAAAGCATACTACGGTTAAAAAACATGAGCATGTGGTGGTAAAAGAGACTGAGAAACCAAACTTCTATACTACCTATTCGAAGAAGTTTGGGGTGAAACTTCTGGGAACCGAAGATCAGAAACTCATCTCCTGCATGGCTTCGTGGCTGGGCACTCCTTATAAATATGCCGGAGAAACCCGACAGGGAACCGATTGCTCGGGAATGATCATGGCCATATATAAAGAGGTATATAAGAAGGACCTTTTCCGTTCGGCTATGGAGCAGATGAAAAATGTGACACTGATCAAAAAAGAAGAACTCAGACTGGGCGATCTGGTATTCTTTAAGATTGGCAGCGACAAGGTTTCGCATGTGGGTATTTATATTGGTGAAAACAAATTCATGCATGCCTCAACCTCTCGTGGGGTAGTGATCAACAGCCTGGAAGAGGAATATTATAAGAAATGGTTTTTTGCAGGGGGGCGGGTTGCTATTAATTAAAAGGAAGTTCGTGCCATAGGCATCCCTGCGGGAGAGTAAGGAGTGCCTAAAGTTTGGAGTTAAAGAAAACCACTAAGACACTAAGAACACTAAGAAGCACTAAGAGGATGAACTCAAAACGATTCAATAAAAAAAGAATAATTGCAGGGGGTATCCACTGTTTTCATAAAAAATGATGTTTCTTCAAACAAAGGTCTAGACCCCTAAAGTCTAAATTCCTAAGCTCCTATAAATAATGCCTGAACGGCACCAGCAGTCCTTCGAACATTTTGTGCACAAAAGGGCGGGCCAGCCACTCTTCGTAGTCGAAAGGCTCACAATCTTCCATGGTCTCGTTCACGTGCACCATTAGGTCTTCCATCAGGCTTTTATCGGTGCCTTGCAGCATCACCTCAAACATATAGCGGAAGCTGCGGTAATCGAAATTGGCCGAACCGAAAAAGAATGTCTCGCGGTCGACTATCATCAGTTTTGCGTGAAGATTGTTGGGTTTGTAGAACATTATTTGAACACCACTGCGGTGGATAAGGCCCAAATATTTACTGCGCAAAACGTCAACAAAAGTAACATCCGAAGTTTTTGGCGTAAGAACCTTCACTGCCACCCCACGCTTGGCCGCATCTGTCAATAGTTTTCTCAACAAAAATCCGGGTAGGAAATAAGGCGTTTCCAGAATTATCTCGCTTTTGGCATTTTTGATTAGGTTCTCGAATTGTTTTTTCACCCTTTGTTTGGTGATGGAAGGCACATCGCGAATGATGCGAAAACCTCCTTTGGTGATCTGCCGCATGTGGGTGCGCTGTTTGAAAAGAGCCTGTTCGTATATCTTCCAGCTATCGTTGAACACTTTTTTGAAGGTCAGGGCCAGGTTGCCTTCAATCTTCACGATCAATTCGCGCCAGTTGAGCGAATAATCATTGATATTGGCCGAGCCCAGGTAAAGTATGCGATCGTCGACAATGATGATCTTTCGGTGATTGCGTCGGTGATGTTTGGTGAAAGCGTCGAAAGTATACTTGAGTTTCGAGAAATAACGCACTTGCCCGCCCAGTGCGATCAGTTCCTTAAAGAAAACATCGTCCACATAAGCCCCCCAGCTATCGATCAGCAATTTCACTTTTACTCCCTGACGGCACTTTCGTGTCAAAACATCCCGAAATTTGGTTCCGAAGGCATCATTCAGATACTTGTATATCTCAATGTGGATGGTCTTTTGGGCATGCTCAAAATCAGACAGCAGCTCGGTGTAGAATTTCAGATTATCACTGAAAACTTTGTGAGCCACAATAATTCCGGTGTCGTGCGCAGTAGCCATATTTATTTTTTGATGCGTGAAGGATTATCCGTCACGAATGATTTCCAACCTGTATAGTTTTTGGTTTCGGCGGTGCCGGTTCGTTGAAAATAATGACAAACAGCCACACCCAAAGCATCCGAAGCATCGAGGTATTTCGGAAGTTCATCGAAATTCACCAATCGCTGCAGCATTCCGGCCAGTTGTTCTTTCGTAGCGCTTCCGCTTCCGGTGATGGATTGCTTGATCTTGCGGGGGGAATATTCGAAAATAGGGATGGATTTATATAGAGCAGCAGCAATGGCCACTCCCTGTGCACGTCCCAGTTTTAGCATAGACTGCACATTTTTTCCAAAGAAAGGAGCCTCAATAGCCAGTTCGTCGGGATGATATTTTTCGATGATGGCCACTATCTGATCGAAGATTATCTTCAACTTCAGATAGGGGTCCTCCACCTTGTTTAATTTAATAACATCCATGGTTATAAAGTCAATCTTATTACCTTTGTTATGGATTAGCCCATAACCTAAGATATTTGTACCCGGGTCGATGCCAAGAATAATTTTATCAGTTTTCAAGAATCCATTTTAATGAGACAAACAAATTTAATTAAAACTTCTAATTTTCTCATCAAATTCCTGATAATAATTCTGTCGTTCGGGTTCATCATCCATCGCCTGATCTTTAAATACGATGCCGGTCAACTGCTCACAGGCCTTCAAAACATACTCAACCAACCATCTTTATGGATATTGCTCCTTGTTGTGGTTTTGATGATGCCTCTTAACTGGAGTCTCGAAACCCAAAAATGGCGCTTTCTGATTCGAAAGATAGAGAATCTTACTTTCATGAAAGCCTTTCAGGGAGTGTTTGCGGGTATCACCATGGGCACTTTTACCCCCAATCGTAGTGGCGAAAATCTGGGGCGTGTCTTCATTCTGGAAAAAGCCAATCGTTGGGAAGGTGTTTTCATCACCTTTATCGGAAGTCTCAGCCAGATACTCACCACCCTCGTTTTTGGTTCGGCTGCCTTTCTTTATTTCTTTTTCGAAAGAGTTACTTACTTTACGGTCCACAATTACAATATATATCTTGCCCTCCTTTTCCTTTCCTGCGTGACCACCCTCCTCACCTGTCTGTTGTATTTCAGGATAGCCTGGCTCAAAGGGTTCATTCGTCGTTTCGTTCCGGGCAAATACGAACTTTTTATCTCACATCTTACAGTATTTTCATCTTACAGTACTTCCGAACTACTAAAGGTATGGCTCTTCAGCATAGGACGATATCTGATGTTTGCCATGCAGTTTTATATTTTACTGTGGATTTGCGGCATTTACTTTTCACTATTCGAAGGCATGATCTACGTGGGGCTCATGTATCTTTTCATCACCGCCATTCCCAGTATCACCCTTACGGAGATAGGCATACGGGGTTCCGTGGGTATATTTCTTCTTGAGATCATCTATTTCAACAATCCGACGATGATTAGTCAATTGGCACCCCTTGCCCTGCTGGCTTCTTTTTTAATCTGGGTTATCAACCTTATCATCCCGGCCCTGGTAGGCGAATTCTTTATTCTGAAACTAAAGTTCTTCCGCAAGTGAGTATTTTCAGCATCATATTATCTCTGGCCATCATGTCGCTTGCGGTCTATGCACTGACTATTTTGGTATTCACATACGGCTGGTTCCGTTTGAAAGAGACCACACATTATAATATTAATGGGGAAATAAAAGTCAGCGTCATTGTTCCGTTTCGCAATGAAGAAAACAATCTGGCCACTATATTAGAGTGCCTGAGTCTTCAAGATTATCCCAAAGGATTGTTGGAAATAATACTGGTTAACGATCATTCGGAAGATATGGGGCTGCAACTGGCGAAAGATTATATAGCTGTTCATGAGCTCACTGATTTTAAAGTTTTAAGTCTGGAAGAAGGCGAAGGCATTTCTAAAAAAGCTGCCCTTCGCAAAGGAATTGAAAATTCACACGGAGAATTAATCATCACTACCGACGCCGATTGCAGCATGGGTGAGTTTTGGGTATCGGCCATAGCAGAAAAATATTTGTCAGAAAATTGCCAGATGATTTCCGGACCGGTTTGCATAAAACCCGATGGAAGCTTTTTCTCGGGATTACAATCTCTGGAGTTTTCCAGCCTGGTGGGATGTGGAGCCGGAGCCATAGCCATAGGCAAACCTTTTCTGGCCAACGGAGCCAATCTGGCTTTCAGCCGCAGTTTGTATGATGAGTTGCAGGGGTATTCTTCACACCTCCACTACGCTTCAGGAGACGATATCTTTATGTTGCTTCAGGCGAAAAAGAAACACGAAATTTCATTTCTGAAAGACAAAGCAGCAGTGGTTTATACCCGGGGAGCACACAACCTGAAAGCTTTTTTCCATCAACGCATCCGCTGGGCCTCAAAAAGCAGCGGGTACAAGGATGCACCGGCTTTACTAACCGCTTTAAGCGTTTTCTTTCTGATCAGCATACTATTAATATCCTGTGGGTTTGGCTTTCTCGATAATCGGATCTTCCTGGTTTCGGTCGGGCTTTTTTTGACAAAACTGCTAATCGATCTGCCACTCTTCAATTCCGTATCAGGCTTCTTTAAGCTTCGTAGATTAATGTGGCTTTACCTTCCGCTGCAGGTCCTCTATACAATATATATTATAGTCACCGCAGTTTTGTCATGGTTTCTTCCTTTTGATTGGAAAAACCGGAGCATGCGAAAATAGAAAAGATCAGAGCGATCTCTGCTGCAATAGAGTTTCGGCTATCCTGACATCCGCAGGCCTGGTGATCTTGATGTTCTCCTCATTCCCGGCTACCAGCCTCACCCTTTCGCCTGTACTTTCCAATACCAGAGCATCATCCGTAAACTTTTCATCAAAATTCTGACGATAGGCGTCTTTGATCCTGGCTGTCTGAAAACATTGAGGAGTTTGGACAATCAGCAGTTTTTCACGATCTATAGCTTCATTAAATGCGCCATCCTTCATTCGTATCGACTCATAAACCGGAATAACGGGTATGGCACTACCGAACACTTCGGCTTCCTTGTAAGCGGCATGTATTACATCCAAACCCACCAAGGGCCTTACTGCGTCATGAATACCGACAACGGAATTATCATTGACTATCTTTGCCAATCCATTTTTAACCGAATGAAAGCGGGTCGGGCCGCCTTCGGTTGTGGTAATAATGTTATTCATTGGGAATTGATTCATCACCTTATCCCAAAGATGATGCCATTTGGGATTCATGACCACCACAAATTCTATGTCGGGAAAAGCATTAATAAATGCTTCAAGAGTATGAATTATTATTGGTTTCCCCAGAATCTCAATAAACTGTTTGGGCATCTCCACCCCCATTCTGATCCCAGATCCCCCGGCAACAATGACAGCGTATTTTTTCATTTCATTTTGATATAAAAAAAGTCATTCACATAATAATTTCTGTGAATGACTTCAGTGGGTTATTTACCGGCATGTATTAAATGATCAGCATGGCATCGCCATACGTGAAGAAATTATACTTTTCAGTAACTGCTTCCTTATAGGCCTTCATCAGGAATTCATATCCTGCAAATGCTGCTACCATAATCATTAATGACGATTGGGGCAAATGAAAGTTAGTGATCATGCTGTTAGCTATACCAAAATCGTAAGGCGGGAAAATGAACTTATTGGTCCACCCATTAAACGGTTTCAAATGACCAGATATAGTAACGGCTGATTCGATTGCTTTCATCGAAGTAGTTCCTACGGCGCAAACTATCTTTTTATTGTCTTTAGATTTATTAACGATATCCGAAGCGATCTGGTCAATAATTACCTGTTCCGAATCACATTTATGTTTCGAAAGGTCTTCTACATCAATTGATCTGAAATTTCCCAAACCCACATGCAAGGTGATCTCGGCAAAACTAACCCCTTTCAGTTCGAGACGTTTCATCAGTTCGCGGCTGAAATGGAGTCCTGCTGTTGGAGCGGCTACAGCACCTTCGTGTTTTGCATAAATGGTTTGGTAGCGCTCTTTATCCTCAGGTTCAGTCGATCTTTTTATGATCTTGGGTAAAGGGGTTTCGCCCAGTGACTCAATAATCTTTTTAAATTCATCATAAGGACCATCGAATAAAAAGCGAATAGTTCTTCCTCTGGAAGTAGTATTATCGATAACTTCCGCTACCAACGAATCATCCTCTCCGAAATAGAGTTTATTTCCGATTCGAATCTTTCGAGCGGGATCAACCAATACATCCCATAAACGGGAGTCATGATTTAATTCGCGGAGCAAAAAAACTTCGATCTTTGCTCCGGTTTTTTCTTTCTTTCCATACAAGCGTGCTGGAAATACTTTAGTATTATTAACTATTAGCGAATCTCCGTCATTGAAATAGTCCAAAACATCTTTGAACACTTTATGTTCTATGGTTTGAGTTTTTCTATTAAGTACCATCAATCGAGATTCATCTCTTTGACTAGCGGGTCTATCTGCTATCAGTTCTTGTGGTAGATGAAACCTGAATTCCGACAACTTCATAATAAAATAATTTTAAATTTGAAAAAAGGAGTGCAAAAGTAAGCAATTTTCAGACCAAAGTCAAGTATATTCTTAAAATAATTGATTATCACTGAACACATCAAATTATAAACAACAGCAGCTATGCCTTATGCAAAAATAATAAAAACCTCACAATTCGTTCAAAATATCGCTTAAAGCTTAACGATCTTTTGCATAAAATTATTGTCCCTAGTGATAACTTTTATTATGTATGTTCCTTTTTTTAGGAAAGAAAGATCTATTTCCTGCTTACTAAAATTATCATTTATTTCAATCGCTTTATTCATACGACCCATCAAATCATAAATCTCAATACTTTTGACAAAGCAGTTATTATTTTCGATAGTGATTCTTTCATTAAAAGGATTGGGTGAAATACCGAAAGGGAGGTATTTTTCATTATCAATATTGTAAGTAATAATACTGGTATCCAGAACTGCTATTAGATCATAATTTGGATCAAAATTCAACGCATTGGGCTTAAAATTCAAGGTAAATGTAAAGGATTGGTTGTTTGTTGTGTTATTAAAAACAATCAAAGTATCTTTGATTCCATTCGAAAATCTGATTGGAACCGGCATTTCAAAATAAGTTACCGAAGCATGTGATTGCGTCTGTGATATAACCAGGTTTACTGAACTATCCGGATAAAAAGTGCTGTGCAAAGTATATATCGGATAGCCTTGATTATAGATCCAGTCGTTAAAAAATTCCGATAAAAACATACTTGAGGATGCCTCAGCATGGGCCTTAAATTGCGGTGTGCCGGCAAAACCATAAGCAAGTTGGCTGTCCGTTAAAAAGTTCTTCATAGAGCAAAAGAAAGCGGAATCGCCAATTTTCAATCTGAGCATATTCAACACCATTCCTCCTTTACTATAAGAAAGTCTTCCATCAAAAATTCTCCATACACTGGTAGTATCATCGCAATAAACGGAGCCATCGGGATATTGTATAACTTCATAGGTGGTATTTTGCTTCCACGTCTTCCAAGACGCTTCCGTATTTAAAAAATCATAAGTTAACCCTGTCAGATAAGTTGCAAATCCTTCATTAATCCAGATATCATGCCAACTGTTGCAGGTAACTTTATCGCCAACCCATTGATGAGCCAATTCATGAGCCATAAGGTCATATCCAAAATTCACCAGAAAGGTCATGGTTTGATGCTCCATACCTCCACCCCAGCCAAACTGTGCGTGGCCGTACTTTTCATTCATATAAGGATAGTCATAAAAAAGACTGTCATATAGTTGCATTACAGGTATGAGGGAGGGAGTATTTGTTTGGGCATACGATAAATCTTCAGGGAACACATAGTTCAGAATTTCCAAGTTACCACTGTTAAGGCTTGCAAAATCAGAATAAACCTGATAATTTGTGACAGCGATAGCAATCAGATAAGTTGCAATCGGATATTTGTGCTTCCAATGAAACACCTTATTGCTACCCAATATGGTTTCCGATTTCAATAATCCGTTACTCCCCACTCTAAATTGGCTGGGAGTTGTAACATAAATGTCAATGGAATCAATTTTATCACTCAAAGAATTTTTGCAGGGCCACCAATCAGGTGCGCCAAATGGTTCCGAAAGTGTCCATATGATAGGAGTTCCATTATGGTAGTCCTGAATAAATGAACCAAAACCTGCTCCCTGCGGAGGAGCTCCCTTATAGAAGATGGTAATAGAATCTTTCTGATTCACGTTTATAGGAGCCGAAAAATTAATGGTTATAATATTGGAAGCATGCGTGTAAGAAGAGATCGAAACGTTATGATATTTAATAGACTCCACTACCAGAGGAGAGTTTAATTCAAATTGCATACTGTTCATTGTAGTCACTGCCTTAAAATAAGAAGTAACAGAGCCTCGTATAGAATCCACTGCAGGATTTACATACCAGTTCATTCTGTGATAATACAGATCATAATCACTCCCAATCTTTGCATCGGATAATTTAAAAAGGTTTTGATGGTTTTTTGCTTCCTGCAAAGAAATCGTTTTTATAAATTCCTTATCGGGCTGATGTTGCGTAAAAGCAATCAGGGAAGAACAAAGTAGTACAATAGAGACCAAAAGTTTTTTCATAAAGTTTTAATTATAAACATGAAGAGTCTGACCATCAAACTCCGTTTTATATTGTTTTAAAGATAAAGTAGTAGGCCCTTCTATAATGGAACCATCAAGTATTAAAAATCCTGAGTTGCAACTCTTACATTTTAGAACCAGTCCTGAAGGGTCCACACTCACATAACCGGAATCAATATCCCAATCGTATGGGCAGGCCCTTTCAAAAGCCATAAATTCATCAGAGGATTTCCGGTATACAACAATTCCTTTATATCCGCCTGTAATGTTCTCCCACCCTCCGACCGAGGCAAGATTTAAATAAATAGTGGATGAAATATTCATGTAAAAACTAACATACGTTTCCGGGATCGGATTCTTATTTTGCTTCTTACAAGAATAAACAAACAAAATAATTATTGCGAAACCCAACATCAAATACAGAAACCTTTCTTTCTTCATAAATACAATTTTTTAGGAAAATAACGTTATTAACAACGAATCATTGCAAATAAAGATTTCTTCATTTAATTGTTTGCCTAAAAATTTTTACTTTTAACAGCTAATTTTATTTACAAAAATAACCAAACTCTATATAGAAATGAGATTTTTGAAAAAATTAATTCTGATCATATTTGTTTTAACTCTAAGTTTATCTTTTAACGGCTGTAGCAAATTCCAACAAAGCAAGAGACAAGAGACCGCAAGACGCAAGCAATTGGAAAAAGACAAGAAGAAAAAGGAACAAGAAGCAGAAAAAGCATATCAGGATGCCATCAATCGCCATTATTCAATGCAGGACGAAGGGACAAAGAAGATGATGCGACAAACTGCTAGAAAATCTCAGCAAGTAAAAGAACACAAAAAGGAGAATTTTTTAAAACGATGGTTTTCTCCTAAACAAAAAAGGAGTAAAAGCAAACGAAACACAAAGTAATCAGCATGCTAAGGTCAAAAAAAGGAACCATTATTCCATTAGATGAAAAACTTCTCGGTTTTCTTTTCATTATTTTAGTACTTTCTGTTCAAGGATTCTCTCAAAATAATCATGATATAAAATTTGACAGAATCACCTCTGAGAATTTCAAAGTTGAGAAAGGGCTGTCACAAAATTCGGCCAACTGTGTTCTTCAGGATTCCAAGGGTTATATTTGGATAGGGACTTGGGATGGGCTTAATCGCTTTGATGGGTACAATTTCGTCACCTATAAATCATCTATAACCGGTAATAGTAATGAATTAAGCAATCAGACTATCAACGTCCTTTTCGAAGATAGCAAAGGAGTCTTATGGATAGGCACTGAAACAGGCCTCAATAGTTTTGATCGAAAAACTCAAAAATTCAAACAATATACAAGAAACCCAAATGATCCATTCAGTATCAGTAGCGATACCGTTTGGTGCATTGCCGAAGAAAACGAGAATATTCTTTGGGTAGGAACAAATAACGGACTTAACAAATTTGATAAATCAACTGGTTTCTTTTATCATTTCCGCCTCAATCCAAACAATGCCAATAGCCCAAGTAATAACAACATCAATTGTTTATTGCTAGATAAAGATGCAAATATCTGGTTTGGGACCAATGAGGGTCTTAATTTTTACAACAGGAGCCAACGCGTATTTATGCATTGGTATCACAATGAAATAAATAAAAACTCATTGAGCAATGATCTTGTTTGGGAGTTACTTTATGATAACGAGGGAAATCTGTGGATATGTACCGATAACGGATTGGACGTATTAAACCTAAAAACAAAAAAGTTTATTCATCATACCAATAACCACGATGATAAGAATTCTATAAGCAATAATCATGTTACGTGCATCTTACAAGACAACGAAAAAAACATATGGATCGGGACATATGGGGGAGGACTCAATAAGTTTGACAAGAAGACAGGACAGTTCAGTCGCTTTGTAAACGATATTTATAATGAAAGAAGTTTAAGCAATGACTATATTAACTCTCTTTATCAGGACAAATCAGGTATAATTTGGGTGGCTACTGCCTGGAAAGGTGTGAACAAAATTGATAAATACTCTAATCGTTTTAAACATTTTTATCACTTTTCCAATGATTCGAAAAGCATAAATCATAACAACGTTTGGTCAATATTTCAGGACAATACCGGAAAATTATTGATTGCAACTGATAAGGGGATTAATATTTATGATACTACTTCACGAAGATTTTCATTTCTTGAAAATATTCCGGGAAACAAGAATTCTATTCCTAGCAATCTTACAAGAGCAGTCTTCCAGGACAGTAAAAATAATTTATGGATAGGCACCTACGATGCCGGATTATGCACTTATCAAACCCAAACGAATACGTATGTGCGCTTTCAACATGATCCAGCGGATTTACAGAGTATAAGTTATAATCGCATCAACTTTTTCTTGGAAGACAGAGAGCATAATATATGGGTTGGTACAGATAATGGGCTTAATAAATATATTCCTGAAACAAAAAAGTTCAAAAGATTCGTGCATAAACCTTCCAACCCGACATCACTTTCTAATAATGTTGTATACCACATGTATGAAGATAAAGAAGGATTTATATGGATTTCAACATTGGGAGGATTAAACCGACTTGATCCAAAAACAGAAACCTTTATTTGTTTTAGGAAAAATGATAATGCATACAACTCTCTCAGTTCTGATAAAATATTTTCTGTTTTTGAAGACCATGATGGTATTTTTTGGATAGCGACTTGCGGAGGAGGATTAAATCGTTTCAATCGTGCAACAGGTGAGATAAAATACTATCTTGAAGAGAATGGTCTGTCAAACAACGTGGTATATAATATTTCTGAAGATAAAAACAACAACTTATGGATTACAACAAATTATGGGTTGTCACGTTTTAATAAAAAAAACTTGACATTTATTAATTATGATGTAAAGGATGGAATTCAAAGCAATGAATTTAATCTTCATGCCTACTATCAGAACCCGAATTCCGGAGAACTATTTATTGGGGGCATGAATGGCTTTAATGATTTTATTCCTGAGAAAATTGCCACTAATTCGTTTATTCCTCAAATTGTAATTTCTTCATTTAAAATTTTTGACAAACAAATACCTGTCGAGTTTAATGACGGAGATACAATTATGCTTTCATACGAAGACAATTTCTTTACATTTGAATTTTCGTCTTTGGATTTTTCAAATCCTTCAAAAAATAAATATGCCTATATTTTAGAAAATTTCGATAACCATTGGAATTATAGTGATGCATACAAACATTTTTCCGGTTATACAAAGGTTTCTCCCGGGACATATGTGCTCAAGGTTAACGGGTCTAATTGTGATGGTATCTGGAATGAAAATGGAATATCCATCACAGTTATTATTTCGACTCCATGGTGGCAAACAATATGGTTCCGAGCATTGTCATTTATTGTTTTGTTCATAATTGTATGGATCTTAGTTCAAAGTAGATTAAGAACCATTCGAATCAAACATGAAGGGGAAAAACACATCTTAGACATTGAAAAACAAATGTTCAGTTTGGAACAAACTGCTCTTCGCTTGCAAATGAATCCGCATTTTATTTTCAACTCTCTCAACTCTATTCAAAGTTTTGTTATTTCAAATAATACTGACAAAGCCATTCATTATCTTGCAAAATTTTCCCAACTTATGAGGTTTATTCTGTCTCATTCACAACAGTCTTTTGTCCCAATAAATGACGAAATAAAAGCAATGAGTATCTATCTTGACATAGAGCAGTTGAGATTCGACAATAAATTCTCATACATATTTTCAATTGATCCTGACATAGATACTGAATTCCTCGAAATCCCGCCCATGATTATCCAACCATATATTGAGAACGCAATTATCCATGGTATCTTAAACAAAGACGGAAATGGGTTTATTAAGATATCACTTAAATTGCTCGATGAAAAATTCTTACTATGCGTAGTAGAAGATGACGGGGTGGGACGTGAAAAAGCGGCTCAAATAAAAGCCAGATCAGATCTTAAACATAAATCCAGAGGTATGTTGATAACCCAAAAAAGGCTTGAAATTCTAAATGAAAGAGATAAAAGTCAGATGAACGTAAATATTATTGACATGAAAGATGGAGATAAGGCCTCGATTGGAACCAAAGTTGAAATAATTATTATTTACAAAGAAAGTTAATTTTATATATTTGTACTCTAAAAGCAGTTTTATGATAACAGCAATTATAATAGACGACGAAAAAACATCTCGAGACGCATTGCTGGGTCTTATTTCGAGATATTGTAACAACGTAACTGTTATTGAACAAGCAAATGGCTATAAATCCGGTATTGAAGCCATTGAGAAACATCATCCTGACCTAGTATTTCTAGACATTCAAATGCCAGATGGAAGCGGATTTCAAATTCTTGAAGACGTAAAAACTGTAGATTTTGAGGTTATTTTCACGACGGCATTTGATCAGTATGCTATAAAAGCAATCAAATATAGTGCTCTCGATTACTTATTGAAACCAATAGTTCCTTCGGATCTGGTTGCCTCGATCCAAAAAGTGGAGAAAAAAAAAAGCGGACCTGAAATAAACAGCAGTATTAAGGTACTCCTTGACAATCTTAAAACAAAATCAGAGCCAAAGAAGATCGTTCTTTCCACCTTAGATCAAATTCACATTGTCGAAATTGAAGACATTGTTCGTTGTGAATCTGATGATTGCTACACCAGATTTATTTTTAATGATGGAAAAGTCCTGTTAATTTGCAAAACTCTTAAAGAATATGACGCTCTTTTGGAAGAGCAACATTTTCTGCGTCCACATAAATCCCATCTTATTAACATTAAATACATTGCCGGCTTTCAAAAGATTGAGGGAGGAAGTATAATAATGTCAGATGGCACAAAAATTCCAGTTTCAAGAAGAAAAAGGGATAAAGTGATGAGTTTAATTCAAAACTTATAAAATCCCAAGAAGTAAAACAAACGTTTTTCATCAAAAACGTACCAAAAACGGTAAAATTTTACCGTTAACTTAATCAAACCTACCGTTAACTTAATTGACGAAAATTCTCACAAGAATTGTTGTAATTTTGAAACGTGAATTCCGATTTTTTTTATAAAAAAAAGGCTGAATTACAAATTGCTAAAATTCAATAAATTAAAAAAATTGTACTGCTAAAACAAAAAAAATGTTTTTTTTGCCAAATATTTATACCTTTACCGACCATTTTTACCGACAATTTAACGTCATTTTTTTTGCAAAATAACAATAAAATCAGATATATGCTTCGAAAGTTACTTATTTTAACAGCTGTTATTTTATCAGCAAACCTGATGGTGTTTTCACAATCTGGAACTTTAAAAGGAAAGATTACAGATAAGGGAACCAATGAACCGGTTCCATTTGCGAATATCGTCATTGAACAAGGGGGTAAACAATCCGGCGGTACAACCACGGATTTTGACGGGAATTATACAATAAAGCCTATCCCTCCCGGAAAATATGATGTAAAGGCATCATACGTAGGTTATAAACCGATCATGATTGCTAATTTGGTAATTGTTGCTAATCAAATTACTTTTCAGGATGTTCAAATGGAATCTACTACAATCAATATTGAAACATTTGAAGTTGTAGATTACAAAGTTCCTTTGATTAACAAAGACCAAACTTCCTCGGGTGGAACCATGACTTCAGAAGAAATTTCTAAAATGCCTGGAAGATCAGCACAATCAGTGGCGATTACAGTAGGTGGAGTTTTCTCACAGGACGGATCGATGGGAAGTATTCGAGGTGCAAGAGGCGATGGTACTATAACATATGTGGATGGTGTCAGGGTTCGCGGTTCATCATCTGTTCCTAAAGCAGCCATTGAGCAAGTAACTGTAATTACAGGAGGAACTCCAGCACAATATGGGGATGCAACCGGAGGTATTCTTTCAATTTCGACAAAAGGAGCTTCGCGCGAATTTGGAATTGGATTTGAAGGAGCAACATCCCAATTCCTAGACAAATACGGATATAACTTACTAAGTTTTAACATGCAAGGTCCTTTGATTAAAGGTCGCGACTCTACTCAAACTACAGCATTATTAGGATACTTTATAGCTGCTGAATACAATTATTTAAAAGACCCAAACCCATTTTATATCGGAAACTGGAAGGCATTGGATAATATTTTGGCTAATATTCAACAAAACCCACTTGTTCCAACAGGAAAAGGTCAAGGAACTTATAAGGCTGCTGAATTCTTGCGCAATGCCGATTTGGAAAATGTTCCTGTAAAGCTCAATTCTGCAAATAATGATTTGAATTTATCTGGAAAAATTGATGTGAGAACTTCGGCTACAACAAACTTAACATTTGGAGGAACTTGGAATTATAATTGGGGGAAAGATTATCAGAGAGGCTTTTCATTATTAAACTGGGATAAAAACCCTGATGACAAATATAGTTCATGGCGTGCTTATGGAAGATTTACTCAACGATTTCCAACAGCTGGGGATAGTAAGGCAACTGTAAAGAATGTTTTCTATTCGATACAGGGCGATTATTCGAAAACAAGCAGAACTATACAGGATGCCGAATTTAAAGATGAATTATTTAAGTACGGATATATTGGTAAATTTACCACTTATTCGACCAAATCCTATGAATTAGGAACTGATGCGGTTACAGGAATTTCTGCCAATATACATAATGGATTCGCTGATACGCTGGTTACATTTGAACAAACTGAGATTAATCCCATCTTATCAAATTATACTCAATCTTATTATGATTCCTACAATACTGCTGCTGGCCATTACAGAAATCTAGACGAGATTTTACTCGGTGGAGGTATCATTAATGGATTTTTAGGCGAGACCACATCTTATGGGTTGTGGACAAATGTCGGAATGCCTTATAATTCATATTCACATTTTGAAACCACACAACTTGGTATCTCTGCTACGGCTTCTGCTGATATTGGAAACCATGGTATTCAACTTGGTTTTTACTATGAGCAACGGCAGGATCGCTCTATAGCCTACAGTCCAGTCGGTCTGTGGCAAGCAATACGTCAACAGGTGAACAAGCATATCAAGCAGCTTGACTTGACGAATCCTCACTTAGTTTATGATGCCTATGGAGTATTTCAGGACACTATTTGGTATGACAGACTTTATTCAGAATCTGAGCAAGCCTTAGTTGACTTCAAATTGCGTGAAAAATTGGGTCTAGCAACTAATGGGACTGATTGGATAGACGTATATAGCTATGATCCTAGCATTTTCACAATTGATATGTTTAGCGCAGACGAACTTTTAAACAGCGGACAGTCCTATGTCGGTTATATGGGTTATGATCACACAGGTAAAAAATTGAAAAGCAAACCTAGTTTCGATGATTTTTTCACACAGAAAGATGCAAACGGCAGATTTACACGTTTAAAAGGAGCCTTTGAACCTATCTATATTGGTGGTTATATTCAGGATAAATTTGCTTTTAACGATCTTATCTTTAACGTAGGATTACGTGTTGACCGTTATGATGCTAATCAGAAAGTTCTAAAAGATCCTTATCTTTTGTATGAAGCAAAAACAGTGAAAGAAGTAGGCAACTTAGGCACACATCCGGCTAATATTGGGCAAGATTACGTAGTTTATGTAGACGATGTTAAGAACCCGACTGCGATTAAAGGTTACAGAAATGGGAGTACTTGGTATAACTCTCAAGGAACAGAAATCACTGACCCTTCATCCATAGAAACATCGTCAGGTATTGCTCCATACTTAGTAAATCCTGATCAAGTTGAGGTCAATTCAAGTGCCTTTACTGATTATCAACCTCAGTTAAATTTTATGCCACGTATTTCTTTCTCATTCCCAATTTCAGATGAGGCTTTATTTTTTGCACATTATGATGTTTTGACCCAAAGACCGAACAGTGGAAACATAATGGATCCAACAGATTATTTCTTCATTTACACTCAGGGTTTAAATGCTATAAATAATCCTAATCTGAAATCTGAAAAAACCATCGACTATGAGTTGGGTTTTCAACAAAAACTCAGCAATTCATCTTCAATAAAAATTTCTGCTTATTACCGTGAGCAACGTAATATGATTCAGGCATACAGATTCTCAGGTGCCTATCCTATTTCATACATTTCATACAACAATATTGACTTTGGAACAGTTCAAGGTATTACACTTAGTTATGATTTAAGACGGACAGGTAATATTTGGCTGAAGGCTACCTATACCTTACAATTTGCATCAGGTACTGGTTCAAATTCAGAATCAGGCTTAAATCTGGTTCAAACTGGTCAGCCCAATTTAAGAACGATCACTCCTCTTGACTTTGACAGGCGCCATGCATTCACAGCAATCTTTGATTATCGCTATGGAGAAGGCAAAGATTATAATGGTCCTAAAATTACCAGAAGAATAAAAGGTACTGATAAGGTTAAAACCGTATTGTTGCTTAAAAATACAGGTTTAAATATTTCAATGAACGGTGGTTCGGGTATACCTTATAGCAAGTCCAGTACTGTTGTTGGCACCCAGGTTGGATCAGGTTCTTACCAACTTGAAGGACAAATCAACGGATCAAGAATGCCATGGCAGTTTAGGATAGACGCCCGTTTGGATAAAGATATTGAAATCAAAACAAAGAAAAAAGGAGGTAAATCTGGCAGACCTCTGTATATGAATATTTATTTGGAGGTTCTTAATGTTCTTAACACTAAAAACATTATGTCTGTATACAGAGCTACAGGAAATCCGGATGATGATGGTTATTTAGCAGCCAACCAATTTCAGGCACAGATTCAAGCTCAAACTAACGAAGCTGCCTATAGAGATCAATATGCAATTTCTGTCAATAATCCTTATAATTACAGTTTACCTAGAAGAATTCGTCTCGGATTATCTTTAGGTTTTTAAAAAATAATGAAAATAAAAAAACTCAGAACTATGAAAAATATAATTCGTTATTTATTGCTGGCAACAATAGTTATTGGATTTTCGAAGTCCAACTATGCTGAAGAATGGCCTGTACTGAAATCAAATAAAAGTACAACCACTAATAAATCTATTGCTGAAGGGTGTTTACCTGCCTCTGCATCTACAGACCTTGATGTTAATAATGTAAGAGCCAGAATTAATACCGGTGGTGATATGTGGTGGGATCTACAGGGTAATGCTGAATATTTTATTCCCGGAAACACAACCAAAACATCCATGTTCTCAGCTGCTTTATGGATCGGAGGATTAGATGTTAACGGTCAATTAAAGTTATGTGCCAATCGTTATCGTGGAAATGGAAATGACTATTGGACCGGTCCATTGACCAAAGACGGAACTGCA
Organism: uncultured Bacteroidales bacterium; assembly: GCA_964599365.1. Classification (GTDB taxonomy): domain Bacteria; phylum Bacteroidota; class Bacteroidia; order Bacteroidales; family CAIWKO01; genus CAIWKO01. The sequence goes on from CAZRFL010000001.1 coordinate 115,960, forward strand.
TCAACAGATGCCGAAACTTGTGAGCAATATGACAAACATTTTGTAATTACAAGGGCTGAAGTTGAAGAATTTAAAGCAGCTTTTGCAGCTGGTTTTCCTGCAGGTTACGAAATACCCAGAGCTATAAAAGAATGGCCAGCTCATGGTGACCCAGCAAAATTTCAAAGCTATTATTTAGCACCTTTTTTCGATCAGGATGGTGATTTAAATTATAATCCGCTTGCCGGAGACTATCCTTATTATGATTTTGACAATGTCCTTTGCCCTATAAACTATCCTCCCGGCACCCCACAACCTAAGCCAATGGAAGGAGTTGGAATTTTAGCTGATCAGGTATTAAAAGGCGATAAAACTTTATGGTGGGTATTTAATGACAAAGGAAATATTCATACAGAAACAAACGGAGAGGCAATTGGTCTTGAGATTAGAGCTCAGGCATTCGGATTCTCGACAAATGATGAAATCAATAACATGACCTTTTATTCTTATGAAATCATCAACCGTTCTACATATCGCTTAACTGAAACTTATTTTAGTCAATGGGTTGATACTGATCTAGGTTATGCTCAGGACGATTATGTTGGATGCGACGTTTTAAGAGGATTAGGATATTGTTACAACGGAGTTGACCCTGATGGACAAGGAAAACCACAAGATTACGGGTCACAACCACCAGCTGTTGGGGTAGACTTTTTCCAGGGGCCTTATATGGATCCTGATCTTACTGATAATCCAAAATACGATCTTACTACTCCACTTCTAAATTGTAATTAAGCTATTAATGGGGTTAATTTCGGAAATGGTATTATTGATGACGAACGATTTGGTATGCGCCGTTTTGTATACCATAATAATACAGGAGGCTTGGAAGCTATAACAGACCCTGATATCGCTCCAGAATATTACAATTTACTCAGAGGAATTTGGAAGGATAACGAACGAATGATCTATTGGGGATTAGGGCATCCTAGTGCAGGTGGCTATGGACCTCCTTGCGATTTCATGTTCCCCGACGATACTGATCCTTGTAATTGGGGAACTATGGGAGTTCCTCCGGGATCACCATACCCTACTTCAAATTGGACTGAAGAACAAGCTCAAAATCCTCCTTATGATAGAAGATTTATGCAATCTGCTGGTCCATTTACTTTGGAAGCCGGACAGGTTAACTACATCACTGTAGGTATTCCATGGGCAAGAGCTACATCAGGGGGACCATGGGCTTCGGTTGAACTGCTGCGCACCGTTGACGACAAATGCCAGGCATTATTTGACAACTGCTTTAAAGTACTTGACGGTCCTGACGCACCGGACTTGGCCATTCAGGAACTTGACCGCGAGTTGATCCTTTATGTTTCGAACAGAAAAGGCATTTCTAATAATTACAAGGATTCTATTGAAGACTATACCGAAAATGACAATACGATTATCAGTGGAGATAAAGCATATCGTTTCCAGGGATACCAGATATTCCAGGTTAAAGATGCTTCCGTATCAGTTACTGATATACATGATCCCGATCTTGCACGTTTAGTAGCACAATGTGACATTAAAGATAATGTTACACAAATTGTGAACTTCTATTTCTCAGAAGCACTGGGTGGTAATGTACCTGTTGAAGAAGTAAATGGTTCAAACAGTGGTATCGTTCACTCGTTTCGAATTTTTGAAGACCAATTTGCGGTTGGTAGTAAACGTTTGGTTAACCATAAACAATATTACTATATCGCTATTTCTTATGCTTACAATAACTTTAAGCCTTACAGTCAAAGTGATCCTTTGTATATTGATGGTCAGAAAAAACCATACCTGGCTGGTCGTAAAGCTGCAGCCGGATCCATTCAGGTTATTTCAGCCATGCCTCATATTCCATCTCCAGAAGCCGGTGGAACAATAATTAATGCAGAATACGGTGTAATGCCACAGATCAAACGTCTGGAAGGAAATGGAAATGGTGGATTGGTTGTAGATTTTACTACCGAAACACATGATCAGTTGATGGCCTCCTCACCCTATTTTTCAGCAAATCATACTTATGACTATAATAAAGGACCATTAAACATTAAAGTTATCGATCCGTTGAATGTAGTTGCAGATGATTTCAAACTCAAATTAGTTCCTCCTTCAAGCGGTAATCTTGATATTGCTAACTGGGTTCTAACCGATAGTAAAGGGAACACATGGAATTCTGAAAAAACTATTGCTGTAGCTAACGAACAACTTTTACTTGACTTGGGGCTTTCTATTACCATTGAACAACCAAAATTCCCTGGTGATATTTTAGGAAAAAACAATGGTTTTATTGAAGCAACCATTCAATTTGCAGACAGCTCGAAAAAATGGCTTACAGGCGTACCTGATGTAGATTCTTATGCTCCTTATAACTGGATTAGATCAGGTAATACAGCTTCACCAGACGATGCTACTTTGAACGACTATGACCTGTCGCATGACGGTTCCTCAATTACTGGGACTGCTCTGGACCCAAGTGAGAACTACGAGAAAATTCTTGGTGGAACCTGGGCTCCTTACCGTATGGCATCAAGATATGAGAATGGACCACAATGGGGTAATGCTGTAGCAAACACTTGGAATAAATTATCTTATCTCTACAGTGTAGACCTTTATATCACACCTGATCGTTCGAAATGGACCAAATGTCCTGTAATTGAAGAATGTGAAGAAGCTAACCTTGCCTTAACAGAAGGTAATGTTAAGAAATTCGACTTACGCGCCGGAACTTCAGATGCTGGTTTACATATGGGCTGGTTCCCAGGTTATGCGATTAATGTTGAGACAGGAGAACGTCTGAACATGATGTTCGGAGAAGATTCATGGCTACAAGGTGAGAATGGTCGAGATATGATTTGGAATCCAACCAATAATTTCAATTCTAATTTAGGAGAGATATTATTTGGAGGAAAACATTGGACTTATATTATGGCCCATAACGGAGATAATTTCAATAGTACCTATAATGTTGTCACCGATTGTCCGGCATATGACGAAGGTGCATGGGTAAAAAGTATGCTCGAAAATCCTGCTGACCCAAATCATACTGCTTACAAACGCTATGTTTATAAAGATGTAATGTGGGTGGGTTGTCCTATAATTTCTGATCCTAAATTCAATTTTACTGATCCAAGCAATATGCCTTGCGAAGTAAAAATACGCATACGTATCAGTCGTCCTTACAAAAGATATTATTCTACTGCTATCAAAGGTGCTGTTAATCCTGAAAACGATAATTATCCTTTGTATTCCTTTAATACAACATCTTTGGCTACTTCAAAAGGAAATGCAATGGCTGCTGAAGGTTCATTAAACCTGATCAATGTGGTTCCTAATCCATATTTTGCTTATTCAGGCTACGAAACCAACCAGTTGGATAATCGCGTTAGAATAACTAATTTACCTCAAAAATGTGCTATCAGTATTTATACTGTGGGTGGCTCATTGGTTAGACAATATGCAAAAGATGATGCCAACTCTTATGTTGATTGGGATCTCAAGAACTATGCAGGTATTCCTATTGCCGGTGGAATGTACCTTATCTATGTTAAGGTTGACGGAGTGGGAGAAAAAGTGTTGAAATGGTTTGGTTCATTACGTCCTATCGACTTAAATGCGTTCTAACATTTACTGATTTACAAATAATAAAACAAAGCTATTATGAATAATATCTATAGAATTTTTTTAGCAATTGCTCTTCTTGGTTCAATTGTGCTTCCGGCCACGAATCTTATGGCAGGAAACGAAGACCGCGTCGGTGAATGTGGTTCTCAAGAGCTTCTCATAAATCCATGGGCTAGAAGCTCAGGTTGGGGAGGTGTTGGTATCGCTAACTCAAGAGGTATAGAAGCCATGTATACTAACGTAGCAGGTATGGCTTTTACACAAAGAACTGAAGTGGTTTTTGCACATACTATCTGGCTTAAAGGTTCAGGTGTTAGTATTAATACCTTCGGATTATCACAAAAAATAGGCGAAACCGGTGTTATTGGTGTCAGTGTTATGGCTATGAGTTTTGGGAATATTCCTATCACAACTGTTGATCTTCCAGAAGGCGGACTGGGTACTTTTACCCCTTCACTTATGAACATTAACCTTTCCTATTCGAAAATGTTTTCGAATAGTATCTATGGAGGACTTAATGTTAAGGTAATCTCACAAAAAACTTCTAACCTTTCTGCCTCAGGATTTGCTATCGATGCTGGTATCCAATACATCACAGGCGAAAAAGAGAATATCATGTTCGGTATTTCATTGAAGAATGTAGGTCCCCGTATGAAATTCAAAGGTGACGGTCTTTCTTTTAGAGGGACCATTGCAGGAGCTGCAAATCAGTTGACTGTTGAACAACGGTCGGCTGAATTTGAACTTCCTACTACATTGAATATTGGTGTAGCCTACGATTTCATCATTTCTGACAAACATAAGATTACTCTGGCAGGTGCTTTCATATCAAATTCTTTTGGTAAAGATCAGTACATTGTTGGTTTGGAATACAAAATGATGGATTACATGTATCTGCGCGGTGGTTATGCAATGGAAAAAGGTACTTTCAAAAAAGCTGACAGAACCAATGCTCTGACAGGCCCTCATGCAGGTGTTACCGTTCAAGTTCCGGTGAACAAGAAAAAAGGTTCAACCATTGGAATCGATTACTCATACAGAGCAACTGAGCCATTCGCAGGAACCCATTCCTTCGGAGTGCGTATTAACCTCTAGTCCCTAATTTTTTTTTATTTTTTTCAAAGAGTCCCGATCTATCGGGATTCTTTGTTTTTTTATTAAATAGCAACTAAAATGTCGACATATTATACTTTAGAAGGCTTGAACAAGCTAAAGGAAGAATTGAATCAACTGATGACGGTTGAAAGAAAAAAAATATCATTGGCCATTGCAGAAGCACGCGACAAAGGAGACCTCTCGGAGAATGCTGAATATGATGCTGCCAAAAACGCTCAGGGAATGCTCGAACTCAAGATATCAAAAATGCAGGCTATTGTGAATGATGCTAAGATCATTGATGAGAGCCAGATGGACATAACCAAAGTTTTTATCCTTTCGAAAGTAGAGCTTAGAAACTCTAAGAACAATATGAAAATGACCTATACTCTGGTTCCTGAGAACGAGGCCGACCTGAAATCAGGAAAGATATCTGTGAGTTCTCCTATTGCCAAAGGACTTCTGGGAAAGAAAGTAGGCGATATCGTTGAAATTAAGATCCCCGCCGGTATTGTTGAATTTGAAATTATGAATATTTCACGATAGACATACCATGCCTAGTATCTTTTCAAAAATAGTATCAGGTGAAATTCCTTGCTATAAAGTAGCAGAGAATGACGATTTTCTGGCTTTCCTTGATATCAATCCTCTGGCTTTAGGCCACACTCTTGTGATTCCCAAAAAAGAAGTAGATTATATCTTTAACCTGGATGATGAAACTTATCAGGGGCTTTTCGCTTTTGCTAAAAAAGTGGCTCTGGCCATTGAAAAAGAAGTGGTTTGTAAACGTATTGGTATAGCTGTTATCGGACTTGAAGTGCCCCATGCTCACATTCATCTGGTGCCCATGAACAGCATTTATGATATAGATTTCAAGAAACCCAAACTGAAACTGAGCCCTCAGGAATTGGAAGATATCCGTAGCAAGATCAGTGAAGCCTTATCGCTTTGATCCCTTTGTCTTAAGATAATCTATTATCAACAACAATTCTTCGTACCAAGCTTCTCCGAATTTTCGGATAAGAGGTTCTTTCAGAAACTCGAAAAGGTAGGTGTTGCTTTCGCGGCCTTTCGCGAGAGCTTTTTTGCAAATATCCCATTTGTGATAGTTCACAGCTTCAAAGTCGGTATAGTTGGTGATTCGAATGGGATACAGATGGCAGGATACGGGCTTGCGAAAGGATAGTTTTTTCTGTTCCCATGCTTTTTCAATAGCGCACAAAGCCATACTGCCTTGGTAAATCACAAACGCACATTCGCGACCGTTGACAAGAGGAGTCCCCTTAACTCCTTCGGGATCGATGACCACCAAACCGTTTTTCTGAATGGCTGAGAGGCCTTCAGCACGCATAAAAGGTTTTATCGCCTCAATATGTTCGGTGATCTCCTGCACCTCGCTATCGAGCAAGGGCGCCCCTGCATCGCCCTCAATGCAGCATGCACCTAGGCAGGAGGCGCAATCGCATACAAAACGAACATCAGCGATGTCTTCAGAAACCAATGTACTGCCAACGATAAGCATAGGGGAAAGGTGTTTATTATTTTGGCAAAAGTAAGGAAAGTTTGCAGAAGTAAACAGTTCCGGCGAAAACCATGCAGGATGTTTTCAGGCAAGATATCCACATTAAACTATAACCATTACTATTTTACTTCCACTTCCGTGATACTACCTCTCGCCTCCCCTTTGTTTCGTATCATCTTTTCTTTTACTTTTGTAAGAAAAAGCATATGGTTGTTTTTCCGGGTTGCAAGATTAATATAGGACTCAACATCATTCGCCGCAGGGCCGACGGTTTTCACGATCTGGAAACCATGTTTTATCCCGTTGCCTGGACAGATGTGCTGGAGATCATCCCGTCTGCAAAAGATGAGTTTATATTCGACGGTAATGTTATCGATTGCCCACTTACTGACAATCTTTGCTATAAGGCTTACCAATTGCTGAAGAAAGATTATGCGCTGCCCCCTGTTGCCCTTTATCTTTATAAGAATATCCCGAGCGGAGCCGGGTTGGGCGGCGGCTCGGCTGATGCAGCCTTCACCCTGTCGACGCTAAACCAATTATTCTCTTTGCAACTATCTGAAATCGCCCTGATGCAATATGCCGCCAAACTGGGAAGCGATTGTGCATTTTTCATACGCAACCGCCCAGTATTTGCCACAGGCCGCGGAGAAGTATTTACAGAAATCGAAGTTAACCTCAGAGGGTATCATCTGCTTATTGTTAAGCCTGAGGTTCATGTTTCCACTGCGGAAGCTTACAGCATGATTACCTCTAAAGTGCCTGAAAAGAGTTTGCAGGAACTGATTGAGCTGCCCATTGCTCAGTGGAAGGATAGTGTTGTAAACGATTTTGAAGCTCCTTTGTTTGAAAAACATTCGGTTCTTGCATCCATTAAAGATAAAATGTACCAACTGGGGGCCGTGTATGCTTCTATGAGTGGTAGCGGTTCGGCTATTTATGGACTATTCGATGAAAGGATTGATCTACAGAAAGAGTTTCCGGATATGGTATGCTGGATGAAAAAGTTCTAGTCTTTTTACCCTATTGCAGGTTTTAAAATCTTTGTGCCATTCAGTGTGCATACCTTGTGTTAATCTTTGATAAATTTAACTACCACTAAGGCACAAAGACACAAAGTTTCACAAAGAAATCATCATCTAATCCCGCCTTACACCTTCAGACTATTTCGGAGCAATGCGTAGCAGGAATAAGGCAATTCCCAGAAAGATCACATTGGGAATCCAAACGGCTACCATAGGAGTCAGGTTGCCAAAAGTGGCAAAGGTCTCGGTAATGCGCGAAAACAAAATATAGACAAAAGTGAGTGCCAGCCCATAGGCAATATGCACGCCAATACCTCCCCTAACCTTTCGACTTGATACCGAAACACCAATTATGGTTAGAATAAAGGTGGAAAAAGGCGAAGCAATGCGGCGATGTTTCTCCACCAGATAGGTCTTGATATTGTCCGAGCCTTTCAATTGCTCATCGCTGATAAACTTGCGCAATTGAGAGAAATTCATCAGGTCGAGGTTGTCCGATTTGCGGTAAAAATCCTCGGGGGTCATGTTAATAGAGGTGTCTATCTTCGCACCCCCATAGAGCCTCTCCTCCATGCCATTTACCAAATGTACCGTATAGTTGTTGATGGTCCATTTGCTTTTGGTACTGTCCCACACGATATTGTTGGCGGCCATCTTATAATACAGAATGCCGTTGTTGTATTTCTCCATAGTGAAGCGGTTGCCGCGGTTATCGTCCACATTATAGCTCTCGACATAAACAAAAGCCCCCGGCGCAATTTGCATATGGATGTTGCGGTTGGTGTTCTGGTATTTGTTCTTGATGTACTTGATCTTGAAATCAAGCATATTCTTATTGGTATGCGGGATGAGGAAGTTGGACAGATAGAACGACAACATAGTAAGAAACATGGCGGTGATCATATAAGGCCGTAGCATGCGCCTAAAGCTGATACCGCTGCCCAGAATGGCTATGATCTCTGATTGGGAGGCAATTTTGGAGGTGAAATAGATGACCGCAATAAACGTGAAGAGCGGACTGAAAAGATTCACAAAATAAGGAACGAAATTGATGTAATAATCGAAAATGATCTCCTTCAAGGGCGCCTCCGACTTGATAAGGTCCTCGATATTCTCTGAGATATCGAAAATGATGACGATAATGATGATAAGGGATATCGACAGGAAGAAAGTTCCCAGGAATTTTTTAATGATATACCAATCTATTTTTTTCATCAGGGGGTTATCTTCAGCGCAAGGATTTTTTTGGACATTGTCAAGTGATACAACGTTAAAATTTCAATTATAGTACAAAGTAAAAAAAAACCTGCCCAAATGGGCAGGTTTTTCTGAATTAAATTTACTATTCTTCGTCTTTTTCCTGTTCTTCGTAAGCTTTGAGCAGCGCAGTCTGAACATCGCCCGGCACCTGAGTGTATTCGGCGAATTTCATTCCGTAAGTAGCGCGGCCGCTGGTTATAGAACTAAGAGCAGTAGAGTAGCGGTTCATTTCGGCCAAAGGAACTTTTGTTGATATTTTCTGATAGGTTCCTTCGCTTTGCATACCGAGGATAACGGCGCGGCGACCCTGTAAATCAGTCATTACATCACCCATTTTATCTTCGGGAACGATTACTTCCACTTCGTAGATAGGTTCGAGGATCTTGGGACCAGCATTTTTAAAGGCTTCGCGGAAGGCATTACGACCGGCCAGTTTAAACGAAATTTCGTTTGAATCAACCGGGTGCATTTTTCCGTCATAAATATAAACAGCGATATCGCGGGCATAAGAACCGGTCAACGGACCTTCTTCTATCTTTTCCATGATACCTTTGAGGATAGCCGGCATAAAACGTGCATCTACAGCTCCACCTACTATACAGTTGTGGAAGATGAGTTTTCCACCCCAGGCCAGATCGTGATCTTCGCGACCGCGGATGGGGAATTCTGTAGGCTGAACCATGTTTTCGGAATAAGGCTGGATGAGCATATGAACTTCACCAAACTGACCCGAACCGCCCGATTGTTTTTTATGACGATACACAGCCTTGGCCGATTTCGTAATGGTTTCGCGATAAGGAATGCGTGGTGGCAAATATTCAATTTCAATCTTGTTTAGTTTCTCAATCTGCCATTTGGCAATGGTAAGATGCAATTCGCCCTGACCCGATAAAATAAGCTGACGCAATTCCTTAGAATATTTGGGAATCAAAGTGAGATCCATTTTATGCATATCGTTCAGAATAGTACCCAGCTTTTCATCATCACCCGAGTTAATAGCTTTAATACAAGCCCTGTATTTCATATCGGGGAACTGAATGGGAGCAGCTTGGAATTCTGCGCCTTTAGGAACTATGAGGGTGTTGTTTGTAAACGAGCTTCTCAGTTTAATGGTTGCGCCAATATCGCCAGCCACAATTTTTGCGATTTTTTCGCGGTTCTTTCCGTAACAAACATACACCTGTGATACTCTTTCCTTGGTGCCATTGCTCGAATTCACCATATCCATGGCTTCGGTGACTTCGCCTGCTAACACTTTAAAGTAGGATACCTCACCGATATGAGTTTCGATGGATGTTTTAAAAATAAAAGCTACGGCAGGATCAGATGTTTTGCAAGGGATATCTTTGCCTTCGGTGGTTTTGGCACAAGGAACCTCATCAGGAGATGGAGTGGATGTGGAAATGAATTCCAACACACGACTTACACCCATATTGGTTTTGGATGAAGCGCAAAGTACCGGGAACAGACTTCTGTTGGCAACGCCAAGTTTCATTCCGCGCGATAATTCTTCTTCGGTGAGGTTACCTTTGTCGAAGAAGATCTCCATGAGGGCCTCATCGCTTTCGGCAGCCGCTTCAACTATGGTAGCGTGCAGTTCTTCTGCTTTGTCCATTTCCGATGCAGGGATATCTACTATCTCAGCTTTTCCGTCTTTGCCGAATTTCAACATTTTCATCTTCAGCAGATCTATTACTTCGTTGAATCCTGAACCTGCGTTAACCGGATATTGAACCAAAGTAACTTTAGCTCCGAACTGAGCTTTCATCTGGCGGATGGTTTCGTCGAAATTGGCTTTCTCGTGCTCCAACTGATTCACGACAAAAACAACGGGTTTATTCTGACGGGTAGTATGACGCCAGGTGATCTCGGTGCCTACTTCTACTCCGTTTTGTGCATTGACTACCATAACGGCTGTTTCACAAACTTTCAATGCGGCGAAAACTTCACCTATAAAATCATCGAATCCGGGGTTGTCGATTATGTTGATTTTTTTTCCGGCATATTCGGTATACATTACGGTCGAGTAAAGAGAATTCTGGCGCTCGAGTTCTACTTCGCGATAATCGGATATTGTATTCTTGTCTTCCACAGAACCTCTCCTGCTTATTACTCCTCCTTCGAATAGCATACATTCTGCCAAAGTGGTCTTTCCTGACTTTGCCCCGCCGATTAAGGCAATGTTCTTGATCTCGTTTGTCTGATAAATTTTCATTTGTCAATTAGTTATTAATAATTTAAACTCTTTTTCTGAAAAGGATTGCAAAGTTAAAAAATTAAATGAATTAGAAAAGCAGGCATGCCAACATTTTTGCTCCTATCTTAGCATCAACCTTGTTAAATCAACAAATCAGATGCTTTTTTGGGCTTTGGTTTTGCCATTTTTTTTTGCTTCTCAAAAAGAAAGTAAACAAAGAAAAGGACAGACTTAACGAATGCTAATTTAAGTTCTTTCTCCTTGATGAGAAAGAACCAAAGAATCAAGACTGCCTGAATTTTCTTTATTTTCTACGTTTGAAAAATCCCCGAAAACAAACTCCTCGTCCGTCAGAAAAATGACGGACTCGTCAAACAGCGTTTTCTTAGCTATACCCAGCGCCATTTTTCTGCACTTGAAAATTACAAGAAAATTCAGAAGGTCAGTCTAGAGTGCACTATGGTCTTAAGACCATGTTTCTGCGAAACAAAACGGTTTAAAGGGAAGGTTTAATTCATAAACGTAATGACCTTATGAAATGCTCAAAGGATGATAAAAAGGAATTCAGAAAGGCGATTTAACTCAGACTATGCCGGCTATATCGGCTTTGATGCGGTTCCAGGCTGCTTCGCTCATTTTAGCGCCTATTACCTCTATCACGCGGCCCGCCAGCAGCGATCCTATGGCTCCGCATTTGTCGAGCGAAAGACCGTGGGCCAGCCCATAGATGAAGCCTGCCGAATAAGCATCGCCGGCTCCGGTGGTGTCGGCCGAGGTGCATTGTATGGGCTGAATCTCGTAAAGAGTGCTGCCCTGCATGACCAGTGAGCCTTTGGCTCCGGTTTTTACAACGGCTATGTCGCACATGGCGGCAATGCTGCGAACGGCTTCTTCGGGAGCCTGTCCGGTGAAGGCGCGGGCTTCTTCTTCGTTGGCGAAAACAATATCTACGTAGTTGAGGACTATGTCTTTCAGAAAATCGAGGTTTTGCTCTACTACATTAAAACTGGCGAGGTCGAGGCACACTTTGATGTGGTGCTCTTTGGCTATCTTGACAGCGGTTTCGATGAGCTCACGGTTTTGGACTAGGTAGCCCTCTATATAGAAATAGTCGAAGCCCTGAAAAAGTTCGTGGTTGAGGTCGGCAGCGGAGAGTTCGATGGCGGCACCCAGATGGGTGGCGAAGGTACGTTCGGAATCGGGGCTGATGAGGGCTATGGCACAGCCTGTGCCGGCACTTCCGGTGAAGAGCAGAGGCTGAATGCCTGTTTTGATCATGTCGTCGGCAAAGAAACGTCCGTAGGTGTCGACACCTGTTTTGCCAATGAAGGAGGATGATATGCCCAGGTTGGCGAGGCCATGTATGGTGTTGGCTGCGGAGCCGCCCGAGGAAAGTTCTTTTTTGAGTTGCTGGGTGCGATCGATGACGAGTGCCGAGAAATCGGAGTCGACGAGCTGCATGCTGCCTTTTTGGAGGTTGAAATGTTGTAGTAGTTCTTCTTCTTCGAGAATGGTCATGATGTCGACCAATGCGTTGCCTATGCCGAGTACTTTTTTCATATTATTTTATTGATTGAGGGGGGCAAAGGTAGGGAAAATTTTGAAGACCCAAGCCTCAATCCGCCGCGGCGGACCAAGTTCCAAGCCCCAAGTTCCAAGTCCCAAGTTCCAAGATCCAATCCGCCGCGGCGGACCAAGTTTCAAGTTCCAAATTCCAAGTCTCAAGCACCAAGGGGGAGGTATGAGCCACAGTGCGATTCTTCGAGCGGAGTCGAGAAGTCATTAGTGGTCATTAGTGGTCATTCATTGTCATTTGTTGCCATGAGCCCCGGAGGGGCGGCATTAAAGAGGCAGAGTGAGAATGAGAGTGAAGAGGAGACGCTGATCTACGCGGATTGATTATGAAAAGGTATGATTTCTTTTTATGATGTTCGCGGATGATTGGTGAGGGAATTGCGACAGCCTTGGAGGGGCGGCATTATTTTTGGATGGGTGCGTATTTACAAACTACGCACAACAGACGGATCGAGAAGAGGAGACGCTGATCTACGCGGATTGATTATGAAAAGGTATGATTTCTTTTTATGATGTTCGCGGATGCTACTTTAGAATTACAAAAAAGAGGGCGATTAAAAATCGCCCCGCTCGCGTGGAATTGTATTCCACGTGACTAAGAATCATCTGCGCCAATCATAAAATCAGCGCAAATCATATCTGATCCTATTAAATCAGCGTCTCCTCTTCCTTTCCCCCGCTCGCGTGGAATTGTATTCCACGTGACTAAGAATCATCTGCGCCAATCA
>CAZRFL010000002.1:0-61243 GCA_964599365.1 uncultured Bacteroidales bacterium
CCCCATTGAGCCAGGTAACAAAAGCAAACAGGAAAAACAGTATTCCGATAATGGTGATCGAAACATAATAATCTTTGCGTTTTTGTTGCGATACAGTGTTGGCTGCTTCCATTTTATACTTTTTGGGATTTATACAAAAATAAGAATTTGGGATTACCCTCCGTGTAAATATTTAATCAAAACTTGTCTCGGTTACGCCCTGCTATGTCCGGAATTTCGCATAGAATACCTATGCACAGCAATTCTGAAATTTATTACAGCAAGATGCTACCGAAAAACAAATCAGCTTTGTGGGGTCTCAGTTACTGCTTCTTCGTTTTTGATCTCCAGCTTAAATCCGGTACCGTGAATATTGGTGATGCAAAGATTTTCATCTTCTTTCAGGTACTTCCTCAGCCTGGTGATAAACACATCCATGCTTCGGCCGGTAAAATAATCGCTGTCGCCCCAAATAGATTTCAAAGCAATTTCGCGGTGTACCAAACGATTCTTATTTATACACAACAGCTTCAGCAGGTCGGCTTCCTTGCGGGTAAGATACTGCTCGTTGGTATCCAGTTTCAGTATCATATTGGTATAATCGAAAGTATATTTCCCCAGTTGGAACTGCTCAATATTGTCTACTATCGGGAAGCTTGATTTTTTCTTCACACGACGCAGAATGGCTTCGATTCTCAAACTCAGCTCTTCTGTGCTGAAAGGCTTGGTGATGTAATCGTCGCAACCAATATAGAACCCCTTGATACGATCTTCTTTCAATGCTCTGGCAGTTAAGAAGATTATGGGAACATCCTTGTTTACCTTCCTGATGTCTTTGGCAATAGTGAAACCATCCTTTTTGGGCAGCATGACATCCAGAATGATCAGATCAAAATACTCGGTTTTGAAATGTTCATAGGCGTCTTCACCATTATCACAGAAAACGGTCTCATACATAAGAATCTCCAGATAATCCTTAAAAACAAGGCTCAAATTAGGATCATCTTCTACCAGAAGAATCCTTGCTTTATTGCTGCTTACTGTTGTTGTCATATAGTTTGATTTTTATTAAAGTTAAAAGGAAAATGTAATTCAAATACCGAGCCTCTTGTGAGCTCACTTTTTACCAGTTCAATAGTTCCCTGATGAGCATCCATAACCGATTTCACATAAAACAACCCCAACCCAAATCCTTTCACATTATGAACATCGCCTGTATGAACCCTAAAAAATTTCTTATAGATGTGTTTCTGATCAGGTGTGTCTATACCAATACCGTTGTCTTCCACCCTGATGGTTACCCCATGATCTTTGTTGATCGTACTGATCTTTATTCTCGGACAATTGTCCGTATACTTAATAGCATTGTCGAGCATATTGGTTATAACGTTGATGAAGTGCAACTCGTCCACAAAAATAACCGGGTTCACCGCATTCAACTCCGATATGATCTCTCCTTTTTTCTCTCTGACAATCATGTTGAAAATGTCGACAGAGTTTTCAATAATGGGGTGTATATCAATGTCAACAGGATTTATTCTCAGCTCATTCTTATCCAGAATAGAGATCTGCAACACCTGCTCCACCTGATTCCTCAAACGGAGATTTTCATCGTAAATGATGTTGGCATATTTCTGTATTTTTTCGGGGTGTTCATTCACCGCCGACCTCATCAGCATTTCCGAAGCCACCGAAATGGTGGATATGGGTGTTTTGAATTCATGGGTCATGTTGTTCACAAAATCATTTTTCATTTCCGATATCTTCTTTTGACGGAAGATGGTGAAAATGATAAACAAAAAACAAGTAATTACGATCAACAGAAATAGTGCAGACAAGACCAGTACCCATAAAAACATTTTCCGCACTATGATATAACGCTGATGCGGAAAGTAAACAGAAAGGCCCAGGTTTTTATTGGGAGATATCTTATCCAGGGCCACTTTGTGCTCAGAAGCCATTAACTCATCACCGTTATTATTGGAATTACAATAAACGATCTTATCCTGGCCGGTATCGGTTATGGCATAAAAATAGTCTTTTTCATGCTCATAGCAACTGAGTTCATCGTTTAGTAAGGAATCGATCATGGAATACATAAGTCCCGATGAATCTATCTCCTTTTTAATCAAATCCAATTCGCTCGCAATGGTATCAGACTTTACAATTAGCATTGCTTTTTCTTTCTGAAAGTCATACACCTGATTGACAATATTGCCGAGTTTGGCCTCTATCATGTCATTAAATTGCTCCGTTCTGAGTTCCACAGCACGGCTAACCCAGACATATTGGGTAATTACAATCCCTATCACAGAGAAGGTTGTAATTATTGCAATGAATAACAGGATGTTCTTTTTCACCATACAAATATACAAAAATTAACAATTGCGGCTTCGAAATAAAAATTATTTCTTTTAATTATCGTAACTTTGTTGTGGAAAAAAAACATTTAAAAATTATGGAAAAACTTCACGTTCAATATGCCAAAAACCTGCAAACCAAGCTTACTCATGAGCGTTCGGGCAGCATCATTTATACCGAAGCACCGGTGGATAATGAGGGAACCGGTTCCAGTTTCTCCCCAACCGACCTTTGTGCCAGTTCGCTGGGAGCATGCATACTAACCATTATCGGCATAGCAGCCAAAAAACACCATTTCAGTATCGACGGCGCCAGCGTTTCTATTGCCAAGATCATGGCCGACAATCCACGTCGCATAGGTGAACTCGTTCTTGATTTTGATTTTTCCGGGTTGCAACTGGGGGATAAGGAGCAGCGGATCATTGAACATACCATCTCCAACTGTCCTGTTGCTCTTAGCTTGCATCCTGACATCATAAGAACCAACAATGTAAAATACTGATCAATGGAATTCTTATTGAAAGAAGGTCTCAATCATACAGAAGAAAAAACAGTTCTTCCCGAAGATACAGCAGCAAGGTATGGTTCAGGTCTTGTAGAAGTATTTGCCACACCGGCTATGATAGCATTGATGGAGAATACCGCATTAAAAACTGTTTTGGATCATTTGCCCGATGGATATAATACAGTTGGTACGGAAGTGAACGTCAAACATCTGAAAGCAACTCCCGTAGGCATGAAAGTCCGGTGTGAAGCAGTATTGGAAAAAGCCGAAGGTAAAAAATTATTATTCCGGGTTACAGCCTGGGACGAAGCGGGAAAAATTGGTGAGGGCACCCACACACGCTATATTATAAACGTTGAGGAATTCATGAAACGCTTATAAGGCTATAACCATCGTTTCTTGATAAAGAACCATAGAAATCCCACGACTATTAGTCCCATTGCAATACAAACGATCAAAAAAGCCGCAGGATGAGTTTGTAAGGGAAGTCCCACATTCATACCGTATAAACTGGCAATAAAAGTCATAGGGAG
Organism: uncultured Bacteroidales bacterium; assembly: GCA_964599365.1. Taxonomy (GTDB): domain Bacteria; phylum Bacteroidota; class Bacteroidia; order Bacteroidales; family CAIWKO01; genus CAIWKO01. The sequence continues at coordinate 3,379 of CAZRFL010000002.1, forward strand.
CATCACTGTCGATATGAGAGTGAGCATTTTCATGATCTCGTTGATACGGTTGGTCTGCAGCGAATCGAATGTTTTGGCCAGACCCTCTATCAATTCTTTATTGTCTTCTATCATATCCCAGGACTTCTGGTAATAGTCAAGAATATTGCCCCAGTATTCTTCCATGTCCTCGGCAAATCCCTTGATCTCGCCCGACTCAAATTTATGGAACAAACGCAACTGCGGCCTGAAACTGGTATCAAGCAATATGATGTTCTTTCGGGTGATAGAAACTTTTTCGATGATCTTCTGCGACTTGTCATTGAACAAACCGTAATTGATCTGGTCCACTTCGTTGCCAATTCTTCCCAACAAGGATAAAGTATCCTTCATCAGCCTTTCCATGATCTCGTAAAGCAAGGCATCACTGGTTTCAGCACTGAGTTCTTCTTTAAAAGACTCGACATCTTCTTTTACGGTGTTGAAGAACTTCTTGACTATCCAGTGCGAATTTCCAATGGTAATAATAAAATTCTTGCCCCAAAACACTTTTACCTCTTTGATATCAAGGAAACGGTTGGCTTTGTCGAAACAGGGAAAATGAAGAATCAGGAAATAATAATCGTCGTAAATATCGATCTTCGGACGTTGTACTTTAGAGCGGCAGTCTTCAATATCAAGGGGGTGAAAATCGTAGTTGTCTATTAAATAATCAAAATTCTCATCACTGGGATTTAATATATGCATCCAACTAAAGTTGTTGAACTTGATGGTCTCGATCATTATCTTCCCCTCCTTAATTAATCTAAATGCTACATTCCGTAATTTGTTGTGTTTTGAATTGCAAAAGTAGTCTTTTTGTTTAAAAACGAAAAAAGTATTTTTCGCTAAACACGGCTAGCAATACTAAAAAGCACCACCTTCTTTTATCTTTGAAAAGGATATTTTTACGGACAATTACAGCCTTTCGAAAAGTTTATGTCGGTATTGGGCAAGAGTTTTTGGATTCGGCTTTGTTTATCATTGCTGATAACATCCACACGAAGATCAAGCACTTTCAGATTATCCTTCAGTTTCCCTATTTCATCCGGAAGGCCGGTTATCAGTGTTCCCCATATATCAAGATAGATGAGGTTCTGAAGGTCGCCTATTTCAGGTGGAATGGCCCTCATGTTGTTACGGTTCAGAATAAGGCTCTTTAGTTCGGTCAGCTGACCTATGGAAGGAGTTAGTATCACGATCTTATTGTCCGAGATGTCCAAAAAGGTAAGGTTTTTTAAAAATGCAATTTGAGGTGGTAATTCGTCAATCTTGTTACCCGAGACATTTAGTATGCTCAGTTTGTGAAGATCACAAATTTCCACAGGAAATACCGCTATCTTATTTTTCGACAAATTCAATATCTGAAGATTGGTCAAAGTGCCCATAGAAGCGGGTATTTCGGTGATGCCGTTTTTCGACAGGTCTAGTTCCTGAAGATTGGTAAACGTAAAAACTTCGGCAGGAATTTGCTTCAGTTTTTTATTTTTGAGTTGTAATCGATAAACCTGTTGAGGAGACTTGACAGCTTCCTCCAAGGAGGTAAATACCTTTTGTTGCTCGAGGGTTATAGAATCATAGTCCTGTGCCGGTAGGTTCTGGCAAAACACCTGAGAAAAAATGATCGTCAGAAAAAAGAACCATTTATTCATGAATATCTTTCAAGCTACTAAGTGAATTTTCTTTGTCAAGGGCTAATTGTTTTACCAATTCATCCACTGCGGCAAATTTGATCTCAGAACGTAAAAAAGTAACAAATTCGAGCCGGATATCGCTACCATAAATATCCTCATCAAAATCGAAAATATTCACCTCCACACTGAGGTCCATAACACCGAAGGTTGGATTGTGACCCACCGAACACATGCCCTTGAAGCGTTTCCCCTTTACGCCTACCATAACGGCATAAACTCCGACCGCAGGAAGCTGTTTATAGGGGTCAGAAATGTTGACATTGGCAGTAGGATAACCTATGGTTGCTCCTACCTGCCGACCATGGACTACAACACCTGTCAGCCCATAACTATAACCCAGAAAATTATTCGCCAGAGCGAGGTTTTTCTCTTCCAAAAGTTGCCTGATTCTGGTTGAACTAACCACCAAACCTTCATATCCTTTAGGTGAAACCTCGGTAACGGCATATCCATAATCGGCTCCCAGTGCCACCAGAGTGTCGTGATTGCCCGAACGTTTCTGGCCAAAATGATGATTAAATCCCAAAACTATGTGACGGGCTCCCAGTTTTCCTACCAGGAAATCTTTAATATACTGCTCGTAGGGGGTAGCCGCAAACTCTTTGGTAAAATTGACAACGAAAACATTATCCACACCCAGGCTTTCGAACATAGAGATCTTTTCGTCGAGGGTGCTGAGCAGTTTCAGGTTGCTCTCGTCTTTTCCCAATACAATGCGCGGATGAGGATCGAAGGTTATGACAACTGATTGCAGACCCTGATCCTTAGCAATATCTGTCATCTCTTTAATGATGGATTTGTGCCCCAGATGCACCCCGTCGAATGTACCTGTGGAAACCACCGAAATTAACCCGGATGGAATATCGCTTATTTCGTGAAAAACCCTCAAAATCTTACGTTCTGTGACAATTAGTGTGCAAAAGTAGAATATATTTTTTAACGGATTTCGGTTTTATTTTTAAAAATGAGTAATTTTGTAGCTGCTGACGATAGAGATTTCGTCAGTTTTTTAATATCCTTTTTCAATAAATCAAGAAATAAAATAATGGCAGTTAAAAGCAAAGGAAAAGTTCATCAGATCATTGGAGCTGTTGTAGATGTTATATTCGAAAACGAAGAAGATCTTCCAAAGATCTATGATGCTCTGGTTGTTACCAAAGACAATAACGAAAAACTGGTTCTGGAAACCCAGCAAGATATAGGCGAAAACACTGTTAGATGTATAGCCATGGATTCGACAGATGGTTTGCGCAGAGGCATTGAAGTGATCAATACCGGTGCCCAGATATCAATGCCTGTGGGCGACCAGATACGCGGACGCTTGTTCAACGTGATTGGAGAAGCCATAGATGGTATTGGGCCTGTCACCAGCGACAAGTCATACAACATCCACCGTGAGCCACCCAAGTTTGAAAACCTTGCCACTTCAAAAGAAGTTCTTTATACTGGTATCAAAGTTATCGACCTTATCATTCCTTACGCTAAAGGGGGTAAGATCGGTTTGTTTGGTGGTGCCGGTGTGGGTAAGACAGTTATCATTATGGAGCTTATCAACAACATCGCTAAGAAATATGCCGGTATGTCGGTGTTCAGCGGTGTGGGCGAACGTACCCGTGAAGGTAATGACCTTTTGAGGGAAATGATTGAATCAGGATTGGTGAAATACGGCGACAAGTTTGTGGAAGATATGGAAAAAGGCGGTTGGGATCTATCTCTGGTAAACACCAATGACCTGCTGGATTCGCAAACCACACTGGTGTTCGGACAAATGAACGAACCTCCCGGAGCCCGTGCCCGCGTTGCTTTATCAGCTTTAACACTGGCTGAATATTTCCGCGACGGTGATGAAAAGACCGGCGGACGCGACATTTTGTTGTTTATCGATAATATTTTCCGTTTCACACAGGCAGGCTCCGAAGTTTCGGCTTTGTTGGGACGTATGCCCTCAGCCGTAGGTTATCAGCCTACATTGGCTACTGAAATGGGTATTTTGCAGGAACGTATCACTTCGACCAAGAGAGGCAGTATCACTTCAGTTCAGGCTATTTATGTTCCAGCCGATGACTTGACCGACCCTGCTCCTGCTACTACTTTCTCTCACTTGGATGCTACTACCGTATTGAGTCGTAAGATTGCCGAAATCGGTATCTATCCTGCTGTTGATCCTTTGGATTCAACATCACGTATCCTCAACCCTGATATCGTGGGCGAAGAGCATTACGATGTAGCTCAACGTGTGAAGGCCATTCTGCAACGTTACAACGAACTTCAGGATATCATAGCCATCCTCGGTATGGACGAACTTTCTGACGAAGACAAACTCACAGTGCAACGTGCACGCCGAGTGCAACGTTTCCTTTCGCAACCATTCTTTGTGGCTACGGCTTTCACAGGATTGGAAGGTAAATTCGTGAATATTGAAGACACTATCAAAGGTTTCCGCATGATCATGGACGGCGAAGTGGACGAGTATCCCGAAGCTGCTTTCCATAACGTAGGAACTATTGAAGAAGCCATCGAAAAAGGCAAGAAACTTATCAACGAAGCCTAAGCTTTATAAGTCATGCTGATAGAAATCATTTCACCCGAAGCCACTCTTTTTTCAGGAGAGGTAAGCAGGGCAAAGTTTCCGGGAAAAGACGGATCGTTTGAGGTATTAAATAACCATGCCGCTATAGTTTCCGTTTTGAAGAAAGGAAAAATAAGGTTGGTGGATAAAAATAATCAGACTACTTATTTCGAGGTGAACGGTGGTGTGGTGGAAATGCAGAAGAATAAGATTATTGTGTTGGCGGAGTAGTTAGTTGGATTGTTATATTGTTTCCGCCGCGGCGGATTGCTAAATTGTTCTATTGCTATATTGTTCTTTTGTTTCTTTTTATTCTGACTTCTCACTTCTGAAATCTGAATTCAAAATAATTTTTTAATAAAATAAAAACTCACTTTATGTCTGACAGTATTTTAAATAAGATCGGTCCGGGCGTTGTCACTGGCGATGCCCTGCAATATGTTTTCGAAATAGCCAAAAAGAACCACTTTGCCCTACCGGCAGTGAATGTGGTTGGCAGCAATTCGGTGAACGGAGTGATGGAAGCGGCCAAAGCCGTCAACTCGCCCGTTATCATTCAATTTTCTAATGGAGGCGGTTTGTTCTACGGTGGAAAATCACTCGACAATACCGGAGACAAAGCTGCCATAGCTGGATCGGTTGCCGGCGCCATGCATATTCACATGATGTCGCTTCAGTATGGTATTCCTGTTATCATTCATACCGACCATGCGGCTCGCAAACTGCTGCCATGGATAGACGGACTGCTTGATGCAGGCGAAGACTTTTTCAAAAAATACGGCAAACCCTTGTTCAGTTCGCATATGCTCGACCTTTCGGAAGAAAGCCTGGAAGAAAACGTGGCCACTTGCAAAATCTACCTCGAACGCATGAGCAAGATAGGTATGACCCTCGAAATTGAACTCGGCGTCACCGGAGGTGAGGAAGACGGTGTTGACAACAGCGATATCGACAGTTCGCGCCTCTACACCCAGCCCGAAGATGTGGCTTACGCTTACGAGCAACTGATGCAGGTAAGTCCCCGTTTCACCATTGCTGCTTCCTTTGGCAATGTTCACGGTGTTTACAAACCCGGCAATGTGAAACTGGAACCCATCATCCTGAAAAATTCGCAGGAATACATTCAAAAGAAATTCAATACCGGGCCCAACCCTGTGAACTTTGTGTTCCACGGCGGAAGCGGTTCGGAGCCCGAAAAAATAAAAGAAGCAATCTCTTACGGTGTAGTGAAAATGAACATCGACACCGATACCCAATGGGCCTATTGGGAAGGCGTGCTGAAATTCTATAAAAAGAACGAAGCTTACCTGCAGGGACAATTAGGCAACCCCGACGGAGCCGAAAAACCCAACAAGAAATTCTACGACCCCCGTGCCTGGCTGCGCGAAGGCGAAAAAACTTTGGTGGAAAGACTGAAGATAGCTTTCAATGATTTGAATGCTTTGAACAGGAACTAGGGGTTTAGGCATTAGGCTATTAGACTTTTAGAAAAATGGGGAGGCGGCTTTTGGGGCCGCCTTTTTTTTTGAGATTGAAGAAAGATGTAGTCAGAAATAGAGAATTCAAAATCCGTAAAATGTTGTGCAGGGAGCCCAAAATGTTTTTTTTGAAGCCCTTGACGCATCCGGAAGCCGAAAAAGTTTTTTTTACTGCCCTTGACATGTCCATGGCCCTGAAAAAGCTTTTTTTGCTGCCTTGCACCTTTGAAAGGTTCCAAAAAAAGGTTTTTTGCTGCCCGGATCCTTTGAAAGGTTCCAAAAAAGTTTTTTTTGCTGCCCTACAACTTTGAAAGGTTCTAAAAAATGTTTTTTCACTGCCCTGCACCTTTGTTAGGCTCCAAAAAAGTTTTTTTCTGCTTTCCAACATCTCCCGGGCCTTGAAAAAAAAGTAAGCCACATCAAAATATTAGGCTTACTATCATTTCAAAATAATGAACAAGGGAAACTTTAAATCTTTAAATATACTGGCAGACAAGTACTTCACCTTCCCCCTATTGGTTCCCGACGAGCCGTTCAGCACTTTTTGCCTGATTTCCAAAATACTTTCAACAACGGGCTAACTACCACATAAACGCCCGGCAAGAGTGCAGACAAGAAACATACAGAGCAATGCATAATGAGTTAATGGTTGCCAAACGTAAAAGGATACTGCCAAATTATTTTAACAGAATGAATAAGAGTGCAAAATCAGGGATAATTGATTGTATTCAGCTTCATAAACTCAGGCACCGAAATAACCTTTCTTTGCTTGCCGCTGTAATAGATCAGGCAGGCCTTACCCTTGTAGCGCGGAGTCTTGGGCCCCTTGTTTTCATCAACTATTTTAAGATCCGAATCGTTTTTATTATTCCAACTACTTAATGCTGTAATGCGATATGTGGTCATGCCTTTCCTCACATTTTTAAAAAGCTCAAGACGGTTCTTCCCTCCTTCCACAAAAAATTTATCTCCTATCCAAACAGTATCAATGTGAATGAAATTCACGGTATCGCTGCTTTCCAAATACATTATATAATTGGTGCCATAGCTGCAACATTGTCCACCTACCCAATGCTGCTCCGTACCTTTCAGAAACTTTATATTTTGTGCAGAAACACTCACAAAAAACAGCGAAATCCAAAAAAGAATCAATAGCTTTTTCATACCAACAATCATTTACCTTATAAAATTAAGGAAAAAACCTTTGCAAAAATGAATCCAAAGTGTTTTTTGTAACAAAACCGATCAGGGAGTGGTCGTTTGTAAGGATTGAGGCACCGTACCGTCCGTTTTATAATTGATGCAAAAACCGTTTCCGGTATATGGGAACATTTTAAAATAATAGGTTGTGTTGGGTGTAAGCCTGGTAAAGAAAACCTGCTGCACACCATAGGCGACTATTTTATTTTTGTGATCTTCGCTTACAGGAATTCCATCCACAGGAGCCACAATATTATTGAAACCGATGGAATCCATGCGTATCAGATAGCCTTCGGGCAGGTTGGTTCCGTCGGCATCTGTCCACTCCAGCAAAAGATTGTGAGCCGAAAAACTGGCTACATGATTAGTGGGCTCGGGCAGTATGCCATTATTGGGTACCCACACATACGCCACGTACTCAGGGTGATCCACATAAGGATTGCGGTTGTGCTGAAGAGTATTATAATAAATGGCATTGTTGCGGTTGATCTCCTTGGTGCTCACGGGATCGCTACTATTCCAAAGTATCATCATATCAATGAACCACTGCTTGTAATTATTGGTCGTCGTATCGAAAATGTATTTGAATTCAGTGTTGGAATAGGTGATCGCCCAACTTTTCATCACATCTTTATAACGGGTGGCGGCATACAGATAGGCCCGTGCAAAATCGCCTTTATACTCATTGATGGGCTCGAAAACCACTCCTGTATAACCCGTAAAAGAACAAGTACCCACCTTGCTTCCATTGGTGGAAGTAAAGGTTGGCACACCCACCTGCCCAATAGGATGAGCACTTTTAAGATTATTGACATACTGATCGGACGGAAACAACTGATGCAGATCGCTGTATTGAGGATGTGTTTCATCATCAATGCCTCCCCACCACGAATTGGGCAAGGTATGCTCCCGCGAATAGCAATCCCCCTCCGAATTGGCCGTACCGCATTGATCGGTATAAATAGTATAGTTATAAGCTGGCACTCCTGAAGGTATATCGGAATACATATCCCATATGGTCGTATTGTTGGGAGAGGGTCTTACATCCGTAAACGAGTAAGCATTCCAAACACCAGGCGTATACGTTAGTTTAACATGTCCGGTAGTGATAATGGTTTTAAGCGCCGATCGTAAATTATCGCCGCTAAGTCCTGCTGCCGCATCGTAATATCCGGCAGGAATTTGAGCAATAACGAAATGCGAAAAAAGAAATAGCGCAAGAAACAGTAAGGTGAGTTTTTTCATAGTAATGCCGTCGCAAAGTAGATTTATGTGCGACTATATAAATAGTAGGTGCGAAATTACAAAATCTCAGTCAGAAGGCTTGAATGACAAATGTCAGAAGAGTTTCGTCCCGATAGCCAGGTGCAACACGGGGCTAGTTGTTCTCAATAATCTTCAATAATTCATCAAGTTTGGGGCTTAGTATGATCTCGGTACGGCGGTTTTTGCTGCGGGCTTCGGGAGTGTTGGCATTATCTACAGGCACATATTCGCTACGACCAGCGGCTGTAATTCTATCGGGATGTATGCCCGAACTTCCCAGCAATATGCGTACAACCGTTGTCGCACGTTTGGCACTGAGGTCCCAGTTGTCGAGCAATTGGTCGGTGCCTTTATACGGAACGTTGTCGGTATGCCCTTCCACCATTACATTAATATCTACATTGGTTTCTAATACTTTCGACAACTTTTTCAAAGCATCGGTTCCTTTGGCTGTAACTTCATACTTACCGGACGCAAACAGCAGTGACTCATCCATAGAAACATATACTTTCCCATTCTTCTGCTTTACGGTAAGTCCTTTGTTTTCGTAACCCATCAGAGCTTCCGAAACTTTATTCTTCAATGCCTTCACCACCGAATCTTTTTTGTCGAGAATAGATTGAAGTTCATCCAGACGCAATTGTTTTTCGTCAAGTGAGGTTTGCAAATCATTCAGCTTTTCACGTTTGCTATCGAGTTCACTTTCCAGTTTTTTCAGAGCATCTTCTTTCTTTTGAAGAATCTCTTTGGTTTTTTCCAACTCAGCAATAAGCTTTTGGGTTTCAAATTTGTTGCCTTTCATCAGGGCCAGATTCTTGTCGAGCAAGGTATCATATGCCTGGTTCAGATCCTTATACTTATGCATAAGGTCACGGTATATGGCTCCGTTTGCTGCCGAATCGGCTACCAGAACATCATTATGCTTCTTCAGATTTTTTAAAGTGGCATTTTGCTCAGTAATGAGGGTGAAATATTCCAGATTCTTACCTTTAAGGCCTGTATTTTCGTCAGTGCAGTTTTTATGCAAAGCCTCCAATTCGTTGTACTTTTTCAACGAAACACAGGAATTTAAAAGCAGTAGGGCACAGCCAAACAATATAAGGGTTTTTGCGGTTTTCATGTCTTAGTATTTGTATTCAAAATTACCTCATAAAACTGCAAAGACACAAATAGTAACCTTAAGATACTAACAGTGTTTTGTTAAAAATCGATCTCCAAAACTGCCGGACAATGGTCGGAGTGTTTGGCTTCGGGCAGAATAAGTGCACGACGCATTTTATCCTTAATCGAATTGCTCACCATCAGGTAATCTATGCGCCAACCCAGATTCTTTTCACGGGCATTGGAACGAAAGCTCCACCATGTATATTGATGAGGCTCATTGTTAAAATGCCTGAACGAATCAACAAAACCAGAATCAATGAATTTCGAAATCCATACTCTTTCCTCAGGAAGAAATCCCGAACTGGTGGCATTTCTGATAGGATCATGAATATCAATAGGCTTGTGACAAATATTATAGTCTCCGGCAATGATGAGGTTGGGTCTGGTCTTTTTCAACTCATTCACATAATCCAGGAAATCGTCGAGCCATTCGTATTTAAAGCCCTGACGCACATCTCCTGTTGTCCCGGAAGGATGATAAACACTGATAACAGATATGTCGCCATAGTCGGCCCTTATCACCCGCCCTTCGTCGTCATATTTTTTGTTGTTCATGCCGTAAACCACTAAGTCAGGAACTTGTTTGGTTATGATTCCCACCCCACTATATCCTTTTTTCTGAGCCGAAAACCAATAACTATAGTATCCTGCCATTTCGAAATCCATCTGTGGTATCTGGTCGGGTTGTGCTTTCGATTCCTGAATGCAAATGATATCGGGATCAACCACTTTGATCCATTCGAGAAAGTTTTTGCCCATAGCGGCACGTATACCATTTACGTTATAGCTGATTATCTTTTTCATCTAATATTATTTTATAGCTAAACTACTCATTTTATTCTTACAGAAAAACTAAAAAATCATAAATTTGCAAGGAATTATCCTAATCGACAATGGCATTTATTTTCAAGAAAAAGCAAACTTCTTCCGATGAACTTGCCGATCAGGATCTGATCCAACTCTACCGCGACACCCTCGATACTAAATTAATTGGTATACTTTTCGACCGTTATGCACATTTGGTTTATGGTATAGCCCTGAAATATTTCGATCGGGAAGATGACAGAAAAGAAGCCGTTATGCAGGTTTTCGAAAAACTTTATGAGGCACTGCTGCAGTTTGATATAGCCAACTTCAAGAGCTGGTTATACAGTGTAGCTAAGAACCAGTGCCTGATGATCATCAAAAAAGAGAACACGGTTTCGTTTAACGATCAGGTGCAGTTGAAAAATTTTCAACAGGAATTTATGGAATTTGAGGAATCATTTTCTCTTAATCACGGTTCCGAAATTCAGTTGGAAGATAAACTGCACGATTTCATTAAAGTACTGAATGAAGAACAACGTATATGTGTGGATCTGTTTTATCTGCAGGATAAGTCGTACAAAGAAATTGCCGACGCAACAAATTATTCCTTAAACCAGGTAAAAAGCTTCATACAGAATGGAAAAAGAAATTTAAAGATCATGCTCGAAACCATAAAATGAAAAGCATAGATAAACATACTCATTTATTCGACCCCTCCGGTTGTATCAACGAAAGCTCATTTTTCGGGTACCTAAATCATAAGCTTAACACGTCGGAGATGCATGCTATTGAAGATCATCTTTCCGAATGTCTTTTCTGCAGCGATGCCATGGAGGGTTATGAAAAACAAGTTGACAAAGCCAAAGTACAACAGGATTTTCAGTCAATAAAAAATGAGTTTCTATTAAAACACAACAATCATCAGGAATTTAAAAAAAAGGATAATAAGAGGTATCTGGTACTTGCTATGAGCCTTGCCGCGAGCTTTGTACTTATCATTTCGGGTTATTATTTATTTCAGATATTGCCGACAAATTCCAAGCAACAGGATATGGCTCTCAATACACCGGCCAATAGAAATGATATTGTGGAATCTCAAATTCATACTGTACCCAAAGAAGAAATGATGCCCTCAGAAAAATCGGGAAGTAAGGGTTTAAGTGATGACAGAAGCAAAGACAAAGGTGATTTAACTTCGGTATCAGAATCGGAATCACAACAGAAATCAGATAAAATTACCAAATCTGAAAACGCATCGAAATATTTTGACAAAAGTGAAGGATGGCTGGAAACTGATGGTGATGGAATAACGACCACAAAAGCAATCGGTAAAAGTGCGGAATACAAGCCAGTTGTTAACGGCGGGTCAACAATAGCAATAGAGCAAAGTGGAGAACGTGGAGTGGTGGTTACTGAAGATGCAGAATTCAATGGGAAGATAGCAGATGTTACCATTGCCATGGATCAGAAGGAGGAGTTGAAAAAAGAAAGTGTGACGGTCGAAACCCAAACCTTGGTTGATGAGGTCTTTTCTGGAAATAATATTCGTAGCCAGGAAAAAGTAGTTTCGGGTAAAAAGAACCGGAATGTTGTAAGTGAGGCAAACGAAAAACAGCCTATGGCCGCTACCGGAGGTGTCATGCGCACCGAATTGACCCCTACTCTTAATTCCGCGATGTCCTTGTATAATGCCGGGAATTATGAACAGGCCCGGTCAGAATTCGAATATTTAGTAGAGCATGAAAAGACCAACTATGCAGCAATGTATTATTTGGCGATGTGCCAATATACTAAGGGAGATAAAGACAATGCAATCATTCAATTAGAGAAACTCACAAAAAAGAAAAACAATCCTTTTTATGAGCTGGGCATGTGGCAAAAAGCACAGATAGTTGAAGAGTCGAATGATAAAAAGCAAGCTGCCGAGATTTATCGGGAGATCATTAAAAACAATGGTTCAATGAAGACTAAAGCCGCTCAGAAGGTGGGTGAACTTGAAAAGTAGAAATGGATTTATTTGATCTGATTTCTGCAAATTATTAGAATCACATAAAAAAACTCTCTAATACAATCTGAATAAAAAGATTAACCATAAATTTTACACTGGATGTATTAAACACGATTTTTGTGATTCAAATGAATTAAATCCTTAATTTTGCTGCGTAATGCAACCATTCGGGCAGGTTTCTTGTCTTGTTAATTGAAAAGAAATTTCACTTGCGTACCCAATGTTTATTTAAAAAATGCGTTATTAATAATACCGATTAAACTCTAGACCAATTATGAAACGAATATTATCCATAATTTATTTTTCAATTATCATTTTATCAGGCACTTCCCAAGCTCAGAATGTCTTATGCAATCAGGCTAACCCCTTTTGTACGGGAACGACATATAATTTCCCTGCTGGTGTAAACGCTGGTACAGCTGAAGCAGGTGCCAATTATGGATGTCTATATTCACAACCAAATCCAGCATGGTATTACATGCAGGTGGGAACCAGTGGAACTATAGAAATTGAAATGCATAGTACGCCTCAGGTTGATATCGATTTTTGCTGTTGGGGTCCATTCCCAAATTCGAGCAGTCCTTGCGTTGCTCAGTTAACTGCCGGATCTGGATTGTCTTCCCATGCAGCACCCGGACCATCGCCGAGTTATCCTTCTTTAAATATGATTGATTGCAGCTATAGTACTTCATGGCAAGAATGGTGTTATCTTCCTAATGCAGTTTCAGGGACTTTCTATATTTTATTGATCACCAATTATTCAAATCAACCGACCAATATTGTTTTTAGTCAAACCGGTGGTACTGGCAATACCAATTGTGGTATTTTGGCACCACCTATAACTGGAGATACTGTTTGTGTAGGTCAGACCATTAATTTGCATGTAAATAGTCCCACCTCAGGTGCAACATATCATTGGACTGGTCCTAATGGTTTTGTTTCTAACGCCATGAACCCAACTATTCCAAACGCTACAACAGCAATGTCAGGAACCTACTCCATGACAATTACTATTGGGACACAGGTTAGCCCGGCAGTTACATGCAATGTTATTGTTAATCCAAATCCTATTGTTACCATTGGACCAGCGAATCCAACAACCTGTTCCGGATCACCTATTTCATTAACACCTAATAGTACCATACCATATACATGGTTTACCTGGAATAATGGGACTCAGGGTACTGGTGGAATTACAGTTTCTCCGACCACTCCTACTTCATATTCAGTTAGTGGAACTGACCAAAACGGCTGTACAGGATCAGCCTCTATTACTGTCAATATCAATCCTGATCTGGTCCTTGCCGTTACTCCTTCCAATCCTTCAATTTGTGTTGGCAACACAGTAGCCCTTACAGCTAGTGGGGCAGATACCTATGTTTGGAACCCTTCAGCAACGCTTTCTTCAGCTACAGGCACCACCGTTACTGCATCTCCAACAGTTGCAACCATATATTCGGTTGTTGGTACAGCAGCAAATGGTTGCACAGGAACCACATCTGTCACTGTTGGAATCAATCCAGATTTAATACTGGCAGTTAGTCCATCCAGTCCTTCGATTTGTATTGGAACTTCCGTTGATTTGACAGGATTAGGAGCGGATTCTTTTGTCTGGTCAACTACTACATCACTTTCTTCAGGAACGGGAACAACCGTTTCGGCCTCACCTGTCGTGAATACAACCTATTCGGTTGTTGGGACGAGTGCTTCAACTGGGTGTACAGGAAGTACTACAGTAAATGTAACCGTAAACCCTGCACCTATTATAAACATTACTGCAACACCTGACCATGTTTGTCCTGGCGACAGTAGTTTGTTGGGAGTATCATTATTAGTTCCCAGTTACACCTGGTCACCTGCTATGTCTCTGTCCAGTCCAAATGGACAGTACACCACGGCACGACCAATTTCAACAACCACCTATTCTGTAGTTGCTAACAACAACGGCTGTATCAGTACTGCTACTTATACACTAGTTGTGAGTCCGCTGCCTGATGTAAATTTCACTTCTGATGTAACTGAAGGATGTATGGGTTTGAAGGTGCATTTTCAGGACCTGACCTCACCAGCTGTTGACTCGTGGAGTTGGTTATTTGGAGAAAATATTCCCGCAGGGAATACTTCCTCTATGCAAAATCCTTTTCATTATTACGCCAATGCCGGAGCTTATGATGTGACATTAGCTGTTGTAACTATCGATGGTTGTAAAATGGGTATGACTTATCCAGATTATATTATTGTTCACCCCATGCCAAAAGCATCATTTGAATTAACACCACAGGTGGTTAATGAGCTTGACCCACTGGTATTTTTTGGTGATCAATCCGTCGGCGCAACCGTTTGGAACTGGTATTTTGGCGAACCAGATCCCACACATAATACTTCCTTCCTACAAAATCCAACCCATGTTTATTCTGATACCGGAACCTATACCACAACATTAGTTGTGTTTACTGACTTCGGATGTTCAGACACTACAACCAGACAGGTGGTGGTTGAGCAAAATATTGCTTTCTATATACCCAATGCATTTACACCGGGAGCAGATGGAAAGAATCCAAATTTTAAACCTTACGGTGAAGGCATTGACATCAATTCCTTTGAAATGAGGATTTATAACCGATGGGGCGAACAAGTATGTTACACCCGCGATATGGAAAAAGGATGGGATGGAAAAATCAAAGGTGGTAAATTGGCTGATCCGGGAATTTATTCATGGATACTTTCCTATACCGATGTGAAATTTAAACAGCATACACTTAAAGGGTCGGTAATGCTTTTAAAATAAAGAATATTAACTTTGCAATAAGGACACCATCAATAAGTGAATAAAAAACAATCTTATACTATGAAAAAAACATTTCTGTTCGCAATAATCTTATTAGTATTTCTAGGAAAAGGAATATCACAAAACAACCATATCACAAATACATCGAACTACAGCATCAAGATAGAACTGGCTGATTCGGTTAGAACTTTTAATATAATTTATGCCAATGGAGAGGAATTCAGAAAGAAACTTATGCTTGCCTGGGGTCGCCCTCTGGTTTTCACTGCCGGGACTATCGAATGGACACCTCTTTCATTACAAGGTATCGGAAACAATCTTAAGATCACACTAAGCGATGGGGTTGAGACAACAGAAAGTACAGGCACAGTATATAAATCCTTCGTGGACGATAACACCAAATATAGCATGTTAAATGACCTGCAACCCAATCAGAAAAGAAAGATTACTCTTGTTTTTACTGATCAGCAAGGTTTAAATGTGGTCACAACAAAAACCATTGAAAAAGCTGTGGTAGATGCTATCGATCACATTATAGCTACTGCCTGGTAGGACTGGTTTTTCAAATCACGTCCATTATTCTTGATCCAAAATAAACCAGAAAGATCATCCCTGTAATAAAACAGACTGACTGTAAAATTGAAAGATACATGGTCAGTTTTGTGGTTCTACCATTAGGGTTACCATCTGAATTATTTTCTGTTAATACCAGCCCGATTATAGATAAAAGTATAGTGATGGCAAACAATATCCATGCATAAGCCAATTGATTGGGTATGCATATGCATAATTCATGAAACTTCTGGTATACAAACAAAACAGCAATAACTGTAGATACAATTATTGCTGTGGAAACAATAAAATATAGCTTCGAAAGACTGTTAACCATTTCTAAAGCACGAATGGCTTTTAGTCGTTGGTGCAGGTGGAGGTCACACCATGACGATTGGCATCGGACTCAACATTAGCTTTAAAATCTTTTATCTGTTTGCTGGTACCGCATTCCTGTGGATAAGTAACAGATTGTTTTGCACCTAGATAATCATACTCGTAACTGCAGGTAACACATTTCTTACAGGATACAAATGCAAAGGTAGCGGCAAAAGCAACAGCGACTAATAATACTTTTTTCATGAGTGTTTGTTTACAAAATTTGAGTTACAAATATATAAACATTCCGTGAAAAACGAACTTTTCCTGCAAATTATAATTCAACAGACAACAAATTGCACCCTCTGATATCACTAAAATCGAAACGACCCAGAACCTCAAATGTTTTGTCGTGGTGTAAAATGCCGAGATCTTTGGTCGAAATGAAGGAACAGGTATGATAATTGGCCAGATCGATGATATTGATGCCTCCGGTTTTTCCTTCCGGGGCCAAAGCCATGGGATTGTTGGCTTCGCGTATCAGAATCTTCATCCATGAGGGACAGGCAAAGACTCCGGAATCAGTCATATAAGCCTGCGACATCAATTCGGCCATGCTGTATTCAGAATGTATAGGACAGGAAAAGGCTTTGGATAATACTTGGTGAACTTCCGCACGAGTCATTTCTTTCATTTTCCCTTTCATACCTCCGGTTTCAATAATGATGGTATTTTGAAGCGGGAAAGAATGCTGCTCCGAAAAATTTATCAAGGCATAAGTCACCCCAAATATTATCTTTTTTGTCTCAGGATGGTCGATGAGAATTTCTGCCAGATCGTTCTCGTTACCCAGATAAAAACCACTCTCCTTATGCGATGATAACCCTGCCAGATTATTGAGCATATAAGCCAGAGAAGAATCCTTATGGGTGCGGCTGTCAGGCGTCAGTGCACAAATGATATATTGGGAAGGGTCGCCATAAAAATGGGTAAAGCTCTGCAATATGCTTTGACGATACACCTCTTCAGAGTATACATTATGCGTGCTTTTTATCTGCCCTGTGGTTCCGCTGCTGCGAAATACCAATTCGGGAAGAGCATCGGTCGAAGTGATCTTGTGTGTTTTGTAGAATTCAACCGGAAGGCAAGGTATCTGCGAATAATGATTTATGGCACTAATATCCTGACAAACTCCGTCGACAAAAGTCCGGTAAGGCTGATTGTTGTTATACTGAAACCGAAATATCTCGAGTGCCAGTTGATTGAAAGAGGTCTGTGACTCCAGACCAAATACCTTTAATTTATATGGATCGGAGTTCATGCAGTTTTTTTTTGTAATTTTATCTTCAAATTTATAAAAAATATCTGATGAAAAGGTTTTACAGGTTTTTACCCCTGATAATTTTATCTGTTTTTTCCCTGAACGCTTGCACACCCGAAGAAGTTTTTCCTCCAGAACCAGCTATTACCTTTCTCAGTTTTACTAAAAAAGCCAACAATACCAACATTGACGACAAGGGCATACTCAAAATATATTTCACCGACGGCGACGGCGATCTGGGACTGGATGACGGCGACACCATAGCCCCTTTTGATAAGAACAGCATTTACTATTACAACTTTTTCATCAAGTATTATGAGAAGCAGCACGGGAGTTTTGTAGAAGTTACCCTCCCTACTACTTTCAATTCGAGGATACCCCGACTAACTTCAAAAGGCAACAGCCCCTCTATAAAAGGGGAGATTGAACTGGAAGTGTTCATCAATAATTATTTTTCACCTTTCGACACCGTACGATTCGAGGCCTCGATATGCGACCGCGCATTGAATATCAGCAACACTATCAGCACTCCGGAGATCATAGTGCAAAAGCATTGATTTTTTTGTAAAAACAAACTTCTTAAAGAGAAACAGAATCCTCAGAACAAATTTGAGGAGCGTTTTATCATGCCCCTGTAATGCTCAATAAGATCAGATTTTGAAATGATGCCGGCATATTTGCGTATGTCGAGCACGACAAGGTTCCAGGCTGTCTGGGTTTCGAACTTTTCCATCACTACAGCCATATGATCTGTAAGCTGAACGGTTTCGACTTTCGTATCCATAAGCTCGCTTACAATGATCAAAAAGTTGCGGTTGCTGATGGCCTTTAGCCGCCAGAACAGAAACTTGTTGATGAGCGACTGAGCTTTTGATGATATATCTTTGACCGATTCCCGGGACGACATGTTGCTAATTAATTCGATGCTAAGGTATCGAAAATTTGTGAAACTGAATGGGGAGAGAATGGAAAATGAGACGGTAGGCAAAAGTCAAAAGACATGAAGCTCCAAAAAACAAAAGACAAATCCGCCGCGGCGGACAAATAATGACCAATTTTCAAAATAACAATTTTCAAAACCTTCAGCATCCCACGGTTTGAATTTTGATTATTGATTTTTTAGAATTTATTTGAGATTTGGTGATTGTATTTTGAGGTTTCCCTTAGCAATATGGCCATCCGCCACGGCAGATTCAGGATACATTTAGTGAGGGCCCAATCTTTTTTGTTTATTTGTACGGGTTAATCTTGTGGACTCCTAAATAATCTGCCTTATTTGTCTCTGTTGTCAATTATACCCCTAAATTTGTACTAAAATCAACCCTCCACCTCCTATGAAAAAATTGGCAAGCCTGTTTATAATTACACTAATGGCGATCAACGCTTTCGGCCAGACCGAAAATATATCGAAATGGCAATCCACCCCATTGAAAATTGATGGCGAGGCTAAAGATTGGGTGAGCCGTCCTCCTTATTTCGACAATGTGACCAAGCTGGCTTTTGAGGTACGCAACGATGGCGAAAATCTTTATCTGGTATTCGAAGTGGCCGATATGCGCACACAATTCAAGATTGCCCGTGCGGGCATGAGCCTCAACCTGGAGACCAAAATAAAACCCAAACGCAAGGCAGGCATCTATTTTTCGCCTTTCATGACCGAAAAACCGGGCGAACACAAACGCAACGATGGCGAAAAGAAAGGACCCTCTATCATCCGGCAGAAATACCTGCTTTCGCCACCCGATGTGCTGGCTTCGGGCTTTGCTTTTTCTGACGGCGATGTGATGGAAAACAAGGATCCCAAAAAGGTGACCTATGCCGCCAATTGGGATACGCTGAACTGTATGACCCTGGAGTTTCAGATTCCCCTGCGGGAACTATTCGGCGATGGTTACGACCTGAAAAAAGTGGCTGAACAGGAAATAACGATGACGCTGCAGGAAAATGCTATGGAGAAACCCGAAACCCCTTCGGACGCTAACACACAGGGAGGAGGCGGCAACGGCAGCAGCGGTGGATTTCAGCACAACAACTCTCAGGGCATGGGCGGACAAGGTATGGGGGGCCAGCAAGGCGAAAACCAATACCGGCAAGGAGGCGGCGCCGACCGCAACGCCATGTTCGAAGCTCAAATATTAAAACAAAAGATCAAACTTAGTACGGGAGGAAAATAAGAAATAGGAGTAAAGGAGTTAGAACTCAGAAAAGAAAAACAAGTAGGCATGGCCCCAGTATGATGGCTATGCCATGTTAATGAGGTGAATTACTATCGGTATATTTCGGAAGTCGGATCAGCCCAAATGCCACATACAATCTTTCGCACTTAGCATTAGTTTATTTCATTCCTAAAGATGATTTTGTGACTATTTTTATGTTTTTACATGCCCGGCTGAGAGAAAAACCGGCAGGTAGGTTGTGTTTTTTGAAAAAAAGAAGTTGATGTTTGGGATGAAGATGCGCATGAGGACGATTGCATGGCGCATGATTGTATGCCAGAAGGGTATGATTGGCCTAATATGTTTGATGTTTGACATGGTGAAGGGTATGATTGGGGTTGGCGGCTTATGTTTGACCAGAAGATCTGCATGATTGACCAGAAGACTCGCGTGAATGACCAGAAGACTCGCATGTTTGACCTCAGAAACGACATGATTGACGAGTTGGAGCTTTGGTTGGCCTAGAATATATCATGATTGACGTGGAATATGTCATGATTGGCAAAAATTGTCATGTTTGACAGAGAATGTGTCATGTTTGACAAAGGATATTGCATGATTGACCGAGAATGTGACATGAACGACAATAGATGTTGCATGAATAAATTTGAAGGCTGTTCGTGGGAATATAAGCAGGAGATGGAAAAAAAGTGGACTGGCAGACTGGCAGAAATGAGGTGCAGACATGTTATAGGACTGCAAAATTTTATTCGTCAGGAACCGAATTTTAAATTCAGTTTAATGAATTCTATTTTCAGTATGGTGAATTTCATTTTCATTTTAATGAATTTCAAACAAATTTTAGTAAGGGCAAGAGCTTCTTTCAAACCTTATCTCTTCCTAGGCCAACTCTGGCAAAAATTCCTTAATTTTGATTTCAATTCCATTGTCAAATGCATTTCATGAAAAAAATCATTCTGCTCGTCCTGTTGTTTCCGCTGTTGGCCACGGCGCAGAACAGCGCCAAAATATCGGTTCGTTTTGCCATGTCGGCCGCCGACACTTGCAGCATCGCCCGCCAGCAAACCTACATCAGCCAGTACGAACCACAGACCAAAGCAGCCATATTCGACAATGCCTGCACCCTGTCGGTCGCCCTGGATAAGCCTGCCCTGGCCAAATTTCATTACAACGCTCAGTGGGTGTGGCTCTATCTGGAACCCGGCGTGGAGATAAGCCTGAACGTAGGCATGGATACACTCTACCGGGCCATCACCTTCATCGGAAAAACCTCAGCCGAAAACCTTTTCCTCAGAGATTTTTTCAGCCAGTTTCATAACGATATGGACCGCGATGCCGTCAAGCAAAGCATTCTCACCAATGGTATTGATGCTTTTGAAAACATGCTGTATACCGCCCACAAAAAACAGTTGGATTTTTACAACAACCATCCCGACAAGGCCCGCTTCAGCGAAAGCTTCCGCAACTTTATCGAAAACACCATACGCTACACCTATTATGCCTCCCTGCTTTCGTATCCCATCATCACAGCCAGCCAGTCGGCGCAGATACCCAAGGTGAATGCCCTGCCCGATGTGATGCTCGATGGCATTGATAAGAAACTCTGCAAAGATGAACTCTTGCCTTGCGAGGCTTACCGCGATTTTCTGACGTATTACATCACTTACTTCACCTCCAAAGCCAATGGCTTCGTCAAGTTTAAGGATTATAACATCTCTATGGAGAGCAAGATACAAATGGCCCAGCAGCAATTGCCTCCGGCTTCGCTCGTTTGGTATATAGCCGATTTCCTGAACAACGACTGCGACAAGGTGGCGCCCTACACTGCCAAACACATCTATGAAATGCTGAAAGAAAAGGAAGGCCCCGCGGGCGTTTACACCCAAGTGCTGAAAAAGAAATGCGAGGCACGCATACGAACCAAAGAAGTGGTGGAAAAAACCAAAGAAGAAAAGCCCGGCACCGTGGTGAAGACTTCCAAATCCAGCTCCGACTACCCCATGCTGAAAGATATGGAGGGCAATTATTTTGGCCTGGACGATTTCAAAGGCAAGGTAGTTTATATTGATTTCTGGGCCAGCTGGTGCGGTCCATGCCGCAACGAAATGCCTTATTCCAAAAAGCTGCACGAAATGTTCGATCCCAAACAACTCAAGAACATTGTATTCCTATACATCTCCATCGATGGAACCGAAGAGGCCTGGAAGAGCGCCGTGCAACAGATAGGCATGGAAGGCAAGCTGGGCATTTCGCCGGGCAACTGGAACTCTGAGATCACCCGATATTTTCAGATCAACAGCATCCCCCGCTATATGCTGATGGATAAAAAAGGAAAGATAGTGGACATGGATGCCAAACGCCCCAGCTCGGGACAATTGATCTACGATGATATTGTGAAACTGCTTAGCGAATAAAACCTGAGGCTCTCATATTAGCCACTAATTATTTTAGCCGCAGATTCGCAGATTCGCAGATTACAATTAAAATTTAAATTTCGCAGATTGCAAGATTTTTTAAGTTTAAAAAATCTTGGAGTATCATCGCTTTAGCAGTTTACAAAGTAAACTGGTCTGCGATAATTATTTTATAATTGTGCCGTATTTTGAATAATCTGCGAACCGCGCGAAGCGACCTCACGAATTTCTTTACCATTAAAATAATCTGCGAAAAAAGCACAGCGTTTCATGAACACAATATCTAAACAAAGTAATCTGTGAATAATCTGCGGCGTTTTCATCTTTTTGACTTAATCAGAGTGGATTCTTTATGACGGAGCAGGCCAAAAAGTATTTAGCTGATATTTTACAAGCCATTACTCTGATTGAAGAGTTTAATTAATTGAAGAGTTTAATTAGTAGAGTTTATCTTCTACTGTAAAATATTTTTAATCAATCTTAGAGACTGTTTTAATCTGTCTTGTTTCAATTTCATTAATTAGTTTTGGCTAAAGCCATTTCATTGATCTTAAAATAATCACGACCTAAAGGTCGTGCCTAATTATCAATAGCCCCGACTTTTAAGTCGGGGGGTCAGATATGGACAAACGTTTTACTTTAGCCGAAATTGTATCAGAATAACTATTTTAAAACAAATTTAAACAGTCTCTCACTCTCTTCCGAGCACCTTATTTTTCTGGGCAATAAACTCCTCTTCGGTAAGCATTCCCTTTTCTTTCAGGTCGGCCAGATCCTTCAGCTGTTCTATCTGGGTTTTGGCTGTAGCCGAAATTCTCCTTTGATGGCCTTTCTTTTTACGATTCTTTCGAATGATATAAGGTATCACCCAACTGAGCGGAATGGCTGTTACAATGAAAAACATGATCAATGATGCCAAAGGACTGCCGGCGCCGGTATTATGGTTCATTGGTGTCATTAAAAGTATCATAAGGTTTTCCATGGATAATGATTTAGAGGATTTTTACTGAAGTAAAATTACAATAAATAGGAATACTGCCCATTCCTCTTCCGATTTTTGTGAGCTTACTACCTTTGGCATCCATAGTATTTTGTTATATTTGCATGGATTAAAAACCCGAATCATTAAACCACTGTTATGGAATCTATAGAAAAAACCATACTCTTCACCTCCGAAGATCTTCAACTGGCTTATACCACCCATTTTCAGAAGATGTATCCTGTCCGGAGCCGATTATTGCTCATTGTCGGTGCACTATCTTTCTTCGTTGGGGCGCTGTTGCTGACGTTTCAGTTCTTCTCCGAAACGCACGACTACACCAACTGGGCTTCCTGGTTTCTGCTCTGCTATGGTTTTGCCATTGCCTTGTTGTATTTCTACAATCTCAAAAGGATAGGCAAGCGCATGTATTCTAAAATGCCCGACTTTAAGAACCCCTTTAGTTATAAATTTACCGCTGAAAATATTGAAGTCAAAGCCCCCAATGTAAACAGCAACAACAACTGGGAATATTACCAGTCGGCCCTCATCAGCCCCGAAGTCATCATGATCTATCCCAACAAATTTCGCTTCAGCCTGTTTCCGAAAGAACATTTCACCGAAGAAGAATTCCGACAGTTGAAAGAATGGGTTGTAGCCAAAGTAAAAACCAAAGAAGTTAAGTCATGAACTTTCCCGAACTAGTCAAAACACGTCAGAGTGTTCGAAAATATACTACCCAAGCCGTTGAACGTGAAAAGATAGAGCGCTGCATTGAGGCGGTCCGCCTGGCTCCCTCGGCTTGCAATTCGCAGCCCTGGAAATTCATCATTGTAGATGATACTGAACTGAAAGACCGCATTGCCAAAGAAACCTATAACACAGTGGTTGCCTTCAACAAATTTGTGAAAGAAGCCCCGGTGATAGCCGTTATTGTAATGGAAAAGCCGACCATGATCTCGCAAATAGGCGGCCGCATCAAAGACAAAGACTTCTACCTGATAGATATCGGCATAGCTGCCGAGCATTTCTGTCTTCAGGCTGCCGAAGAAGGCCTGGGCACCTGTATGCTGGGTTGGTTCAACGAGAAAAAAATAGCCGAAATGCTTCACATTCCTAAAAGCAAACGCATTGGTCTGCTCATCACCCTGGGATATTCCGAAAGTACTTTGCGTGAAAAGATACGGAAAAACACCGGAGACATTTTAAATTACAACCGTTATGAATAAAGTGTTGCAGGGCATAGATCTGCCGTTGTTGCAGGATGCCGATCTGAAAAACAAAATAGTTTTAGTACGAGTTGATCATAATGTAGTGAAAAAAGGTGTCATCCACGACCCTTACCGCATAGATGCCACCCTGGGAACCCTTTTCTATATAGTTGCCAAGGGCGGAAAGATCATACTGATGACACATGCCGGTCGGCCCAAAAACAAAAAGACAGGCGAGATCAGCATCTCCGACGATACTTCCATACAACCTATCGTCGACTATTTGCAAAACAAACTGCACATCACACTTAAGGTCCCTGAATTTCAGGCATACGGCACACAAGGATATCTGGGCATAGAAACCTCCATCAATCACCTGATACGCGACCTTAGAGAAACGGAAATAGATGGCATCTACCTACCCAATACACGTTGGTTTGCCGGTGAAGAAGCCAAAGACGACAGCGCCGACCGATTTGCCTATCAGCTGGCCGGATTGGCCGATATATTTGTGAACGATGCCTTTGGTTCATGGCAGGCACATGCTTCTACGGTGAAAGTAGCCAAATACCTTCCGTCATATGCGGGATTCCTCATGCAAAAAGAAATAGCCAACCTCGAACGCATCTATCATCCCGAACGGCCTTTCGTTTCGGTGGTTGCCGGTTCCAAATTCGACACCAAAGTGGATTCGCTGAATGCACTGTTGAAAGTAAGTGACTATCTGGTGTTGGGAGGTGTAATTTACAATGCTTATTTGTGCGCTAAATACGGCATTGAGATCAAAGGCATAGAGTCAGATGATATTGAACATGCCAAAACCTTTGTGAAATATGCAGCCAAATTTCCCGGTAAACTGATAGAATTGCCTTGCATAGTGGAGTCAGACACCATGGACGGCAAACTGAAAGGACAATTTCGCACCCATAACATCAGCGACCTGAAACCCGGTACCAAGTTAAACTACATACTGGATGTTGACCCAAGTTCATTTCGTTCCGATGAAGTGAAAAAAATATTCACTGGTGCCAAAACCATATTTGTGAATGCCGTTATGGGCTTCACTCCTTACTTTAATGATGGCACCATTGCCCTCGACGAGTTGATCGACAGCAATGCAGCTGCCATAAAACTATACGGAGGTGGTGATACCATGCAGGAACTGAAGCGTTTGTTGCCTGGTCTGTACATTGTGGCTCTCGACAGCCCGAAGTATTATATTTTTACCGGAGGGGGGGCTGTTTTGAAGGCCATACAAGAAGGAAGTGTTGTGGGTTTGGAACCACTTAAGGCACTGATTGGATCAAAAATAAAGTAATAAAAACCCTTTCCTCTGAAAAAAATCTTTTAAATCCTAAACCGATTTAGATTATTAATTATATTTGAGAAAAATTTCTCAAATGAAAAGTAATGTTTCTTTAAGCGATATAGCTCGTGAACTGGGCGTTTCGAAAACGCTTGTATCTATGGTCCTGAACAATAAAGCCGATGAGAATGGGATCAGCAAAAAGACGCAAAAACGGGTACTAAAGTATGCCAAAGAGTGCAATTACAAACCCAATCTTATGGCCCGTGGCCTCAGAATGGGAGTAACCAACACCATTGGTCTGGTGGTGTCTGATATTGCTAATCCTTTTTATTCGAAAATGGCAAGATCCATTGAGGACAAACTGGCTAAAGTAAACTACCACCTGGTAATATGCAGCACCGATGAAGACACAGAAAAAGAAAGGAAGATCATCCGCTTGATGCGCGAAAAGCAATTCGACGGCATCATTGTATCTTCCTCTCAGAAAAAGAGCGACGATTTTCAACAATTGCTTCGAGAGGACTATCCCTTTGTATTGATAGATAGAAAACTCAAAGGAATTAAGGCGAATTTTGTAGGCATTAACAACAAAGAATCTACCAATCACGCCATACAGCACCTAATAAAATTAGGTCACAAACGGATCGCTGCCTTCTCTGTATCACCATCCTACGTTTCTTCCATCAAAGAACGTATATGCGGGTATCAATCAGCCTTAGAAGAGGCAGGACTTAAGTTTTCGGAGAAACTCCTTATCGAGATCCCTTTCGATCAGGTGAAAGAGCAAGTTAAGAAAGAGATCACAAAACTAACAAAGTCAGGAGGAGCCGGTATAGATGCCATTTTTGCCATCAACAACAATATTGCTGTAGCCTGCCTGGAAACCTTTCATGATCTGGATATAAATATCCCTAAAGACATGGCATTTATAGCCTTTGATGACATAGACGCATTCAAACTGACCACGCCTCAGGTGACCGCTATTGACCAGCCTCTGGAAGAAATCTGTACACATGCGGTAAATATTCTGATGCAGGAGATCAATAAACCCAGAAAAGCGAAAAAGGAAGTCATCTTAAAACCCGTTCTCATTGAAAGAGAATCTGTGTAACCCACAATTTATTAAACTCATGGAAAACTCGAAAAACACCAATTACACCTACCCTCTGATTGCACTGACCACCCTTTTCTTTATGTGGGGGTTTATCACTGTGTTGAACGACATTCTTAGTCCATATTTACAAGGAGTCTTTTCGCTGAATCATTTTGAGACTAATCTTGTTCAGTTTTATTTTTTCATTGCCTACTTTTTAGGTTCGGTCATTTACTTCATACTTTCTGCAAAACTAGGCGATCCCATTTCGCGGATTGGCTATAAAAATGGTGTTATTCTGGGTCTTCTGGTTTCTGCTATTGCATGTTTTCTGTTTTACCCCGCTGCCACAACTTTTCATTCTTTTGGAGTATTTCTTGGTGCATTATTCTTGCTTGGACTTGGTTTTACGATTTTGCAAATAGCGGCTAATCCTTATGTTGCCATCATCGGTACTCCCGAAACTGCTTCCAGCCGATTGAATCTATCACAGGCTTTCAATTCCTTAGGGACAACATTAGCTCCCGTTTTGGGAGGATTTTTCCTTCTTACGAAAGTAGGTGTTGGGGCATCATCAGTAAAGTGGCCCTATGTTTTTTTAGGTGGAATACTGGTGCTTTTAGCCATAGTGATTTATTTTAGCAAACTTCCGGTTTTTTCAAATAAAGATCAAATTGAAAAAAATGCCGGAGCTTTTAAATTCCCGAATCTAACATGGGGGATGTTCGCCATTTTCTTTTATGTTGGTGCAGAGGTAACCATTGGAAATAATCTGGTTTCGTTTATGCACTTGCCACAAATCATGGACTTATCAAAAGATGAAGCGAGTAATTATCTGGCCTACTACTGGGGAGGGGCCATGATAGGCCGTTTTCTGGGAGCCATCTCGCTGAGCAACCTGAAAAAAGGCCGCAAATACCTGTTGATGCTGCTTATGGCAATAGTAACTTTTGTGGTCATTTTCCTCATCACCTGGTATATGAAAGGCCTGACTTTCGACAAGGTATGGTACTATCTGATCTTTATCGTCCTCAACTATTTACTCTTCATGTTGGGTCGCTCGGTGGCTTCCAGAACCCTGGCATATTTCTCTATAGTTGCCTTTGTGTTGATACTAATCGCCCTATTTACCAACGGCATGGTAGCCATGTGGTGCATATTGGCCATAGGACTCTTTAACTCCATTATGTGGTCGAATATCTTTACGCTGGCAATCGACGGATTGGGAAAATACACTTCTCAAGGTTCATCTCTTTTGGTGATGATGATTTTGGGCGGAGCACTTTTGCCGCCCATACAGGGAATGATTGCCGATTCCTATGGAGTCCACATTTCATTTGTCGTACCTTTGTTCTCTTATGTTTACCTCTTATTCTACGGACTGAAAGGCTATAGAAAAAAACTCATTTAACACTCGCTGTTACTACTATGAAAAAACTTGCTGTTGGAATAGATATTGGAGGAACCAATACCGTCTTTGGTTTTGTGGATGAACAAGGAAATTGCATTGCCAAATTTTCTGTGGATACTGCCACTTACGATAATGCCATTGTTTTTGCGGATGTGGTCAGTGAACACATAAAGGATATTTTTAAAACACTGCCAGACTCTGAGATCATTGGAATAGGGATAGGAGCTCCCAACGGGAACTATTATACCGGAACCATTGAGTTTGCTCCCAACCTGAAATGGAAAGGCATAGTTCCTTTGGCTGATCTGTTTAAAAAACATTTCGACCTCCCTGTGCTTCTGACCAATGATGCCAATGCTGCAGCCATAGGCGAAATGGTATATGGTAATGCAAAAAACATGAAGGATTTTATCTTTATAACGCTGGGTACCGGTGTGGGCAGCGGCATAGTGGTAAACGGAGAAATGGTATACGGTCACGATGGATTTGCAGGAGAAATTGGCCATACCATTACTTATCCGGAAGGAAGACTTTGCGGATGCGGACGTAAGGGTTGCCTCGAAGCCTATTGCTCTGCCAAAGGTATCAAGGCCACGTATCTGGAAATGCTTAATGGAAAAGCTCACCCCAAGGGTCCTTCTGATGAGGATATCACCCCCAAATACATCTACGATCAGGCTTTACAAGGCAATGAGGCGGCCATAAAGACATTTGAATACACAGGCGAAGTGCTGGGGCTTACTTTATCCAACAGCGTTGCCTATACCAGCCCCGAAGCCATCTTTATATTCGGGGGTATTTCGAATGCGGGAGATATCCTGTTTACTCCCTTGCGTAAGAGTTTCGAAAACAACCTCCTCAATATCTATAAAAATAAAATCAAGATACTTCCTTCCGGTATCAAGGAAAACGACGCCGCCATTCTGGGCGCTGCTTCTATGATATGGAACCAGATCAACAATTAATTCATCAATATGACCCGGATCAAAAACTATATACTGTTATTTTTGTTTTTAGGTCATCTTTCAGGGGTACAGGCTCAAACTTCTGACACCCTCTTTCTTCATAGCAACTGGATGTTCGGAGAAAAAGGCAATCATGATTGTTACCCGGCTAAGGTTCCCGGAAGCATACATACCGATCTGCTTGCCAACAAACTGATACCGGATCCTTTTTATGGCTGCAACGAGAAAGATCTGCAATGGATAGAAACCAAAGCCTGGACCTATAGCAGCACCTTTCAGGTAGACGACCGTCTGTTGCAGCGTAATCATGTGGAGTTGATAGCTGAAGGTCTGGACACTTATGCCTCCATTTTTATTAATGATCAACCGGTGATCAGCGCCGACAATATGTTCCGGCAGTGGAATGCTGATGTAAAAAAGTACTTGCATACAGGCCAGAACAAGATTGAAATTGTTTTCGAATCAGCCGTCACAAAAGGGAAAGAAATGGCTTCCCGACTACCTTATTCTCTGCCCGGCGACGAAAGATTGTTCGTCCGCAAGGCGCAATATCAGTTCGGTTGGGACTGGGGCGGACGCTTTGTAGGTTGCGGCATCTGGAAACCCATTTATCTGAAAGCCTGGAGCGAGGTGGAGCTTTCGGAAGTGCAGTTTATTCAACATTCCCTGGATAAAAAGGAAGCCCGCCTGACCATTGCCTCTGCCATAAATTCTGATACCGACTGCCAGGCTATGGTTAAGGTAACCGACGCCAATACCGGCATGCTTTACGGTTCAAAGACTGTGAGCCTGACAAAGGGTGACAATGCTGTTTCGGTTGATTTCTCATTGAAGGACCCTGTTTTCTGGTGGACGCATGATCTGGGAAAACCTTATCTGTATCATTTCAATGTCGAAGTGTTTGTGAAGGATAAATGCCTTGCCAAACAAGATCTCACTGCCGGTTTGCGCACCATAGAGGTAGTGAACGAAAAGGATGCCGATGGCGAATCCTTCTATTTCAAACTCAACGGTGTGCCTGTGTTTATGAAAGGTGCCAACTACATCCCACAGGATAATTTCCCGGCAAGGGTCACGGCTCAGCAATACGACGACCTGCTCGACAGGGCTGTGGACAGCCGCATGAATATGCTGCGCGTATGGGGTGGTGGCATCTATGAAAATGATGTGTTTTATGATCTCTGCGATGCCAAAGGCATACTCGTATGGCAGGACTTTATGTTTGCCTGCGCCATGTACCCGGGTGATTCTGCCTATCTGAACAATGTAAATGAAGAAATAGTTTATCAGGTGAAGCGACTACGCAATCATCCCTGCATTGCCTTGTGGTGCGGCAACAACGAGAGCGACGAAGGCTGGCACAACTGGGGCTGGCAGAAACAATATAAATACAGCCCGACCGACAGTGCCCGCATATGGCAAGATTATCTTAGCCTGTTCCACAAGATGATTCCAGAGGCTCTAAAGGCTTATGATCCCGGCAGGTTCTACTGGCCTTCTTCACCCAAATACGGTTGGGGTCGAACCCAAAGTCTTTCGGACGGCGATTCACATTATTGGGGCGTTTGGTGGGGCATGGAGGCTTTCAATGTTTACAAAAAGAAAGTAGGTCGCTTTGCCAGCGAGTACGGCTTCCAGGCATTCCCTGAAAAGGCTACCCTGCTGAAAGCCATGGATGCCCAAGACCTCACATTGGGTTCTGCCGCACTGAAATGCCACGAAAAACATGCAACCGGTTTCGAAACCATTGAAACCTATCTACTAAGAGAATATAAGCGGCCCAAGACTACGGAAGACTATATTTACATCAGTCAGCTGGTACAAGCCTATGGCATACGGACAGCTATTGAAGCTCACCGCAACGCCAAACCGCGCTGCATGGGAACGCTTTACTGGCAGTTGAACGATTGTTGGCCGGTGGTATCCTGGTCATCAATGGATTATTATCATAATCCCAAGGCATTGCAATACTTTGTAAAGAAAGCCTACAACGAACTTCTGGTTACGCTGGAGCAGAATGACAATACAATAGAGGTCCGACTGAATTCTGACAAGATGGAAAACACCCGCGCTCAGCTCGAATTGCAGCTGATGGGTTTCGACGGCAAGCTGCGCTGGCAGCAAAAGAAAGCTGTCACCCTTAAAGCCGGCGCCAACTTGTTGGCCGATAAGATAGATACTAAATTGCTGCTGGCCGATAAGCTGCAACTCCCTTCTCTGGTGTTTTATGCCTGTTTGAAAGTGAACGATCAAGTGGTAAGCAATAATTTCCTCTATTTCCAGAAACCCAAAGACCTTACTCTGCAGGATCCCGGTCTGAGCTGGAAGATAGATTCACTGGCCGGCAAAGCCTGCATCACTCTTTCATGCAAAAAGCTGGCGAAGAATGTTTTCATCCGTTTCGAGAATTGCGAAGGCAGCGATATCCCGCTATCGGATAACTTCTTCGATATGATGCCCAACAGCAGCGTTCAGGTTTTTGCCAACAGCAAAGAATCATTGGAATATTTGAAAACGCACATCAGGGTTAGCAGCCTGTTTGATGTCAAATACTAAATCTCATGAAAAAGACGATTGTATTATTATTGGTTAATGTAATGGTGGTATGCTATTCGCTTTCCGCTCAGAACAAAGATTACACCGCTTATGTGAATCCTTTTATAGGCACAGGCGGTCATGGCCATACCTACCCGGGGGCTACCATGCCTTTTGGAATGGTTCAACTGAGTCCCGATACCCGCCTCAGCGGATGGGACGGATGCTCAGGCTATCATTATTCCGATACCATCATTTATGGCTTTTCTCATACCCATCTTAACGGAACCGGATGTTCCGATTATGGCGATATTTTGCTCATGCCCACCTCGGGCAAGGTGGATCTGAAAGGCTATGCCTATGCTTCCAAATACTCTCATAAAAATGAAAAGGCTTCGCCGGGTTACTATGCTGTGAAGCTCGACAAAAACAACATCAATGCCGAACTTACCGTCAGCAAAAGGGCGGGGTTTCACCGCTACACTTATTCAGGTGGAACGCAGAATAATATCATACTCGATCTGCAACACCGCGACGTGGTGTTGGATGCCTATGTTGAATTTGTCGACAACAGTCATATACGCGGTATGCGCCGTTCGGCTGCATGGGCCACGAACCAGGTGGTGTATTTCGATATTCAGTTTTCCAAACCTTTTTCACAATTTGGTCTTTGCGAGATGGATGCCGAGGGTAATATCGTCAAAACATCGCAGGACAAGGCAAGTGGCAAACATGTGAAGGCGTGGTTTAGCTTCGATAACGAAAAAGAAGTAATGTTGAAGATAGGCCTAAGCGCCAACAATGTGGAGTTTGCCAATCTCAATCTGGAAGACGGTATCAAAGGCTGGGACTTCGATGCGGTGCACAAACAGGCTGTGGCCGAATGGAACCGCGAACTGGGCAAAATAGAAGTGAGCGGCAACAATACTAATGATATCGTTAATTTCTATACCGCACTGTATCATTGCATGATCAATCCCAACCTGTACAGTGACGCCAACGGGGCTTATCTCGGAAGGGATTTCAAAACACATTATACACGTGGTTTTGACTATTATACGGTGTTTTCGTTGTGGGATACATTTCGTGCCGAACACCCCCTGCTTTCGCTGATAGACACCAAACGAACCAACGATTTTGTAAATACCTTTGTTCAGCAATATCAGCAAGGAGGCCTGCTTCCTGTGTGGGAGCTTTCGGCCAACGAAACCAATTGCATGATTGCTTATCATGCAATATCCGTTATATTTGATGCTTATGCGAAAGGGCTTACGAATTATGATGTTCCGGAAGCCATCAAGGCTATGAAGGCAAGTGCCACCAGCAACGATTTTGGTCTGGAAGCTTACAAGAAGTATGGTTATATACCCGGCGACAAGGAGGGAGAATCGGTATCTCGCACTCTGGAATATGCTTACGACGATTGGTGCATCGCTATGATGTGTAAGGCCAATGACGATGAGGCAGGCTACAAAGAGTATATAAGCCGTGCACAGTTCTGGAAGAATATCTTCGATCCACAAACAGGTTTTATGCGGCCCAAGTTTAACGGGGCCTGGCAAACACCTTTTGATCCTGCCGAGGTGACTTTCAATTATACGGAAGCCAATGCGTGGCAATATAGCTTCTTCGTTCCGCAGGATATCAGCGGACTGGCGGCTGCTTATGGCGGGAAGGCCAACCTCATCAAAAAACTGGACGAGCTTTTCAGCACCTCACAATCGCTAAAGGGTCGCGAACAGGCCGACATCACCGGACTGGTGGGGCAATACGCTCACGGCAACGAGCCCAGCCACCATATGGCCTATCTTTACAATTACCTGAATCAGCCTTATAAGACACAGCAACTCGTCAATAAGATACTTTCGACATTATACTTCAACAAACCCGATGGCCTCTGCGGGAATGAAGACTGCGGTCAGATGTCGGCCTGGTATGTGCTGAGTGCGCTGGGTATCTATCAGGTATGTCCGGGCAATACGCAGTTTGCTATTGGCTCGCCCCTTTTCGCGGAAGCGAAGATACATTTGGAAAATGGCAAGACCTTTACCATCAAAGCCAAAAACCGTACTTCTAAAAACTTTTACATACAAAGCGCTACCTTGAACGGCAGTGTATATACCAAATCATATATAGACTACAGCCAAATTATGAATGGAGGGACATTTGAATGCAGTATGTCGGCCATAGCGAACAAAAGTTGGGGGACGGCCGATAGCGACATACCTGTGTCGGCTATTCATGGCGAGACCTTTGTGACGGCTCCATACAGCACCCAAACGAATAAAACCTTTAGCGATTCGATAGTGGTGGAATTGAAATCCAATAGCCCCGGTGCAGAAATATTTTATTCGGTTGCGGGCACTCAAAGTGAAGAAAAACCTTTAAAATATACACAGCCGTTGGTTTTTAATGAAAGTACCCACATAAAAGCTTTCTGCTCCATGGCAAATAAATATTTCAGTCATGCTATGGAAGCCGCTTATTACAAAACCGATCTTAATCGTAAGATCACCTTGCTGAGTCCCTATAGTTCGCAATATACCGGCGGCGGTGACAATGCCCTTATCGATCAGTTGCGCGGCGGCAAGAACTTCCGCCTGGGCGAATGGCAGGGTTTTAACGGCATTGATTTCGAAGCCATAGTGGATCTGGGCAGTGTGCAACAGGTGCATAGGATTGCTGCCGGATTTTTGCAGGATGCAGGTTCGTGGATTTTGATGCCTGCCTCGGTGGAATATTTGGTTTCATTGGATGGGGTTAATTTTACCTCGATAGCTATTCTGAAAACAACCACTCCCGATAGCGATATGACGGCATCCATTGTGGATATGGATTATAAAGCCAACGCTGAAACACGCTATATAAAAGTACGTGCAAAAAATCACGGTCCCCTGCCCGACTGGCATTCGGGGGCTGGCTATCCTGCCTGGATATTTGTGGATGAGATTGTGGTGGAATGATCGCCTTTTTATTGCAAATTATCGATTCGCACTTTTGATGATAATAGGTAGATAGTCTTTGTTTTATTAGCATAAAACAAAGACTGTTTTCTTCATAAGTTACTTCTTATGACATCCAATAATGCCTTTTGACGTCCTACGTTCTTTCGTATGAAGTCCACGAACCACTTTTATTATCATACGCAGCAACACATGACAATGAATAAGACTCATTGCCTTCATATGCTCTTCCCTATGACAATAAATAACAGCTTTTGCCTTCATGCGATGCATCGCATGACATCCAGTAACTCTCATTGCCTTCATATGGTTCAACGTATGACGCCCACGAAAGACTTTTATCATCATACGAAGCATCTAATAAGCTTCAGATACAACTTTCGATATCATACGATCTTTTGAATGACACCAAATAACTTTTTCCGATGTCCCAATGGAACAACACCTTCTTCAAAAACAGTAATTTGCTGTAAAATGTAATCGCATCATTTTATAATTATATCATTTTCGAATTCCTGTCGTCCAGCCCCCACACTTCATCCTCCTCCCTGACATTTATCACCTCACATGCTCTGATGGGCTCTGATTTCGGATAACTTAGCTACCTTTGCGCCCATGTTAAGCGACAGTAAAGCACGTAGTTTGGTTAAGGGTATCAGTTGGCGCACCATTGGGAGCATCGATACTTTCGTAATTTCCTATTATTTTTTCGGTAAGGTTTCCGTGGCTTTACCAATTGCCATTTTAGAAGTTTTCACCAAAATCATACTCTATTTTCTGCACGAAAGATTGTGGAACCAGATATCTTATCTGCGCGAAAGCAACCCTTTATCCAACTTCCGCAGCCTGCTCAAGGGAATCTCGTGGAGGGCCTTTGGCACCATGGATACCATATTTATCTCCTGGATCATATCGGGCAACCCCCTTGGAGCACTCAAGGTAGGCACTTCCGAAGTCTTCACCAAAATTTTCCTTTTCTATCTGCACGAAAGACTGTGGAGGCTAATCAAGTGGGGAAGAATATATAAGGAGGTGATTCCTGCGGAAGTAAAAGGTTAGAGAGGAAAACGAAAGGCTTTATTATTATATGGCTTTATTGTTTTGCCTGGTGTATTCTTTCAGTGGCTTTCAAATGTCCCGTTTTATTTTAGATTCATTCTTTGATCTTGCTTAATCATCAGCAGTACCTTCGGCAAATTTTCTTTGTGTAACTTTGCGTCTACTTTGTGTAACTTTGTGGTTTAGATTTTTATCGGATCACAACCAACTTATGAACCATCCCTTTTGTTTACCATTCTTGTTAACATAAAATATTCCATGGAAAATTATCATCGTCAATATTCAATCATTCTCATCACTTTCTTTTTGCTATTGGGGCTCTTCCATCCGGAAATTTCCCAGGCCCAGCACAAAAAACGCTTTGGCAAAGACAGCATTCAGGCAGGCAGTACCGACTATTTCAAAGAAAACTATATGCGGGCCGAAGACTACATCTACAAGCCCAACATCAAAACCGTACTGTTTTATCGCGAAGGATTTGCCCTCACGACCCCCATCCTCAACCTCAACTCCACCGAAAAACTCATACTCTCTTTCGACGATATGGACGGGGATACCAAGCGTATGAAGTACACTTTTATACATTGCGATGCTTACTGGACCCCGTCGGACCTGCAGCCCAACGAATATCTGAACGGTTTCTTTGATGATGATGTTACCGATTACAAATTCTCCTTCAACACCCTGCAGAAATATACCCATTACAGCCTCACCTTGCCCACCGAACGCATGCAGCCTACCCTTTCGGGGAATTATTTGCTCAAGGTTTACATAGAAGACGAGCCCGACAACCTCATCCTCACCCGCCGCATGATGATAGCCGACAATAAGGTCAACATTACGGCCATCGTGAAGATACCCACTGTGGTAGAATACCGCAACTACCGCCAGGAAGTTGATTTCTCTATCGATAAGTCGGGCTACACCGTGAACGATCCGTACAAGAATCTGAAAGTGATAGTACAGCAGAACGGCCGCTGGGACAATGCCATTCTCAACCTCAAGCCCTTGTACATCAACGGCGACAAACTGGATTATGATTACGAAGATCAGAATGTTTTTTCCGGGGGCAACATCTTCCGCGAGTTCGATATCAAGGGTATGAACTTCTATTCTGAGTTTATCGCCAAGATATTTAAGGAAGACGATGGCTACAATGTCTACCTGAAAGCCGAGGAAAAAAAGACCTACAAGGTGTTCGCTTCGCGCAAAGATATCAATGGACGCATGTTTATTAAATCGGACGACAACATCAACGATGTCGACATTGAGTCAGAATACGTTCATGTACATTTTTTCCTGAAATATGATGCCCCTATGGTCGATGGCGGCATATATATCTGCGGGACACTTACTGATTGGCGATTTTCGGACGATGCCAAAATGAAATACAATTACGACCTCAAAGGCTACGAGGCCAACCTCTATCTGAAGCAGGGCTATTACAACTACCAGTATGTTTTTCTCGAAAACGGTTCAAAGGTGGGTGACGAAACCCTGCTAGAAGGCTCGCATTACGAAACCGACAACGAATACACCATCTATGTCTACCACCGCGAACAGGGCAAGATGTATGATGTACTAGTGGGATACAAACAGTTTAATACTTTTAGTAAGTAGAAAGTTGGACGCGCATAAAGTTATAAGAATAAAAAATAAAAAGGCCTGCAAATCCATGCATGCCTTTTTTATGAATGAATGATTTCTTTGTTGTCGGTCTAACGGGCTATAACAAACCGGCCCCAGCCGCGTTTTTTGGCTTCGAGGTCGGTGAGTTTGTAGATATAGGTGTCGGGGGCATAGGACTTGGCATCGAAAAACACTTTTTCGCCGGTGATGCCTTCCTGCATGTAAACCATTTTCGAGCGTATGTCGTAGACCTTCAACTGGAAGGAATGATTCAGCGGATTTTCGAAATCTATGGTAAAATGATCGTCGCCGGGATTAGGATAAATGCTGGTGCGTATGGTCTTAAAACGTATTTCGGACATGCCTTCTACCCAATCGTTAAAGCTAAGATTATCGAACATGAGTCCCCCCAGATTGTCGAAAGTTGAATCGCTGATGAAAGTGAAGCGGACAAATACCGTATCCCCCATGTTGAGATTGAAGGTGGAGCCCATATCCCAGAAAGAACCCCAGAAAAGCCGACAACCTTTCGAATTACCGGTTAGTATGGGTTTGATATCCCATTTAAAATTGTTGGCGTAGTTGGTGTCGTTGAGCATATCCACCCAGGTAAGGCCACGGTCGGGCGAAAACTCTATTGTGCCGTAATCTTTGAGCGAGTCGGTTTGAACAAAGTAATTACCACTCATCATTTTACCATCAAAATAAAACCCCGGAGTTACAGAGGTTTTAATGATAAAGACCGAGGTGTCATTTACCGGATAGGGCTGTGTGCTGTCGGTGATGATGACTTTGGTGTTGCAGACGGTGCTGTCGAAAATGGGTTTGTTGGCATGGCCTATTTGCCAACTGTTATGATGATGCGCTACGGTATCAATGGTCAGACGTTCGAGGCATTCTGCGTAGTCGAAGCTGATCTGAAGAAAATTGTCCCAGCATTGTGCGCGGGAGGTAAGTGTTGTGGCGATTAGCAAGAAAAACAGGAATAAAATCTTTTTCATAAAACATATTTATTTCAGGTGGTAAATATAAAACACTTTTTCTTCAAAAAGGTTGCCTGTCATTTCGAATTAATTTACCTGACACTTTATTACTGCCAATTGGACAATGGGCCTTTTGTAATTTTTTCTGTGTGTTCATTGTGCCTTCTTTGTGTTCGTTGTGGTTAATGTGCAAATAAAAAACTTCCGATCCCAAAGCAGACCGGAAGTTTTTCAGTCGAAAATTTTATAATCCAGTTTATATAACTGAAAACCAAATAGGCTTTGAATAGGGAGCCTCGCCCTTGCCGGTGACATAGCAAAACCGAGCCCAGTATTTCCGCAAAGGTTCAAAACCTGTAAACGGAATAGTGCATTGTGTGCTCAGCTTTAGCCTTTTCCATGCAGCATCATCGGGGTTCTTAGGCATAGGATCGGGCACAATATCCACCAGGTAAGCAGCAGCACCTGGCATAGACTTGATAACAATTTTACCGCTACCCGAAATCTCCCCCTGAATAATGCGGATCATCGGTTTCTTTTTATAAACACGTTCTTTCGCCATTGTGTACCCGCTTGATTGCAACATGGACACATTGCCTCTGGCCGTATTATTGATGTAGTCGCCGTTTATCTTAACCAATCCTATAAGTTCGTTGTGTAAATCACTGGCTCTGGAGGTAGATTCATGGTTGCCCTGCTTGGAATGGTTGAGTTCTATTTGCCATTCGGTTTGTTTGCCGGAAATAACCGATAAGGCTATTGGAAGAGAAGGAAAATTTGCATTATTGGTCAAACTAAGCAGCATTTGCGTAAGCAATTTCTCGAATTCGGCTTGAGTAAGTGATTTGTAATAGGTTTTTACTTTCCTCATATTGTTATAATTTTAATTGTTTTTTGTGATTATCGCTTTTTATTTCATCCTTTTTCTAAAAAAATAAAAATACTTGCCTCCTCCTTATCTCCGGCTTTTCTTAAACCCTGTTCATTGAATTTCAAAAGTAGTTTATTTTTACCTAAAAATAATTATTGTTACGGAAAAAATAATTATTATTATAGATCAAATTGTCAAAAATAAGAAAAAAATAATAAAGAAGCTATTGATTATAAATCATTATTAGATAATAATAAAAGTAAATCATTTAATAATGACAAATAATAAATCAATGATAAAAAATGATAAAATAATCTTAATTAAAAATGTCATAAAAATAAAAAGTATTACCTGAATTATAATTGTGTTTAACAAAAAACAATTATTGCTGAGCATCCTCCCCTATGGTATTGGAGTTTTTTGGTGTGGTGAGCTTATTTGGCAAAAAAAACTCTCCACTTATACAATCGTTTTTTCTGCAGTTATTCTTTACAGAAAATTCTATGAATTCCTTTTAAAACTTCGACCTTTTGTGGAACATGCTACTCGCATCTGCCCTTCAAAGAGCAGTCGTAGTCGGGGCGTTTCACCATTTGGTCGTAATTTTTCGGGAAGCTGTCTTTCATGAAAACCGCCCAGTACAATTCGCGGGTCATCCCATCCCAGTGGATGATGCCCTTGTTTTTTTGCCACGATTGGAAAAGGTTCAGATGTACGCATCCGGCAATCAGCAGCATCAGCAAGGCCTGCCATATGCGGCGGCGGTCGGCCACCCATGCCAGCAAAGCGCCCAGGGGCAGCACCAATATGGCATACGAATCGATCATGGGGCGGCTTCCGAAACCCGAATACCACCAGCACCACCAGCTATAGATCACGTAAGTGTTCAACACAAAGATAAGCGCCACGGGGTAGAATAGTCTACGCTGGGTGCGATACAGAAAAACCATTCCTACCAGGGATAGCGCCATCACAGGCGTATAGACCAACCATCCGCTGCGATAACTGAACCATCCGCGAATGATTTCGGGTTGGGTCCAGAAGAATCTTTCGTCGCCATACGTAAAGAAAAGAAAATGTCCGGTGGCATATTTCCAATAGAGAAACTGAGGTATCCAAACGACAAACGCCGCAAAAATCATGACCGCAATCTTTATCCATTGGCTTTGCCAGAACTTCAGCGTTTCGCGCAACGAACCCTGACCATACACAAGCGGAAAAAGACAGAATACCACATTCACGGGACGTATCAGCACCACCCATCCGGCCGTCAACCCCAGCAAAACGGTTAGCAGCAACGATGGACGCTCGTACCATTTCATCGAAAGATGCATCATGAGCGAGATGAGGAAAAGGCTGTAGATATGCGACATGGTGCCACTATAGACACTGAAAAGATAAGTGTTGGTGGCCAGAAATATCACCACCAGGCAAAGCGAGGTGATCCATTCCGAAAAAAACCGCTTCAGGTTGCTCCGCATCACTATCATGGCCCCCAGGGCCGCCAGCAGGGCGCTCAGCCCTATGGCAAAATGAAACATGGGGCTATAGACATCAATATTGTAATGATGAGCCTCGAAAAACCAGTAAGTTGCCAGAAAAAAAGGTGCATAGAAATACGCCACCCCCATGGTGGTCTTGTTCACTTGTCGGCCATCGGGCAATTGTGTATTCCAGAGTTTCAGACGGGTGGAAGTGAAGCTCATGTCGTGCAGCATAAAAGCCGAGGGAAGGTAATTGTAGTAGGAGATGGCGTCGTCGCGTATCACCTCTCTTTGGTTGAACAATTCCGCATCCAGATATTTATGCGTATAAAACCCGAACAATAGCAGCACCACCATCCACGACAGCCACGACGACAACAGTTTCCGAAAACCCTGAAGTCCTATGGAAAGGCGCGGCCGGCCCGAGGTTGATTTATGTTTTGTGCGCAACATCATCAGCTTTTGGGTTTAACATAGAGATCTTCTATATAGAGTTCCGACTTCTCGGGCGACCAAACGTAGATGGTCAGTTGTTCGTCATCTTTAAAGGGCTTGATAAAATCGAAAGTAACTTCTTGTTCGGCCCATTTTTTTGCGCCAAGCTTCTGTTCGAGAGGCACTCCCTGCCAATTCAATACACTATCGCCTTTCGTAACCGTGCAAATGATGGATGCCGATCCGGCGCCCGGGAAATAATAGCGAACCCTTACTTTAACTTTCGAAAGTTCGCGGTCGTGCAAATCCTTCACCGCGCTCATAAATCCCACGCTATAGTTGTTGGCCGAATCCATGTGGCTCACATAGTTGGGGCTGATCAGATTAT
This sequence comes from uncultured Bacteroidales bacterium, assembly GCA_964599365.1. Classification (GTDB taxonomy): domain Bacteria; phylum Bacteroidota; class Bacteroidia; order Bacteroidales; family CAIWKO01; genus CAIWKO01. Next base: position 44,468 of record CAZRFL010000002.1, read on the forward strand.
TAAGGGTGATAGTGTTCAGATTCTTAAAATGATTGAGCGAAGACAATGAAAATTGGCTGGGTACGACCTCCTCCTGAGGGATGTTTTCGTCCTCCACTATGCCGCAAGCCATCAGGCCCGAAAGAAATAAGAAAAACACCACTTTTTTCATGATCAGCCTCATGTCAGTGTTCCGCTGCTTTCGCAGCATCTGTTGCTGCTTCCGGCTTCGTTTTTTTATCCTTATCATACATGGAGTATGGGAAATACTTGTTCAGACGGTTGATGGGCTTTTCTATCAGTTTCCACGAAATGTGAGCCACCACAAAAGTGGTCAGATACAGAAACACAAAGCTGGTGTATTTGCTGGTGGTATACAATTGAAGATAAGGCGACACCCAATAAAAGATACCCGGCATAAAAAGATGATACACATAGATGCCGTACGAAATACGCCCCGAATACACAATAAATTTATTCTCCAGAATTAACTTAGGAAGCAGTTTGAAACCATTGTCGGAGGCCCGCAGTATAATAAAGGCAGCCGTCAGCGCAAAAAAGAATTCATCTATCACCTCCTTATAAAATGTGCTTTCGTATTTCACCATCATCACATAATACATCATCAGATACAAAGCTATCATGCCCCAAACCGGAAACGGATTCTTAATAAATGCGGCCAGCTTCTTATGGTAAAGCGAGATGTAGGCAATGCCGGCACCTAGCGCCAGCGCATGAAAACAACTCACTGTGAAATAACTGCCGGCCATCCAGTTGTGAACGTAGAAATAAATATAGGCCTTGGTGATCAGCGACAAAACAATCGAAAAAATGATCACCTTGGTCAGATGTTTGGGCTTAATAAACACAATGATCCAGGGCCAAATCAGGTAAAACTGTTCTTCCACCGCCAGCGACCAAAAATGATTGAAATCGCGAATAAAAACCTGGTGAATGGCCTGATAGATGTTCGACGAGTAGCTAAATAGCCACGGAGCCACTTCACGCGTATTCTGATAGTTGATCGAATACAGCAGAATGAGTGTCAGATAATAGATAGGGAAGATCCTCAGCACTCTTCGGATATAGAATCGCTTGATAAACTTCATTTTCGATCCCTGGCCATCTTCGTATTCTTTTTTGTAAACCAGCAGAATACGGGTGATCAGGAAACCGCTCAACACGAAAAACAGCGTCACCCCGTGCCCGTAAGGCGCCTTCTGGAAGATAGGATTATACAATTGCCATTGCAGCCAGTGAGCTATCATCACCATCAGTATGGCAAAGAATCTCAGGCCGTCGAGCTGACTGGAATAATCCAGTTTGGGTTTGTTTTCGTTCAATATTTTGTGATGAGCAATAAAAATAATTTTGGGGATGCAATGGCAGAAAGATCGGCCTCATTCACCCATTCTTACGCTAGCAGTTATTCTTTAGGCGTAACCGCAAGTTCTTCAATATAGGCTACCAATCCTTTTGGCGACCAAACGTATACCGTAAGCATTTCGTCAGCCGAATAGGTTTTCTTGAAGTCGAAAACTTTTTCTACATCCACCCATTTTTTCAAACCGTTTTTAGGATTCAGTTGCATAGCTTCCCAATACAAAACGCTATCTTTTTTCGATATAGTGCACACCACCGAAGCATCGCCTTCGCCGGGATAATAATACCTGGTTTTTACGGTAACTCCACTGGCTTTTTTTGCATTCAGCTTTTGCATTTCGCAATGAAAACCAAAACTAAAACGATTTGCCGAATCCACGCGTGCGAAATATCCTGAAGTCAGGCGCTGATCTGTGGTGATAGTTTGAAAATTCATGAAATATTTCATGTCCGAAAATTTGAAAACGGTAGGTACCGCATCCACCTTAGCATTGTTATCCTCAGAGGGAACACACGACATAAGCGTAACGCTTACAAATAATAAGAAGAAAAACTTTTTCATACTTTTACAATGATTAATGATTATTTCATGCAAAAATAATTAAAAGTGGCATAAACCATTTTAGAAATTGTAAATTTGTCGATAATAGTATGTGAAATTCGAAAAATTTTGGTTTAAATGACTCTTTATAAATGGGGAGTTTATAAAAAGGACAATAGCAACCACAGAAGATTTCGGTTTAATCAACTTTTTGAAGAAGCTAAATTCAAATATAAACCTACGAATATTCAGGTCCTTATGCCTGGAAAAAATCATTATTCACGGTTTAATTGTTTGTTTTACTGCCCCCTACAGCCTCAATAAAATATAAATCCGGATAAAAATAAATCATGGAAACATCGCATCGTAAAATATGGCAAAACGAAAAGCTTTTGGTAGGGCTTCTGCTATTGGCCCTGACAGGATATTTTATCTATCTGGCACTGGCATCTGCCGGAGTTTATGGTGGGGCCGATGTCTATTGCCATTATTTCATTTCGGCCTATGCCTTCCGTCATCCGCCATTGTTTGTCGATCATTGGGGCAAGCCTCTGTTTACAGTGCTTTCGGCGCCTTTCTCACAGATGGGATTTTTTGGTTTGCAACTGTTTAACATACTCCTCAGCTTTTTGAGTGCCTGGTTGGCCTATCGCGTTTGCAAAACCTTAGAACTTAAGTTTTCGTGGCTCAGCATACTGCTGGTGATCTTTGCTCCCATGTATTTTGTACTGATTTTTTCCGGTCTCACCGAAACCCTCTTTGGTTTTGTACTTATTTTGGCTGTTTTTCTGTTCTTTCGAAAAAAATATTGGCTCTCTGCGCTCATAATATCTTTTCTGCCGTTTGCCCGCACCGAAGGTTTGGTCATCATCCCTTTGTTTGCCGTTGCATTGATCCTCCACAAAAAATGGATACCTATTTTGTTTCTGCTTTTCGGTTTTTTATTGTTCAGCGTGGCCGGATATTTTCATTACCACGATTTTTTTTGGTTTTTCACACAGAGTCCTTACAAAGGGGCTTTAGACATTTATGGCAAAGGAAGCCTTTGGCATTTTGTGAGCTACTACCGCGAAATATTCGGTTTGGGGTTCACTTCTCTTATAGTGGCCGGAATAGTGGCCTATTTTCAGCCGGTGCTGCTTAAACGTAAGATCGCCGCTCTTCCTCTCGATGAGATCTTGCTGATATTGTTGCCAGCGGTGTTATATTTCGCTGCTCATTCCTATGTTTGGTGGAAAGGTATGGACAGCTCGGCCGGACTCACGCGCGTAATAGCAGGCATCATTCCGCTCACGGCAGTCATCGGGATAAAAGGCATCAACCTCTTTCTGCCCCTTATCAATCGCCAAAAAATTGTTTTCGCCCTGATTGGGATTTTATTATTCGGATATATCATTTATGAGCCTTTCAAATTCTATCCTATGCCTTTGCAGGCTGGCCCCGAAGAACAAGTGCTCGACAAGGTAGCCTTTTGGATGAAAAAACAACAGCTTTGCGATAACAAGGTGTTTTGCGGCAATGCCTATCTGTTTTTCAAAACAGGCAGCGATCCCTACGATTCACATAAGGTTTTTTATAGCTTTCCACCTGCTTCCGATCTTGTCACGGGCACCGAACCCGGCGATGTTATGGTTTGGGATGCGCATTTCACCCCCAACGAGGGTCACCTCGACCTGGCATCCTTGATGGATAATAAATTCTTCGCTCTCAAAGCGTTTTTTCAACCCGCACAGACCTTTACCACTCTCGGTGGAAGACCCTACGAAGTGTACGTTTTTCAACGGACCCAGGATAGTGCTCAGATCAGTAATGCAGTTATTTTGCAAGATATTATCGGAAAAAAATTCAACAGAACACAAATCTTTTGCAACGCTTTCGCGAAGACCAAAACCTACCTGCCCGGTGAGGACAGCAACAGTTGTTTTATAATAACTCCTACCATTGAGTATTCTCCTGCCATGGAAATACCTTATAAAAACCTGAATTTACATGGCGAAAACAAATTTGAGATGAGTGTCGACATGTTTCCTATTGCTAACAGCACCCATTCAACCATAGATTTCGTGACATCAGTTTCAACTGAAAAAAAAGTCTTTTCCTACCAAAGTTTCACGATCATTACCGACAGTCTTAAAAAAGATTGCTGGAATACTTTGAAATATAATTTCACCTTGCCGGAGATCACCGATGGGGCTTCCCTTTTCAAGGCCTATATCTGGAACAATAAAAAGACCTCGGTCTATGTCGATAACCTAGTGGTTTCGGTAATAAAAGATAAACAGGAATATTGACCATGAGGAATATTTAAACGTATTTTTTGATTGTCAGTTGCGACAGCCTGGAAATTAAAAAAATAACTAATGTCATAAAACCTATACTCGGCCTGATCTGAATTCAACTTAGAATTATACAGCTGAGAATAAAAGCACATTAAAGGTGTTTCGCTTTTAACTTAAATAGCCAGATGGGAAACTTTTTCAAATTCCATCACGGATTAATGATGATTTAGTATAAAAATTATTAAAATAGGCATAAACCATTTTAGAAATTGTAAATTTGTAGATTATAATCTCAATTACTACCTCGATCTCATCTTGCAATTTTTTTTGAAGAAGCTGATTTCAAATATAAACCCCCATACTTTCAGGATATCACGTCTGGTGAATCTGTTTATAATCGGTTCGGTTGTTTTTGTTATTATGAATTACAATTCCTGGAAGTCACCCCGCAGCATTATTGATAACGACATTCTGGAATACTATAGTTATCTTCCTGCCAGCATCATTTTTCACGATCTAACGTTTAAATTTTCAATAAACTACCAGGGTCATCACGAATTCAAATTCTGGGGTAAGAATACCGCTAATGGTGCCATGGTCCTCAAAATGACCATGGGGATGGCTTATTTATACCTCCCGTTTTTCTACGCGGCTCATTGGTATGCTTACCTGAACGGTTACGATACAGGCGGTTTTTCGGCTCCTTATCAATACGCTCTTTTGATAAGTGCCTTGTTCTATTTTATATTGGGATTGTTCTTTTTACGAAAGATTTTAGAAAGATACTTCAAGCCTATCGTGGTGGCAGTGGTTTTGCTATTGATAGTCTTCGGCACCAACCTCTTCTATTTTTCCAGCTTCTACGGGCCCATGACTCACGTGTATTCCTTTGCATTGTTCAACGTGATGATTTATTATACCATAAAGTGGTACGAAAAACAAACCATATCCAGAACCTTGATAATAGGGATCGTTTACGGATTGTTGATCATAATGAGGCCTCCCAATGCCATATTCTTTTTGTTTTTTATTTTCTTCGGCATCAATTCTTTGAAAGATGTAAGACCCCGTATCGAACTTTTATTTAGAAAATACCTGCTGATGTTTCTGATGGTGTTTTGTGTCCTCATTTTATGGATACCACAGATCATCTATTGGAAAATGATAACCGGCCAGTGGTTTTATTATTCTTACGGCGATGAGCACTTTTTCTTTTTAAAACCTCAACTCATCAATGGATTGTTCAGCTTCCGCAAAGGCTTGCTCATTTATACACCCATGGTTGCGGTGGCATTTATCGGAATGTTGTTAAGTTATAAAACCTTGCGATCATTTTTTCTGCCTTCCCTGTTGGTTTTCATTATCAGTCTTTGGATAATCTTTTCATGGTGGTGTTGGTGGTATGGCGGCAGCTTCGGGCAAAGGTCCGCCATCGATATGTTTGGATTAATGGCGATAGGTCTGGCGGTAGTTATAAATTATTTGTTTAAACAAAAGGTCTGGATAAAAATGCCTGCTTTGGCCCTGATATTGCTATTAATGTTTTTAAACATTTTTAATTCAGTACAATATCATTATGGCGCTTTATCCACAGATGCCATGACAAAGGCAGCCTATTTTGAAAACTTCGGTCACCGCGAACCTTATGGGAAATACTGGGATTTATTGCAATGTCCTGATTACAATAAGGCGAAACTAGGGATTCAGGATACTATAAAATGCAAATGATGAAAAGGCTGCTAAAATTTTTCGATAAATACTCAAACTTTCAGAGTTTTGGCAATCATTTGCTCATAAGTATCATTTGTTGTTCGGCACTGTTTGGGCTGGACAAACTCAGCTACAGTAAAACCGATTGGTATGTGAACAGCATAATTTTTTGGTCTATCGTTCTGTTCCTGCACCTTACCTGGGTGGTAATAAGGCGATTCAAAAGGAAAACTCTTTAGTTAACCCTTTGTAATAAGTTGACTTTCGAAAGCAGTTATTTTATTTTTTCTACAACAGAAGTCGTATCCTTTGCCTGCAGCTTCTCATACTCCATCTTTATCCTGGGAATAGTCAGCGGGGCAATGGCACTCACCGGTTTATAAAGTAATGATTTGGTTTTGGCCTCAGGGGTGATCAGTTTTTCATTAAAATCGAATTTATTGACAACATAAAAAACCAGGCTGAGCAGGAACATCACTTTTAAAACGGCAAAAACTGCTCCCAGAAGCTTATTGACAAATCCCAAAGCCGTTAGGTCAATTACCTTTTCGATAGCCTTGGCTATGATCCGCATGAGTATCAATACGGCGATAAATATCAGCACAAAGGCCACAGCCGAAGTATAATTGGCATTTAGCCCCAGATGTTTAATTAGCAGTCCCGAGACAAAATCTGAAAGATAGATCCCGGCAAAAATCCCCAGAAAAAGAGCCACCAGCGAAGTAACTTCAATAATCAATCCGTTCTTCAGTCCCTTAAAGACAAAGAATGCCACAGGGATGAGGATAATAATGTCCAAAAAATTCATGTTCCAGGGTTTACAGTGGTCCTTTTTTCAGTCTGCGGGTTAGTTCTGTTGCATAAACAAAACTGTTGAGTTCCTCATTATCGGTACGGAGTATCTCATGTTTATCGCCCACCCACCAGAGTTTTCCGTTGTAGATAAAAGCGATCTTATCGCCAATTTCAATCACCGAATTCATATCATGGGTATTGATGATGGTGGTCATTCCGTATTCCTGTGTGATCTCGCTAATGAGGTTGTCAATGACAATAGAGGTCTTAGGATCCAACCCCGAATTGGGCTCGTCGCAGAATAGATAGCGGGGATTCATTGAAATGGCACGGGCAATAGCCACCCTTTTTTTCATGCCGCCGCTGAGCTCGGCCGGGTAAAGTTTATTGACATTATCAAGGTTCACTCTTTTCAGGCAGAAATTAACCCTGTCCAATCTTTCCGCAAAAGATTGTTTGGTGAACATAGTAATGGGGAACATCACGTTCTCTTCCACGGTAAGCGAATCGAACAAGGCCCCTCCCTGAAACATCATTCCCATTTCCTGGCGTATGGTCTTCTTTTCGTAGAAGTTCATTTTATTAAAAAGCCTGTTGTCAAAAAGTATCTCGCCTTCGTCAATTTCGAGCAGACCGACAATACATTTCATCAGAACCGTTTTCCCGGAACCGCTGGGACCAATGATAAGATTGGTCTTTCCGCGTTCAAACACCATATTGATGTCCATTAAGACCTCATTGTTTTCAAAACGTTTCGATATGTGCTTGGTCTCTATCATCCTAACATCAATTGCGTAATGATCAGGTTAAACAAAATGATTAGAATACTGCTCATAACAACTGCCTTGGTACTTGCCTTACCAACTTCCAGCGCTCCGCCGTCGGTAATATAACCATAATACCCCGAAACCGTGGTGATGAGGAAAGCAAATACGAGAGTCTTAACTATAGAATAGAAAATCTCGTAAGGAACAAAATCAAGCGTAATACCCGAATAATAAGCTGTAGTGGTTACCACGTGCATCCAAATGGCCGAAAGCCATCCTCCGAATATCCCCAGAAACATACTGATGATAACCAAAACCGGAAATATCATCAAGGCGGCCACTACCTTGGGAAGAATAAGGTAATTGGCAGGATTGATCCCCATGATCTCAAGGGCATCAATTTGCTCGGTAACTCTCATGGTACCAATCTCGGAAGCAATTCGAGAACCTACTTTTCCGGCCAGTATCAGGCAAATAATCGTAGGAGAGAACTCCAGTATAATGGATTCGCGGGTCGTGAATCCAACCGTATAATCCGGAATCCAGGCACTGGTAATATTATGACCTGTCTGGATAGCCACAACCATGCCCATAAACACTGATATGATTGCGACAATTCCCAAGGATTCCAAACCCAGATTGTTGATCTCCTGTGCTATCTGTTTGCGAAAAACGGAACCCTTTTCATGCCGGGTAAACACCTTAAACATCAGATCAACATACTCACCTATAGGGAACAATACCTTTTTCAAGAAATTCAGATTTTGTGCGAATTTAAACATTTTTTTTCTTGAAATAGAAAAAATACCCCATCATGCCTGACTTATGTTGAATTATACATTATGCCTTACAAATATCAGCATAGAAATTGCAGAAGCTGACAATAAGATTTCAGAAATATCGTTAGATTTGTATAAAATTTAGAAATGATCCGGTCGAGACGATTTTTGTTTAAACTGATTGTAGTGAGTCTGATTTCCGTTTTGTTTGTAGCATGCAATACCTCAAGAAAACATAAATGTAAGGATTGTCCAAAATTCTCTGTCCTAGAACCTTTAAATACTAAAAACTTATCCTGAAAATGAAGAAACTGAAAATAGTTGCAATTTTGCTGGCAATCTCCGTAATATTTGCTTGTGGAACAAAAAAGAGTCGTTACGAAAAGTGTTCACATTTCAGTCAGAAAGCGATGAAAACGGAACAGCTTCATGCCAGTATTTAATGATGTTCTGAAACCTTTCATTCCTGAGGCTTCTTTTCCAATTGTTTCTAAATGGGTACAAATGTACCCCCTACAGATCAGAATATCTGCAGCCCGCGTTTCCAAACTGGGCGATTACCGTTCACCTCATGGGACCAGCAAATTTCATAAGATCAGCGTCAACCGCTCCCTGAATAAATACTCTTTCCTTATTACCTTTACTCATGAGTTTGCTCACCTTTTATGTTACGAAAAAAATAAGAACCGGGTGGCTCCTCACGGAAAACAATGGAAGCAGATTTATAAAGGATTGCTTTTCGAGCTGTTGGAATCCAATATTTTCCCTCCTGAAATTGAATTTGAGTTGACCAAATCCATAGTAGGGACTGTTTACGCATCCTCCTCTTCTGAAAAAGAATTGCAGAAGGCCTTATCGGTTCATAATACTCATGAAGAAACAGGCGTTTTGCTGGAAGAACTACCTGATAATTCTAAATTCAAAATTCATAACGACCGTGTTTTTCAAAAAGGAAATAAGATCCGCACCAGATATAAATGTTACTGTATGACGAACAAACGTTGGTATTATGTAAGCCCAATCGCTCGTGTTATTCCTTTGGCAGACTGATATTAAAATTCTGTACTTACTTTTTATTGTTATTTTTAATACTTTTGCAAAAAATTGTGAACCAAAGATCAAAAGATGAATAATAATTTTTGTGTGATAATGGCCGGTGGCATTGGATCGCGTTTTTGGCCGATGAGCCGGACCTCCCAACCCAAACAATTTCTTGATATCTTAGGAACCGGTGAAACTTTATTGCAGCAAACCTTCCGCAGGTTCGAACGTGTTATTCCCCGCGAAAACATTCTAATTGTTACCAACGAATCCTATTGTGCGCTGGTCCTCGAGCAGTTGCCCTTTTTGAACGACAACCAAATCATTGCCGAACCAACGCGTCGTAATACGGCCCCTTGTGTGGCTTATGCCTGTTATAAAATAAAGGAAATATGTCCCGATGCTAATATCGTGGTAGCTCCTTCTGATCATATCATCCTTAAAGAAGATGTCTTTTCAAATGTGATTGAATCTTCCCTGAAGGCTGTTTCGGAAAACGACTGGCTGGTTACTTTAGGTATCACTCCTAGCCGCCCCGATACAGGTTATGGGTATATACAGATCATTGATAAAGAAACGGCGGCAGAAGATGATCGTATTAAAAAGGTAAAGACTTTTACCGAAAAACCTTCGCTCGACATGGCAGTTCAGTTTCTCGAAAGCGGCGACTTTTTCTGGAATGCTGGTATCTTTATCTGGTCATTGAAAAGTATACTTGCTGCTTTTGAACAATATTTGCCCGAAATGACGGAGGCTTTTCGAAAAGGTGAAGGTTTATATAATACCTCTGCAGAAGCAGAATTTATAAAAGCTACGTATTCCACCTGCAAAAGTATCTCCATCGACTACGGTGTGATGGAGAAAGCCGATAATGTTTATGTCTTGTGTTCCGATTTCGGATGGTCCGATCTGGGAACCTGGGGTTCGCTTTACGAAAACCGTCAGAAGAACGAACAGGGAAATGCCATTATTGGCAAGAATGTGATCATGTACGACAGCCACAACTGTATTGTGAATATGCCTAAAGACAAACTGGTGGTTCTCCAGGGACTGGAAGACTATATCGTAGTCGAGTCAGGCCACGTGTTGCTGGTGTGCAAAAAACAGGATGAACAACAGATTCGTCAGTTTGTGAACGATGTGAAGATAGAAAAAGGAGAACATTTCGTTTAGAAAAATACTTCCAACAAAAAAGGGGCTGAAATTTCAGCCCCTTTTTTATTTGTGTACTTTCTTAATAAAGTCTTCCACTTCCCTCACACCACCCTGATAAATCAGGTATCCGTTGTAAGGTTCGCGGGGAGTGATATCATCATTGATAGGTGATAGCATAATGTCCCTGACTTTCTCCAGATCGCTGGTCTGACCTAAGGCCCAGCCCAGTTTAATGTAGGCCACTTCAGGAAGCATGTTTTCGCAGGGAATGATTCCTTTTGCCATAAGGTCGCGGCCGGTATCGTAAACAAACATGTGAACATAGCCCCACAAGGTCTGAACAGTCATGTATATGGCCACACCTTTTTTCACGGCGCGCTCAATGGCGGGATAAATAGGTTTGTTCACGTGTCCCAAACCGGTGCCAATGATGATGATGCCTTTATAACCATTATCCACCATGGCGTCAATCATATCGGGCTGCATATTGGTGTAATAATAAAGCATACCCACTTTTTCTTCGAATACCGGGGTTATCTTTACTTCTCTGTCCTTGCGTCTGTGATTGTAGATAGGTTTTTGCGGAACCACACCATTACGGGTAACCGTAGCCACAGGAATATCACCAATGGTTCTGAAAGTGGAGCGATAAGAAGAGTGCATCTTCCTTACGCGGGTACCTCTGTGCAGGAATCCGTATTCATCCGAAGTAGGTCCGAACATGCAAACCATAACTTCGGCTATATCTCCATGAGCAGCAGCCGTAGCAGCATGCATGAGGTTCAAGGCAGCATCCGAACTCGGACGGTCGGACGAACGTTGCGAACCCACCAATATAATAGGAACGGGAGGATTCTGCACCATAAAGGTCAAAGCGGCCGCGGTATAATGTAAGGTGTCGGTTCCGTGACCGATGATGATACCGTCTATTCCTTTTTCAATTTCCTGGCCAATGGCAACGGCAAGTTTCTTATACTGATCCGGCCCCATGTTCTCGCTGAAAACAGCAAAGAGTTTTTCGGTATCCAGGTTACAGATATCGGCCAGTTCAGGAACAGCTCCATACAATTCACCGGGGGTAAAGGCAGGAATCACGGCTCCGGTTCTGTAATCCAGACGGGATGCAATCGTTCCGCCTGTGCCTATCAACTTTACGTAAGGCAAACCGGGAGTCACAGGAAACTGTTTTTCGGGAATCTTATAGTTGGCTTTTTTGTAGCCGGTTTCTATCATACCGGTGATGGTGGTGATATCCACACCTATATTATAACCCGTGATCACTTTCATAACAATATGCTGGTCGTCGTCGTTTTCGGCGCGTGGCAAAACGGTTCCTTTGAAAAGGCCGCGTGTGGTTTCTACCTCTGCCTGTCCCCATACCCTCACATTAAACCTTTTCAGCATTTCGAGAGATGCCCCTTTATAGCCTTGAAAAAAATCTTCGCTCATTGACTTTGTATTTTAGTGTTTTAATTCTTCTTTCATATAACTACACTGATCAATTAATGCAAACCAGTGAATTGTTCCCTGCATTATGGGTTATAAGTCGCCGCAGATTCGCAGATTAAAATTAGCTAATAATTTGCGCTGAGCGTAAGATTTAAAAATTTCATTTTTAAATCTTACGAATGAAATCTGTGAAATTTTTCCTAAAAAAGAAAATCTGCGAATCTGTGGCATTTTTTTTTGTTATTTATCTTGTAATATTATGCTTGCATCTAGTGTCTAACTGCCAATTTCTGAAATAATAATTCCCTCTTCTTTTTTCTTTTTTGTGTCTCTTAGTGCCCTAAGTGTCCCTGTCTGACGGCAGGCAGGTTAGTGGTTTTAATTCTTCTTAATTCTGAAATCACAAATCTGAAATCACAAATCAAAAATTTTAATTCTTGTTTATAAGTTCCGTCAGTTCCGTCAAACTCATATTCCCAATAGCCATCTTCCTCAGTCCACCCATAATCCAGTGAAGTTCCACTTCCGGTTTTTGCGAAATGCGTATTTGTTTGAACTTTTCTTTCATAAAAGGAATATTGGCCGTGATATCTGCCTTACTCATTTTCTTGAACTGAAGCGTTGCCAGCACCGAATCGAAATCCATTTTCGGATGTTCGTAAATCACCGGCATCATTCTTTTGGCTATTTGTACATCGAGTTTTTTCTCCATGATGTATTGGAACAAATCGCAAACCTGCTCGTAGTTGAAATAGATGGAGCGTTTGTAATGACCTTCCACATACTTGAGCGTATGACCCAAAAAGGTTCCGGCGAAACTGGGTTTCAGTTTATAATCATTCACCAGTTTTTCGACGATGTTGAAGAGGTTCTTCTTAAAGATATAAGTGTAGGTATCTTCCGGAATGCCCCATTCTTTCAGTTGATGATAGCGGGTGATCACTTCCGAAGGGATGCGGTTTTTCAGGTCGTCGATATATTCGTTCTGTAAAGGTATAGGAACCGAATCGGTATCGGGATACATGCGGTCGGCGCCAGGCAGTACGCGTTCGAAAATGGTGGTTCCGTCTTCGAAGGATTTGCGGGTTTCGTTGGGAACGCCTTTGAAAGCCCACAGGCATCGTTCTTCCACAACTTCCAAAGCGGTCTTCATATCGGCTTCGGGACCCCAGATGATAATCTGAGCATCGTCGTCACCGGCATTCAGCAGTTTGCGTATCTTCGAGAAATCGTCTTCACTGATTAGGGGTTGAAATTGTTCCGAATGCGTCATATTGGGCATTTCCACACAGGCAATCACCTTCAGGCGTTCGCTGATTTCGTCGCCAAACATTTTGCCGGGCTGGGTGAAATGCGAAAGTATCTTGCGGAAACCGGGCAGGTTGATGGCATAATAACTGAAACATTTCTTGTTCTCATCCGACAAGGGCAAATTCGAAAAGCCGAAATACTGCAGGTTGATCTTTTTAGAGTTCATTTTCCATGAACTGCCGTCGCCCATTTTGTTTTTCAGCAGGTCGCGCACACGCAGCAGGGCCCATTGGCGGAAAGCTTCGTTGTGTGTCAGTTTCGGAATCCAGCGGGTATGCGCCACGCCTTTTATTTCCACGCGGGTACCGCCCGTGCAGCTTACATTCACATCCTGACGGCCGGCGCCAATGCCTGTGCGGCATTTTCCGGTGCTGCGGTTCAGGAAACGGATGTAGTCGCAGGCTTCTTTCACTTCCTGTGGGTTCACCATGTCGGGATAGGTAACGGTTTCTATCAACGGCATGCCGAGGCGGTCGGTGGTATAGGTGCGCATGTGGCCAATATCGCTCACTTCGCGGCACGAATCTTCTTCAATGCTCAGTTGTATCAAGCGGATGGTTTTGTGTTTCAGGGTCAGTTCGCCTTCCACGCCCAGAATGGCGGTACGCTGAAAACCCGTGGGTATACTTCCGTCCAGATATTGTTTACGGGTGATGTGCACCTCGCCTACTATGTTCAGTTTGCTGATGAGGGCTATTTCGAGGGCATATTCCAGGGCTTCTTTGTTGAGTTTGAAAGGGGGTGTATCGTCCACATCGTAGGTACAGGCGGTTTCGTTCTGAATGCGGTAGACAATGTTCTTGCGGGTTTTGAATTCCATCAGTGCGGTGCCGTCATATTCGCCCAGCTCGCTCAGTGTGGGGCGCATGTGGCGTATCAGTTCGGCGTCGTAGGCACCTTTTTTCTGAAACACTCCGGCCGGACAATGACAAAACAGTTTTTCCTTGGTTTTCAGTTGCTGATGCACTTCCAGGCCCGACATAAACCCGATTCTATCCCAGTCGGCCTGTTTGGCCTGATGCAGGGGAACGTATCCTATATTGTTTTTCGTTTCTTCGTAGTTGGCTTTTGGATCGAAATTCTCTTTCATACTCATGTGTGTTTTGTAAGGGCGGTCAAAATTAATATTAAAATTGTTCTATCAAAAAAAAGCTGGGGTTTTTATTTGGGATTGTTCATTTACCCATTGCTTATTGCCGACTGTGGACTGCCTATTTGCTTTTTAAATATTTGGGCGTGTCCCGCCTCTTCCCGCTCTGAAAGTCAGCCCACCGGCGGGCCGGGCTTTACGCTGCAAGTCCTCGCGGCTGCAGCAAACTCAGTCCCTCAAATCCAGGCTCCTGCCGCAGCCGCTGTGGGCTTTACGCTACAATCCCTCACGCGGGGGCTAACAGCCGTCCTCTCCATAAACGGCGGATCGCCCATTTATTTTCCGGCCTTGTAATAGCCCCTTTTTAAGGAATTGGGGTTATTCACGTAGCCCAGAAAGGGCGCAATATATCAACACAGGGCATCGCCCTGAGAAAAAAAAATCCTTCATAAAATAGCCCTGAAAGGTCGAAATCCTGTTCTCGCGACCAAAGGTCTCACCTGCCCCAAAGTTCTATAAAATCTGCTAAATCCCTTAATCTGCTGAATCCGTGTTCAGACATCCCTCATAACCTAAAATCCTATTAACCAGCCTAATCCACTTTAACCATACTCAAATCCCCTCCATAACATCGATAATTCCCCTTCTCACATCATTAAAAACCCCTCTCACATCGCCAAAAATCCTTCTCACATTGATAAAAGTCCTTCCGACATTGTTAAAAGTCCTTCCAACATAGCTAAAAATCCTTCCAACATTCTCAAATATCCTTCCAACCATGCGAAAAATCCATCCCACATCTCCAAAAATCATTCCCACATTAAAAATTATCGCATCAACATTGTCCGGAATTGCCCCAACATCGTCAATTATTTCCCTGACATCACCATAAATTTTAGGTAATATTCCTTAAATCCAATCTCATATATTTTGCTCCTTTAAAATTCTTTCTATTGTCTGGCAATATAGCATTAAACAATTTAGCCATATAACAATTCAGCCATTCGCCTTCTCAATAATGTTATACAGTATCAGTTTATGCCCATCTTAAAAAATTTCCATCCCATACTAGATATTTTTTAATTAAATTTGTCCTGTCTCAATACATTATTTGATGCTTAACATGAAAACCATAGCCGTGGTGGTGCCGGCTTATAACGAGGAAGGGCAGATTGCCATGGTAGTTAGTTCGATGCCGGCCTTTGTCGACCGCATTGTGGTGGTGAGCGATGCCTCTAAGGATGCCACCGTGCAGATTGTTGGCGGGATGCTGGGCGGGGCGCACGACCAAAGCGAGGTGAGCCTGCAAAGCAACCTGACCGCCACCCATGAAGGGCCGTATGCCCGCGCCCGGAAGATTGTGCAGCAACTGAACCGCGACGAACAAAAATACTTTACGGCGGCCGATGTACAGACTTCGGACGCAGAGAAAGGGCGCATAGTGCTGATTTCGCATCGCAGGAACAGCGGCGTGGGGGCAGCCATCGCGAGCGGATATAAATGGTGCAAGGACCACGATGTGGAATGCACGGTGGTGATGGCCGGCGACGGACAAATGGACCCCGACGAACTGGAAAGCATTTGCCGGCCCGTGGTGGACGAGGGCATTGATTATGTGAAAGGCAACCGGCTGATTCACCTGAGTTCGTGGCAGGCGATGCCGAGGGCGAGGTTTCTGGGCAATTCGGTGCTGTCGATACTGACGAAAATTGCTTCGGGCTACTGGCATGTTTCGGATACGCAGACGGGCTACACGGCCATCTCGCGACGGGGACTGAATGCCATTCCGCTTTTCAAGATATACAAACGCTATGGCATGCCCAACGATATGCTGGTGAAACTGAACATTGCGTTTTGCACGCTAAAAGAAGTGGAGATAAAACCGGTGTATCATGTGGGTGAAAAGTCGAAGCTGAAGATATGGCGCGTGATAGTGCCTATAGCCTGGCTGTTGTTCAAATCGTTTTTCAAAAGGCTGTGGCAGAAATACCTTTTCAGGGATTTTCATCCGCTGTTTCTGTTGTATCATGCTGCAATAATACTGGGATTAGTTTCGATACCTTACGGGATAAAGGTATTGAGATTGACCTTAAGTGGAATAGATGTAAATCAAGTAACACTACTGGTTTTTGTTTTCCTGGTGATAAGCAGCCTGCAGTCGCTGCTGTTCGCGATGTGGATGGATATACAGGATAATGAGAGGCTTTATAGGAGTTGAGTGGGGAGTGGGGATTTTAATGCTCAATTTTTTTAGGAAATGTTCAATATTCAATGATCAATGCTCAATTTTCAAGGAATGAAAAAATGGGCAATAATCAAGGTTCAAAGGAAGAAATGTTCAATGATCAATATTCAAGGGAAGAAGAAATGCTCAATATTCAATGCTCAATTTTCAATTTTCAAGGAATGAAGAAATGGGCAATAATCAAGGTTCAAAGGAAAAAGAAATGTTCAATGATCAATATTCAAGGGAAGAAGAAATGCTCAATATTCAATG
>CAZRFL010000002.1:61343-126107 GCA_964599365.1 uncultured Bacteroidales bacterium
CTCAATTTTCAATTTTCAAGGAATGACCGATGTTCCATGTTCAAGGATTAGGAATAGTAAATGGGATATTAATTCTTTAATCATTTAGATCAATTAATGAACCTTTTAATCATAAGCAGTACGTTTCCGACCAGCGATGCCGACCCTGTGGGCGGGTTTGTGCTGGATTTTTGTGTGAGGCTAGCGAATAGCCACAAGGTGACGGTGCTTACTCAGAATAAGGCTGAGACGTATACCATTGATAAAAGGATTAACCTTGTCACTTTTCCGTGGAGTGGCGACAAACAACCCTTGTCGGACCTGAAGTTTACCAATCCTTTTCATCTGCTGCACATACTAAGCTTGTTCCGCAATGCACGCAAGGCGTTGAAGAGGATAGCGGCTACTGAAAAAATTGACCATTGCTTTGCTTTGTGGGCCATACCCTCGGGCATAGGGGCAAGATTTCTCTTTCGGAGGAATCAAATACCTTTTGATATCTGGTGCCTGGGCTCGGATATCTGGAAACATAAAGAGAATTTCTTCACCTCTTCCCTATTGAAAAAGATACTTCGGGAAGCTAAACAGGTTTATGGGGATGGATTTAAGTTTTGTGAAGAGATAGAAGCGTTCAGCGGCAAAAGCTGCAAGTTCCTGCCCAGTTCGAGGATAATCCCCAAAATGGTAGTGACTGAGGAAGCCGAAAGCAGGAAGATATTTGTGTTTATCGGAAGATACCACATCAACAAAGGTCCAGATGTATTGTTGCAGGCCATAGCCAAATTGCCCAAAGAGGTGATGCAGGGCAGTGTTTTCCGTTTCTATGGATTGGGAGGCATGCAACAGCAGATGCATGAGATGTCGAAGGAAGCAAGGCTGACCAATGTGGAGATACATGGGGTGGTTGACAAGGACGAAATTTATGGAGTGATTGCAAGGGCGCATTTTGTTATTATCCCCAGCCGTATTGACAGCATACCGGTGATACTTTCGGACACTTTGCAATGCGGAACCCCTATCATAGGAGCAGATGTGGGAGACCTGGGAGAGGTGATACGAAAATACAAAATAGGAAGTACCTTTGCCAGAGAAAACAGCGAGGATCTTTGCGGGAAGATAGTGGAGGCATTTTATGAAAGGAAAGAGGATTATGGGGAGTATATTGTGGAGGCGTTGAAGATATTCTCCGTTGATGTTGCGGTTGACTCTTTTAGTAGAAATATTAGAGACAATGAAAAAATGAATGCTCAATTTTCAACAATTAGGAATAGAAGTTAACCACAATAGACACAATAGGACACAATAGGAGGAGAATACTCAACATTATTATAATCATTACACATGAGAAGTAGTTTTTTGGTTTTCGGACAACCCCTGATAGAGCAGGACGAGGTGGATGAGTTTCTGGACTCGGTGCGTCAGTCGTGGTTGGGAACCGGCAAGAAAGTGGCAAGGTTTGAGCAGGACTTCGCTGCCTTTAAAAAAATAGAGTATGCCGCTGCGGTGAATTCCTGTACGGCAGCTTTGCATCTGTCTTGTCTGGCACTGGGCATCAAACCGGGAGATGAGATCATTACCACGGCCATGACCTTTTGTGCTACCATCAATGCCATCATTCATTCGGGGGCGACGCCTGTATTGTGCGATATTGAATCCGATACTCTGAACATAGACCCTGAAGAGATAGAAAGAAAGATCACTGACAAGACGAAAGCGATACTGGTGGTCCATTTTGCCGGTAGATCCTGCAATATGGAAAGAATCATGGACATAGCGCGAAAAAACAATCTGTTTGTGATTGAAGACTGCGCCCATGCCATTGAGTCGGAATATAAAGGAATGCCCACAGGAACTATGGGTGACCTGGGTTGTTTCAGCTTTTATTCCACAAAGAATATCACAACCGGAGAAGGCGGCATGGTGGTAAGCAGGAACAAGGAACTGATAGCGAAGATAAAAACCCTTGCATTGCACGGCATGACACAGGACGCCTGGAGCCGCTTCTCGGACGAGGGGTATAAACACTATTATGTGGTGGATGCCGGGTTTAAGTACAATATGATGGACCTGCAGGCAGCCTTTGGCATTCATCAGTTGAAAAGAATAGAAAAGTATTGGGAAAGAAGGAAAGAGATATGGAATACCTACAACGGGGCTTTTGCCGGTCTGCCCATAGGATTGCCTTCTGCTGATGAGGCAGGGACCAAAAACGCTTATCATTTGTATACCCTCAGGATCAATAAAGAAAGATGCGGCATTTCGCGGGATGGGTTTTTGCAGGAGCTGCACAAGTTAAATATAGGCAGCGGAGTTCATTACCTGGCCATACCTCAGCATCCTTATTATAAAGAACATTTTGCCTTCAGGGAAGAAGACTATCCAAATGCGGTAAGTTATGGTCTGGAAACCCTCAGCATCCCTATTTCTCCTAAACTGACTGAGGAAGATGTACAGGATGTGATTGCGGCTGTCAGAAATATTATTAACCGGACGATCTGAAGCCCTCAAAAGATAATGATGAATCAGGAAGCAGAAACCAACCGCCAATGGTGGGAGCAAAGAAGTTCGGAGCATCAGAACGAACTGAAGGGGGTTTTGTTCAAACGCTTTCCTGAATCTCTGAATCAGCATATTCATCAGGCACATCTTGGTTTTGTTCTTGACAACATTACAGGTGATTCTCAAAGGATACTGGATGCGGGATGCGGATATGGGAGGATATCGATGGAGATATTAAAGAAATTACCTAATGCCGATATCCACGGTCTGGATGTGAGCGAAACCTATACCGAACTTTACAGAAAGAATACGGACCGTAATGCTTTTCAGGGGAACCTGGGTTCATTGCCGGAGGCTATGGGGAAATTTGATCTTATCGTTTGCGTGGCAGTGCTGATGTATGTTCCGAAAGTGGAGGTGCATCAAACCATTAGCGAATTATTAAATCACTTACATGCAAACGGCAGGATAATCCTTATTGAACCCTTGCGCTCAGGGAAGTTCTTTTCGTCGGGGTTTGGATTGTTGAACCTTTTCACAAAAGATAAAAGCAAGACAGCAGGAAATAGTTTCGCGGCCAAAGATTTAAAAAAGAAGATAAGGGAATGTGGAGGTAATATCATACAGGAGAAACGAACACCCATTACCACATTATTCATTATCCCCATTTACCTTTTGGCCGGGATGTTTAAGCACATGGGCTGGGTTTACAGATGCACCCGCAGATGCGACAGATGGTTTGGCGGATGGAAACTGCCCTCACTGCATACCTTTTTATTAATAGAAAAAGGATGAAAGAAGATTTTAAGTATCAGTACAACTATTCGGATTTGGATCCTGTTCTCTACGATTTCGCCGGAAGAGAAATAAAGGCGAAGAAAATACTGGCGGTTTTGTCGGACTATCTCCCGGAGGGTTTGGAAAAACTTAGTTTATTGGACATTGGTTCGTCCACAGGAATTATCACTCATTTGCTGAGCAGCAGTTTTTTATCGACAACAGGAGTGGATATTGACGAGAAAGCTGTTGCATTTGCCCAAAAGAACTTTCAAAACGAAAAACTGAAATATCTGGTGGGTGATTCCATGCACCTGCCTTTTCAGGATGATTCATTCGATGTGATAAACTGCACCCAGGTTTACGAGCATGTGCCGGATTCCAAAATACTTATCAAAGAAATGTATCGTGTGCTGAAACCGGGAGGCATTTGCTTTTTCTCTGCGGGCAACAGGCTGGTGTGGATGGAAGGGCATTACAATCTTCCTCTTCTATCCGTTATGCCTAAATTTATGGCGCATGGGTATATGCGGCTTATGCGGAAAGGAAAATATTATTACGAAACCCACCTTACCTATTGGGGTTTGAAAAGACTGGTCAGTAAGTTTAGCATCATTGACTACACGAAACAGGTGATTCAACACCCTGATAAATTTTGCGCTAACGACATGATTACACAGGATTCTGCGAAACAAAAATTATACTTGTTTATTCTGAAAATTGCTTATTGGGCCTGTCCGAACTATATCTGGATTTTACGAAAACAATAAAATGAAAAAGGATAGTATTCTGAAGATCGCCAAATATGCCATCATACTGCTGATATTTTTCTTCATTTTCAGATACCTGTATTTAAATTTCAGTCTTGTCGATTTTAAGGCGCTACAATTTCATGCAGGACTTTTGCTGTTGTCGGTGCTGCTCTATTTTGTGCATCAATTGTTCAATGCGGTTATCTGGCACGTGATAACGGTACAGAATCATTGTTCTATTAATTTTTTTGAGGCCATTAAACTTAGAATTTATGCTGACTTTGGCAGATATATCCCGGGTAAGGTGTTTGCTTATGGTATATTACTCTTTGCCTACGAGAAGCACAAGGTGCCCATGAAAAAGATTGCAACCTGTAGTATTCAGGAGTTCATGACACAGATGCTGGCGGCAGTGATTCTTTCGCTGATTTCAATATTTGCTTCTGAGATTAAAGTGCTTGAACCTTATAAATACATTTTCCTCTTATTGGCTTTGGGCTGTTTTATTTTTTTATATCCGCCTTTACTTCAGCTTATAATGAACATATTTTTTCGTATATTTAAAAGGGAGAAGATTGCTATTTCTACTTCATTTGGAAAAGTAATACTGGCCATGCTTCTATTTTTATTAAGCTGGTTGGTGTTTGGCTGGGCGTTTTACTTTTTCATCAATTCGTTTTACCCACTTTCGGTTCATCATTATTTTTTCGTAACGGGAGCATTTTCCATTGCCGCAATTATTGGAGCCGTTGCCGTTTTTGCACCGGCAGGGCTGGGTGTTAGAGAAGGGGTTGTGATTTTTACACTCTCCCTGCTATTTAGTGCTGCCGTTTCGTCGTTGATCTCCATATTATCAAGATTGTGGATGACATTAAGCGAAATTCTTTTGCTGGCTGTCGTTTTTATAATTGATTTGATTTCGAAAAGCAGGAAAAATACATGATCTTTTGAATTATTGTGTTTTTTATGAAATGCCATGTGAATTGAAATTACGATATTTGTCGGATTATTTTTATATTTCATTTTTCAGGAAACAAAAAATCTAAACGCTGCTGATGATTCAATGGATCAAAAAACATATTAAGGTAATACTGTCCGTCGTCATCATTGGTCTGGTTGCTTACTTTTTTACTACTGAATTTAAAAAGAACTGGCAGGATATACTTGCCATGAACCTAAGACTGAATTTCCCTTTATTGGCGGGTTCGGTTTTTTTTATGTTGGTAGCTTATTTGGGAAATACGGCCACATGGCGTTATCTGATCAATAGTTTCCATCCTGAACTTCCTCCCATTTCTATAAAAGAAAGTGTCGCCATTGTCAATACCACTCAGTTGGCGAAATATATTCCGGGCAAGGTGTGGTCGTATGCTGTTCAGATATACTGGCTTTCGAAACGGGGATATCCGAAATCAAATGTTTTCTTTATCAATCTGGTAGCTACCTTGTCTACATTGATGGCAGCTTCGGCAGTTGGAATCATTATGCTGAGTCTTACATTGGATAAGGTTTCCAAAACAGGGACACTGGTCGTAATAGGTATAGTTATCTTAGCTTACTCTGTTTTCATTTTATTTCACACCCCAATTCTTAATATTCTGATAAAACTGGCGGCGAAACTCCTTAAGAAAGAAATATCTTACGTAAAGATCTCCCTTACCAGTATTTTGTTGACACAGGTCTATTACATTTCAAGTAATCTTTTCTTTTGTTTTGGTGGTTATTTACTTTGCTATGCCCTAGGGATAACAGACGACTTCCACGTAATTGTTTGTGTTGTGGGTTCGCTGTTGGTGGGCGATGTGGTGGGTTTTGTGGTACTCGTCACACCTGGAGGATTGGGCGTAAGAGAAATCATGATGGCCTTTATTATATCGGGTATGGCAGCAGCATCGAAAGAAGTGGCCATTGTTGTTCCCATTGCAACCAGGCTATTGACAATGAGCGTGGATATTGCTTTGGGTATTACTGCTTTTTTCCTAGGACAAAAAACGGTGTTTCGTTCCGGCCTAAACCTAAGATCAAAGCCCAGAATCTAATCCGGGGTTTATTTTTGCATAGCGTATTTCATTCCACAGTTTACCCATCTTGAAAACTGACTTTTTAAAGATGCCCTCTTTTTCGAATCCGCATTTCTCAAGAACTCTTTGTGAGGCAAGGTTGTACTCGAAAATACCAGTGTGTATTCGGGCTATTCCCAGAGTGGAAAATGCATAATCAATAATCAGGCTAACAGCAATTGTTGTAATTCCTTTATTCCAGAAAGGCTCTCCTATAAAATATCCGATCTCAGCCGATTTTCGATAAACATCAGTACCAGGAAGAAGGCTGATATTTCCGGCATATTCGCCTTTATACGTGATAGCAAGAAGAATAATCGCAGGATGGGTGCTGTATTTTTCTATAAAACTCATAGCATCAGCTAAAGTAAAAGGATGAGGAAATCCGTCGCGGAGGTTTTGGCTGATGAGTTTGTTATTAGACAGTTCGGCCATGCGAGGGGCGTCAGTGTTAAGCAATGATCTCAGTTCAACATCTCCAGAGATTAGTCTTGTGGTTTTTTTATCAATATGAATTTCTGACATTTCTAATTTTAAAAATAAGGTTTACTATAGTTATTTGATAGTAAAATTAACAGATTTCAGCAAAATCATGAACATTGATTACGATTTTCTTTTTAATCTTTTTGAAATTGTACCCAAAAAAGTCATATATTTGTTATGATTTTTCGCCATTGCCCATGAAATTCAAACTCTACTCTATTTCAGTTTTTCGTTTGTGGATGTTTTTGCTCCTTTTTCCTGTTGTTTCTGCGTTTGGACAATTTAAACCTAATCACTTACCTGGATTGAAATTATGGCTAAGAGGAGATTCACTGGTAACACTAAACGGCAGCCAGGTGTCGCAATGGAACGATTGTAGTGGCAATGGTAATGATGCCCTTCAAGCTACTTCAAGCTTTCAACCCACATTAACCCCCAATATTTCATTATTAAACCACCATCCTGTGGTGACTTTCGACGGGGCTAACGACCTTCTAACAGGCAGCACAATTGCCAATTTGCAAAACTCATCTATTAGTGTTTTTGTTGTTGCCAAGGGGGAAGCTCAGGGAGGTGTTTTGGCGGGTATATTTGATGTAAGCAGTTATAACAACGGTTTTTGTTTTGGCCGTTATACCTATCCCGGTCATGGCGATCTTAGTATATGGAACAACAATACTGTTATTGAAAGCCCCTCGGGCACGTTACCTAGTGCGGGATTTACCTATAAGATTCTGGAGGGGATTAAAACTTATAATACCAAAACCGAATTATATATAAACGGGGCGTTGCAAGGAAGTTCAATCAGTGCGGCTCTAAGTGGACCATTTACAAATGGCAACTATGTTTTAGGGTTTTCGCAGGGATTGGATTATTTTAAAGGTGATATTGCTGAGATAATAGTATTTACTTCCGCTTTGAGCGAAAACGACCGTAAATTGGTTGAAAACTATTTAAGCAATAAATACGCTCCCAAAGTAAATCTTGG
Source organism: uncultured Bacteroidales bacterium (assembly GCA_964599365.1). Classification (GTDB taxonomy): domain Bacteria; phylum Bacteroidota; class Bacteroidia; order Bacteroidales; family CAIWKO01; genus CAIWKO01. Next base: position 68,882 of record CAZRFL010000002.1, read on the forward strand.
CGTTGATATAAATATTCCTTTTGGTTTTTGCAGTACCTCACTCGATGCAGGAGCAGGTTTTACTTCGTATTTATGGTCAACGGGGGCTACCTCGCAAACCATTTCGGTTTCATCCAATGGAACTTACTGGGTAAGCGTTACAGATATGTTCAATGTTGCTTCTACTGACACCATTATGGTTACTTATCCTGTGATGCATATGCACGACACCTTGTTTTGTGCCGGCAGCATTGTAAACCTTTCGCCAGGGCTCGCAGGTGGTTATACTTATCAATGGTCCAATGGTCCAACCACTTCCTCAATAAACGTAAGCAGTTCCGGGAATTATTGGGTTACGGTGAGTGATGGAGTCTGTTCAAAGGTTTCAGATACGGCTCATGTAACTGTTGATAATTTTCCCAATGAGGTATCTTTAGGCAATGATACCAGTTTGTGTTCTGGTAATTCGATTCATTTGAAAACTCCTGACCCCCTGCCTCCAAATTTGGTTTATCACTGGTCAACGGGCGAAAGTGCTTCCTCCATTCTGATAAATACTACGGACGATTATGGTGTAACTGTAACCAATAATAATGGATGCCAAGCTTTCGATACCATACATGTTGCCATAATTGGAACAGCACCAGTTGTAAATTTTAGTTTTACCAATGCTTGTTCGGGAGTTCCCGTAATGTTTACCAATAATTCCTCACCTTCGGGCACCAGCTGGAATTGGGATTTTGGGGATGGACAGTCATCTACAAGCGAAAACCCTTCACATACCTATTCTACAGGAGGCACTTATATTGTTAGTCTGACCGTTTTTTCAGGACCTTGCAGTAATAATAAAACCGACACAATCATTATTCCCTTTTCTCCAACTGCCGGATTTACTGTTGGTGCAGCATGTATCAATACTCCTTACTCTTTTATTGACCAAAGTTTGGCAGGCTTGAATGACACGATTGTTTCATGGATTTGGGATTTTGGAGACAGTTCCCCAACTTCTTCATTGCAGAATCCGCAACATTCGTTTACTCTGGCAGGGAACTATACGGTGTCTCTGACGATAAATACAGTTAAAGGATGCCAACAAAACATAACGCACAATATCACAGTGGTTAATTCAGCTCCGCCTCCACAGGCTTTTACCTTATATCAGCCTAACAATAATTCTACTACATCCGATCATATTATTCATTTCGCATGGAATCAGTCAATAAATGCTACTTCCTACACCTTAGAGTATTCAGCAGATTCGAACTTTATTTCGAATGTGGTAAGTGTTTCCGGAATTACTAATAGTTTTTATCAAACTACACTGAGTACTGAAAACAAATACTTCTGGAGGGTGATTGCTAAGGGTATTTGTGGAGACAATACATTCTCTTCGGAATATAATTTTACTATTTTTTCTCCTTTGTCCACACCAGGACTCATAGTTTGGCTTAAGGCAGATGCAGGAGTTACTTTAAACGGAAATAACGTTTTGCAATGGAACGATGCCAGTGGAAACGGTAATAATGCTGTTCAAAGTAATGGCAATCAACAGCCTCTTTTTGTTTCCGATGTGCCGCTGTTGAATCATTATCCAACCATACGATTCGATGGTGTGAATGATCTGCTGAATGGAACTACGATAGCGAATTTGCAAAATTCGTCCATCAGTATTTTTGTTGTCGCCAAAGGCGAATCACAGGGGGGGGTGTTAGCCGGTTTGTTTGATATTAATAGCTATACCAATGGATTTTGTTTTGGCCGTTACACTTATTCAGGCCATGGAGATCTTAGTATTTGGAACAATAGTGCAGCGGTCGAAAGTCCCTCAGGTACCTTACCCAGTAACGGATTTACCTATAAGATTCTCGAAGGCATTAAAACATACAATACCAAGACCGAATTGTTTATCAATGGTACCTTGCAAAACAGTAATTCTAATGCGGTGTTATGCGGCCCGTTTACCAATGGTGATTTTGTTGTAGGATACTCTCAGACATTGGATTATTTAAAAGGAGATATTGCTGAAATTATTGTTTTCAATACTTCTCTAAGTGCGAATGAAAGAAAAGCTATTGAAGACTACTTGAATAACAAATACGCTCCTAAAGTTAATCTTGGTCCTGATATTAATGTTGCTTTTGGATTTTGTGATACAACCATTGATGCCACCGACCGTTTTACAGCATATCAATGGTCAACAGGAGCCTCCACTCAAACTATTTCGGCGGCTGACAACGGAAGTTATTCGGTTACAGCTACCAATATTTTCAACACAAACTCCTCCGATACTATCAGGGTTACTTATCCCGCCATGCATTTGCATGACACTTTGGTTTGTGCGGGAAATTCAATAAATCTTTCCCCCGGATTGGGAAGCGGATACTCCTATCAATGGTCTTCCGGGCCAACCACTTCATCAATTAATGTCAGTAGTGCGGAGAATTATTGGGTCACTGTGAGTGATGGAGTTTGCTCTGCTGTTTCGAATACCGTTTCGGTAGCTTTGGATAATTTCCCGAATTTAGTTTCCCTAGGGAGTGATACCAACAGCCTTTGTTCAGGAAACGCTATATACCTGACCGCACCTGTACCATTGCCAAACGGTCTGTTATATCACTGGTCTACAGAACAAATTACTCCGTCGATTCAAATAGATTCATCCGGCAATTATGGGGTTACAGTCACAAATTCTAATGGCTGTCAAGGGAAAGACACTATTCATGTAAATATCATTGGTACAGCTCCGGATGTTAATTTTAGCTTTACTTCTGCTTGTTCGGGTTTCCCGGTGCAGTTTACCAACAATTCGGTTCCTGCAGGGAATAGTTGGCTATGGAATTTTGGAGATGGTCAGACATCTGTCATTGAAAATCCAACGCACATTTATTCTTCAGGTGGTTATTATATTGTCAGCCTGACCGTCTACTCCGGAGGATGCAGCAGCATTAAAACCGATACATTCCTTATTCCGCAATCGCCTTCTGCGGCTTTTATGGTAAGTACAGCCTGTATTAATAATCCTTTTTCGTTCATTGATAAAAGCGTCACTGCACCAAATGATAATATCGTATCCTGGAATTGGGATTTTGGTGATAATTCTGCAATATCGGGATTGCAAAACCCACAGCATATTTTTGATACAGCAGGTACTTTTGTTGTAATACTTACTATTCAAACCACAAACGGGTGTCAGCAATCCGTTTCTCATAATATTACCGTTGTGAGTTCGGCCCCACCACCAATACCATTCACTTTATACCAACCCAATAATAAATCAACTACAGCCGATCATAATATCATTTTCTATTGGAATCAAGCGATTAATGCAATTTCCTACACCTTACAGTATTCCATAGATTCAACGTTTTCTTCAGGAGTAGTCAGTATTTCCGGTATTGTTAATTCTTATCATCAGGTTACAATATCCAATGAGAATAAGTACTTCTGGAGGGTTATCGCAAAAGGCATTTGTGGTAATGAGACTTATTCAGCAGTTTTTTGGTTTTCGATATTCTCACCCTTATCTACCAACGGATTGACTCTATGGCTTAAAGCAGATGCAGGAGTATCGCAAAGTGGAAATAAAGTTACGGTTTGGAATGATGGCAGTGGAAATAATTACCATGCCCAGCAGCCTAATTCCAATCTCCAACCATCATTAATATCAGATGTGCCCTTATTAAACCATAAACCCGCTATTAGTTTCGATGGCATTAATGATTTGTTGAACGGGGTGACTATCCCTAATTTGCAGAATTCGTCCATAAGTATCTTTGTAGTTGCTAAAGGCGAAGCACAGGGAGGCGTTGTGGCAGGTATCTTTGACATTAACAGTTACAGTAATGGGTTTAGTTTTGGTCGCTACACTTATTCAGGTCACGGGACACTGAGTATTTGGAACAACAATTCGCTGGTTGAAACTCCGGCGGGTTCTTTGCCCAGTAGTGGCTTTAATTACAAAATGCTGGAAGGAATTAAAACTTTTGGCACCATGACTGATTTGCTCATTAATACGGTATCCCAGATCAGCTCCCCTAATATTGGATTAAATGATGTATTTACCAACGGCAATTACGATATTGGCTATGCTACAGGACTTGATTATTTCAAGGGAAACCTTGCGGAAGTGATTCTTTTCAATACTTCATTAACTGATAATGAGCGCAAATCAATTGAAAATTACCTTTCATACAAATATGCTCCGCCGGTAAATCTCGGTCCGGATATTAATATTGCCTATGGGTTATGCGATACCGCTCTGAATGCCGGAGGAAGGTTTATCAACTATCTCTGGTCGACAGGAGATACCACTCAAGGTATCACCGTTGCACAATCAGGGATATATTCCGTAACGGTTACGAATATCTTCGGGCAGCTGTCGTCTGATACTGTTATTGTCACTAAGCCTGACGTTTTCATGAGCGATACCTCTTTCTGTCTGGGCGATACCATTCATATTGCTGCCAATATGGGCACAGGGTATTCCTATCTATGGCTCCCCGGTTCTTTTAGCAACAACAATCTTGCAATTTTTGATCCGGGAGTTTATTCGTTAACTGTCTTCGACACCAGTGCAAATCATTGTTCTGTGACAAAGACCTTTACGGTGACCGCTGATTCATTTGCCATAGCTGCTTCCCTAGGGCCGGATAAGAAGATATGCAAAGGCGATTATATTGGATTAATAAACGGTGCCCAGCAGGCAGTAAGTTATTTATGGTCCGATGGGTCGGGCAATAGTCTTATCATAATTAATGATGCCATGGGAAGCCAGCCTGTATACTCGGTTACGGTAAGCAGCGGGAACGGTTGTGTGGCTCATGATACTATTCAGCTTACGGTGAACGGGGTTAACCCCATTGCATCATTTGCGAGCGATACTGTTTGTTCGGGTAATACTTCGCACTTCTTTGACCATTCGATTGTGGATCCTCCATTCCAGATCACAAACTATAACTGGAATTTTGGTGATGGTTCGTTCTCAATACTTCCCAACCCTGTCCATTTATTCGTTGACGACGGTTACTATCCTGTTCAGTTGACCATAACCACCGATTCGGGTTGTATGAACTCTGTGCTGGATACAGCAAAGGTATTCTCAAAACCCCGTGTGAACTTCCTGCCCTATCAGGGATGCAGTGGAGTGCCCATTGCGTTTACTGATAAGACGCAATGTTATATAGGCACCCTCACACAATGGAACTGGACTTTCAACGATATCCATAACGTTGGGTTTGACACTTCTTCTCTTCAGAATCCTCATTATGTTTTTGATTCTGCCGGAATATATAATGTAAAGTTGGTAGCTTCCTCGAATGCCGGATGTATGGACTCAGTCTCAAAAACCGTTACTATCAAACGATCGCCTCCTTTGGATTTCTCTATCACTACTGCCTGCGCCGAACATTCTGTGTTCTTCCACGATCTGATCGGTCTTGAGGCTTGGGAGACTATTATTTCATATAACTGGCAGTTTGGCGATGGCAATTCGTCCGTGATATCCAATCCCAATCATATCTTCGATACGGCTGGTATCTATAATACAGAGTTCACAGTGAAGACTTCCACGGGTTGCGAAGTGTCAATAACTAAACCTATTGATGTGGGCGGAATGCCGCAGGTTGATTTTCTTTATGGCAACAATTGCATACAGAATACTACGCTATTTACCGACAACAGTCTGATCAGCAATGGCAATATTGCTTCCTGGCACTGGAAATTCGGAGGATTAGGCTCTGACACTAATCAAAACCCATCGTTTATTTTCCCGGATACTGCCACTTATAATGTCAGTCTGGCGATAATGACCGATCATAATTGTGTTGACAGCGTGTCGCATCCAGTTAAAATTGTTGCTGCTCCAGTGGCTGAATTTTCTGTTTCGCCGGAATATGGGGTGCCTCCATTGCCTGTTAGTATGTTGAATTCGAGCGTGGGTGCTACCACTTATTTGTGGACATTTGGCGACAGCGAAAGCAGCACACTGACCAACCCTCTGCATACCTATCAGAATCAGGGGATATTTAATGTATTGCTGAATGCTTTCAACGATATTGGTTGCAGGGATACGGTTTCGCACAAAGTTTATGTATTGCCCACAAAAGTGGATATTGCTGTAATTGGGGTCCATGTGACGGAAGATAACGGCAGGATTACTGTGGCAGCCGATCTATCGAACGAAGGTACGCGCAAGATCGAACATATTGACATGGCGGTTGACTTCGGTAACGGCAACATTCTGCACGAGCAATGGCTGGGAGCCTTGCTGGAAGGGGAAGGACTGCATTATGAATTTGCGGTATCAACCGATGTCCCTTCTAATGCTGATGTGAATTTCGTTTGTGTGGAAGCTTCGCTGCCTGACCTTACCGAAGACAGCACTGCCAATAACATCTTCTGCGTTGCCATGAAAGACGAATTCCTTATGCCTGAGATGTATCCCAATCCGGTGAAGGATATCATCAATATTGCCTATATACTGCCTTTCGAAGATCAGGTAACCATAAATGTGGTGAACAGCATGGGTAGCTTTATCAGGCAGATATATAATGGCAACAGCAAGGAGGGTTATAACCGCCTAGCTGCCGATGTTTCTACCCTGAATAGTGGGTTATATAGCGTGAGGATCTACTTCAGAGATAAAGTGCTACGAAAGAAATTCGTGAAATTTTAAATAAGGCTTTTGCCGATCTTAGATTTGGGGACTTGAATTAGAGCCACCTCTTTTATTTGTCGCTCATGATAGCAGTCACGCCCGGCAACTCCTTGCCTTCAATATATTCTAGCATGGCGCCGCCACCTGTCGAAACATAGCTGATCTGGTCGCCTAGGTTATATTGGTTGATGGCTGCCACCGAGTCGCCACCCCCTACCAGCGAAAACGATCCGCTGATGGTGGCGCTGGCTACCGAAATGGCCACGGCCTTAGTACCCTGTTTGAAATTGGGCAATTCGAACACACCCATAGGCCCGTTCCACAAAATAGTTTCCGATTTGTTTATGATCTCGGCAAACCTGCGGCAGGTTTTGCGTCCAATGTCCAGTCCCATCCAGTCATCTTTTATTTTATCGGCAGGACTTTCTTTAAAATTAGCTTCATCCGAGAAACCGTCGGCGATAATGGCGTCAGTAGGTATAAAAAGGTTCACCCCTTTCAGCATCATTTCCTGCACCATCTCTTTTACATCATCTATGCGGTCGTTCTCCACCAAAGAACCTCCCACTTCTCCGCCCAGGGCTTTGATAAAAGTAAAGGCCATACCTCCGCCAATGATGAGGTTGTCCACCTTGTTGATGAGGTTTTTGATTATGGATATCTTGGTCGAAACTTTGGCACCGCCAATAATCGCTGTGAACGGAGATTTTGCTTCGAAAAGTATTTTGTTAAGATTACGAAGTTCCTTTGCCAGTAAAATACCGAAATACTTATCGTTAGGGAAGAATTCGGCAATGGTGGCTGTAGATGCATGCTTGCGGTGAGCCGTAGCAAAAGCATCGTTAATGTAAATATCTCCCAGCGAAGCCAGTTCTTTGGCAAACTTTTTATCGCCTTTTTCCTCTTCGGGATAAAACCTCAAATTCTCGAGTAAAACTACATCACCGGGCTTCAATGCACCACAGACTTCATGAGTCTTTGGCCCGAACAGATCGCGTGTGAAAATGATGTTACGTTTCAGCAATTTCGACAAGCGCGGAACAACAGGAGTAAGAGAATAATCCTGCTCATAGCCTCCTTTAGGACGGCCCAGATGCGACATCAGTATCACCGATCCTCCGTCGCTCAATACTTTCTGAATGGTAGGCAGCGACTCCATAATGCGGGTGTCGTCCGTAATCTGTCGGTTCTGATCCAGAGGCACATTAAAATCAACCCTGATAAGCGCCTTCTTGCCTTTAAAATTTACTTTTTCGATTGTTTTCAAATTGTCGTGTACTTTCACCATGTCGTAAGAGTTTAATTTTTCAGTAAAAATATAAAACAACAATTGATAATCAAAAAAATTCTTACTTTTATTTCACAATATTTATCAATGACTCTCGTTATCTTAAAAACTTCAGATGCCAATAAACTATAATACAGTCGATTCGAAACTGCCCAACATGGGTACCAGCATATTTGCCGTGATGTCGGCTATGGCCAACGAACATAAAGCCATCAACCTTTCGCAGGGATTTCCCGACTTCGAAATATCCGAAAAACTCATAGCGCTGGTCAACAAGTTCATGAAAAAGGGCTTTAACCAGTATGCCCCCATGCAGGGAGTTCCCTTGCTTCGCGAAGCTATTTCTCAGAAAGTGTTTGATACGCATGCCGTTCGCTACGATGCCGATAAAGAAATAACTGTCACCGCAGGCGCCACCGAGGCTCTATATGCCGCCATCTCAGCCTTCATTCGCGAAAACGATGAAGTGATACTCTTCGAGCCCGCTTACGATTCTTATGCCCCAGCTGTGATGCTCAATGGAGGTATGCTGAAGTATGCCAACCTTAAATTTCCGGATTACCACGTAGACTGGAACGAGGTGAAGAAGCTGGTTTCTTCCCGCACCCGAATGATCATCATCAACACCCCTCATAATCCCACGGGCAGTATTCTAAGCAAAAATGACCTTCTGGAATTGGAAAAGATAACCAAAGGTACGGATATACTCATCCTGAGCGACGAGGTGTATGAACATCTGATATTTGATGGAATCAAACATGAAAGTGCCTGTTTGTATCCGGGCCTCGCCGAGCGAAGCCTGGTGGTGGGATCATTCGGTAAGACTTTTCATGCCACGGGATGGAAAATGGGCTATTGTCTGGCTCCCGAAAACCTTATGGCCGAATTTCGCAAGGCACACCAGTTCATTGTCTTTGCCTGCAACACTCCCATACAATACGCTATAGCCGAATTCCTTACCGACAAAATTAATTACACTTATCTAAACGACTTTTATCAGAAAAAACGCGATTATTTTATCGAACTCATCAAAGGTTCACGCTTTAAAATTATCCCCAGCTACGGCACATACTTCCAGCTATTGGATTATAGTCGCATCAGTGACGAAAGCGAAACGGACTTCGCCGTAAGACTTACGAAAGAATTTAAACTGGCATCCATACCGGTTTCGGTATTCTATCACAAGCCCACGGACAACCGGGTGCTGCGTTTTTGTTTTGCCAAAAAAGAAGAAACTTTAGAAAAAGCGGGGAAAATACTATGCAAGATCTAAGAGTTAACCTCATACAGTCCGACCTCGTTTGGGAACAACCTGAGCAGAACCTCCGAAACTTCGACATGAAACTTTCCGGTCTGAAGGGCCAGCAGGATATTGTCGCCCTGCCCGAAATGTTCAACACAGGTTTTACTATGAATGGCGCTGCCAACTCAGAAGCCCCCAATGGGAATGCATTTCAGTGGATGAAAGCAAAAGCCAAAGAACTGGATTGTGTTGTCACGGGGACCTTTCTTTGCAAAGATCATGATCAGTTATTCAACCGCTTGGTCTGGATGCGTCCTGACGGCAGTTACGAATCCTACAATAAAAGGCATTTGTTCCGCTTCGGCAACGAGCATTTATACTTTGTGCCCGGCAGTTCGAAACTTATTGTTGAAATAAAAGGCTGGCGCGTTTGCCCACTTATATGCTACGATCTTAGGTTCCCTGTCTGGGCAAAGAACACCTTCGAAGAGGGCCGTTTCGAATACGACCTGTTATTGTATCTTGCCAACTGGCCCGAAAGGCGCAAACATCACTGGCGCGCCTTACTTCAGGCCCGGGCCATAGAAAACCTCTCCTACAGCATAGGCATCAACCGCATAGGAACAGATGGAATTGGAACCACGCATTCAGGCAACTCACTGGTTTTTTCTCCCAAAGGTGAACTTTTCAGCGAGCCTCAGGAACATGCCGAAAGTAATACCATTGTCACATTATCAGCAAATGAGCTAACGGAATACAGGCAAAGATTCAATGTGGGGTTGGATTGGGATAAATTCAGTATTCTGTAATTCTATTACTAGCTATTCTTTTCTAAAAACCTTTGCAACACTATTAACAGCCACAGGCGGTTATAAAGATAGTCATGGTTCTTGGTAAAGAAACGGTATTTCAGATCGTTCACAATCTGATTATTCAATACTCCATACTTATTGATCATAACATCAGACAGATAATCGTCTATCAGGTATTTCAAATCGCCTTTCAGCCATTTCTGCAAAGGAATAGAAAAACCCCATTTGGGCCTGTCGAAATTAGACTTTGGAACGTAATCGTAAAGAACTTCTTTCAATAAGTATTTTTGAACGTTCCCATTGATTTTAAACTTCTCAGGAAGATTTAAAACAAATTCCACGATACGATAATCCAGCAAAGGAACCCTGGTTTCCAGGGAATACTTCATCGACGACCTGTCCACTTTCACCAGCAAATCATCCTTCAGATAATATTTCAGATCGAATAGGGATTGTGCTTCTGCAGGTGAAAGATTATTAACGGCATTATCTTCATCCAGAGATATTTTCTGAAAAATATCTTTTGACAATAATCTCGAAATCTCGCTGCGTTTGAACAGGTATTGTTCCTGCGAAAAGATATGACTTCTCAACTCATTATTATTCTGATGATCGAAAAGATGCGCCACCCTTTTATACTTGTTTCCAAACAATGAAAGCGTTGAATAAATAGAATTATTAAGGTTTTTTATTAAAGGATTATTAAGCCTTCTTGCCCATTGGTAGGCACCATATCCCATAAACAATTCATCACCACCATCCCCAGACAAGGTCATAGTAACATGCTGACGGGCCAGCTTAGAAACCAACATGGTAGGAATGGCTGAGGAATCAGCAAAAGGTTCATCGAAAACGTTTATCAGTTCAGGCAATAACCGTATCGCATCCTTCTCCCTCACCATAAACTCATGATGATTGGTTCCGAGATATTCTGCCACAGTACGCGCATAACCGCTTTCGTTATACTTGGATTCCTGAAAACCTATACTAAAAGTATTGATTGGAGTTTTATTAACACTTTGGGCAATGGCCGTAACCAGACTCGAGTCAATGCCTCCACTTAAAAATGTTCCGAATGGGACATCACAGATTAGCCTGTATTTAACGGAACTGGTTAAAAGTTCCTTGAGCTTGGCCTTGGCTTCTACCTCCTCAATAGTATGCTTCATTGTAATCTTTTCATCCGGCGACCAATACCTTTTCAACACTAAATTAGTACCGGAAAACACAGCATAATGCCCCGATGGGAATTTGCGGATCTTATCATAAATTGAATGGGGCTGAGGAATATAACCCAAATGCAAGAACTCATTTATTGCCGCATGATTTAGTTTTACTGAATCACGAATAAAGTTGTTCGCCATTAAACCTTTCAATTCAGAAGAAAAGGCAAAGCATGAACCGTCGTAATAATAATAAATTGGTTTTATGCCCATCCTGTCGCGGAAAAGAAAAAGATCATTGCTGCTTTTGTCAAAAATAGCAATGGCGAACATCCCATTCATCTTGTGCACAAAATCCGGGCCCCAAAGTGCAAAGGCCTCCAATATTACTTCAGTATCCGAAGAAGTCGCAAACCTGATTTGCTTCTCATTCAATAAATCCGTTTTGATCTCCTGGAAATTATATATCTCGCCATTAAACACAATAACATAACGGCCGCATTGAGAATACATTGGTTGATTAGCTCCCGACGAAACATCAATTATGCTTAGTCTTCTATGCCCTAAACCAATAAACCCTTCATAGAAATATCCGGCAGCATCGGGCCCACGATGCGACATGGCGTCCGTCATTTTCATCAGATCATCCTCTGAAAAAGAATTCTTATTGTTACAAAAACCTGAAATACCACACATATTAAATTACTGATTCCTTTTTAATACAATATTAACCTTTTTCTAAGTTTTATCAGATACTCGAATGCAAAAAAAATCAAAATAAAAAAAATCAGTCCTTTAAACCAAATGCTTTCGTATTTTTGTTATTACTTTTTATTTATTCCGATTTGAAACTATTATTTGAAGTAAGCGGTTCCGATTTCTCAAAAGATCTTTCAGACTATCTTTCTGCCGGGGATTTCTTTATTTTTTTCGCTTATTTATTCATTATTTGGCTTGTACTATATTTTATTAAGAAAAATAATGAAGAAGAGAATCCTGCATATAAGGTTTTCCTTCCTGCCTTCTTCGCCAAAATATTTTTCGGCATTGTATTTACTTTCATTTACTTATTCTATTATCAGGGTGGGGATACTATCTCCTATTTTTGGAGTACCCGGGCGCTAAGCCGGCTAGTATTTGTTGACCCTCAAGCAGCCTTTTCCATTATTTTTCTGGACGAACGTACCTTAAAAACATGGTACTGCTTTACAAGTGAAACTACTTTTCCTTTAGGACAGTTCTTCTTTTTAAAAGGCGATTCAGCGGGAGTTTTTCGTTTTAGTACTCCTTTTATGTTGCTGGGATTTAATTATTGGCTTCCAACCATATTATTGATGAATACATTTTTTTTCAGAGGAATCTGGAAGTTCTTTTTGCTGATTAATAAGTTCTATCCTGGAAACTTAAAATGGAATGCTATTGCAGTTCTATTCATACCTTCTGTCCTATTTTGGGGAAGCGGTATAATGAAGGATTCATTCACCTTTGCTGCCGCTCTTTGGATGATCACTAATATCTATCATTGTTTTATTGAACGAAAGCAGTTTTTTGCTAATTTTTTAATGCTGATCATCAACGCAATAATAATCTTAACGCTTAAACCTTATATCTTTGTTGCTATCCTTCCGGCTATGCTTTTTTGGATTAGCTATTTATATGTTAAAAAGGTTCAAAACAAAGTATTACGAATCATAATCGCTCCCAGTATAATTATAGGGGGAGTTGTTATAAGCCTGTTTGTTCTTTCTTTATCCCAGAACAAATTGGGTGTTTATGGTTCTACTGAAGGAATGCTTAAACAAGCTCAGTTGGTACAAAAAGATTTGGTACGATCAGAGGAATATGGCAAAAATTCGTTCGACATTGGTCATTTTGATGCCAGTATTTCCGGCGTCCTCCTAAAGGCTCCAGCAGCTATTGTAGCTGGATTATTCCGACCTTTTTTATGGGAAGCGAATAACATTGTTATGATCTTTTCCGGACTAGAAAACTTCGTCATTTTATTATTGACACTTTACTTATTGATCCGCATTGGTATACGAGCGGTTTATAAGATAATTATTCAGGAACCACTGATACTATTTGCCCTAATTTTATCCGTTATTTTCGCGTTTTCAGTAGGACTAACAACTGCAAATTTTGGGGCTTTAGTTCGATATCGGATTTTGGCTACACCTTTTTTCCTAATTGCTTTGGTAAATACCTTTTACCTTATAAGGCAAGAAAAAAAATCTTTAGAAGTAAATAGCTAATACCCTATTTACTTCTTTTTATTAATCTTCCTATACATGTTGTAAATAAACTCCAGAACTCTCTTATTATTCGGATAATCCCGGTATGTTTTTGGCGGCAAGTTTATGATATGATTTAACTCTTCTACCGAAATACTCAATTTCTTACAAACATATTCCTTCTCTTCATCCACTTTTTGTGGATCATAAGGCTTCTTTTTCAGCACTTCCAGAGCTTCTTCGCGTGTAATTTCACCAGCGCAAATTTGAGTTGAAAATGTCGCACGACGATAGTCAATATTAAATTTCTCAGGTAGCAAGTATGATTGCACAAATTTGGTATACAGGGATTCATGATGCTTCCCACCATAATTCCTCCAATCAAGCTCTTGTTCAAGGACTTTCATTGCGTCATTCTTATTATAAGGCACATAATTCAAGGGGTATATCATTTTTATACCCTTCACGAATTTATAGTACATTTCTTTTTCAAAACCGAAAGTTGGAAATGTCTTAAGTTTCTTAACACCAAATCGGCGATGAATTGTTCTAAGAAATTTCACATCTTTTGCATCATAATGCCAGTTTTTAGGCAAAATACCTTCGGTAGCATAATTCCCCCCGCTGAAAATATATTTTATGTTATGTTTATTTGCTATTTCATGCAATGAGGCAGGGATTGCAATATCTGTCGGAGTTTCTGCTTCCGGAATAGACGCTTTTAAAAATGCCAATTGCAGATCTTTGAATTCCAACCAATCAATCACATAAGTGTAAAGATCGAATCCCAACTTTTTCAGAGTTTTCTCAATATTATTAACAGCAAGCGCAGAATTCCAACCATTATCCATATGAACATTTAGTGCCCTTAACCCTAGTTTTTTAGCCAGATATGCTGTATAGATACTATCACCTCCACCGCTGATTCCAATAACGCAATCGTAGTTATTATTCTTTCCTGAATTCTTTATTTTTTTTACCAATTGTTCCAGTTTTCTGTCACTTTGCTCTCCCTGATATACAAGTTTTGACGTTTTTTCAATATATTCAGTACAATGATTACAATATCCGTTTTCATCAAATTTGATTTCAGGATCAGACGTATCCATAACACATCTAATACATTGTTGATATTTCAGATTTTCCATTTTATTTTGATTACTCCTATTAAGGATTTTAATTTTTACTTTTTTGAAATGAAAACGAAAAAACTATTATAAATAAATCACTCATAACAACAATGATATCAATTAAATTGCATTTCAGATTTCTGCGGATAATTGATTAATACCGCCCTTTGGTCACCATAAAACACAAACATACTCCCTGCAGCCAGCCCATTTACATGAGCATCAGTAAATACCTGTTTCATGTGATCCAAATGTCCTGCACCTCCTAGTGCAACTACAGGTATTGTAACCGCCTCAGAAATGGCCTTTAATAATTGAATATCATATCCCTTCATCAACCCATCGTTTTCGATTGATTGAACAATAATTTCTCCAGCACCCTTTTCCTCCATCAATTTCGCAAAATCAACAGGAGAATAATTTGACGAAGTGCTACCACTTTTTACCCAGGTTTTTAATCCTCCAAAAACCTTCTTCTTTACATCAATACATACTACTATTGTTGAAGAACCAAATGTTTCCGATGCTTGAAATATAAAGTCGGGATTTTCCACAGCATAACTATTGATAATTACCTTTTCAGCACCAGCGCCAATGATTCTCTTTACATCTTCTATTGATCTGACTCCGCCACCAACAGCAAATGGCATACGGGCCTCTTCTCCTACATTTTTTACAAATTCCAGAGAAATTAATCTCTTCTCTTTCGTTGCCTGAATATCAAGAAAGACCAATTCATCAGCTTTCAAATCATTAAATATTCTTACAGCATTTATAGGATCGCCAATATATTTATAGTCTTTAAAACATATGGATTTTACCAACGCTTCATTCCTTAAAAGCAATACCGGTATTATTCTTGGCCTGAACATCTTATAAATAAATAAAATTTCTCAATATTTTTTCTCCATCATCATGACTCTTCTCAGGATGGAATTGTACTCCGAAAATATTTTCCTTCTGAATTGCGGAAGCAAATCCGCTCTCATATTCACTTTCAGTTAAAATATCTTCTCGGCTTTTCACAACAAAATGATACGAATGAACAAAATAGAATTCTGAAAAATCAGAAATGCCAATTAACAACTTACTGTCCTTACTCTTTACTAATTGGTTCCATCCGATATGGGGAATTTTATATTTTAGCTTATTTGAAACGTTAAACTTTACGACATTTCCATCGATCCATCCAAAACCCTTTGAATCTCCCTCTTCACTTGTATTTGCCATTAATTGCATTCCAAGGCAAATACCTAAAATTGGTCTTTTCTTTACTATTACGAAATCGTTTAATGAATCTACTAGATTTAAGTCATTTAAATTTTCCATCGCCTTTTTAAAATGGCCAACACCTGGCAAAATAATTTTATCTGCAGCAAGAACATCATTAGGGTCTGAAGTAATCAAAACTTCAATTTTAATTCTGTCAAATATTTTTTTGACAGAATTAAGATTCCCCATCCCATAGTTAATTATGCATATTCGATTATTCATTCAAAATCTCTTTATTATTGTTGCTCTTCTATTAGCATATAATTCGTTATGGCTGCAATCAAATCTCCTACCTGACTTAGCATTTACCTTTCTACAAATATTATCGTATCTTATTTTTAACATACAATATCACTTTTCTATTAATAAACATATTTCCATTAGCAATCAATTTAAAAACTGCATAAAATTTAATTTTCCAAGAAGATTTCTTTATTGCTTGGTAACAAATATCAATTAAATGGGTAAAGTAAACAGTTTGAATTTCCATTAGAATTGTAGCATCATTAATAGATTCTTTCATAATAAAAAATAATTTAAATCGCTTCATTTCAACTAATCCCGACACGAAATCCTTATACAATAAATCTTTATTCATACGATTTACAAGAACGCTTATCAATTCCTTTCGATATTTTTTTTGCGTAAATTCTTCATAATGCAATTGGGCACAACTAACAAAGTTTGCGTCCTGAATTTGTGTATATTTCTGACTAACACTTTGTGAATTAACCCGAAAATAATGAAGTAGGTCTTCTATATTACACAATTTATAACCCTTGCGGAGTAGTCTCGCCCAAAGTTCATAATCTTCAGTATGTATTACATAGCTTTCAAATAAAAAATGATTTTCTTTTAGCACCTTGGTCTTGATTAATAATTCAGGATGACCTACAGGAACATAAAAGAATGAAGAATAGAAACACCCTGTTGATGTAAGTGTGCGAGGAATTTTTTTCGAAATAATTTCACCTTCTTCTGATATTATATAAGAACCCGTTGAAATGATGTCAATTTTAGGATTTGATTTCATGTAATTCAATTCAAATTCAATTCTTCCCAAATCTGCAATATCGTCAGCGTCCATTCTTGCGATATATTCCCCCTGTGCTAATATTATCCCCTTATTTAAGGTTCTTATTAGACCAAGATTAGATTCATTATGAACGACTTTAATTCTTGAATCACTTTTTGCATATTGTTCTAATACTTCTGCGGTTTTATCAGTAGATCCATCATTAAGACAAATTATTTCAAGGTTTTTATAGCTCTGATTAATCATTGATTCTATTGCTTCTGTTAAAAAAGGCATAGCATTATAACAAGGTAGAATAACAGATATTAAGATCTCCGGGTGCTTCATGATTAAATACTAATTACTACTTTCGGAATACAAATTTGTCTGACTGATCGAAAAATGATTATAATAATTCCCCAATTTAATTGTAATTATATTAAGTAAACTTGAGAAACAATGTTCCTTTATCATTACTCTAGTAATAACTTAGTACACATCCCCCTTTGTATTTCTACAAACAGCACATACTTTTCGCTCATGAAAAATTTAAAACTCATACGTAAATTATTACTTGTTCATTTTGATTAACGTTTTTACTGCATGCTTAAATGAATTGTTGAAAGGGAAATAAAAAATGGATTTAATAAAAAACCACAACTTTTCCAGAATACTATTAGTTGTTCCTATTCTCAGAAAATAATGTTCTGCTAATGCATTCCTTCTTTCAAATCCGGAACTTAAGGCGTATTTTCGCATATTGCTTTCCAAAAACATTCTAACATCCATATTATTATTCATTTCAAAACCATTGAAATAATAGGAAGAAATAGTAGTTATGGGAAAATAGGTCGATTTTTGTGATATTAGTTCAAACTCTTCATTTATGAGTTGATTTTCATTAAACACCTCTTCCAATTCGGTAACATGAGGTGGATCATGAAGAATTACCATTTTACAAGATTCCTTTACAACTATATAAGGGGCCGGAATCAACTTCTGATGATAAAAGCGGTAAGTGTGCTCTGTATGACCATATCTCCTGTATTTTGCAAATAAAGTATGCCATCCACCTACTAGGTCCAGCCCTTGCTTGGAGAAAAAATTGAAATACCCACCACCATACTTTGCTAAAAGCAATCTGTTATTAAATGCATTAGCATCAATAATATCACGAGGTGAGTTCAGACTCATATGAGGAAAATTCAATTCTTGAGACAATTTAATAAACAAATCAAAAACATTATTATCAACTAATTCTGCATCATCCTCAATAAAAAAATAATAATCGTAATCGGGAAATTGTTTTAATACCCGATTCTTTGATAAGCCCACCCCTTCGCGGGCCTCAGAATATAGAAGTGGAATATGATACTCCTTACAAAAATCCAAATACTTCTCATCATTACCATCTAAGGCTAATAAAAAATCATAGTCTACATTATCATTGGTGAAAGCCAAATAATCCCAAATGAATTTCTTTACCAAATCCAAGCGGTTGCAAGATGTAATGCATATTAATGATCTGGTATCCATCAGAATTTAATAAAATTAAAAATAATTCGTAATACATACTTTGAGACTTTCAAGAACTCAAAGAAATCTGTCGTTAAGGCTTCATTTAATCTTTTACGAGCCATTTTTCTATTATTGTACTCGGAATATAAAAACGCAGTTGACACTAAATAGCTTGTAATTCGACTCTTTAATAACCTTAAGTACATGGGCTTGAAATAGTCCAACATTTGTTTACATTGTTCAATATGTTTTTCATTGTGTGCTATACCATTGAAATTATTAATCGTAACACTACCTGAATTAAGTCTATAAACAGACATAACGCTGTCAAGATATTTTATTTTCTTATTTTGGGCCACGTATAAAAACAAGGCAAGATCACCATGAGTACTACTATTAAAATATTGAGGGAAATCTGAGTCTACCGTGTTGCGGTAGACTACTGACGCAGTTGGCATCAGCCATCTTTTAAGCAAATCCTCTCCGTGAAAAACTGAGGTATTATAATTACAAAACAGTCTTTCCATTTTCTCACCATTAGTATTGATTACCTCCGAATTATGAAAGCACATAGAATACTCAGAGTTTTTCTCCAGGAAATCGACCTGTCTTTGCAATTTCAATGAATCTATCCAATAATCATCACCCTCACATAGAGCTATATATTTGCCGTTACATTTTTTCAAAGCAAACATAAAATTCTCCATCATTCCAAGGTTAAATTCATGATGAAAATAATGAATATTTGCCGCTTTTGGAAGGGTTTTGAGAAAACCCTGAATTATTTCATGAGTTCTATCTTTAGAATGGTCATTTGAAATAATGAATTCATATTCGAAATCCGTTTCCTGCATTAAAACTCCCTCCATTGCCTTAAGAATGAATTGTTCATGATTATAGGTAATCATACAAATGCTTAATATCGGACTCTTCACAATTTCAGACAATGAACTTAATTTTTTGTTTGCGTAATTTTATGTATTTGGCTGGTATGCCAGCATATGTCATCCATTCAGACAAAGTTTCCTTAACCAGACTCATAGCGCCTACCACAACACCCTCTCCAATAGTTAGATTAGGAAAAACGATACAACCAGCCCCAATCTGTGAGAACTTTTTTAAAACAACTTTTCCTCCTGTAACATTTGTAAACTCATTAGGTTGCATTGGGCTTATCAAATAATCTCCACTAAAATCATCCATAGCAGTAAAGATTATACATCTAGGGGAAATTCCAGTATAATCCTCCATTTTAAAACCAAATTTACCATAAATGGCCGTATAAGCACCTATGTGAATAAAACTTCCAATTTCAATCTCCCCAGAAAGCACACAAAAATCATCTATTCTGACATTTGACCCAAGTGATATAGTATCCGGCATGTAAAACCGGGCATTTCTGCTTATTAATAATTCACTGCCCAAGCTTTTAAAGCCCATTTGTTCCAATTCTGCTCTTTCGTAAAATGATGTCATCTGAAACTTTTAATAATAGTTACGATCTTTTTAATGATTATTATATCCAAATCTGGGTAAATCGGCAAACAAATAACTTGCTGGGATATTTTCTCGGCCACGGGCATTTTATTTTTTTGAGCACTAGGAAGTCCCTGATAAATTGGGAATTGACTTATTAATGGGTAAAAATAACGTCGTCCGAAAATATCAAATCTTTTCAATTCTTCAAATAACATGTCCCTACTTTTACCATACTCGAGTTCTTTGATTAAAACCGGAAGATAGGAATAGTTGTTGGTTACAGAATCCGAATGTGGCAACAAATATACCCCGTGGATACCTTTCAACTGATCGTAATAAAGTGTGGTTAATGCATTTCTTTTTTGAATAATTTCATTAAAATATTTTAACTGAAGCAAGCCCAAAGCAGCCTGAAATTCACTCATCTTTGCATTAATTCCAGGAGTAACAACAGTAACCTCATCCCGAAAACCAAAGTTCTTCAAATCATCAATATGTCGTTTCATTTTGGAGTCGTGACAAACAATTGCTCCTCCTTCAAAAGTATTAAAAACTTTTGTTGCGTGAAAACTCAGAATGGATAAATCACCAAAGTTCATCACTGAGTTCCCATTTATCTTCACTCCAAAAGCATGAGCTGCATCATAAATAACCCTGAGATTGTACTTCCTCGCTATAGCCTGGATTTTATCAATCTGACAAGGAGTCCCATAAACATGAACCGGCAATATAGCAGCAGTTTTCGATGTTATTGCTTTTTCAATCTGTTCCGGATCAATATTGTAGGTGTCGGGCTCTATATCCACGAAGACAGGATTTATATTGTTCCACCAAAGCGAATGTGTGGTAGCTACAAAACTGAAAGGAGTAGTAATTACCTCTCCTTTTATTTGAAGAGCATGCAAAGCAGTTATCAAGGCTAATGTACCATTAGAAAACAAGGAAACATATTTTACCCCTAAAAAATCGCAGAGTTCCTGTTCTAATTGTTGATGGTAGGGCCCATTATTGGTTAAGGTCCTACTAGCCCAGATCTCTTCCAGATAAGGAATAAACTCTTCTAGGGGGGGGAGATATGGGCGGGTAACAAATATGTTTTTACTCATCGTATTGTTTGCTTATATAAAAATCAACCTAACAATTATCATTAAGAATTCTTTGCCTGAATAATGCACCGTCTCAAATAAGGTGGTTTTAAATTCTTGTAAAAATAAAATAAAATATAACCTCTGGTATGAGTGGTTTTATATTTTAACTTCTGCAACCATTCTGTCAATATTTCGAAATCATTTTGATAATGATAGGAAGCAATAGCAATTTTTACCATAGCAGCTCGTCTAAGGAAACTTGCTGCTCCATTTAAAACTTTCAATTCATTTCCTTCTACATCAATTTTTATGAAACATTCTTCATCCTGTATTATTCCTGAAAGATAATGGTCAAGAGTAGTAGAATCATCGTCAATATGATCATCCACAAATTTATTCACAATGACAACCTTATTTTCCCAGGGTTTGAAAGTAGCATGTAAAGCTTCAATCCAGAAATCCTGATTTTCAAACAATATCAACCTTTTCACTTTTTCTATTTGGTCCAGTGAAAAGAGAGCATCAGCACAACCCACATCGATTAATATATCCCCATCTTGTACCCAAAAATCATTATTTGTATACCTGTGTGGCGATTTCTCATATTGCTCAATTACTAATCCCCCGTATAATTTCTTTATCCTTTCAATGCTAAAATTACTGGGAAAGTATAATTTCTTGTTATTATGAAGAACATAGTGGAGATCAAGCTTCTCATCGAAATAGACTTCCGTTTTTTTATAATCAAAGGCCTCTTCTATATTATATGGAAAAACACTTCTTCCTCCTTTTTTATAATAATTGCAAACTTCCTTAATCTCCCGATCTTCATTGTCAGAATAAATCCGAAGAAGGTCATTGATCACATCCTGCACATAAGAATTCATAGCTCTTTTTGCTAGGTGATTCTTTATTCCGTAATATATACTCCCAACAAATGACATTATAAAAATTTTAGTTTATCGTCCTTAAAATATTTTCGTTCTGTCGAAATTAGAAAATAGATCATAGTTTTTACTCTTCCGTAATAATCTGACATGTAAATGTGCTTATGTTTTGCAAATAATTTATGTTTCGCTGTGATTTCATTTTTTGCATAGCCACTACCACCCAAATAATGTACTACTTCAGCTCCCGGATAGTAGAGAATCTTGTAATCAGTATACTTTCGTACCTGATAACACCATTCACTATCTTCCCCATACATAAAAAACCGATCAGCTAATTTCCTGTCAGGTAAGGTAAGCAACATTTGTTTCTTAAACATAAAAAATGTTCCCCAAATTCTATCTGTGTAAACCTCTGATTCATGATCGAAATACCCATTCAATAAAATCCTCGATCTCTTTTGTGCCGACCAAAATTTGTGTATCCTTAATAGTTCAATGAGTCGTAACGATATCTTTTCAAATCTTCTGCATTGATGTTGTATATTACCTTCCGGATATCTCAACATGGCAGTAATAACTCCAATTTCCTTTTCGAGTATTAATCTCTTGTAGCACAATCCAATTGCATCATTGATAAGAATGATGTCACTGTTCAATAATAAAACCACTTCAGCTTTTGCTTTTTCAATTCCAAGATTATTCCCCTTCGCAAAACCTAGATTTTCAACATTTTTACAAAGTACAATCTTGGGGAATTTTTGCACAAAAAGTTCCGCATCACATTCGGAAGAGGCATTATCAACCAATATAATCTCAAACAACAGTTCCTTTGTTTTTTCGTAAACAGACTGAATACAATTGCAGGTGAGCTCAAAAGTATTATAATTGATTATTATTATTGAAATATCCGGTGATGACAAGTTATTCACTATAATTTTTCTATGTCTTGAAAAAATGAAATATAATTTTTCTTAAAATCGAAATTTTGTCTTGAAAACTTCAAAATTTTATCTCTATCGAATTTCTGGACCATTTTGTGTTTTAGCTTATTACCAATAACCTCAATAGTATCATCCTGATCGAAAAGTCCACCAGTAGTTTCATTTACCAGGTCCGGGATCCCGCAAACATTACATGCAAAAACCGGGACACCATAACTAATTGCCTCCATCATTGAAATTGGCAATCCCTCTGAACTACTTAATGAAACAAACATGTCAATTTGGTTGTCGATATAGAATTTCAATATCTCTGCATTAGGAATACTACCAGCTTGTTCAGCTCGAATATGGGCAGGTAATTTCTTTATTTCTTCTGCAATTTTGCTATCCATAGGTCCTTTACCGAAATGAATCCATCTAATCGGGATATCAAACTTCGCCAACATGGCCGGAATTAAATGAACTCTTTTAAATGGTTGCGTATTTGAAACAGATATTATGGTCTTCTCTTGTCTTTCCTCACACTGATCAAATATTTTTTCAGGTTGCCTCACACCCAGATAGCTCAGCTTGATCTTTGGTTTCATTGATTCAATCACCTTGCCCTTAAAATACTGTTGACCATGTTTTGCTACTGCGAATACAGAATCAAGGTACTTTACTTTTAACCTTCTGAAAGGGACCCGGCCTTTAAATGCGTCATCATATAAATCGAACCTGTGGGTGCGACTAATTGCTTTTTGTATCACTCCCTTTTTCTTAAGTAAGGCAAGTGCTAAGGTTGAGTCCTCAAACCAGTAATCGTAAAACAAGGTATCAGAAGGCAGACTTTCATTTTCGATAAGCCATTCAAGAATCTTCTGCTTTTCAATGCTGGTTGCTGCTATAGTCAAGTAGGTTTTATAATTCCTGATGTAATAAAGAAAATTATTGTCCTTTAACAATTGAGGAAGGAACAACCAGAATGCCTTACCAATATTCCTTCTAACAATTTTAGGCATATCCTCATCAATACTTTTAAAAATGTCGAGAGGGATAATGTTTCCGGGGAAATCCTCCTTTTTAAAGGGGGCAAGCAAGGACGAGGGTATGTAAAAAACTTTTTGAAAGTGTTCAGACATAACTTCAAACTCGTTCCTTAAGGTGGTTTCATAAGGATACTCTCCCGAAAAGAATACGCAGTATTTTTCTTTCATTGGCTTAGAATAAATGTTGCGTCAAAAAAGTTTTTTCCATTCATACTGAATTTTTTGTCTGATCCTTTTCAAAAATGGGATACTCTTGTCAATTTCATTAAAATTTTCAAATTTGCTTTCATTTTGCAAAATAACGTACTCATATTCACCTTCAATAAGCAAAACACCGTATATCTCCATTTTCGAAACAAACAACCCGCTACCTTTCAGATTATCAACTATCAGATTAAGATGTACTGCCTGATCAATTATCTGAAGCTGCATTCCTTGTTTAAGACAGTGCTCTGTATGAAAAGGATTAGGAAAATGCATGAAGATAAAGCCCCCCTTCTTCAACATCTTCTTCATGTTAATAAACATACGAGCGTGCAACTCAAGGGGAATATGCTCAATTACGTCGGGCATTACAATGACATCAAAGGTCTCATCCAAACAAAAATCTGTCGCATCGGCTATATTAAAGGTAACATTAGAATATGCCTTAAGTCTCTCTTTG
Organism: uncultured Bacteroidales bacterium; assembly: GCA_964599365.1. Lineage (GTDB taxonomy): Bacteria > Bacteroidota > Bacteroidia > Bacteroidales > CAIWKO01 > CAIWKO01. The sequence continues at coordinate 93,278 of CAZRFL010000002.1, forward strand.
GCAAGTTTTATATTTTCCGGGGTAATATCCAATCCATAAAGGGTTCCCTTTTTTAAATAATCTAACAACAACTTCGTCAAAGTGCCAATGCCGCAACCTACCTCAAGAACTTTGTGGTCTTTTTGTAACCCATTTTCTTTAAGTTTCTTTAAAATACTAAAATGACGTTCATTGATACCGACATGTTGCTGCCTTTCAATATACTCATCATAGAATTCTATTACCTTTTCTTTATCTGCCATTGCTTTTATTAATTTCTTTGCCTTTCAGGAAGATCAATTCAAGGTTGGGACTACATAGTATTTCAATATTTTCTTTAATCTTTCCAATTTCCCAATTCCACCAAGCGGTTTGTTCCAGATTTTTTATGGTCTCATCATCAAACCTCTTTTTAATAAATTTGGCGGGATTGCCGCCCCAAATCTCATATGCCCCAATATTCTTTGTCACAACAGAACCTGCAGCAATTACAGCTCCATTGCCCACTTTTACTCCGGACATTACGGTAGCATCGTATCCTATCCACACATCATTGCCTATCACTACGTCTCCTTTGGTAACAGGATGTCCCGTCAAACCAGAGGATTCAGGAAAAGAAGCGGGTATAGACATGAAAGGATAAGTGGTGATCCAATCAGTCCTATGATTGCCCCCCAGGAATATTTTGATATTGTGAGCAAATGAACAATACTTGCCAATAGTAAGGTTTGATTGATTATAATCGTATAGCACCTGAGGGGAGCCATATGTGTAATCACCAATATTATACCGTGTATTTTTATAAATATCTTTGGTGAAGAACGGCTGTGGAATAATGCCAAATTTTAACAGAATTTTCTTTATTAAATTCATTACTTCCAATTTTGTTTAACGTAAACCTTTCCTATGTCAAAAGTATCCAAATGTGCAAAATCAGCATTGTTATCCAGTATGGTAAATGAGCAACAATCAGAAACATTATCATATTGAGCCACTGCAGGCTGATAAATAATACAATTCAGTCTGTAAGATCCCCGGGTAAGTGTGTTGGGAGGTATTTCGAGGTAATAATCCGTTTTGTTTTCTGTAAAATAGGTTTCGCAACTAAAGATTACCTGCTCATTATCATCCTTAACTCTGACCAATAGTTTGTCGAAATTATTGACCTTATGATTCACCCCTATTTTGAAAAAGAAAGGTATGGGATCGGAATGATAGAACTTAGATACAGAGCTCAATATCTCTGCTTTTGCCAAATAGGTTTCTTTGCTGCTACTCGTCTTTTCGTAAACTTCGGTAATATCTGAAACTGTACGATAATCCCTAATAACGTCAGATATGTTACCGGTGCTTTTAATAATACCATTTTCCAGTAATACCCCCGAGGTGCACAATTGCCGGATAGATCCTAAATTGTGGCTTACAAATAAGACCGTTCTGCCTCCTCCTTTGCTTACATCCTGCATTTTCCCTATGGCCTTCTTTTGAAACTCAGCATCGCCTACTGCCAATACCTCATCTACTACCAATATTTCAGGTTCCAGATGAGCGGCAATAGAAAATCCCAGCCGTACGGTCATCCCACTAGAGAATCGCTTTACGGGAGTATCCAGATAGCGCTCCACCCCCGCGAACTCCACTATCTCATCCAGTTTCCGGGTAATTTCATTTCTTGACATTCCCATTATGGAACCGTTCATGTAGATATTTTCCCGACCTGTCATTTCAGCATGAAAACCTGTTCCCACTTCCAGAAGCGATGCAATACGTCCTTTATACCTGACTTTACCAGTGGTAGGTTTGGTTACTCGTGAAAGTATCTTCAGCAAGGTGGATTTTCCGGCTCCGTTTTTGCCAATAATCCCCACTACATCGCCACGGTTTATCTCAAGATCAATTCCTTTCAACGCCCATATATAATCAGAACTTCCTTTGGTGGTACGATCGTTAACTTCCCCTATCCTAAGGTAGGGATCAGTTTTCCGGAGTATATTGACCGTAAACCATCGGTTCAGATCATGAGATAAAGTTCCCGTCCCCACAACCCCCAAACGGTATTGTTTACTCAGATTCTCTATTTTGATGGCTATCTCGCTCATAATATTTTTTGCATCAAACCGTATCCATAAATCCCTTTTCCACCTTGTTGAAGATCATTACACCCAGCAAGAGCAACACAATGGTAAAAACCGCACTGTATGCCAGATAGCCCCATGAGAAGGCTCCCGTTCCTATGGCGCCATATTTGAACGTTTCAATAATAGAAGTCATGGGATTTAGCTGGACTATCCACTGTTTGTCTGCAGGAAGTGAGTTAAGAGGATATATGATGGGGGTAATGTACATCCAAAGTTGAATGGCAAATTGCAGCAAAAAGGTCAGGTCGCGGTATTTGGTGGTAAGGGAAGAAAAAATGATTCCAAATCCTAAACTCATTCCGGCTACAAGAACAATAAGCAAGGGAAATAATAAGAAGTAAATGTTTGGATTTACAGAGTTTCCCGTAAAATAATAATAGAAGAAAAGTATCAGAAAAATAATGAACTGTATGAAAAAACGAACCAGATTGGAGATGGTTATGGATATGGGAACCACCATTCGTGGAAAATATACCTTCCCGAACACATTCTGATTTTCAATAAAGGTCTTCGAATTCCGCATCAGGCAGTCGGCAAAATAGTTCCAGATGATGATTCCAGAGAAATAGAAAAGAGGCTTGGGTATACCATCAGTAGAAATACCGGCCAGATTGCCAAATACAAACATAAACATCACCGTGGTGAGAATAGGCTGAATGAAAAACCAAAGTGGGCCCAATATGGTTTGCTTGTAAAAGGTAACGATATCGCGCTTTACATACATACGGATTAAACCCCGATAATCCCAGAGTTCCTGCAAATTTAACTGCAACAAGCTGGAGGTTGGTTTAATAGTAGTATATTGACTTTCTTGCATCAGAAAAAATCAAAGGGTTTTCAGGTTTTAGCAAAGTTAAATAAAACAAAGAACCGGAAAAATATGTTTTTTATGATTTTTAATCTTTTTATAAACATGCCAATATTAAAAAGTTTGGGTCATTTTCTATGCGAAAAATTCTCCAGATATCTTATTTTCACTAGGTTTAGATATCTGTTCATAAAATGGAGGTAAAATGTTTGCTGCAAAAAGTTGAAATCAGAAATAATGAACGAAGGCATTGAGTTAATAATTGTAGCCAGCACTTAGCATTTCTCATGATCGCAAATCACTTAGTTTTTGTATTATTGTAATTAATTTTAAATAAGCAGAGGCCAATTCGCCTGGCCTTTGGTATGAATTAAATTATAAAAACAGGGGTTAATAAAAGATTCCAAATGAAGAACAAAGACAAATGGGTTGCTGTCAGGTTCGATAAAGACAAGAAAGGCAGGATCATTGGGAACCATGTTCAGCGGATGGTGGCTGCGTATTATTTGCCCGCAATTGAAAAATATGCTTCGGGTAAGCTGGCTGATATTGGATGTGCCGATGTTCCCTTTTATCAGTATTACAAAGAACTTATCATTGATAATACCTGTGTGGACTGGGATTATAGCGCCAGCAGTTTGTCCTACCTCGATCATAATGTGGATATTAATGAAGGACTGCCTTTTTTGGATTCCGAAAGTTACGACACGGTACTGTGCACTGATGTTTTAGAACATATCAGGAAACCCGAGCTTCTGTTTAGCGAAATGGGAAGGATTCTCAAAGTGGGAGGTCACCTTATTTTTGGAGTGCCTTTCTTATATTGGATACATGACGAGGAATACGACTACTATCGCTATACCGATCATATCTTACGCAGGTTTTGTCAGGAAAACAAACTGGAAATACTGGAACTGGAGGCCTATGGCGGACTGCCCGAAGTGGTTTACGATCTTGTTCACAAAGGATATGGGCATAGTAATTTAAAGGGGAGACGTATATTTTATCCTTTTTGGCAAGCTACAGGCAAATTATTCTCTAAAATGGGAATCATAAAAAAGATTTCGAAACGAACGCGTGATGTATTCCCTATGGGCTATTTACTGGTGGCCCGTAAAATAAAATAAGACAATTTTCAGGAACCTTTTTATACTGTTTTGCGCAACCAAATAGCCAATTCCATACCGGTATTGGTCTTCTTCATATACCAGGGCAAAAACGGATTCAATATTCTAGGGAGGAAAGTTTCGCAAACATAATAGCGGTGATCAGCAATTTCATAATGCTTATTTACCGAGTGCAATTCAAAGGCTTTTTTTGAGAACTCATATAAATGAAAAGGAGTGTGCATGGGGCTTAGATTAGCCACATAATCGCTGCCAAACAAACGATAATAGCGGTTGGCAATTTTATTGACCAACCAATCGGAGCTGGGAACCTCAATAAATATCAAACCGCCCGGTTTTAACCATTTCATTACCTTATCGAGTACGACAGCCGGCTCGTAAAGATGTTCCAGCACGGCCGTGAAAAATACAACATCGAATAGGTTGTCTTCAAACTCGCAATCTTCCACAGAGGCTAACTTTAGTTTTGAAGGATCAACGCCCATTTTGCCAATAGCCCTCTCGTAAAAAGGCAAAGACGGCTCTATACCATATGTATCAAGGCCAAACTGTTGAAAAGAAAGCATGAACTTCCCCAGACCGGCCCCTATATCAAGAACCTTGACTCCGGCTCCCACCTTCTGTAGTTTTATCATCCAGTCATACAGTGGCTTCATGTAGTTTTCGGGAACTACAAAATATTCCGGCTTCCAGTAATCTTCAGGGGGAACTCCATAATGATCCTGAATATCTTCGGGTATGGGCAGGGGGTTAGGAAAAACCAGGCCACATCGTTTACATTTTACTATAGTTGTGGTGATCCCTGTTTTCTTTTTGGGATTGCGCCCCTGCGATGCGTTCAGGCGCTTTCCCAGCACCTTATATTCCCGGCATTCACAGAAAGGACAAACTTCAATATTCCTAAAAAGATACTTCAATTGATAAAAATATTTTCTGACATGCGAATATCGGCATTATTATCCGAATTATCATAAATTAATTTATTACTCTGCCAAGAATTTGGCCTATTTTTACTTGAATAGCCTTCTTTTCCATGAATTTTTTTTGCAATAAGATCCATTCATCATCATTATTTTGTCCTTGGGGCAGATGCTTCAACTCCTCAAGGATATTTGCCAACTCTCTCGAAATACGCTTAAATTGAATTCCATTTATCGTACTAGATTGATCCTTAATAAGGATATATTGATCAGCATCATTTAGTTGAGGTGTAAATATTTTATACTTTTCCGCCCAATGGATGCTTAATACATTTTTTTCACTAAACAATTCTGGAACTGTTTTTGAAATTTCCTCGTCAGGATGATTAATAAAATACAGAGGATCTAAGTTGTCAGAATTGAATTGCTGTTCAAAATATGTATCGTAAATTTTTTGAAATTTTTGATTAGTAAAAACAAAATCTTCATCTTTTAAAACTTGGTAGATATAATTTGAAAGAAAAATATCTACACTTTCCGTTTTATTTGGATAATCTGGAATTGGTCTTTCAACACTTGTTAATTCTTGCCCGTAATTAAGAACTAAAACTAACAAATATCGTTCTGCTAAAAAACTATCATTAGGGTCCTGAATTATCTGTTTCTCGGCAGAGTATTCCGTTACCTCGGGAATCTCATCCCAGTTGTGGTCCGAATCGGGTCCCGATTTATCAGCCACATCCCTTTTATACTTCTTACGAATGATGCGATTGAGCTCGTTCCAGAGCGATTGCTCCTGTATCTGCATCACTTCGCTGCATTCTCTGATATAGGTGCTACGGTGAATGGCGTCAGGGACCAGAGATACGGTGCGTACTATCTCTTTGATGAGCTCGGCCTTTTTGATGGGGTCGTGTTGTGCCTCGTCGAGCAGCAGACGGGTCTTGAAAAGTATGAAGTTGACGGAATTGTCGTTGATGAATTGTTTGATCTCCGTCGAATCGTGCTTGCGGGCATAAGAATCGGGGTCTTCGCCCTGAGGAAACAAAACTATTTTAACATTCATCCCCTCTTCGAGCACCATGTCGATACCACGTATGGAGGCCTTGAGGCCTGCCTCGTCGCCATCGTAGAGTATGGTGATATTGGGAGTGAATTTCTTGATGAGGCGTATCTGATCAGTGGTCAGGGCCGTTCCGGAGGAAGCCACCACATTTTCCACTCCTGCCTGAAAGAGAGAAATGACATCGGTGTTGCCTTCGACCAGGAAACAATTGTTTTGGGACACAATGGCTGACTTGGCCATGAATATTCCGTAGAGCGTCTTCCCTTTGTTGTAAATCTCCGATTCGGGAGAGTTTACATACTTGGGTTTGTTCTTGTCGGAAGTGAGTATGCGCCCCGTGAAGCCCACCACACGCCCGCTGAGATTGTGAATGGGGAATATCACCCGATCGCGGAAGCGGTCGTAATGCCCCCCGTCGTCTTTCTTAATGGTGAGTCCCGTCTTTACCAGATATTCCTCTTTGTAGCCGTTGTCTATGGCCGCTTTGGTAAGATCGTCCCAGGCAGGAGGGCAAAACCCCAACTGGAACTTGCGAACGACATCTTTGTTGAAGCCTCGTTCGGTGAAATAAGTGAGTCCTATGGCTATGCCTTCGTCGGTCTGGAAAAGATTCTCCGAAAAGTGTTTCTGTGCAAAGGTCACCACGCTATAGAGCGACTCAATCTCCGACTGCATCTGCTTTTCTTCGGCGGTCTGAATTTGGTCGATGATCTCAATGTTATACTTCTCGGCGAGGTATTTCAGTGCCTCGGGATAGCTGAGGTGCTCGTGCTGCATGATGAAATCGATGCTGCTGCCGCCCTTGCCGCATCCGAAACAATGGAAGAAACCCTTGGCGGGCGAAACCGTGAAGGAGGCCGTTTTTTCGTTATGAAAGGGGCAGAGGCCAATGTAGTTGACGCCCCGCTTTTTCAGGCTGACAAAATCGCCTACCACCTCCTCTATTCGGGCGGCATCCGTAATGTTCTGAATGGTTTCCTTCCTGATCATGCGCTATATAAAAACCTTGCTAAATTACGAATATTTATAGGAATCGATGTTGAAAAAGAAAAATGCCACCAAATCACCAATACACCAATTAGCACCAAAAGTAAGCTTAAATCCAGAAGGGTTTAGGTCATCAGGTTTATGGACACTAAAATTGATAAATAGAACCGCAGATCATTTAATATGCCACAAAGCATTTTATTATTTTTAGCCACAGATTCACAGATTCCTTTCAAAAACAATATAACACAGATTTCAACCTCAATATTTTAAAATAAAATTTTAAAATATTGCGCTCTGTGCAAATTCTATCAGTTCTTTATCAGTGAAAAAAGGGAGTGTTTGATTAACGCAAAAATCAAATAATATAATCTGCGGACGGAGCGAAGCGACCTCACGAAGACCATTGAAACGAATATATTCTGAGTAATCTGTGGCATCTTTTTTTGTCAGGTTTCATTTGAGTATAATTACAATTTTCCAGCCGTATAGAGTAGTACCATAAAAACCCTGCCCTAAGTTCGGATAAATTACTAATTTTAGTCCCCTAATAAATGTAAACTTCATGAAAGGCCGGCTTCAACAGATCCTTGTGCTTACGCTTATCACCCTGGTGGTCTATTCATGTGCCGTGCTCGATGTTTCCTATTCGAAAAATCCCCGCAAGATAGCCGAGAAATTTCTGCAACAGATGTATTCGGGCGATTATAAAAAAGCCAAAAAACTGGGCACCCACAAAACCCAGCAGATACTGGACATGATGGACCAACTGATAGCCATCAGCGGACAGAAGGGCTTCACACAGGATCAAAAAGTGGAAATGCTGGACTGCACCGTGGCGGGCGACAGCGCCCAATGCAACTACCTGCTGAACGGAAAGAACAGCACCATTGACCTAGTGATGATGGACAACAAATGGCTGGTCGACCTGAAGAAGGAGGCTAAAAACAAACCCGAAAAGAACAAATTTCTGGAGGAGAGAAGAACCAATGGACAGGATAATAAAAACTAGCCTCTTACTGATATTAGTAGTACTGTTTTCGCAATGCAAGACATCCAAAGCTCCCCGTGGCCTTACGGTGGAAGCCACCTGCACCCAGTTCCTTTACAACCTGAACAACCACGAATACGCTCAGGCCAAACTGCTGGCCACGGCAGCCACGGTGAAAAAGATAGAGTTTATTGAAAACCTGAACAAAATGGCCGGAGGCGGAAAAGTGATAGTGAAAGACATCAAAACCTCCTTGGTAGGCTGCACCGAAGACAAAAAGGAAGCCGTGTGCACCTACAAGACCTTTGCGGGAGGCGAACAAAAGGTGTATCTGCTGAAGCAAAAAGGACGCTGGCTGGTGGATTTGAGGGCGGATGCTATGAAGAAGGAGTAGGAAGAAAGATATAATAAGAAATGCGAAGCCAAGATAAGCTTCGCATTTTTTATTTTAAAAGTATAAATTATTTTTTCGTACAAACCATTTTCTTGGTATCAACTACCTTTGATAAAACGTTCGGCTAAGGTTCCACCTTAGTCGAATTTATGGTAACAGGCTATGCCTTAACCAAAAAAAATAATATCTTTGGAGTATAAAGGTAAATAAACATGTCAACAGGTTATAAAATTTCGGATCAGGAAGGAGTTCACTATATAACTTTTCAAATTGTCGGATGGGTCGATATTTTTACAAGGAAAGTTTATCGTGAGGTTGTTATAGATAGTTTTAAGTATTGTCAACAAAATAAAGGCTTGTATTTGTTTGCTTATGTAATAATGTCGAACCACATTCATCTTGTAGCTCAAAGTGAGCATGGCGATTTGAGTGGTTTTATTAGAGATTTCAAAAATTTTTGCAGCCAAAAATTTTTGGAATTGCTGGAAGGAAAGGAAGAGAGCAGAAAAGACTGGATGAGGATGGTTTTTGAATATCATGGAAAGAATAAATCAAAACAAACGAATCAAATATGGACTCATGAGAATCATGCAGAACATATTTTTAGTCAAAAATTTATAGAACAAAAGATCAATTATATTCACGAAAATCCTGTCAGAGCAGGAATTGTTGAAAAACCGGAAGATTATTTGTATTCGAGTGCCAGAAATTATGCTGGTTTAGATGCGGTGATTGAAGTCGAGATAGTGAATTTTTTATGGAAAACTATTTGATGAATAGGCAGGAGCCTATAATAATATTAACGACTTAGGCTGGAGCCTAAGCCGAACGGGGGAAGCCACCTGCACCCAGTTCCTTTACAACCTGAACAACCACGAATACGCTCAGGCCAAACTGCTGGCCACGGCAGCCACGGTGAAAAAGATAGAGTTTATTGAAAACCTGAACAAAATGGCCGGAGGCGGAAAAGTGATAGTGAAAGACATCAAAACCTCCTTGGTAGGCTGCACCGAAGACAAAAAGGAAGCCGTGTGCACCTACAAGACCTTTGCGGGAGGCGAACAAAAGGTGTATCTGCTGAAGCAAAAAGGGCGATGGCTGGTGGATCTGAGGACGGATGCTATGAAGAAGGAGTAGGAAAAAGCCATAGTTTGGGTTTATTATCTATATCTCTCTTATTACATTTCATCTATTACAGAACCAACAAAACACCTGCACTTATCACAGCCCCGGGCAAACCCATTTTACCACTTTTGCTTTCATAACAACCATAATACCAGGCATACAATCTCTCTTTTCCTTCGTACTTCACATTCTCGAAAGAGTGTAAGTATCTTCCCCTTTTTGCGTTGCCAATAAGGGTGTATTGCTTCTGAGAAAAGGGCTTTTCGCTGCCTATGTAGCAAAATATTTTTGCAAAGGCCATTCCATCGGGCAATTTTATGGCAGAAATATCTTTAGAGTTTGCCACCCTGATCAGGTGAAAACCTTCGGTATTTCTAAGGATAGTGAGCAAGGGTGTGGTGGCTGAAGGATCAAACTTGCGGCGCGAGGGTTGAGCGGCCAGGCTGGTGCCCCGTTTTATATTAAAGGTCAGCCAATCGTCGAAAGTGCCATTCACCGCTACTTTATCAAGAAGGTGATGCCCCTTGATTTTATTATTATCAAAGGCCCTTACCTTTTTAATGAGTAGTTTCATTGCCTTTCTTGGTGTTGGGCCGGTTTTGACAGGATCGCTGTAAATGGCGTAAGTTTTTTCAGTTTGCAGCCGAAAATCAGACCATGCCTGACTTTCCTCAGGGGTCCACCCAAACAGTGTATAACGCAATGTAGAAGGAGGTGACAGAACTGATTTCTGAAGATCGTCAGTGACCTTCATATAAGTGTGGAACTTTGCCGGGTTTTTCGAAATTCGGGGTCCATGTGCCATAGCCTACAGTGTTTGAATTATTATTCTATTTTATTATTAACGTTAATTCATCATAAATCACTGATTATTTATCACTTCATAAGTCTATCTCATGTAATATCCTGCAACCCCGGTTATAAATTTATTGGCTGATCTTTTCGAAAAGAATGCTTTTCAAAATGGAAAGCATGCTGATCATTTTGTTTAGCTTGTTTTTCGATCTGAAAATCATGATTATTATTGCTGAAATCACTTTTTCCATTTCTGAAATTTAGCTTTCCTAATCGAAAAGAATGTTTCCCATTCTGAAAAGCTACTTTATCATTTCGAATGATATAATTTCCAATTTGAAAAACTTGCTGATCATTTTGAAACATTAGCTGAAAACTTATAACAACCCCCATACGAGAAAGAACTTAGAAGTAGCAAATGTAATAAATTTCTGAAAACAATACAAGAGGTAACACCAAAAATATTTTAAGTGCCTGCGAAATACTCCAGGTTACTTCTGTCGGAAATGAAGTTTGTTTACGCATACTATAAGGGGGCTCGTGTGTGAAAAAGGCAGGGCCCCGGCAGACACCGGCATTGCAAAAGGGAATTCACCTTAAATGAAATCCTCTCTTACATTATCGACAGCTAAAAATTTGTGACTGTTATAAACAATCTACCACTTATCATTAAAGTGGATCTTCGTGCGGTCGAAGCGGTCGGGGGTTTCGCGCACCTCGTCGGGCCAGCCTATGGAGACAAGCGAAATGGGCAAAATATGATCGGGAAGTTTCAGCAATTGGCGGATGGGATCAATGCGTTCGGCCTTGGGATAAACGCCCAGCCACACGCTTCCAAGCCCCAGTGCATGAGCTGCCAGCATCATCGATTGGGTGGCTGCCGAGCAATTCTGGTTCAGATAGGCTTCGCTGTCTTCTATGCTTTTGTCGCCACAAACCAACACGGCCAGCGGGGCGTATTTCAGCATCTTGGCGTAAGGATGCACCACCGCCAGGGTGTCGAGCATAGTGCGATCGGTCACCACCACAAAGTGCCACGACTGTGTGTTGCGGGCCGTTGGGGCATACATAGCGGCTTGCAGCAGTTTGTCAATCAACTCTGCAGGAACCTCTTTTTGAATATATTTACGAATGGAGCGGCGTGTGAGTATGGTTTCTAAAACTGTCATAATGCATAAATTAGACTGCAAAGATAACACTAATTAGAATAATGCTAAATAAGAATCTGTAATTATTTTCAATTTGCCTGTATCAGGCTATATTTTATTCCAGGCCATCACAAAGCACCCGGGAATGGTCTTAATGATCTGTTGCCGTAGTTTCTCGGCCTGTTCCTTATCGGGAAAATTGCCCATGATCAGGTGATAATAGGTAGAACTGGTAAATTTCTCAACCCAGAAATACCCCGTGTTCTTGTAGGTTTTTTCGTAAGTGGCAATAGCTGCGGTGCAATTGCCCTTGTTCTTGTAGTATCCCACCTGCACTCCGTAGCCCTGGGGCCGGGCAGGATTCATATCCTTGTCGAACACGTCGTGGTTTTTCACAACTACTTCGGGAGTTTTTGTTACCGTTGTCTTTTCGGGAGTGGGCACCACTTTCTTTTCCATTTGTTTCACCACAGGTTTCACCCCATCAGGCTGATAGCGGGTGTTGCGCAAAGTATCAAGCAGCCAGGCCGAAGTAACCGAATCGAGCAAACGATAGCTCACCTTTTCCACCCCATAAGCAATCATATCAAGCGTTAGGGCAGCGGCTTTCGAAACATCAAGAATGCGGTTTTTGGTATGAGGGCCGCGATCGTTCACCCTCACCAGTACTTTTTTCTGGTTGCGCAGGTTGGTGATCTCTATGATGGTGTTGAAAGGCAGGCTACGGTGGGCAGCCGTATAGGCATACTTCTCGTAGCGGTCGCCGCTCGAGGTGTAACGTCCCTGAAACTTATCGGCATAGAAAGAGCAGTAACCGGTTGTCGACTGGTTTTGCCCCAATAACGGGAGTTGCAGCAGGGTGAGAACTAAAAAAAATAAAACTCTGTTCAATATTAATACGTTTTGGTCATATCATCGGGTACGCAGATGATATAATCAGCAGCCATAATGTTATCGGGAGTAAGTTTGGTGATATCACTTTGTTCAACAGTAGCAATGGTCAATATGCGCATATCCGCATTTTTACGTTTCAGATACCACATGATACCTTCGAAATAGTCGGAGTGATAAGTACCGTTAAAATGCAGAAATAACTTCCCATCGGTCAGGTTTTGATAAATAAAATAAGCCATAGTAGCATCTTTTATGGCCTGAGCCTTGGGCAGGTTAGGCGAATTATGCCCGGAATCAGCCTCTTCTATCATCTTCTTATATTGTTCCAGTTCGGGATCATATTCAACAGGAAGGGGCGCAATAAACTTCTTTTCTTCAGCACTTAGGGTGTCGAGCTTGCCAAAACCACCCTTATACACCAACCCGGCATATTTGCGTGCAATATTGGTCCCAACCCATTTGCAATTGGTATTGCGGGCAAATTCCACCAGGGGTTTATAGTCGGTATTGTAATTTTTCCACAGTCGAACCCGCTTCTTTAAAGTATCTTCAGTGATATCGCCTTTCATATAAGCATCGATAATGCTTTGGTCGGTGGCTTCGAACATTTCGGCGCCAAGCACCAGATTTTGTTTTTTCACCTTAAAGAGGTCTTTGGCCAACTGCAGTTCCAGCCAATGCGATATGGGACTGTCGTGCATCTCGCCAAACAGCACCACTTCGCATTGCGAAATATCTTTAAGCATCTTGTCGTAAGTGGTCTTCTTCCCTCTTACGTCGAATATTTGGTAAGCGGGTTTGTCGGTCGTCATCGCGACCAGAATCACACACAACAATATAATAAGGTAGCGTAATTTTGCCATAACCGTTTCATTTTAATGAATGAGAGGGTAAATATACATAATTCTTGAAAGAACCCGAGAGAATTATTTCGAATTTAACTGATCGGAATTAAAAACAAAAGGCAACAGGTCGTTGCTTTTTTCGAAAACTATCACCTTGCCGGTCTCTCCTTTTAGTATCACACGAATGGGTGCTTTGCGGCTGTTTTCGTACTCGGCCATCACCTGTCGGCACGATCCGCAAGGCGAAACAGGGAAATTCACTAAAAAATTCTCCGAGCGGGCTGTTACCGCAATTGCTTTGAAGGGAATTCCGGGATATTGCGACGAAGCGGCAAACATAGCCACCCTTTCGGCACAAAGGCCCGAAGGATAGGCAGCATTTTCCTGGTTATTGCCCGTAACTACAATGCCTGTGGCCAATTCCAAGGCGGCACCTACAGAAAATCCAGAATAGGGCGAATAGGCGCAATGCAGTGCTTTTTCGGCTTCTTCCAATAAATATTTGTCGTCGAGGTTCAGCTCACCAACCGATTCGAATTCTGTATAGCTGATAGATAAATGGTGATTTTTCATAGCGAATTTCACTTAGCTAAAAACAAAAGTAATGATTTTTATTCATGCCCGTCGTTTTTAGAGGCAAAAAGAAACAGGCAGCTAAAGAAGGTAAAGAAGGTCACTCCAGCCTGTGTTTCCAGAGTGTCTTCCGTCAGCATCGACATAAAGGCTATCAAAAACAAGGCAAGGTAAAGGAAATCTCCAAATCTCTTCTCTCTGATACCAGGATAGAACAGGGCAAACAGGAATATCAGTAACCCAATTATGCCAAAGGCAACGGTGAAGGTAAGAAACTGATTGTGCGACCTGAGTTCCGATTTTTGCAGTAAGGAATTCTGCAGTATGAGGGATGCAGCAAAAACATCAGCGGCATCGCCTGTGCCAACTCCCACCCACAGGTGGTCTTTAATCAACTTCAGCGAACATTGCCAAAGTTCAATACGCTGTATCATGGTTCGGCCTCTGGGGTCGCCTGTTATTTTAAAATCTTCGTATTCCCATAGGGCGGTCTTCACACGGTTGGTGAAGCTGCCTTTCTCTGCCAGTTCCACATTGGCCACACCGTTCTCAATCAGCGTGACTTCCTTATCCGAAAGACTATTCACAGCATCCATATCCTTCCGCAGGCCTTTCGATGTCAGATACCTTATCAGAGTAAAGCGCAGGGGCTGGTGTTGATGGTCCAAACTGTCGAACTTTACCGGACTTCGTTTGTTCCATGAGTCTCTCAATTCTTCGTCGCATACATAAATCCAGGTATAGTGGCCGTTGTCGGTAAGTTTACTTTTCTTGGCATGCAGATAAAAACCTCCATGTTGGGTATAATTCTCAAGTTTGGTAGTATCCAGTATCTCCACATTTTTATGATAATCAACGTAGACACCATTTAAATAGAAAAATAATCCGAAACCCGATATCATCAGAAATACCATAAAAAGAACCTTATACAATCGCGGGGTATTCTTCAGCGTATAAACAATAATCAGAATAATACTGACAATAACCAAAATGATGATGCCGGTGAATGATTCCATGAACAAAAGGAAATAAACCAACCATGCGGTAAGCAATGCGAAACCAATCTTGGCAGGTATTCCAAACTGATTTTTTTTCAACACCAGAAACACCAATATGAAAATGGCCATATCAATGTTCAAAGCAAAGCGGATATGCGAAATGAAAATGGAAATATCACGTATGTCCTTAACTTCAGTAGACAGGAATATCCCCACCCCTATCAGGCTGGCAACAAAAGTAGCAGCCACATGCACCAACAGGATATTTACCAACATCTTTCGACTCAACAATGGCGTCGTAACAAAAATAACGGGCAGAGCCAACAGAGGCAACTTTATGCGCAGGTCGTCGAGGGCAAAAATGAAATTATGGGTATAGAAAAGCCCTAAAACATGAATGAAATAGATTAGCAAAAAGGCCAGAGCCGCCTTACTATCCTTAAGTTTCTGAAACTTTTCACGAAATTTTCCTTCAGCCAACCAGTTGAATAGCAAAACAAACTCGGCAATGCTCATCAACATATTCGAAAGAGTTAGCGAAGCAGCCAACAATAGCAAGCCAAAAATATAAATGCGGGTATGGTATTCTTTTTTAAACCAAGGCATGCAAAACTGTATGTAGTTTACAATTAAAAAAAGTTATTGCTTAGTACTTTTCTTTGTTTCCGGTTTAACGTAACTGCTGCTTAAATAGGAGTTGTATAGAGTAGGTGAATTAAAAATCTCAATCGCCTTGGCAACATCCATATCGTCGCTCAGCGAACTTTCAATCCTGCCTTTTTGGTAATAATAAAGAGGAACGATAAAGACTCTGAGAACCCGGCTGATCTCTGCCTTGTTGTCTAAAAGATCACTTTTCTTTTCATTGATGATCTTGTCGTGTAGCATTTTATATTGATCCTTTACATCTTCGAAGTAATTATCAGCAATAGCCTTTTCCTTAAAATCCTCCAGAGCTTTTTCGCTTTCAGTGGTATAAGAATAGTCCTTACCCTTTAGGAATTTCGTAAATTCATCAAATATATCATCCGTAATAGCAAAAGAAGCTGCAGGGGCAATGCTTGGATGATGTTTGTTGAACCAAACGGCAAAATCGAAGAATAGGTTTTTCGACATCAGGCTCAGAGTTATGTCCTTATAATCGGGCAAAACCACTTCAATATCCGGATCAATGCCGCTACCTTCCATCACCGTACGACCGGCTTTGGTCTTAAAAGGTTTCAGAAGCGAGTCGGGAATATGCGGGGCCTTGCCATTGTCGTCTTTGTTAAAATAATCTACGGCCTGAACGCATCTGCCACTGGGTATGTAATACTTGGCAATGGTAACCTTCATCTGCGAATTATACGAAAGCGGAACAATGTTTTGCACCAATCCTTTTCCAAAAGTTCTCTGGCCAATAATGATACCCCTATCCAGATCCTGAATAGAGCCTGCCACGATTTCAGAAGCCGAGGCCGAACTTCCGTCAACCAGCACTATAAAAGGAATCTTGGTGTCAAAAGGTATACCTTGCGTACGATGAACATTATTCTTGTCTTTAATCTTTCCTTTGGTACTACAGACCAACTGTCCTTTATCCACAAATATATTCACTATGCTTACGGCTTCATTCAGCAAACCTCCCCCATTACCTCTCAGGTCGAGGATTACGCCTTTCATGTCTTTGTTTTCCGCCAGTTTAACGAATGCTTCTTTCACTTCTTTGGCTGCATTTTGCCTGAATTCGCTTAGGTTGATATAGCCAATATCTTTTGAAACAAACCCGGAATAAGGGACATTGGTAATAGTGATCTCTTCGCGGGTTATGGTCTTCTCTACAGGTTTTTCTGTCGAATCGCGCTGAACGAGCAATACAATTTCTGTCCCGGGTTGTCCTTTCAAAGCAGTACTCACCTCGTCCACAGTTTTGTTCTGAGCCGATTTTCCATTGATTTCAAGTATCTTATCTCCGGCCTTAAGTCCGGCTTTATCGGCAGGCGCATTCTCGTAAGGTTCCGAAATATAAATATAACTATCCCTCTTATAAATTATGGCACCAATACCTCCATATTGTCCTGTGGTCATGAACCTGTAATCCTCAATATCCGATTCGGGAATATAGACCGTATATGGGTCAAGGCTTTCGAGCATAGCATCCAGAGCAGTTTTGATCATTTGACCAGGATTGATGTCGTCAACATAATTGGTATTAAGCTGCTTATAGGCGTTAATAAAGATATCGAGGTTTTTGGAGATCTCGAAATCGTTCTGTGCCGGTTCTTGTTGTGCGTAAGTATATTTTGCTGAAAAGAAAATGATACAAACTATCGTTATTATTAACTTGACTTTTTTCATAATTTCTCTGATTAATTAAGGAACAGGATCATAACCGCTGCCACCCCATGGGTTGCATGATAATAACCTCTTAAGGGTGAGCCAGCCACCTTTAAAAGGACCGTGTTTTTTTATTGCTTCTTCGCCATAGGCAGAACAGGATGGTGTATATCTGCACGATGGTAATAAGTAGGGCGAAATCGTGTATTGATATGTTTTGATAAGCCCGACAAAAATCCATCCCAGTATCTTCTTCATAGACTATCGGCTATTTGCTGTAAAATTAGTACTATTTTAGTTTCGACTTCTTTAAAGGCCACAATTTTTTTACCCGAGTAGAGTAACATAATAATGATGTTTTTATTGTGTTGCACAGTCGAATTTAATACAATTTCCTTATTCAGCCTGTAGGCCTCTTTGATCAATCGTTTTACAGCATTTCTGTCTACAGCTTTTTTAAAATTTCTTTTGGGGACAGCCGTCAAAATTCTGACAGAACTATCCTCTGTAGAAGGAACTTCCATCCATTTAACAGTAAAAGGGTATTGAAAAAAAACCTGAGCTTCTCTTTGTAATAAGAATATATGCCTTTTATTACACAAACGTTCTTCTTTGCAGAAGGTAGGCATAGCCGGAATTTTGGAATTTATTTTTTGTTCTTCTCAAGGAAAGCCTCAATAGCCATAGGCATAGAGGTAATAGTATCCGTAGGCCCCTGAATATTAATGGTCAATCCTGATTCTATGGCCTGTTTTTGGGTAGTATTACCCCAAGCTGCAATGACCTTTTTATTTTGAACAAAATCAGGATAATTTTCGAAAAGCGCCTTGATTCCAAATGGGCTAAAGAAAACCAACATGTCAAAATCATCAACCTTGATCGTCTCACGGACTTCAAGATCAGAAACAGTTTTATAAATCACTGCCTTACGAACAGCTATTTTGTGAACAGCAAGTTGGTTCACAATTTCCTGTTTGTGATCCTCAGTGCAGGGTAATAAGAATTTCTCTGTAGGATGCTTTTTCAAAACATTGATCAATTCTTCGGAGTTTTCTTTTCCGTTGAATATTTTTCTTTTTCGGAATTGAACATATTTCTGAAGATAAAAAGCGGTTTTCTCTGATACACAGAAGTACTTTGTCGATTCGGGCACCATCATACGCATTTCTTTGCATAAGCGGAAATAATGGTCCACAGCATTATTGCAGGTAAAAATCACCGCAGAGTGATCATTGAGGTTTATTCTGGAACGGCGAAATTCCTGTGCAGAAACCGGGTCAATTTTAATGAACTTCTTAAAAACGATATTAAGATTGTACTTTTTAGCCAGTTCGAAATAAGGTGATTTTTCGTAGTTAGGAGGTTGCGGTTGCGAAATTATTACATTTTTAACTTTCAAGGCAGTGAGTTTTTCGTTCATTTATGGTTCCTTACTTTAGAAGATATCCCGTCAAACTGAAGTTTATCAACAGTTTAACTGTGATACTGAGTGGTAAAATTTCAACTGTGCAAAGGTACAAAAATAAATAATGCAAACTATACCGCTCCGAACTTAATCCTACTAATAGTCCCCTGATTGTCCGATATACAAAGATTATAGCAAAGATAATCAGCACGACATATAATAAAACATCCGCCACAGCAGGGGTTGTATATATAAGTAAAAAAACAAAGGGGAATAAGAAAACACCCAGAACAACACTGAATACAAGATAATTTGTCAGGTATTCAAAAGTTTCTTTTGTCGTGTGGAACACCCATCCTATGATATTAATAACAAATATTTTAAAAAGAAAAAAAGCAAAAACTGCCAAAGCAATATACAGACCTTGGGTCATATTTATTTCATAATGAAAAAAATGAAGCAGTAAACTTGATATCAGAAATGTGGAAGATATAAAATAAACAGCCAGTAAGGGATAAATAAAAAACTCTCTAATAATATTGCCTTCACGAATTAGCTGATTAGTAAAATGCGGGACCAGGAACGCTTTAAAAAGTTGGGAAATTCGTTTATTGTTCTTGAAAGTAAAAATTGTTGCAATGATAAGGCAAATCAAAAAAGTAAAAAACATCCAGTCAGTACCATATTCGGTACGGAGTTTTGGTTCTAACACTTGATTCGATTTGTCTTTTTGGTGGAACATCGAAGTACATAAGGCGCTATCCTTAACAAACGATTTCTGCCTAATCCCTAAACTAAACCCCATCGAACTCCCGGTTGAACTGATTACCGGATTCACCCCAACAACCTCGTCCTGAGATTGAATAAACATCTTAAAAACCGAGTTGTTTTCAAGTGGTAAAGGATGAGGATTATATGTCAGACTGTCGGAATTCATATCGACTGCAAAATTAGTCAAATTCTGTTAATTAGAGTTTTCAGTCGGGCACAGAAAAAAATCCAAAATATTTCAGCCTGATATCAATAATTTATTTTCTTTTGTTGAAAAATTAGAAAACACTTATTAAGAAATGTACGAGCTGGAATGTGTCCTATAGATAAGGCAAATCATTTGCACTGCAGGTTAATTTTGAATCGTTAACTTTAAATCAACATAAAAAAATGAAAGTATTAGTTTTAAATTGTGGTAGTTCATCCATAAAATATCAATTATTCAATATGGCGGATGATGCTGATGTACTGGCGAAAGGATTGCTTGAAAGAGTAGGCATGGATAATAGTATCCTCACTCACCAATCGAAAGGAAAAGAAAAAATTAAAACAGTTCAAACCATTGCTGATCACACAATCGGTATAAACCTCATACTTGAAACACTGATGCATCCTAAAAATGGGGTATTAAAAGACAAACACGAAATTGATGTGGTAGGGCACAGGGTGGTCCATGGAGGTGAAAAATTCAGTGGTAGTATAATAATTACGCAAGAAGTTATTGATATGATGGAAGAATGTTCCGATCTGGCACCCCTGCATAATCCGGCCAACCTGAAAGGGATTTATGCCATGCAGAAACTTCTCCCTGAAATCTCCCAATGCGGTGTATTTGACACTGCCTTCCATCAGACTATGGAAGAACATGTGTTTTTATATGGGATTCCTTATGAATTATACGAAAAGCATAAAATTCGCAGGTACGGTTTTCACGGTACCAGTCATGGCTATGTGGCTCAAAAAGCCTGTAACATTCTGGGCGTTAAAATGGAGGATTTAAAAATTATTACTTGCCACTTGGGCAACGGAGCTTCCATTGCCGCCATCAAGCATGGAAAATCCTACGACACCTCTATGGGTCTAACTCCTGTTGAAGGGTTAATAATGGGTACACGTGCCGGTGATTTCGATCTGGGAGCACTTTTGTTTGTCATGGAAAAAGAGAATCTGAATACAAAACAAGCCAGCGACCTTATAAACAGGAAAAGTGGGATGATCGGTATTTCAGGGATTTCTTCCGATATGCGCGATATTGAAGAAGCTGCCGAAAAAGGCAACAAAAGGGCGCGTATGGCATTAGACATGTACGATTATCGTGTAAAGAAATATATTGGCGCTTATGCTGCAGCCATGGGCGGAGTCGACCTCATCATTTTCACCGGAGGTATTGGCGAAAACGCAGCAGGTACAAGAAAAGGGGTAATTAAAGGTCTGGAATTTCTGGGAATTGATTTTAATTACGATTTAAACTGCTGTTCAAGAGGAAAAGACGTTGTACTCACCAACAAGGGCTCAAAAGTGACTGTCATGGCAGTTACTACCAACGAGGAACTTGTTATTGCCAACGAGGCAATGAAAACAATAAGTAGTCAATGAGCAACATAGAATCATTTCAACATCTTGTACAGAATAAGATCAGCGAATTAAATTTCGAAAAATCGCCACCCGAACTTTATCAACCTATGAAATATGCCTTAACAATGGGCGGAAAACGTATCCGCCCTTTGTTCGTTTTATTGGCATGCGATATGTTTGGCGAAAATGCCGAAAGGTCCATACCTGCTGCATTGGCAATTGAGGTCTTTCACAATTTCACATTAGTGCATGACGACATAATGGATGTGGCGCCGTTGCGCCGCGGAATGGAAACCGTTTATAAAAAATGGGATCAGAACATTGGTATCCTGGCGGGCGATGCCATGCTTGCCAAAGCTTTCGAATTATTGATGGACTCTGACCAAAAACACATCAAACCCTTGGTCCAATTATTATCCAGAGTGGCTATTGAGGTCTGCGAAGGTCAGCAACTCGATATGAATTTCGAACGCATGGACAATGTGAGTATTCCCGAGTATTTGAATATGATCAGGTTGAAAACTGCTGTACTTACAGCTTCGGCTCTTCAGGCGGGAGCCATTGTTGCTAATGCCGGAGAAAAGGATCAACAGGAAATTTATTCTTTTGGCGAAAATCTGGGAATAGCCTTCCAGATTAAGGACGACATTTTGGATGTATACGGAGATGAGGATAAATTCGGCAAGAAAAAAGGCAATGATATAATTACCCGAAAGAAGACTTACCTATATTTAACTGCCCATGTTTTGGCCAAAGGAAGAGCTCTCACTTCACTGAAAAAACATTTTGCAGATTCTGCTATCGATGAAGCTATCCGTGTAAAGGAGGTAACAGAAATCTACGACATGTTGAGATTAAAGGAAATCGCAGAATCCAAAATGAGTTTTTACTATAAAAATGCCTTGCAAAACCTTGAAAACATAGATATTCCTATCGAAAAAAAGTCCGACCTTTTGGAAATTGCCGAAAGATTGATGGTCAGGGAATATTAATTGTGAAATTGCAAGAAAAACTCTACTTATAAGACTTTACATTTTATCGGATTACAGATTTGTATTCTGCACTAATATTTTATGCTGATACCATAATCGAAATCATTGTTCATCAATTCGTATAAAGTATATTTTAGCTTCACTGTCTTATCACCATTCTCGCTGGTAGCCTTAATATTACTTACTTTTTTTGTTGGCGATGGGAAGTCATAGGTCGACTCGAAATTAATAAACTGGTAAAGCATATCACTTACCACATTGCTTTTATCCTTATTGATTAGCTTTTTTAATAACGGAGCCAGATTCTTTCTGCTTAGTTTGTGTTTTGAAATTTTATAAATATCCGGCAATAAGGATGTTTTGTTCTGGCGGGCAATACAATAAATGGCATTATTCAGAGCTTTACTGTTTTTAAAATCAAAACTTATCATGTATATGCCTTTTTCGTTTTCTGTCCGGGTCTTAACATTACTAATCCCTTTACAATTTTTAAGCAGGCTATCAGCGTCATGAGGAGCTTTTTTCACCTGATCGATAAAAGAAAGACCGAAATTTTGATTCTGCTGTTGCAGGTTCTTCCCTATCTTACCTAAGTCGACCAGCAGTTGTATGTTTCCCGATCCATCAGCATTCATTTTGATAGTTTCATGAATTTCAATACACGATTGAAATAGGATAAAACACAATATAAGGATTACCGCATTTCGCATAATTAGGTTTTGATAAACAAAATTATACCTAATTTTCATTGTGGTCTGTTTTTTTCATACTAAAAACAAAAAAGCTCCGTCATGAGGAGCTTTTCATTGTGATCAGATATATACCGTGTGCTTCGAATAGCCTTATTGCTATAATCAATTGGTGAGCAACTGAAAGTCGAATCGGTAATACTGAGTTTTATCCTGATAGTTTTCAGGGTTTTTCAGTACCAGTTGCTGCAATTTAATTACTACATATTCCTGGAAGAAATACAGGTTAGAGTTGATCTGGCTGATAAGGATTTTCCCATTATTGTCAACTTCAAAAGCAACTATCACAAAACCTGTAAGATTGTTTTCTTTGGCGTATTCAGGATACACCACATGCTTTTTTACGATAACTTTTAGATCATTTAACTTTTTCGGATCTTTAACCCCGGCCATGCTGATTTGAACAGTAAACAGAAAAACTATAAAGGCCAAAACTGATTTTAATAAAACTGACTTTTTCATATTGTAAAAGATTTAGGTAATTAATTTGTTTTTTAATTGTTTTATCATCAGACGCCGGGGGCAACAAAAAAGTTACAGACCTTTACAAAAAAGTCAAAAGAATCACAAAAACGCTTACGAATAAAGGGATTGGAGGATTACACAAAATGTAATCCAGAGAAATTACTTCTTTTTAAATTCCAGGGATACCGAATTTACACAATATCTTTTTCCACCGGGTCCGGGGCCATCGTCAAATAAGTGACCCAAATGCCCTCCGCAGGCGGCACACATTATTTCTGTACGAATCATACCATAACTGCTATCTTGGGCAGTGATTATATTTTTGTCGTTTATGGCATCTGTAAAACTGGGCCATCCGCAATCGGAAGTGTATTTTTCATCGGAAGAAAAAAGCGGAGCACCACAACCGGCACAATAATAGACACCATTCTCACTAAATATGTTGTATTCGCCGGAGAATGGCTTCTCGGTACCTTTTTGCCTAAGCACTTGATATTGTTCTGAACTGAGTGAGGTCTTCCACTCAGCTTCGGTCTTATTTATTTTCAAACTATCGTTCATAATTGAGGTTCCGGAATCAGCAATATTTCTGCAACCTAAGGCTAAAAGGAGCATAAGCAGCACAAGATAATTGCTGTTTTTATTCAAATTTATTGGTAAAATGCGAACCATCACATTGGGGTTGGTTTTTAGATTTTCCGCAGCGGCATAAGGCAAGCATACCATCACAGTTTTTTTCTCTTCCGTTTTTACCCACAAGAACTGCCTTACCTTTTATCACCGCCGGACCATTTTCCATGATCTCAACTCTTACCGAAGTTTTCTCTTCAGCAATCACAGGTTTTTCATTTTTCTCGGCATCATTATAAAAAAAAGTCAATGCTCCGGTAGGGCAGCGATTCACTTGTTCTATTATCCTTTGAGTCGAAGCACCCTTGGCATTGATCCAGGGTCTTTCTGAGGGATCGAAAACTTCCGGCAATTCGGTAAAACAGTAGGCAACATGAGTGCACTGGTCCGAATTCCATACAATGGTAACTTCACCATTGGTATAATGTTTCACAAATTTTTTTTCTTCTTTCATTTTTATAGACTGTTTTCTTTAAACTCTTACCATTAGTTTATCACTGTGAATAAGTTTGCAATTGAATGGAACTATCAGAGAACAACAAAGGGTTTCGTAAAGATTATAATTAAATCAAACTTCAGGCTTTTTTATAAATCAATCATTCTAACTTCCCAACATAATCTATGCTCAAGTCCCAAAGTCTCTTGGCTATTTCCATGTCGCAGGAAGTTGGCGACGAATTTACAACTTTTTTCCCTGAAAAATATTCGCCGCTTATTTTACTTACTTCGTCGGAAGTGGCTAAATATACAGATGTCGCCGCACCTTTTTCGGGGCTGATCATTATGGGTTTCATAAAAAAAACACCTACTTTCCCCAAATTCTTGAATATATTGGTCGAAACTACACCCGGATGAAGACAATTGACTGTAATATGCTGCCCCTCGAGCCTACCGGCCAGCAGCTTTGTAAACAAAATATTGGCCAACTTTGATTGTCCGTAAGCCTTAAAACTGCTAAAATTCTGCTTCATTTCAACATCATCAAAGTTGATGGCTGCACTTTTATGTGCACCTGAAGAAACATTAATGATACGAGAGGCAGCGCTTTTTCTTAAGGTTCCGAGTAACAAATTGGTCAGTAAAAAGGGGCCCAGATGATTGGTTGCAAAATTAAGCTCAATTCCATCTTTACTTAATTTCCTTTGTGTTTCCCAAATACCCGCATTATTGATCAATACATCAATTTGAGGATATTGTGCTGTAATTTCTTTCGCAAAGCTTCTAATGGAAGCAAAAGAAGTAAGGTCGCAATAATAAATATCAATTTGGGTATTTGTCTCCTTCAGTATCCATTCCTGGGTTTCCAACGCTTTTTGCTTATCACGATAGGTTATAATCACCTTAGCCCCCATGCGACTAAGCTGCATAGCGGTTTGCCTCCCAATGCCGGAAGTTGCTCCGGTGATCAAACAAACCTTATTTTTTATAGCCCACATAATTTTTTACAAATTTAAGGATATTATTTAGAACTGATAAAAATAGCGTCGAATTTAATTTGCAGGCAACTTTTTCTCTTTTAAAATTGTCATAGCTTTAGCATTATTTATATATTTTTGCCTTTTAGTAAACTAAACTTAAATAGAATCATGATTAAAAACTTTTTATTTTTTTGCACAGCACTGTTTTTGTTCACATCATTAAGTGCTCAAGACACCTACAAACCAGACAAGAGGCTTTATGACTGTTTTTCCAGTGATGATATTGTTAAGATGGAAAACTCGAAATCAGAGTTAATTCCTTATTATAATTATTATCTCGAACATTCCTATTATATGGTCGACCTGAAGAAGGCCGAAAAAGAAGTGAACGGAATTGACATTCATACGGTGACATCGCAAGTTTCGGGAACAGAAGCACCTGCCAAATTCAATATGGCGGTTTACTCAAAAGAAACTTTCAACCCCTTGAAGTATAATTTTAATCTGCAGAAGGATTCCTATGTCGTTTACATCTGGAAAGAAGCCGGTGTGGCCATAGTATTTTATCCGCTCTCTTTCATTTCAAATGCTTATAAAGAATTCACTGAAAAGAGAAATAATTAAAAAACAAACAACGAAACGACTATGAAAAAATTTCTTTTTCTCTTTGTATTTGCCCTTTTTATGGGAAATGCATATGCTCAAAACCCTGTATATCTCATCAGCCAGGGAGGCATTGTTACTGATTGCGCCGGCGATTTCTTCGATAGCGGTGGAGCCGGCGGCCCTTATGCTGCCAACCAGAATCTTGTCATCACTTTCAACTCAAGCAGCTTGACCAACGATCATATAAAAATGACCTTCAATACTTTTGATGTTGATGCGGGAGATACCTTAATTTGTTATGATGGCCCTAACACCGCATCTCCTGTATTAGGGAAATATAATAACAACAATCTTCCTCCGAACTTTGTGGATGCTACTATTTACAATGCATCAGGGGATCTTACCTTTCAGTTCAAATCCAATGGTGTGTTGCATAACTCCGGTTGGTTTGGTTCGCTGGTATGTATTCCATCTTGCCAAAAGATCATTGCCGCTTTCGATACCGTACTTACTATTCCTCATCCCAACGACAGCAATTATATTGACATCTGTATAGGCAACCCCATTACATTTGCTGCTGCCGGCGGAGCCGTTTCTTTTCCACAGAACAATGTGCTCTATGCTCAGGATCCTTCCACTTCTATTTATTCATGGGATTTTGGCGATGGCACACCACCCACCCTCGGACAGGTAGTTACCCATACCTACACTTTTGTAAGAGGTTATGACGTAGCCCTGACCATTACCGATGTGCGCGGATGCAACAATGCCAACTACCTGGGAGGCCGTGTACGTGTATCTACTAACCCCATTGCCGAAGTGCATGCCGTTCCCGATATTTGTTCCAGCTCCGATACTACCTATATGACCCTGGGTTACAACATCAATTCGGTGATTGTGGTAGCACCTATCAATTCCATTCAATCTTCATCGCAGCGCTACGACAGCGTTACCTTTATCCCCGACGGACCCAACTGCCCTCCGGGAGTCTATAATACTTATGTTACCTTTACACAGTTCCTACCCGGCCAAACCATCACTTCGCCCAACGACATTCTGTCCATTTGTGTGGATATAGAACACTCTTTTGCCGGCGACCTTGGATTCTCCATTATTTGTCCTAACGGTCAGCAGGTAGTACTCGATGGCAACGACCATTCGGGTGGGTCCTATATGGGACAGGCCAACGATACCGACGGCACTCCGGCCTGCAGCCCCTCAGCTAATTCACCGGGCATACCCTGGGTCTATTGCTGGTCGCAGATCTATCCCCAACAAGGCTACCTCAACACACTTGATGCGGGAACTTCTCCCATACCGGCAACCGACACCATTGCTCATTCCAATTATTTAACACCCGATGCTTCGCTCAGCGGCCTTATAGGTTGCCCGCTCAACGGTACCTGGAACATTCAGATCACCGACAACTGGGGTATTGACAACGGTTATGTTTTCTGGTGGTCACTCAATCTCGATCCTTCTCTGCTCCCGGGCGGATGGGCCTATCAGGTGCCTATTGATACCATTATCTGGACCGGATCATTCCTCAACATTGTTAACGATTCCACCGTTATGGTTATACCTAATGCCAGCGGCAGTTATCCCTACACCGTTACCGTTATCGATGCTTTCGGATGCTCCTATGATACCACCCTCAATATTCAGGTGGTTCAAACTCCCGATCCCGATCTGGGCCACGATACCATACTCTGCGGAAACAATATCAATTATTTGCTTGATGCCGACCCGGGAGATATTTATAACTGGTCCACCGGCAATAATACGCAAACCCAACCCGTAACCACCACAGGTATTTATTCTGTTGAGGTGCAGAACCAAAATGCCGCGCAAACACTTACCTGCTACGGCTACGATACGGTTTATATCAAAGTTTTGCAACTCCCCGCTCCTGTCGACCTCGGGCCTGATATCTGCAGCACCATACCCATCACTCTGGATGCAGGCAACCCCGTCGGCTTCCAGTTCCAGTGGAGCACCAACAATCCCGGCGATACCACGCAAACCATTACGGCTCCCGTCACAGGGCTCTATAGCGTCACGGTGGCCGAAGAGTTTGGCTACAGTTGCGGACAAACTGACAGCATACAGGTAACCATCTATCCCGAGCCTACCATCACCATTGGGCCCGACACCACCATGTGCTCCTATGCCAAAATGCATATGCACGTAGCCGATGCCAACGGATATCTCGACAACCCCTTGTATCATTACACCTATGCCTGGTTCCAAAACAATGTCAACACTGGCCTAACCTCCCGCGACATTCTGGTGGAATGTCTCACCCCCGACCAGGCTTATACCTACAAGGCCGAAGTCACCGGTTGCACCACCGTTTCCGACGAGCGCATCATCAATTCTATCAACTGCGCCCTGGTGCTGCCCAATATCATCACCCCCAATGGCGACCTTATCAACGATGTGCTGAAAATTACCGGTATCGAAAACTTCCCCGGAAGCACCATGCAGATATTCAACCGCTGGGGCAAAAAGATATTTGAATCCACCGAATACAATAACGACGCTAACGCCTGGGACGGCGGCAAAGAAGCCGACGGCGTATATTACTATGTGCTCACCATCAACTATGGCGACCACGGCGACTGTGTCGACACCAAGGATTTTAACGGCACTGTGACCATACTCCGCTAAACGCCCCCCCTTTTTCATTTTCAAATTTTTTAAAAGGTTACACAAAAAAAAACCATCCGCCACCTGGCGGGTGGTTTTTTTTTATAATTTAGTGGCTGGAATTCATCTGATATGAAAAAACTTCTTTTCTTATTATTTCTTTTTCCACTAACCTCTTTCGCTCAGGTTACCGACGATTTCTCCGATGCCGATTTCGCCCATAATCCTGCATGGACGGGCGATACCCTGCAATTTCAAATATCCAATTACTCCAGTAGCTTATGGAGTGTGAAACCCCGGCTGCAACTGGATGGAAGCCTGGCAGATACCTCCTCATTGTCAGTGGCCTCTTCTATGGCCAACTTGGCAAACAAAGAATGGGATTTCTGGGTACGACTGGCTTTCAACACATCAAAACTAAACAACTGCCGAGTCTATTTGATTTCTGATGTTCCCAATTTAGAAGGCAGTCTGAATGGTTATTTTGTACAGTTTGGCGATGATAATAATGACCAATGGGACAGTATTTCATTGTATCGGCAAAATGGAGCCACAGTGCAGAAAATCATTGCCGGACATGGCTGCTTTACGGGAGCTTCTTCGAGCTACAGGATAAAAGTGGAGCGCGACAACGCGGGGAATTGGCTCATGTATGCTGATGCCATAGGAGGAAACAATCTGGTTTTAATAGGTTCAGGATTTGATAACAGCGTTAATATCTCAGCTTATTTCGGAGTGTTCTGCAAGTATACCAGCACCAATAAGACCAATTTTTATTTTGACGACATTTATGCCGGGCCGCTGATTGTTGATACTATTGCCCCTGAAGTGACCTCAATATATGCCCTAAGCGAAAATGAAATTGAGCTCAGGTTTAGCGAAGCTGTGGAAGTGGGGACGGCTGAAAACACTGCAAATTATGTGGTAGCAGGATTGGGGAGCCCTCTGACAGCGATAAAAGACAACAGTGATCCTACCTTGGTTCATCTTACGTTCGCAACGGTATTTACTGAAGGGATAAACTATATTTTAGGAGTTTCGGGGGTAAAGGACAATTCCGGGAATACCATGATTACTGCCAGCCTGCCTTTTGTCTATTACAATGCCAAACCATACGACGTTGTTATCAACGAGATCATGGCCGATCCCGATCCTCCTGTGGGGCTACCCAATTTCGAATATCTAGAGATTAAAAACAGAACCCCCTACAATTTGAATTTAAAGGACTGGACCTTGACAATAGGCACTTCTGATCACACGTTCCCTGAAATATCGATCCCCGCTAATGCCTACATTATTATTACTGATGATAACACTGGTGGGGCATTTGATGTATATGGCCCCAATTTACCATTTTCTTCATTTTCATTAACGAATACCGGATCATCTATCCTATTGAAAGATCAAAATGATAAGCTCATCCACTATATTAAATACTCCGATAGTTGGTATCGTGATAATGCAAAAAAAGACGGCGGTTGGTCGTTGGAACAAATAGATGCCGGAAATCCTTGTGGAGAAGCAGGTAACTGGATAGCTTCGGCCAATATTTCAGGAGGTACTCCTGGGAGTCAGAACTCTTTAAGTACTCTAAATCCAGATACTCTTTCGCCACAAATTTCGGACATAAAGATTACTGACCCCAGCAAGGTTGAGATACTATTGAACGAACCTCTGGGCAATGAAACAATGCTCGATCCCGCCGGCTTCATGATAGACAATGGTATTGGATCGCCGGTTGGCGCAAATCTAATAAGTCCTGATAATAAAAAGATCATTTTATTACTATCGAATCCCTTACAGCAAAACATTTTGTATACACTATCCTACAGCGATACTATTTTTGATTGTGCAGGCAATTATATGGCGCATCTCAGCAAAACCCTTGTCATGTATACGGCAAGGCCTTATGACATTGTCATCAATGAAATCATGGCCGATCCTGATCCTGCGGTGGGTTTGCCTGATATTGAATACCTCGAACTCTATAACAGAACGGATTTCCCCATAAGCCTTTCCGGATGGAAACTATCACTTTCGGGCTATCATAAGTCCTTTCCCGATATTACCCTGCAGGCTAAGGAATATCTGATCGTTTCTTCGGTAGGTAGTGCCCCTTCGTTCGCACCCTATGGTCCTGTTGCCGAGATCTCAGGGTTTTCGCTTACCAACACGGGTGAAGTAGTAGAACTGTTAGACACTATGCAGCATGTAATATCTTTTGTGAATTACTCCGACAATTGGTATTTGAATTCATCGAAAGATGATGGTGGCTGGTCTTTGGAGCGCATCGACCCCGATAACCCATGCGGTGAATTATCGAACTGGAAGGTTAGCAACGACCCCGGCGGAGGGACTCCCGGGAAGATCAATTCAGTTGATGCGGCTAATGCCGATCATGTATCTCCTGTGCTGGTCAGGGCTTCGGCCAATCGCTATGAACCTCATTGTGCCCGTATATATTTCGACAAACCTTTGGATAGTATTCAGATGAAAGTATTGACAAAATACACGGTTGATCATTCCATGGGGAATCCCTATCTCATGAAACTGTCATGGCCCGACAACAAGATCATCACTTTGTATTTCTCTATGGCATTTCAGCAAAACATCGTTTATACCCTGACGGTTTCTGATAGTATTTTCGATTGTGCGGGGAATAAAATGACGGCAAATTCTACCGCCCGTTTTGCACTTCCTGAGTTGCCCGACTCGGCCGACATGGTCATTAACGAGGTGCTTTTCAACCCCAAAGATGATGGAGTGGATTTTGTGGAAATCTACAACCGTTCCCAAAAGGTACTTGACTATAAGGATATGACACTATCATCTGAATCCGGGACATACAACATTACCAATGATAATTACTTAAGCTTTCCGGGCGATTATACCCTCCTATCCACCCATGCGGATAAGGTTAAAAGTCAATACTACACTCCCAACCCAAACGGATTCATTACCATGACATCGTTTCCCAGCCTGCTGAATGAGGAAGGAAGTGTTGCGCTTATGACCCATTCCGACACCATCATTGATGCCATGAGCTATACCTCTTCTATGCATTTCCCTTTGCTGACTTCGATGGAAGGGGTTTCGCTGGAGCGTATTGATTTTAACCGCCCCGCTTCCGACCTCACCAACTGGCATTCGGCAGCTCAATCCGTAGGTTTTGCCACTCCGGCTTACCGCAATTCGCAGTTTGCGCAGGGCGAAGCCGACGATGCCGCCATCACCATCCAGCCCGAAATCTTCTCGCCCGATAACGATGGCTACAACGATGTGCTTAATATCAGTTGCAAAACCACTGGACCGGGGCAGCTATTGAGCATCACCATCTACGATGCCAAGGGCCGCCTAATAAAATATCTGCTGAAAAGCCGCTATATTTCCGACGGAGAAACATTTTCGTGGGATGGAACCCGCGACAACGGACAAAAAGCCAATATGGGCATTTACATTATCTACGCCGAACTGTTTGATGAGAAAGGCAAGGTGAAGCACTACCGCCGCACGGCTGTTTTAGCGACAAAACTCTAGCTGGCACCTCCCTTTTCTCAGTTACGGATAAAACATCCGGCCGTTTCACCTGATCGGGCTGGCCAGGGCCACCACACTTACGCGTACCCCCGGTATTTTCAGCAATTCGCGGGCGCAGGCCTCAATGGTGGCACCGGTGGTCAACACATCGTCGACCAGCAAAATGTGTTTGTTTTCTAAGGTCTTTGCATCTTTCACCACGAAGATCTCTTTTACGTTTTCCCATCGTTTAAGGCGCGATTTTTTGGTCTGACTTTCCGAATGAGTCACCCTGACCAGCGATTTACTATCCAGGGGCAGCTTCATGCTTTCCGCCAATCCGCGGGCAATGTATTCGCTTTGGTTATAACCGCGCTTTCGTTGTTTGCAGCGGTGCAGCGGAACCGGAACTATCACCTCCACCTCCCGGTAAAGCACCGAATCCATCAAATCCCGGCCATACATTCTTCCCAAATAAACGCCTATCTCTTTTCGACCCTTGTATTTCATCTGGTGTATGATGTGCTGCACCTTGCCGCCTTTCTGAAAATAGCACCAGGTGGCCGCATGAGCCATATTGACCCTGCCCCAGAATATGCGGCTGACGGCATTGTCGTCCTGATGGTGGAAACCCGTAAGCGGAAGCTGATGCAAACAAAGGGTGCACAGTACCTCCTCGTGCCTGAGCAGGGCAGCATCGCAGGCGGCACACAGGCGGGGGAAAAACAGGGAAAGGAAATCAGAGAACCAGGACATAGGCTTGGAATTACATAAAAAACCTCCGAAATTTACGATATAAAATTATAAAAATATATTATGGTAAAAATACCGAAAAGACAAAAAGAGCTTATTCCGCAAATTTTATTGTTTTAGGGCGCGTCCGCAAAAAAGCGGACCGGGCTGTCCGCTCATAGTCCTCAGGCCGCCTTCCTGCCTTTTTGCGAACATCC
>CAZRFL010000003.1:0-34361 GCA_964599365.1 uncultured Bacteroidales bacterium
GTTAATAACTTTAATTTCAATTTTACATTAACACTACTTACTTTTCCAATATTGGCGCATATTTCAGCGCAATTACCTACTCTTTAGTTATTAACAATAATATTTAGTACTTATAAAAATGTCTCTGCAGAGCTTATACTCTTAATTAATAACTTTGTATTGTTTTTCCTTATTTTCATCTTTATTTTATAAAAATTCGTCGATTTTTTATAAAATCTTCAGTCCTCATTTTTTTTGCGATATGGGTCAATATTTTTGCGCTAAAGGCCATTATTTTTGCGCTACTGCCATTTTTTTTTGCGCTAAACCGTCTTTTTTTTGCGCTAAAGCAACTTATTTTTGCGCTACGATAACTTATTTTTGCGCTTATCCATTTTTTCATATCCCTGAAGCATCTTTATTACAATTTCAGCATCTTTTTTTCTTCAGGGTATATTTCCGGTATTTTCTAGCCCCATTTCTGCTATCCTACTTTTTTCTTTTACTAATTTTATAAAAATAAAGCATCAGTCATAGTAAATATTCAATGATTCATCATGCCTCATTTTAAAATCTTAAATCTAAATTCTAAAATCTAAAATTACATCCTGTCTTATAACTTCAAAAAAATTCCACCTTTTCTCCACAAAAATTGTAACATTTGCATCGTTTCCTTATCCAAAAGCCAAACCGATTGAATAGATGACAGCCAAAGAAGAACAGTTCAGAAAGATTGCCGAAGAGCATCAGGAGCGTGTGTGGAACATCTGCCGGCATTATGCGCGTTCTGCTGACGACACCAAAGACCTGCAGCAGGAAGTGATGATCAACGTCTGGCGCAACCTCGACTCCTTCCGTGGCGAATCAGCCGTCAGCACCTGGATCTACCGCGTTGCTGTGAACACCTGCCTGAGCTACATCATGAAAGAGAACCGCCGTTCGGAGTTCAGCCTCACCCTCGACCAACAGCATGCCGAACACCTGATGCAGGAAGACGAAACCGGCGAAAAACTCCTCACCGAGCAACGCCTGGACCAGTTGCACAACAGCATCAACCAGCTCAACGTCATCGACAAACTGCTCATCTCGCTCTCTATCGAAAAAATCTCGACCCGCGAAATGGCCGACATCATCGGAATCACCGAACCCAATGTGCGCACCAAACTGCATCGCATTCGCGAAGAACTGCGCACCAAACTGAAAGGAGGCAACCATGGAAACCATGAATAATATAGCAAACGGAAACCACCCCATAGATGTGGACAACCTCATCAACCGTACCCAAAAAGAAGACAACCGCAACAAAGGTTTGATGAAAGGAGTTTTCGTGCTCTACCTCATCTGCACCATACTCTATGCCGTCATGCTGCTCTTCAACCCCGATCCCGATCTTACCCTCACCGACCGGCTGGGAGGCATGTGCTACGTAGCAGCCTTCCTCGTAGGCACCATCTATTTCCGCAGAGAATACCTCATCTACAAAACCCTCGACTATACCCTGCCCCTGCTGCAATTGCTGGAGAGTACCGAAAAACGCTACAGGTTTTACAGCCGCAAATGGTTTCCCGTGATAGTAGTAGTGACTTTGATAGATATTGGTATCAGCATATCCATGACCGGACAAACCCACCTCTGGGCACAGACCCCCCTCCACAAATTCCTCATCATACAAGGGGTGTATTGGTTTTTCGTATTGGGTTCGGGCTTCGTAGGCTACCTCATCTGGCGCAAACGTTCGCGGCCCATATGGCGCGATGCCAAAACCTTACTTTCGGAATTAAATGACTAAAATGTGAAAGCCGGCATCACCGGCTTTTCTCTTTTACAAAGTATCTATTATCATTTCCCTGTCCCATTGTCTGATATCAGGCAGCGGGCTTCGGTTGATATTGAAATTGATCATAGCACCTTTCTTATGGAAAAGGTTCATCTGGTTGATATGGCAGGTATCCACAGAAATGCGGGTCCCATTATCCAATTGAATATTCAGTGTGTCGATGCGCGAGCTACTAAAACTTAATGCCATGGAGCCTGATAGCAGGAATTCCTTCACGCTGCCGTTCATTTCGGTGTTGATATTCAGATTTTCATCACCCTTAACCGTAATACTGCTGAGTACCCCGGTGGAAATGTCTATGTAATTATAGTTTTGAACATCCACAGTCACCACCTTCACATAAAGGGTGTCGTTTTTCACAAAATAATCAGGTTTTTTACCTTCGCTGTTCATTTTCCCGAAACTCAGTTCCTGTTTGCCGGTTTCGACAATATTCATCTGGCAATATCCCTCTGTCAGGGCCGTTATGCTCACATGGTGAAACTTCTCATTGATAGCAAAATTGGTCTTCTCCTCGTCGTGGATAAGATTAAGTGGTTTGGCAAAAACACCTAACAAAACGGTGCTGATCATATAAACGACCAGGGCCAGTATGGCGAATAGCATTGACTTTTTCATAAGGTTTCCGGTTTTGATGATTGAACAAATACTTTATACGCTTCGGAGAATTCCTCCAGGGTGAACCCTGTCATTTGCATACGGGCAAAGATGGCCGGAAGCTCCAGTTGAATGAACTCTTCTTTCAGAAAGCTTCGCGTACGCTCTACCGACGAAGGGGCGACAAAATATCCCATCCCCCGTTTTATCGTTATGATCTCTTTCTGCTGAAGCTCATCAAAGGCTTTCATCACCGTGTTGGGATTCACCTCCATCTGCGAGGCATACTCGCGCACCGAGGGGATGCGCTCGTCCTCGGCCCAGCGTCCTGCCATTATCTGACCGCAAATCAGGTCGGCTATCTGCAGGTAAATGGCTTTTTGGTTATTAAATTCCATATCAATACTCCTTTTCTTTTAAGCGGCGGTAAGCAGCTATCCATAAAAACACAATCACGGTCAAAAGCGACAAACCTGCAATGAAATTGGCTGTGCCTATATGATTCCAACGGTTCATGCCATCCATAAAAGGCAGGAAGAAAACCTCGGTGGCGCTTCCAAAGGCAAAACTGCCCGTATGCCCGAAAAACAAAGCGGCAATATTGGTGGTGAGCCAGAAGTAAACCAGGAAGATCAGAGCCGAGAATAAAAACCCGAATCGCTTGAAGAATATGGAACCGACAGCAAAAATGGTTCCTATGGTAAATATCAGTTTCATGTAATTGAAAAAGTAAACAGGATTGCCATACACAAACTCATTGCCCGAATCTGTAGCTAAGGTAGAAAGCGAAAAAGGCCTGAGATATTCGGGAGCCACAAAATTTGCCCCAATAGCATGATTATATCCCGAAACAATCAGCGCAGAAGCAAAGAAAGCAATGGCAAAAAGCACAGCAAAACCTATGGTTGCCTGCAACATACTGAAGAGATATTTTTCGAAACCCGAAGCAGGCAGGGTAGCCAGCATAAATCCACGGTCGCGGCGGTGGAATTCACTGAAAGCACGGCTCGAATACAGTATCAGGAAAACAAAAAATGCCATGAAACCAATAATACCTTTAAAGGTAGCTTCCATAACTCCGGTCCTTCCGGTAAAAACAAAGTCGGACATGATAAGCAGCAAAGCTATGGCCGGAATAAACAAGGGGACAATAAAGAATATCCTGTTGGCAGCAAAACGCACCTTGGCGTAGCGCCAGAATCTTTTACCGTTAAATACTTCACTCATGGCTTTTAGTTTTAAAAAGTTCAACCAATTGGGGGCTACTGATGGCAGCATTGAACAAAAGTTCTATATCGATCAGGGTGTTCACGTTTTCACGTTTGGGAACGATAGCGTGCAACATACCGGCAGCTTCTTCCACATACAGGGCATCGGCTATCTCTTCGCGGAAGTTGGCTTTCACGAAAGAAATCGTCTTCAGTATATCGTCCTGCGAACGGTTCAGAATAAAGCGGCTTTTATCCAGAATCAGCACCGGGTCTATCATCAGTCCCAGGTCGCGTATCTGGTGGGTCGAAATGATAATACTTCGGTCATCGCTGACAGAGGACGCAATAATACGGCGAAACTGGCTCTTCGATGGAATGTCGAGGCCGTTGGTGGGTTCGTCCATCAGCAGCAGTTTGCAATTCGTAGCCAGCGAAAAGGATATCAGCACCTTTTTCTTTTGCCCGAACGACATTCGTCGGAGGTTGCCGTTGCTTTCTATCTCGAATTCTTTCAAATGTCTGGCAAACTCATCCGCCGAGAAATTGGGATAGAAAGGAGCATAGAGTTTCACAAATTCGCTCACCTTAAGCAGGGGAGCATAGATTTCCTCAGGCAGAAAATACAGGTCCGACAACATGGAAGGCAACCTCAGGTGGCTTTCCTTTCCGAACACCCGGCAATTGCCTTTGTCAGGATACAACAAACCGGCCATAAGTTTCAGCAGGCTGGTCTTACCGGCGCCGTTCTTTCCCAACAGGCCGATGATACTTCCGGGAGGCAGGTCCAGGTCTAATCCCTGAAACAGCTTCTGCCGTTTTTTGTAAGAGAAATCAAGGTTCTCGATTTGTATCATAAGATAAGTTTTGGTGTGTTATTATACTAATACACTACAAATGTAATATTATTTCTGAAACTCAAAAAAAAAGTAAAATATTTTTCCAGTTCAGCTTTTAGGTCTACCTTTATTAAAAAAAATTAATGAACGATTCCGACCGCCGTCTTTACCTGCTTGATGCGATGGCATTGATATACCAGGCTTTTTATGCTTACCGCGACCGAC
The DNA here is from genome assembly GCA_964599365.1 of uncultured Bacteroidales bacterium. Classification (GTDB taxonomy): domain Bacteria; phylum Bacteroidota; class Bacteroidia; order Bacteroidales; family CAIWKO01; genus CAIWKO01. Next base: position 4,686 of record CAZRFL010000003.1, read on the forward strand.
CGCTGATCAACTCAAAAGGTGTGAACACCTCGGCAGTACATGGATTTGCCAATGTGCTTTACAAACTGTTGAAAGAAGAAAAGCCCTCTCACATAGGCGTGGCCTTCGATACCCAGGCCCCTACCCTGCGCCACGATGATTTTATTCAATACAAAGCCAACCGACAGGAAATGCCTGAAGATCTGGCTGCTTCCATTCCTTATATAAAACGACTGATAGAAGGGTTCAATATCCCTACCTTGTTTGTGGAAGGCTACGAAGCCGACGATGTAATTGGCACCCTGGCTAAGGAAGCCGAAGAAGCAGGATTTACGGTGTATATGGTTACGCCCGATAAGGACTTTGGACAACTGGTCAGCGATAAGGTTTTCATTTACAAACCGGCTCGTTTTGGCGACAAACCCGCCATTATGGGTCCCAAAGAAGTGTGCGAAAAGTTCGGCATTCAACATCCGCTGCAGGTAATAGATATGCTCGGTATTTGGGGCGATGCTTCGGACAATATACCCGGTATTCCCGGAATAGGCGAAGTAGGTGCCCGCAAACTGATCAATGAATATGGTTCCCTGGAAGGGATTCTGGAAAACGTGGATTCCATCACGCCCGAAGGCATGAAACAAAAAGTGATAGCCGGCCGCGAACTCGGATTACAGTCGAAATCTTTGGCCACCATCATTTTGAATGTGCCCATAGTTTTTGACGAAACCAAACTCCACCTCGATGATCCCGACGAAAACGAGCTGAAGGAACTATTCGAAGAGCTGGAAATGCGCAACTTTGCCAAGCGTGTGTTCACCGACCTTTCGTTGAAGCAACAATCAAATACGGCAGCCCCTAAGAGCATTCAAACCGACCTGTTTGGCGAGGTGGCCGAAGAAACGGAAGAGAAAAGCGTTTCATCCTTGAACAACATTCAAAATACCCCTCACGAATATGTGCTTGCCGATACACCCGAAAAAAGAGGCCTGCTGATAGCGGAGCTGATGCAGGCCAAACAATTCTGTTTCGATACTGAGACCACCGGCCTCGACCCCAACTCGTCCGAACTGGTGGGGATGTCGTTTTGTATGAAACCTCATTTTGCCTGGTATGTCGGTCTACCCCCCGTTTATGAAGAAGCTTGCGAAATATTGCAGGAATTTAAAGCGGCATTCGAGAATACCTCCTCCGAAAAGATCGGCCAGAATATGAAGTTCGACCTGGAAATGCTGAAATGGTATGGCATCGAAGTGAAGGGACCCTTGTTCGATACCATGCTGGCTCATTACCTGATAGAACCGGATATGCGTCACAATATGGACTTTCTGGCTCAAAGCTATCTGCAATATGTCCCCGTGCCTATTGAGCAACTCATTGGTAAAAAAGGAAAGAACCAGATATCCATGGCGCTGGTGCCCGACGAAGAAATAAAAGAATATGCCGCCGAAGATGCCGACGTCACCTTTCAGTTGAAAGAAGTTCTGGCACCATTGGTAAGCAAGGCCAATGCCCAAAAACTTTTTGACGAAGTAGAGATTCCCCTGATACCGGTACTGGCATCAATGGAAACCGAAGGAGTGAAACTCGACAAAAAGGCTTTGAACGATTATTCGGCCCAACTGCTGACCGAAGTGCAGCAGGTGGAAGAAGAAATTTACCAGTTGGCCGGACTGCATTTCAATATTTCTTCGCCCAAACAACTGGGCGATGTACTTTATGGTCATCTGAAGATCATTGACAATCCGAAGAAGACGGCTACCAAACAGCTTTCGACCGCCGAAGATGTGCTGATGAAAATGATTAACAAGCATCCCATCATCGAAAAGATACTGGACTACCGCTCGCTGACCAAACTGAAATCTACTTATGTGGACACCTTGCCGCTGCTTATCAATGAGCGTACAGGACGAATTCATACTTCCTACAATCAGGCTGTGGCAGCCACAGGGCGATTGAGCTCTAACAATCCCAACCTGCAGAATATTCCGGTGCGAACCGAAAGAGGACGCGAGATCCGCAAGAGTTTTGTGCCCCGCAACGAAGATTTTGTGCTGGTTTCGGCCGACTATTCGCAGATAGAATTGCGCATCATTGCCTCTATCAGCAACGAAACCCAAATGATAGAAGATTTCCGTCAGGGAATCGATATTCATACGGCAACCGCCGCCCGGGTGTACAATATCCCGCTGGAAGAAGTAGACAAAGACAAACGACGTAATGCCAAAACCGTGAATTTTGGTATCATTTACGGCATCTCTGCCTTTGGATTGTCCGAACGATTGAATATTCCCCGTAAGGAAGCCGCTGAGATTATCGAACAATATTTCATCAAATATCCCGCCATCAAAAACTATATGGAAGAGACCATAAAATCGGCACGGCAGAATGGTTTTGTGGAAACCATACTGGGTCGACGGAGGTATCTGAGGGATATCAATTCGGGCAATCAGGTAGTGAGAGGTTACGCCGAACGCAATGCCATCAACGCTCCCATTCAGGGTTCGGCTGCCGACATGATCAAAATAGCCATGATCAATATCTACAGGCAGATGTCTGCGATGGAAATCCGCAGCCGCATGATCATGCAGGTGCACGATGAGTTGGTTTTTGATGTTTTCAAACCTGAACTGGAAATGCTGCTGCCTATCATTAAAGAGGGAATGACCCAGGCGGTGAAATTAAGTGTGCCTATGGATGTGGAGATCAGCTCGGGGAATAACTGGCTGGAAGCACATTGAGAAGTCAGAATACAGAATTCAGAATTCAGAAAGAATCGGCAATCTCCAATCGGCAATCGGCAAATCACAAATCACAATTAATGACTATTACTGACTAACAATGACGCGAAGCAAATGACTACAAAGGATCAAAGAATGCCTGTACTTTTTATAGGACACGGCAATCCTATGAATGCCATCGAAAACTCTGAGTTTTCTGACAAATGGAAATCATTGGGCGAAACCCTGCCAAAACCCAGGGCCATTGTTTGTATTTCGGCTCATTGGGAAACCTATGGGACGGCCGTTACGGCCATGCCACATCCCAATACCATACACGATTTCGGAGGATTTCCGCAGGCACTCTTCGATGTAGAATATCCTGCACCGGGCGATAGTGATCTGGCAAATGAGATCATAAGAAAGATTAGTAGGGTTCAGCTCTCTCCTGATCTGAATTGGGGATTGGACCATGGTTGCTGGAGTGTTCTGTGCCGCATGTATCCCGAAGCCGACATACCTGTGGTTCAGCTAAGTCTTGCCATAAATCAGCCGGCATCTTATCACTATGAATTGGCCAAAGAATTGTCTTTTCTCAGGGATAAGGGGATTTTGATCATAGGCAGCGGCAATATAGTGCACAATCTGCGCAGGGTCGAATGGCATAATCCGGGTGCCTCCGAATGGGCCGAAACCGCCAATGAAAAAATCAAGGAATTGATCGTGAGCGGCGATTTTTCATCCTTAATAGATTATCAGCAATTGGGCCAGGAAGTGCAAATGGCTATTCCCACAGCCGAGCATTATCTTCCCTTGCTTTATATTTTGGCCTTGCAGGAGGCAGATGAGAAAGCTTCCTTTTTCAACGATAAAATTGTGATGGGATCTCTGTCAATGACTTCGGTGATGATACAATAAAAAATACAAATCGCTTTAAATTAGTGGCATAAACCTTTCTTGCTAAGAGTTTCCATTTGAAAAGTTATTCCTGTATTAGTCCTTATAACGGCTAGCATTATCTTTATAAAGGCTAGCATTACCTAAATAAAGGCTAGCATTACCTTAATAAAGTATTGCATAATCGTTATTAAGTATTGCATTATCGTTATTAAGGCTAGCATTGCCTTAATTAAGTATCGCATTGTCATTATAAAGACTAGCATTACCTTAATAAAGACTAGCATTGTCGTTATAAAGACTAGCATAGTCGTTATCAAGACTAGCATAGCCGTTATTGTTACTAAGCTAGTCATAACTCCGGAAGCAATTACAACAAGTGCAATTCTAAGAAAAGCAATAATTTAAGAACTCTATTCGGAACTTCCAAAGGTTTAGGATACTGGAAAAGGCCTTACCTTATTTGCTATAATTTGAAATCCTCAGCCCTTCACCATAAGGCGGGGTTCGAGCATATCAAAGATGGCGTATTTTACGCCTTCGCGACCCAAGCCTGAATCTTTTACTCCTCCATAAGGCATATGATCCATGCGGAAGGTGGGGATGTCGTTTATCATTAATCCGCCTACCTCTATGTGGTTGAAGGCGTAATCCATCTCCGTTATACTGTCGGTAAATACACCGGCCTGCAATCCATAGCGGCTGTTGTTCAATTCGGCTACTGCCGTTTTGAAATCGGAGTAAGACTCGATGACGACTACCGGTCCGAACACTTCATTGCAGCACACATTCATATCATGATGGGTGGCAGTGAGCACCGTAGGCTCGAAAAAAGCCCCGTCGCGTTTGCCTCCGCACAAGAGTTGTGCCCCGTCGGCAATGGCATCCTTCACCCAACTTTCGACCCTGATGGCATTTTTTTCATCAATCATGGCCGAGATGTCCGTATTCATATCTTCTGACGGCCCTGACCTCAGAAGTTTGACTTTCGCAACAAAGCTTTTGGAAAAATCGTTGAAAACTGAGGAGTGCACATAGATGCGCTGAGTATGAATGCAAACCTGACCGGCATAGGAAAATCCGCCTGCCACACATTTATCCACTGCCTTATTGATTTCGGCCGAAGGCGTGACGATGACGCCGGCATTTCCGCCCAGTTCGAGCACTACCTTTTTCTTTCCGGCATCCGACTTCATTTTCCAACCTACTTCGGGCGAACCTGTGAAGGTAAGTAACTTGAATCTTTCGTCGGTCACCAGCAGGTTGCCCGTTTTTCTGTCCATAGGCAGAATTGAAATGGCGCCTTTCGGAAGCTTGGTTTTAGCAATCAATCGTGCCAGTTCAAGCGTGGATAATGGAGTGGAAGAAGACGGTTTCAGAATAATGGGACATCCGGCAGCAATGGCCGGAGCAATCTTATGAACGGCAAGATTTAATGGGAAATTGAATGGCGAAATGCCCGCCACCAAGCCAACAGGAAAATATTTTACCAGACCTTCTTTTCCATTGCCGGCAGGGGTCCAATCAATGCTGATGTATTCCCCGGGCAATCGTTTGGCCTCCTCTGCCGCCACAATAAAGGTCTGAATGGCCCTGTCCACTTCGGTCAAAGCAAGTTTTAATGGCTTGCAGGCTTCGGCCGACAAAATTGCAGCCAGTGAATTCTTTTCCTCTGTCAGCAGTTGCACAATATGCAGCAATATTTCGGAACGCAACCACGAAGGCATCTCCGCCATTTCGCGGGCAACGATTTGCGCCTCTACAATAGCCTTGTTCAGGTCAGCTTCTGAAGCCAGACTGACTTCGGCAAAATCTTCTCCCGAAAAAGAGTTGGTGATCTTTACTTTGTTCGTCGATTCGGCAAACTGTCCTGCCAGAAAAAATCCATAGGTTTTCATGATGAAAAAGTTTAAACAAAAATACTAAAAAGCCATTAGGAATGGAAAACCTGGTTCAACACCTCCAGTGATTTAATTTCACCAAAACCGATCAGATGCAACTGATAATAAAGAATTATGATCTCCAGCATGCGGTTGCGTGCCTGATTCGAAATTTCGATCTCGTGACAGTTTTCAAGTTCGGCATTCACCAGCAAATGCAACAATTCTGATTCCTGCTGGTTGAGCGAAAGATCATCATGAGGCGAATACTTGCTGAAAATCCCTTCGCGAAGCAAAAAATAAGGTTCTTCAGGCGAAAAACTTCCGAGAGGAAAAAAACCCAGATGCATGGTCAGATGAAAAGAAAAAACCAGATGGGTGTTGGCAACTCTTTCCTGAGTATTATCAATATGCACCAAAAAATGATGCAGCAACTGAAAAAGGTCATTATTGGCTTCTTCTTCGTGAACCGATCGATATATCAACTCGTTCAAAAAAAGAATGACCGAGCTTTTGTACAGGTCGAAGGGTATAGATTGATAGGTATAACCCAATGATATCTCTTTGGGGATGATCAATGCAGTGCTTTGTTTTTCAGAAAAAACAACTTCAATGATATTGAGTGGCTGAAACAGGTTGGAGCTGTTTTTGGCATGCTTTTTACGAACGCCGCGCACCAGAAAAGATTTCAAGCCGAATTGCTCGGTGTAAGCTTTAACTACCAGGCTGGTTTCGGAATACTTTATGGTTTTTAGGACTATGGCACGGCTTTTACAAAGCATGATGTATGCCTCATCAATTAATAACCATGATCTTGGTCACCAGTTTGTCGGTGGCGTCTTCGCTGCTGCAGAAAACAAAATAAACCCCGGTCCTGACCTTTTCTCCACTGAAATTCTTTCCGTTCCAAACTGCTTGTCCACCCTCTGATTTTGCTTCCCAAACCAGTATACCAGAAACATCAGTTATTTTGACCGTAGAATTCTTTACCAATCCTTTGATGCCTATGGAGCCGGTAAATCCTTCTCTGACGGGATTGGGATAAGCATACACATTGTTGATTACTTCGCCTCCTTTGGTGGCATTGGATTTATATGATACAATTCCGTTGGCAGTACCAAAGAACACCTCGCCTGTTTTATCGTCTATCACAATACTGGTAATAGTATTAGAAAGTAAAGGACTATTTTCGGCAGTAAAATGCAGTATTTCTTTTTGTCCGTCGTCGCTCATCAAAAATACTCCTGCTTTTTCGGTGCCAAACCATTTCTTATTCGAACCATCTACGGCAATGGCAGTAACCGATTCGAATTCCAGCAAATGCTGAGCCACGCTATCCTGAAGAATAGTAATTACCTGTGCATCGAAATTGCCTCCCTGGGTTACATTTTGAGGATTATAAAAAACGGCCACCCCTTTATCAGTTCCTACCCAAATCTTACCATCCAGATCTTCGGCCATACTAATAACATTATTGCTCGGCAAATTTCCATTGCCAACACTGGTCGTCAAAACCCTCTTCACATCATCCGAATAATTGGTTAAGGTTCCGTTATCAGAGAAGACAAGCATTCCCGGTGAAGTGGTCAGACGTACCCATTTTTGACCGTTTTGATCAATAATAATGCTTGATGCCCTGGCTTGATTCAAATAAGGCGACATATTGTACGAAAGCCAGGTTCCATCAGGTTTTAATACTTTCAACAGCGAATTGCAGCCAGAATTAACAACCCATAAATTATTATCCTTATCAAATGTAAGACCGCTGATACCAACCCAGTCAAAAGTATAAGGCTTCTCTAAAAATGAATTTGTATCATTATAGACCTTGGTAACCAATCCATTTCTTATTTCAATTAGACCCATGGCATATGATCCTGCAAAAACATGATTATTGTCGGAAGGATCGATGGCAACTGCCAAAATATCGTACATTGTATTAAACTCTGAGCTATGATCTTTCAATGTATACCAGGTATCACCAATAAATGAATAGACTCCGCTGGTGTTCCAAACATTGTTCCATGAAGAACTAACTCCACCGGGAGCGACATAAAGATCACTACCCGAAATGGCCATGAAAAAAACATCGTTGCTCCCGGGACCATTCGGGATTATTTTATCCGAAGTAAATTCCTTATAGCGAACCAACCCAAAAACGTTGTCTGCTATCCAATAATTTTCATCAGCATCCATTACGGCACATTTGGGGGTAGGTAATCCGGAATACAGTTCCCATACCACCTCACTAATTTGCAAATCAGAATTATAAATAATCAAACTCTGATTATAGCACAATAAAAGATGATTATTGCTGACTCTCATGCTAAAAACATCATCATGAAGATTATTATTCAAAATACTCCAGTTACTACCATCGTTTACATAAAGTGTATCCTGGCCATAATTACTAACAGAAAGATTGGCAACGATCTTATTCTGAAAAGATGCAATGGTGTTGTAGGCTGCATTTGGGTGAGGGAGCTGATAATCCTTAACCCAATTGGTATAATTCGCTAAATTGACACCAGTATAATTTGCTATAAAAATCCCTCCTTCTGTTGCGGCATAAAATTTATTACCATCACAGGCCAAGTCGAATACATTAATTGCATTTCCATTAGTACCAATATAATAAGTGTCCTTGATCTCCTTTTTATCCAGATCCAAAGCAACGATACCAAAACCACAGGAAAAGTAAACGGTATTACCATAAATTGTGATATTATTTATGGTCTTGTTACCAAATATTGGTTTTCGCTTGATGTCGGAAATATTAATAATACCATCTTCGTAAACCAGATCAATATTGGCATTGGTATAAGCTATCACCAGTACTTTATACGATTCACTGTATTTGATTGTACTTATATTAACATCAGATAGTCCGTTGATTTTGGTCAGGCGATTAATGCTTTGGTCTGTTTTATCGTAATAAAAAACACTGTAAGGTGTAGCACAATAAACTATATTCCCTGAAATATCGGTTGCAATGCATTTTCGATAAGGTAAATGAGATCTCCATTCGGCAATCCCAACATCCTGAGCTTTGACTTGAAAAAGCAAGGATGTTAGGATCAAAACGGCTGTAAGAATTTTTTTCATAGGGCCTGGATGTATGTCAAACGGAATATTAACTAAAATTACAAAAAATTATTGTTCAAATGACCAGGAAACAAATTCTTTTGCTTTTACAAAAGCAGCATCCAAACCTTCAGGTCTTTTTCCGCCAGCCGTTGCGAAGTAGTTTTGGCCTCCTCCCCCGCCCTGGATCTCTTTGGCAAATTCACGAATGATCTGGGAAGCATTCCACTTCTTATCTTCCACCAGATTATCAGAAATCATTAAAGTAAGATTAACCTTATCGTCTGAAATATTACCAATTAATAAAAACAGATCCTTTACTTCATTTCTAATAGCAAATGCTAGGTCTTTAACGTAAGAAGAGTCGATGTCAACCTTTTCGGCAATGAAATTAACGCCATGCATCAGGGTAACTTTTTGTATCAATCTTTCTTTAAAAGCTAATGCTTTTTCTTTCTGGAATTCTTCCAATTGCTTGTTCAGATTGCTATTTTGCTCCCTTAAGCCTTGAACATAAGTAGGAAGCTCTATGTAAGGTTTTTTTAATAAGGCTTTGATTTCCTCCAAAGGTTTCACAAATTTTTCCTGAATATAGTTGTAGGCAACTTCTCCGGTGATAGCTTCAATTCTTCTGACACCCGAAGCAATTGCAGTCTCCTCTACAATTAAAAATGAACCTATCTGACCGGTGCTTTTCACATGAGTCCCGCCGCAAAGTTCTTTCGAAAAACCATCTCCAATAGAAACTACACGAACTTTATCCCCATATTTTTCACCAAACAATGCAATGGCACCTTTTTTCTGAGCCTCCTCGGGTGAATCTGATTCGGTAACTACCAATAAATTCTCAGAAATTTTATCAAATATCAGCTTTTCAATTCTCTTTAATTCATCATGAGTCACTGCTGAGAAATGTGAAAAATCGAAACGTAAGCGCTCATCACTCACCAATGATCCTTTTTGCTCCACATGATTTCCTAATACTTCTTTCAAAGCTTTATGGAGCAAATGCGTGGCAGTATGGTTATTCATTGTTAGCTGTCTTTTCTTCAGATCAATTTTTGCAATAAAGGAAGCTGTCAATTCCTTAGGAAGTTTTTTGGCGATATGAATGATCAGGTTGTTTTCTTTTTTGGTATCGACAATCTCAATAACCTCATCTGTAAAGATAAGTTGTCCTTTATCGCCAAGCTGTCCACCTGATTCTGCATAAAAAGGTGTTTCTTTTAATACGATCTGAAATTGTTCCTGATCTTTGGCTTTGATCTTACGATATCTTAAAATTACCGTGCTTATTTCGTTTTGATCATAACCCACAAATTCGCATTCTATTGCTGAATTATTTACAATAACCCAGTCATCCTTTTCAACAACAGCAGCCTGACGTGATCTGTTCTTTTGCTCTTCCATACATTTCGCAAAACCTACCATATCAACATCAAGACCTTTTTCTTTGGCCATAAGTTGGGTAAGGTCGATAGGGAAGCCATAAGTATCGAACAATTCGAAAGCAAATTGGCCATCAATGATATTGCTTTTTGTAGCTGTATAATGATCAAATTTATTAATTCCCACATCCAGTGTCCTCAGAAAACTGTTTTCCTCTTCAGCAATCACTTTCATAACAAGCTCCTTTTGGGCTTCCAATTCAATAAAAGTCCCACCCATTTGTTTCGCAAGCAAAGGAACCAGGCTATTAATAAAAGGTGTTCGGAATCCCAAAAACGTATAACCATATCGTACGGCTCTTCTTAAAATTCGCCTTATCACATAGCCGGCCTTATTATTTGAAGGTAACTGTCCGTCGGCAATGGTAAAGGAAATGGCACGTAAATGATCAGCTATTACCCTCATAGCAATATCCTTACCAGAATCTGTCCCATATTTACTGCCAGCCATCAGAGCAATTTGCTGAATTATTGGTTGAAAAACGTCGGTATCATAATTGGATTGTACACCTTGCAAGGTCATACAAAGTCTTTCGAAACCCATACCGGTATCCACATGTTTTGCAGGAAGTAATTCCAGTTTGCCGTCTGCTTTGCGGTTGAATTCAATAAAAACCAGATTCCATATTTCTATAACCAACGGGGCTCCTTTATTGACCAAATCAGCTCCTTTTATTGCTTTCTTTTCTTCTGGTGACCGAATATCCACATGTATCTCTGAGCAAGGTCCGCAAGGTCCTGTGTCGCCCATTTCCCAAAAATTATCCTTTTTCGAGCCCAAAATGATCCTTTCTTCAGGAACTATTTCCTTCCAAATATTATAAGCTTCCAGATCCTTAGACATACCATCTTTCTCATCTCCAGCGAACACACTCACATAAAGGCTTTCAGGATTTATCTCATAGACCTTAGTCAACAGTTCCCATGCCCATTCAATGGCTTCTCGTTTAAAATAATCACCAAATGACCAGTTACCCAACATTTCGAACATGGTATGATGATAGGTATCATGACCCACCTCTTCCAAATCATTATGTTTTCCAGATACTCTAAGGCATTTCTGAGTATCGGCTATACGGTTAAATTTTGCCGGGGTATTACCTAAAAAAATGTCCTTAAACTGATTCATTCCGGCATTGGTAAACATTAGGGTCGGATCATTCTTAATCACCATGGGTGCAGAAGGCACTATCTTATGTTGCTTAGAAATAAAAAACTCCAGGAACTTCTCTCTTATTTTAATTGAATCCATACTAAATTGTTCTTTTTTTTGTAAATGTAACTATTGAATTTCACAAGCTTACAAAGTGGAATTCCATATTTAACGTTTTTTAATAGTTGCAAAGTTACTGCAAAATTACTTTTTTTTAGTAGTTTTGCATTTATCTAAGGGTTATTTAGAAATTTCTATCAAATTAAATAACTGCATTTAACGCAATTACTTTATAATGGCAAAGACCAAATATCATTTTAATACTAAAACTCTATCGTTTGAAGAATTAAAGGTTTCTGTCAAAAGTAATTTGCTGAAATTTTTTTCCATCCTCACTTCGGGTATGGTACTTTCAGCAGCTATTATGTTGATAGTTTATAGCTTTATTGACTCGCCAAAAGAACGCGTTCTGAAACGTGAAAACGAAAAGCTTGCTGTGGAATACACAATGCTGAACAATAGAATGAATCAGGTGTCAGCAATTTTAGCCGATCTGCAAAACCGGGATGACAATATATATCGTACTATCTTTGAGGCAGAACCCATCTCTGATAATATTCGCAAGGCTGGTTATGGTGGACAGGATAGATACAAGGATTTGGCAGGTTATGACAACGCTACCTTGATGGAAAACAGTGCCCGTAAACTGGACATGATCTCAAGACAATTGTATGTTCAATCAAAATCTTTTGACGAGATTATTACCATGGCTCGAAATAAAGAAAAAATGCTGACTTGTTTGCCGGCTATTCAACCTGTAAAAAAAACTCAGTGTACCATTGTTTCCGGTTTTGGTTATCGCATCCATCCAGTATATAAAACGCTTCGCATGCACACAGGTATTGATTTTGCTGCCAAGACTGGGACACCCATTTATGCAACCGGCGATGGTGTGGTCATTGATCCCAAGGGAAATCAAAGTGGTTATGGAAATGTTTGTATAATAAACCACGGTTACGGTTATCAATCTCTGTATGGTCATATGAGCAAAATGATCGTTAAACCAGGTGACAAAGTTAAACGAGGACAATTGATTGGATTCGTTGGAAGTACTGGTTTATCTGTAGCTCCTCATTGCCATTATGAAATCATAAAAAACGGTGTGAAGATTAATCCTGTTAATTATTTCTATAACGACCTTACACCTACCGAATACGAAAAAGTAATAGAAGAAGCATCGCGTCCTTCGCAGTCACTATCTTAGTAAATTGAAGATTGCCCGACATTTCTTTCATAAAAAAAAAGAAAACACCTTGAGAAAATTTGGGATGTGGTTTGTTGGTATCCTTTTAGTTTTATCAACTCCCATAACATTTGGACAAATAATTACCGATACTATAACTATAATTGGTGTGGGCGATATTATGCCAGGCACCAATTTCCCAAATGCGACCTACCTACCGCCTGATAGTGGAAAAAACCTTTTTACTTCTGTCAAAAACATATTAATGGATGCAGATATTACCTTTGGGAATTTGGAAGGATGTCTTCTTAACTCAGGAGGAACTGTTAAAAGATGTCAGGATTCGACAAAATGTTATGCTTTCAGGATACCCATCTATTTTGCAGGTATTATTAAAGATGCAGGATTCGATGTTTTAAATCTGGCCAATAATCACAGTGGGGATTTTGGTGAAGTAGGCAGAGCAAGTACGATAAGGGCCCTAGATAGTGTAGCTATAAACTACGCAGGACTATTGAATTGTCCCTTTGCAATATTTACAGTGAACAAACACAAGGTGGGTTTTTGTGGATTCTCTCCATTTAACGGGACAGTGGATATGATGGGTATGGATACTGTAAAAAAAATAGTTCACATGCTTGACTCGCTTTGTGACGTTGTAATAGTTTCGATACATGCGGGTGCAGAAGGAGCGAAACACAATCATATTACCCGTCAAAATGAAACATTTTACGACGAGGATCGAGGTAATGTTTACAAATTTTCACATGAAATGATTGATGCAGGTGCGGATATCATTTTTGGACATGGTCCTCATGTAACACGAGCAGTAGAACTTTATAAAAACAGGTTTATTGCTTACAGTATGGGAAATTTCTGCACCTACGCTAGGTTCAACCTAAGGGATGCTAATGGTGTGGCTCCAATAATTAAGGTTTTTACTAATACTAAAGGTGAATTTATAAAGGCCAAAGTATTTCCCATTATTCAATACGGAGAAGGAGTGCCAGAATTTGACGATGCGAAATCCGCCCTTCAGCAAATTATTGAATTGACAAAAACAGATTTTCCTGAGAACTTACTTGAGATTGATGTGAACGGAAATATTTCAAAAAAATAAAAATGCCACCCTTACGATACTAGTCGGATAATTTTTTCAAACAAATCTTCCATCCGATAAGGTTTAACAATAAAATCATCGCATCCCGAATTCATAGCTTTCTGACGATCATCCTCAAAAACATAGGCGGTAAGAGCAATAATCGGAACTTTTGCAAATATACTTTTGATAATCTTAGTTGCTTCAAAGCCGGACATAACAGGCATCTTTAAGTCCATGAGGATGATATCAAAATCCTTTTCCTTGCTATACAAATCAACGGCTTCTTGTCCGTTGAGTGCCCTTATTAGGGCATGCTTCGAATTACTGAATAGGTACTCAATAAACATATAATTTATGTCGTCATCTTCAGCAACTAATATTCTTAGTTTTTTTGGTAGATTTTCTATATTTATATTGGAAGGACTATCGCTACTTGAATATTCACTTATTGGGAAATAGGGTATGTCAAAATAAAAATGAGTCTGTTTATTAATTTCTGACTCTACCCATATATTGCCATCAAATAAATCAACAAGGCCTTTGCTGATGGACAAGCCCAATCCTGCGCCCTCATAATTCCTTGTCACGGTATTATCGGCCTGGGTAAATCGATTAAATATTTCTTTATGAAATTCTTCCGGAATACCGATACCGGTATCCTTTACATAAAACTCGATTCTGTCATTCTTTATCATATATCCAAAATTGATTTCACCTTTTTCGGTAAATTTAATAGAATTATTAATAAGGTTCACAAATATTTGATGAATTTTTTCCCTATCTGAATAAACAACACTTTCACGATCCACTAAACCAACATTATAAACAACACGAATTTTCTTCTCCTTTGAAAATAACTTAAAGAAATCATGCACTTCTTTTAAAAGATGGTTCAAAACAAAAACTGAATTTTTTATTTTAACCTGACCTGTTTCAATCTTTGACAGGTCAAGAATATTATTCACCAGTTCTATCAATCTGTGGCTACTTCTTTCGACTACTCTGGCAATTTCACTCTTTTTATCATCCGGAAAATCCTTACGGGTCAATAGTTGTGAGAATCCAACAATACCATTCAAAGGCGTTCTGATCTCATGGGACATGTTTTGTAAAAATGCCGTTTTCAACTTATCAGATTCTTCAGCCTTTGCCAAAGCCTTTATTAATTCTTCATTCGTCCTTTCGATCTGTTGCTGGTATAAAAGTTGTTTCGACTCATCGCTGGCAATGACCACATATCCAATATCCTGATTATCTCCACATGCAAAATGAGAAACCCTCAATGTTACAGGGACACTTTCTTTGTATTTTGTGATTAGATTAACCGTATTCTTAACTAATTTACTATCGAATAACTGATTGAATGGAAGATCATCTTCCAGTAATATGTGTATATTCTCCCTGAGAATTTCATTGTCAGAGTACTTTAAAGTTCTGGAAGTGGCTGTGTTTATAAAATTAATGTATCCAATATTGTCGGTAACTATAATGATGTCCTCAATTGAATTGAAAATATCTTCCAGATAGCCTTTTGTAACGGTAGAGTGATTCAGTTCTTCGCCTAAATTATTGATACTGGTATAAAGACTATTAAAGGCATCGTCAATATTATCATCTAT
The DNA here is from genome assembly GCA_964599365.1 of uncultured Bacteroidales bacterium. GTDB lineage: Bacteria > Bacteroidota > Bacteroidia > Bacteroidales > CAIWKO01 > CAIWKO01. The sequence goes on from CAZRFL010000003.1 coordinate 19,808, forward strand.
TTCCAATTGCATACTGTAGTTATGCATCGCATATTTTAGTAGTATCTCATTGCCCAGATCAATATTAGATTCTACTTCCTTTTTCGGGACATATTTTTTATTCAGTAATTGCAATATCCTAACAAAATGAGGGTTTGTTTCAATAACGGAAACAGGTTGGTTCGCTATTGTTTGACCATCTTTCTTATTTAGAAGGGTGTAAATTTCTTTAAGAATTGTGTTTGTTAATTCCTTATTGCTTTGCATTATTCTTTTTTTGACACAAAACTAAATCCCTTAAGATTTTGCTCTAATTATTTACAAACAGATATCAAATCTGAAGGGGCAAAATTAATTGTTTTGAACAAATAATACTATCGAAATCGAAGATTATTTAAGGAATTTTGTCACTTAAGATTATTAGGTGGGTCAACAAATTTTTGAACCCATTTAACTGCATCTTCCTTATTTGAAAAAACTCTTGCAGGAGCAGGACGCTTATTAATTGCAGAAAAAAAATTGAACATTACTTTTTGAACCTTGGAATTTATAATAACTGCAACCGCTTTTACTCCAATTGCTGCATCAGGCTCCGACATTCGCTGGCGCGATTCGCGGGTGCTGGTTTTTACATTTCGCATGTCGGCAACAATCGGAAATGACTTGCCTTGAAACATTTCGAGTTTCTTTTTTATAGCTCGATCTGCAACTTCGTATGTTGCATCGACAATAAAGTAATCAACGAAAACGATATCATCTTCAAATTTGATACTGAAATCATGATCTATGTAGTTTTCCACCAATCCGCTTTTGAATAACAAAGGTAATAAATATTTTTCGTGAAAACTAGCCAAGATTGAATTTTTATTATTTTTGATTCATGGCAACTAAATCAAACTACCAAACATTAATCCGAACTGTTAATGAGAGTTCGGGATTAGGATTTAAAAGAGGATTGGGCTTTTTATATACTGAAGATGATGTGTTAAATGGTCGCGAAATTACTCTTAACGGAAAAAAATTATTAAATTTCGGATCGTGCGGATACCTAGGTTTGGAACTCGACGAGAGACTTAAGGAATCTGCAATTGATGCAATCAGAAGATACGGGACATATTATTCCAGCTCCCGAACTTACGTTTCTTGCGGAAACTATAAAGAACTAGAAGAACTTATCGGGAAAATGTTCAATGCCCACATACTTCTGACCACCAATTGCACTACCGGACATCAATGCGTTATGCCTATTGTGGTTGGCGGAAACGATCTGGTTATATACGATCACCAATGCCACATCAGTATGCACGAACTGGCATATAAACTCAGACATAACGGAACCGAGGTTGCTATTTTGCGACATAATCGTCTTGACGAACTTGAGAATAAAATTATTGAAGCGCAGGGGAAATTTGAAAAAATCTGGTATGTGCTCGATGGTGTATTCTCTATGTATGGCGATTTTCCGCAAACCAAAGAAATTATCCGTTTGCTAGACAAGCATAGCCGGCTTTATCTGTATATCGATGATGCACATGGGATGAGTTGGGCAGGGAAAAATGGCATGGGATATACCATGAGCCAAACTGTGCTACATCCAAAAATGATTTTGGCAACATCAATGGCCAAAGGGTTTGGCTCGTGTGGAGGCATTTTTGTATTTCCTGATAAAGAAACTTGTGACAGCATAAAAGGCTGGGGTGGACCACTAACCTATTCTGGCCCTCAGGAACCTGCCACTGTGGCAGCTGCTATTGCGTCAGCAAAGATTCACCTTACAGACGAAATTACAGAAATGCAAAATTCGCTGATGGAGCGAATAAAATTTTGCAATTACGTTATGGAGAAATACAAAGTTCCTTTGATTTCGAACTCTGACAGTCCCATATTTTTTGTTGGAATGGGTATGCAAAAAGTAGCTTACAATTTAGTTCAAAGGATTATAGGAGAAGGATTTTATGCAAATATTGCTGTTTTTCCTGCTGTTCCGGAAACATGTTGTGGAATGAGGTTTACCATAACCAATCATTTGAAGATGGAGGATATTGAAAATCTCGCCAAATCTATTGCCTATCATTTCCCAAAGGTTTTGATTGAAGAAGAAAGATCGATGCAGGATATTTATCGTGCTTTCCGCAAATTTTCGGATCTCGAAAAGCGATTTGGCAGCAATGAACCTATCCTTGCACCTGAGGTTAATAAACCTGAAGAAAACCTGACACTGAAAACTTTCAACTCAATAAAAGAAATTGACAAGGATTTGTGGAACGGATTTTTTGCCGACCGGGGAGCATTTGATTATGATATACTGGCTCTGTATGAAGATGTTTTCAGCAATAATCCTGAAAAAGAAAACAATTGGAAATTTTTCTATTATATCATTGAAGCCGATGGTCAGGTTGTATTGGCCACTTTTTTCACTTCGGCTTTGTCGAAAGATGATATGTTGGCTCCGGCCAAAGTTTCACTGAAGTTGGAAGAAATGCGAAAAAATGATCCTTATTACCTGACATCAAATTACTTTATGATGGGGTCATTATTAACCAATGGCGAACATCTTTACATTGATCGCAATAATCCTAAATGGAAAAAGGCATTGGTGAAGCTTATTGACGAAGCAATTAGCGAACAAGACAGGCAAAAAGCCGCAGTGCTGTTGTTAAGAGATTTTCGGGATCCCGACGACGAACTGAGGGTTTTTATGATGGATCATGATTTTATTAAGCTCGAAAATCTTGACAATAATGTTGTACAAAATATAGGTGGCTTGTCGGTAGAAGAGTTTGTAAAGGAGAAATTGAATAAGAAAAAACGTTATTATTTGAGAAACGATATTCTGAAAGTTGAAGACCAATTTGTCGTAAAAATTGATGATTACGACGAAAAAAACCTTCAGCATTTCTATTCACTCTACAAAAATGTAAAAGAGCAAAGCCTTAGCTTAAACACTTTCGACCTTCCATTTAAACTCTTCGAAGCCTATCATAATGCTGCAAATTGTGAAGTAGTAACACTACAAACCAAGGACGATATGAAACCGGTAAGTATAATTTTCTGTTATAAAACAGCCAATAATTATTGTCCGATTATTATAGGTATTGACAAAACGGTTGATCCGGCTTTGAACATTTACAAACAAACCATTTATCAGCTCATAAAAAGAGCTATTCAACTGAATGTGCAAATCATCCATTTAGGACTAACTGCTGCCGAAAGCAAGTATATGTTGGGTGCCGACAACATCAAACAAATGGGGTTTGTACAAATGAAAGATCATTTTAACCAAACCTACATACAGAGTTTACAATAAGCTGGTGGGCTAAGTTCAGATAGCTTAGTTAACAGGTAAGGTTTTGTCACCTGAAAATGACCATGAGAATTATTCTCCTATCACACCTAAGTTATAAAAGCCAGGTGAAAAGTTGATTTTATATCATCCGCTGATATGACCCTATTTTGAGATACTCAAAAGCTGATTTCATTTCGGTTTAAATCTGCTTGATTTTACAAATGTCGCCCTATGAAAAATCATTTTTCACAATCTTAACTAATTAAATCTATTTACGATTACATGTTTCCGTTTACGGAAGCAAAAATTCCTTATTCAAAAGAAGTTATGGGGAGCCCGGAAGTAAAAATTCCTTCGGAAAATTGTCTTCCGTATTCGGAAAAACATCTTCCGTATTTGAAAAATTGTCTTCCGTCATTGGGAAAACTATTTCCGTATTCGGGAAAAAATCTTCCGCCTTCAGAAAAACATCTTCCTAAAACGGAAAAACATCTTCCGTGCCCGATTCTATTGGTTTTCGGCAGTAACCTACCCTTTTTCTCCAATACATACAGATTTTTGTATTTGTACAAAAGCTACAATAAAAAAAAGCCGTTCGGATGGCAAACGGCTTTTAATATTACATTGGAATGGAGCTACTCTAAAAACAGTTTCTGTCCCACAATAACGTCATTGTTCTGAAGTTTGTTCAGAATTCTTAATTTTTCCATCGGGATATTGTATTTTTTTGAAATACTTTCCAGAGTTTCTCCAGTAACAACAACATGGGTGCTCCCCATTTGGTTTATACTCATAGGCTTTTCGCTATTTTCAGGAGTATAAACAGCATTGGCATCCAGTTTCAGTTTCTGGCCGGGGATAATCGTATAATCCTTAATATTATTCAGCTTGACCAGTCTTTCAATAGGCATACCATACATTTTCGCAATACCGTATACAGTTTCCCCGTATTTCACAATATGATATTCAGGGGCCTTCTGAGGTGTGTTATTTTGCTGTATACTTACAACTTTTTTTTGCTGTATAGGAACTTCATACTGCCCATTGCTCACATCGCGGGGCGATTGACTGATTTCAGCATCACAGGGTTCGAAGAAGAAATCAGGGAAAGTCCTGATATCCAAAGTTTCGTTAGCAATGAATTTTGTAGGGTCAAACTGTCCCTGCATACTGCCCGAATTCATCCCGATCACTTTGAATTCCGTACGGCGATTTAACTGGTGTTGTTCTTCTGTACAAGTCACTCCGTCGCTGCATTTATTGGTCAACCTGTATTCGCCATAACCTCTGGCTAGTAAACGACCAGGCAAAATTCCTCCGTTCGAAACGATATAGTCGACTGCGGAATTGGCACGGTTTTGAGAAAGAACATTGTTATATTCGAAAGATGCCCTGCTATCCGTATGTGACGAAAGTTCTGCAATGATAGCCGGGTTTTCCTGCATGATCTTGATCACTTTGTTCAGATCGGCCTTGGCATCGTCGCGGATAAAATACTTATTGAAATCGTAATAGATATTCTTCAGTACAAAACTCTTGTTCATGTCCAGTTTATCAAGCATGAGGTCGCGAGGAGCCTGCATCTCTTTATTGGGTTCAATTTTGGCAATATCCCATGGCTCGCAATCGGCGATATAATTCTTCTGCATAGCTTTCACCAGATACTCAGCAGGACGGTTCACTGTGGTTTTGTATAAGCCGTTTGGATCGGTTTTCAATATTTTCACTTTACCATCCTGTGGGTTCAGCAAAAATACAGTAGCCTGATCTATTGGCAGACCTGAGGTCTTATCTTTTACATAACCTGAGATTGTAGCCACATACATTGTATCCTGCTTGGTTACTTCTTTTGCAATATTTCCCAATTCCAAACCTCTGAAAGCGTAAATATCATCCAAACCCGTACCTTCGGGGCGGTTCGAACTAAAAAAACCACTCTTCAGATCATTGAATAAAAGGATTCCGAAATCATCGAACGATGAATTGATGGGTTGCATCAGGTTCTGTGGTTCGGTCCAGGTGGTATCTTTTTTAAACGAAATATAAATATCGAGGCCACCAAAACCTGCATGTCCATCGGAAGCAAACAACAAGGTTGAATCGTTCATCAGGTAAGGGAACACTTCGTTGCCTAATGAATTGATCTTGTTTCCCAGATTTATGGCAGGACTCCATGACCCATTAAACATGGTAACCATGTAAAGATCCGATGCGCCTTTTCCACCAGGCTTATTCGATGAAAAGATCATGATATTTCCATCTGCAGATAAAGCAGGATGTGCCACTGAATAATCGTCGTTGTTCAGATAAAAAGGAATGAACTTCGGATTTTTCCCTGATTCCATATTCGCATAGAAAATTTTCACCACATGAGTCTTGAACTTACTCTTGGATGTGCTGTGAACTTTTTTTCTGTCGGTACGCGAAATGGCCACCTTTTTACCGTCATTCGAAAATATCACCGGTCCATCGTGGTATATCTCATCGTATTTAAATGATAAAGGTTTGGGTTGGTTCATATCCGACCAAAAATCGCCCAGATACTGAGGATTCGAGGTATACAGGTCGAGATAAGCATTATTCGTCCACTTATAAGTAAGATCTGTTTTGTAGCTGGTGATACGGTCGGAGGTAAACACAATGCCGTCCCTATAAGGTACCGGGCTAAAATCCGACCATTTGGTGTTCAGGCCCCTTGCATTTTTCACTTCCAGTAGTTTCGAAACAGCATATTTGTTTTTGGCAGCCCAGTCGCAAAAGCCCGCATACTGTTTTCCACGCGGATCATCCGGAACAAGCTGTCCATACTTTTCGAAAGTATTTTTGGCTTCTGTATAACTTTTTAGTTGGCAAAGCGACTGTCCCAGGTAAAAATAACTAATGGGTGCGGCTCCTGTATTCTCAACAACCTTGGTATACCAAACCTTGGCATCCTGGGGATCGTTAACTAGGCGGTAGCAATCGGCGAGTCGAGTAGTAGCTTCTGTGATATCGGCCTTATTCTTTGCGATCACTTTTTTATACAAAGGGATAGCTTCTGTAAACCTGTATAGATCAAAATACCGGTTTGCTTTGTTGATCTGCCCATACGAGTTGAACTGCAAAGCAATCAGAACTAAGATCGGCAAAAATTTGATTTTATTTTTCATAACCTTTCAATATTATTTGGTTAAAAATGCTCTTTAATTATTTTGAGATCAGATTAAAAATGGAAATAACGCGGTGTCAACATTCTCGATTTGAAAACATCGAAATCCATTCCTATCCTAACTTCATGAGAACCTTGGTTCATAGCCATGAGTTTCCCCAGGTACATATCGTAGGAATATCCAATACGGAGACTCTTAGTTATGCGGAACTCTGTCAAGAAGACAACCGCTTTTTCGGTACGATACGAGGCTCCTATCCAAAACAAATTGTTGAATAGGAAGCTCGCATTGAAATCGAATTGCAGTGGCGCATGAGCCACATATTTACCCATGAATGAAGTTCTGAAAGAAACTTTTTCGCTTACGGGAATATTTACACCCCCCATTGCATAAAAGTGACGCATCAGCTGAGTATAGGTGTTTTTTCCATTAACCGTAGCCATACCGGATTCGTTCTGGAAGAGATCTTTCGAACTCACTCCTGCAAACCACTTATTCGAATAATAGTAAATACCGAAGTTTGCATCAGGAGTAAATTTCTTGATCGACTGCTGCCCAAAAACAAAGTCAGGATCTTGAACATTCATTTTCTGCCAGTCGAAGTTGAAATATTTAAACCCAAGCTGTAATCCAAAACACAACTTCCCTTTACCCACCTTGATACGGTAGGCATAGGAACCCATAAGACCGTATGTGGTAGTAGGTCCCAGGATATCACTATACAGGTATAAACCCAAACCCATATGATTGTTACGTAATGGCGAATGCAAACTCAGTGTAATTGTACGCGGCGCACCTTTGATACCAACCCATTGATACCTGCTGAGCAGATCAATGGATAGCATTTCGGTACTTCCGGCATAAGCAGGGTTTACAGCAAGTTTATTAAACATATACTGACTGAACAAGGGATCCTGTTGAGCATATGAACTCATGCTTATTAACAGTATTACGGCAATTAGTATCTTTTTCATGACTAATATATTTTTAATTTAAAATAATTACTTTCCGGTTTTTACGTAAATCCAACCTGCAAACTTTTTCTTATTCTTGATATCAAGAATGTAATAATAGGTACCATCAGGGACCTGCTTACCTTTGTAGGTAGCATCCCACGAAATGTCCCTATTATTGTAATGAGTGTAGTTTGCAATCTGGTCGCCCCAGCGATTAAATATTGAGACTTCATTATCGGGGAAATGTTCAATGCCTGAAATGATCCAAACATCGTTGTTACCGTCTCCATCCGGTGATACACCATTATAAATAATCAAGTCGTCGACAGTAAATTCCGGTTTCACATAAATGTATACAGTTGCCTGAGAACATTGCACTGGCGAACCTTCATCGCATATCTGATAACAGAGGCTGTCAATACCGGAGAATCCGTCGTAAGGACAATAAGTCAGTGTATTATCGCTATTAATTACGACCGTGCCATTAACAGGTGGCCCACATAATGATATAGATAAATTCGTATTTTCCGGATCATAGTCGTTGAGCAGTACTGGGAATGTAATGCAGGATTGATATTCTGTAGTATCATAATCATTCACAGCTACCGGTGGTAAATTAATACCATCAACCGTTACCACCACGGTATCCTGATCCTGACAACCAGTTACCAAATCCGTAACTGTAACTATAAACACAGTTGTTGTATCCAAAGGATTAGTAACAGGATGGTCGGTATTTTCGAATATCAGCATGGAGGAAGGTTGCCAGTTATAACTGTAAGCACCCGAACCCAGAGTTGCGCTTCCGTGCAATGCAATGGAATTGTTTGCAAAAATGGTAGTATCAACACCTGCATCTGCAACCACTGATTGCATGATGGTTAGGTACATAAAGTCAGTAATGGCATCACCACCGCAGGCCGACGAACTGATTACATGAAGTGTTAAAGTAACCACACCTATTTCACCCGGACCCGGTAGATAAGTCGGAGTCAAAGTGGTATCATTAAGTATGGTTCCTGTTCCGTTTGATGTCCAGAAAATATCATAAGCATACAATGCTGTGGCATCATTCAGATAGTAATTGACATTTTGACAAATGGCAGTATCGGCTCCTGCATAAATCACAGGCAGATGTGAGATCGTCAGCAACATCGTATCCGCTGGTGCACTGCTGCAAGGACTTTCTGAAGTTGCATTCAGTATGAGTTGAATGCTGCCATCTAAAATATCTGCGGGACTCGGAGTATAAATGGCATGAACCAGCGATGCATCATTAAATGTTCCGCTTCCGGTTGTTGTCCATTGTATTGAAGTTGCATTGGTCACTGAAGAACCCAATATGGTATAAAAATCATTTTCACATACCACATCGTCAGGTCCTGCGCTTGTGATAGCCTGTAACGAAATGTTCAGTGTCATGGCATCCGAAACAGCGGGACAAGGTAATGCTGCATTTGCAGTAAGGGTTAAAGTAACGCTTCCTGCAGCAATATCAGCAGGACTTGGAGTATAGGTCGGATGCATAACGGCATTGTTGCTGAACGAACCTGTTCCTGAAGTCGTCCATTGCAAGGAAGCAGCATTGAGTGCCGTAGCATCATTCAAGGTATACGTTGAAGTTTCGCAAATAGTAGCATCAACTCCTGCATAAACATTACTGACCTGATGCATAATATTCAGACGCATAATGTCGGTAACATTAGTACAAGGACTTGTTGAAGTAGCTGTTAAAACCAGGTATACAAAACCGTCCTGAATATCATTCAAACTTGGAGTATAAACCGGATGCAGGGAATTGACGTCGCTAAACGAACCTGTTCCGGAAGTTGACCATTGAAGACTGTTGGCATATATAGCAGTTGAACCACCCACCAGGAAGGTACCTGATTCGCAAATGGTATCATCGGGACCGGCACTGATTACAGCCTGACGGCTAATATTCAACACCATTGCATCATTTGTGCTTGGACAGGGTGCAGATGAATTGGCCGTAACGGTCAGGATAACAGAACCGAAGTTGATATCAGCTGGGCTTGGATTATAAATAGGATGCAGGGAGGTCGGGTTGGTGAAGGTTCCCGTTCCGCTGGTTGTCCATTGATAGCTTGCTGCATATTGCGAGGTAGAACCACTGATGGTATAAGAACCCTGAGTTTCACAAATTATGGCATCAGGTCCCGCATTCACAATTGCTTGGTGACTGATATTAAGTCTCATTACATCACTTGCATTTGAACACGGAGCCGTTGATGTTCCCGTTAAAGTAAGATCAATAAATCCATCCTGAATATCATTCAAACTTGGGGTATATACAGGGTTCAGGATGCTTGCATTATTGAAAGAACCTGTTCCGCTCGTGGTCCACTGATATGTAGTTGCATATTGACCAGTAGCACCACTCAGAACATAATTTCCGGACTCGCAAATAGTAGCATCAGGACCTGCATTAACCACAGCCTGACGTTTGATGAGTAAATTCATAGCGTCAGAAACACTTGGACAAGGTGCAGAAGAAGTAGCCGTCACAGTAATAGTAACCATTCCTGAAGCAATATCTGCAGCACTTGGTGTATAAACTGGATGTAAGGTTCCGCCGTTAAAGAAGGTTCCCGTTCCACTCGATGTCCATGAATAAGTTACAGCGTTTTGTGAGGTTGAACCACTGAGTGCATATGAGCCTGCAGATTCACAAATTGTCGCATCAGGGCCTGCATTCAGAGAGGCTGTATGAGAGATGAACAAGGTCATAGTACTTGATACATTCGGACAAGGTGCATTGGCATTAACGTTTAAAGTAAGGTATACATAACCATCCAATATATCATTGAAACTTGGGATATAGGTTGGATGGAGTATATCAGCGTTATTGAACTGACCTGTACCTGAAGTTGTCCAGTGAACAGAAACGCCACTAGTTTCGGTTGAATTGGACAAGGTATATGTACTTCCTTCACAAATAGAAGCATTGGGTCCTGCAAAAGATGTGGCAGGTGCTGTAATGTTGACAACAACCATATCAACCGATGGCGGACATAATGGTCCGTTGCTGATTGTCCAGCTAAATGTATAAGAACCCGTAATCAAACCAATAACAGTTGTTACCGGATTGTTAGGATCAGTAATTACAGCAACACTTGGACCTGAAATCTGGTTCCAAACACCCGTACCAATTAATGGTATATTACCTGTGAGAGTTGTTGAAGAACTTCCGCATAAAATCTGATCCGGACCGGCATCTGAAATGGTCGGTGGTAATGTAACAGTATAGGTTACCTGATCAGCAGCGCTGCAGGTTCCATTTGTCACAGTATACTGGAATACATAGGTTCCTGGAATATCATTTATGAATGCAGCAGTAACACTTGAATTCGCAGGAGAAATGATTGCAGGAGGTCCTGAGACTTGAGTCCATGCGACAGTAGCAAAAGGCACGTTATTTCCAGTCAGTGTAATATAATCCTTATCACCGTCACAGAATTGCTGATCTATACCGGCATCGGCAATCACTGGTTGATCTACAGTTATGAATATGGTATCTGATGAACAAACAGAAGGTAATGGCAACCCAAGATCACCAACAGAAACTACTATCATATCCGGTCCAAAATAACCCGGTGTCGGAGTATAGGTTACATTACCGGCTGGAACCGCAACTGCGATTCCATGCGATGGTCCTGAAACTAATACAGGATTAACCGAAAGCACTGTACCTTCAGAATCAAAATCACCGTTAGTCAAAACATTAACATTGATAGACGAACCAGCACATAAATGAACATGTTCATTAAATACGACGGGGGCATCATTTTCGGGTGTAATATTGATATTGACAATAGCCGTATCACAATAAATCGGCATACCCAGGTCACATACCATGTAAACAAAACTGTCAGATCCGCTATAATTCGGAGCAGGAGTATAAGTGAATGTGCCGTTATTGCTGAAAGTAATCGTTCCGTGAGACGGTCCGGTAACTACGGCAAATCCTGTTGGATTCAGGTTTCCATCCACATCATTGTCGTTAGAGATTACTGTTCCTGTAACGGGAGTATCCTCTGCGGTTGTAAAGTTATCCGGATTGGCTATCGGAGGATCATTAACCGGAACGATTGTGATAATTGAAGTTGAGGAATCGCAAAGACCGGTGTTATCGCAAACGATCACACATACATTATCCACACCATTAAAGTTAAGATTGGGCAAATAGGTGAAACATACCTGATTTCCAACTATGGTTGGCCCGGAAGTTATTGTTCCATTTGCCGGAATAGCGCACAGAGATGCCACAAAAGTATTGCCGGCATCCGGATCGTTGATCGTGGTGCAAACAGTAATAGGAGTATCTTCAGGTGTTACAACAGCAGGTTCGGAAATTTCAGGAGGATCATTTACCGGAGTAATGGTGATAATAATATCAGCAGCTGCCACTCCCCCATTACCGTCAGTTATTGTATAAGGAATATTAGGAGCAGAACCATTGAAATTCTGAGCGGGACTGAAATTAAAAAGACCATTATTGTAAACTGTAATTACACCATATCCCGGCATATTAACAGTTGCACCGGCAGGATAAGTAACCGCATTAACAACAAAACTAACTACTGATAGAGGGCCGCCATCAACATCGCTGTCGTTTGTCAATGCGTTTCCACTAACCGGGGTGTCTTCCTGTGAACTAACTGTATCATTTACTGCTATAGGAGGATCGTTAACCAAACCTACAAAAATATTCAGATTTGCAGCGTCGGTTCCGCCATTACCATCTGTTATGGTATAGGTCACAGTTGGAACAGGACCGTTAAAGTTCAGGTCAGGAGTAAATGTGAAATCACCGGTTGAATCAATTGTCAGTGTTCCAACTCCCAGAATATTAACCGTACTTCCATCAGCAGGATAAGTTGTTCCGTTAACAGTGAAATCAACAACAACCAAAGGACCTCCTTCAGGATCGCTGTCATTCGTTAAAACATTTCCGCTTACCGGGGTATCTTCGGGAGTACTTGCTATATCATCAACAGCAATTGGAGGATCATTGACGGGTACTACACTAATGGTTACCAAGGCTGTATCGCAATAGATCGGCATTCCTAAATCACAGACCATATAAATAAAGGTATCTGAACCATTGTAATTTGGATTCGGAGTGTAAGTAAAGGTTCCGTTGTTGCTATAGTTGATCGTTCCGTTTGAAGGGCCTGAAACTACTGCAAATCCTGTTGGATTCATATTGCCATCAGGATCAATGTCGTTGGTAATTACTGTTCCGGTATACGGAGTATCTTCATTGGTCACGAAGTTATCCGGATTGGCAACCGGTGAATCATTAACAGGAACAACTGTGATTACAGAAGTTGAAGTATCACAAAGGCCGTTATTATCGCACACGATCACACAAACATTATCAATTCCATTGAAGTTAACATTCGGTAAATAAGTGAAACATATCTGGGTTCCTATTACTGTTGGACCAGAAGTAATGGTTCCGTCAGCCGGAGCAGCGCATAGAGAAGCAACAAAAGTATTGCCTGCATCAGGATCATTTATTGTTGTGCAAACAGTAATTTGTGTTTCTTCAGGAGTTACAACAGCAGGTTCCGCAATTACCGGAGGATCATTAACTGGCACCATATTTATAATAACCAGAGCCGTATCACAATAGACAGGCATTCCTAAATCACATACTGAATAGATAAGGGAATCTATTCCATTATAATTTGCATTAGGAGTATAAATAAAACTTCCATTATTGCTAAAATTAATAGTTCCATTAGCCGGACCATTGACAATAGCAAATCCATTGGGATTGAGATTACCGTCAGGATCACTGTCATTAGTTATAACAGTAGCTGATAGTGGAGAATCTTCATTGGTAGTAAAATTGTCAGGATCAGCCACCGGGGAATCATTAACCGGCAATACCATAATAACAGAAGTTGATGTATCACACAACCCGGTGTTATCGCATACGATTACACATACATTATCTACACCGTTATAACCAGTATTGGGTAAATAAGTAAAGCAAATCTGGTTTCCAACTACAGTTGGACCGGAGGTTATGGTTCCATTCGACGGTGCACTGCATAAAATTGCAGTAAAACTGTTACCTGCATCTGGATCGAAAATTATGGTACAAACAGATACTGGTAAGTCTTCAGGAGTAATTGCAGTGGGTTCAGCAATAACTGGAGGATCATTAACCGGAATGACATTAATTTGAACTATGGCAGTATCACAAACAACCGGCATTCCTAAATCACATGCTGAGTAGATAAAAGAATCCATTCCATTGAAATTAGCATTCGGAGTATAGGTGAATGAGCCGTCGTTGTTGAAGTTTAAAGTTCCATTCGAAACACTGTTAACTATATAATAGCCATTCGGATTCAGGTTACCATCCACATCGCTATCGTTAGTAATAACCGTAGATGTTATCGGAGTATCCTCATTGGTACTAAATAAATCAGAATTAGCAATAGGCGGATCATTTACCGGTAATATGGTTATATAGGAAACTGCAGTATCACACAAACCGGTATTGTCACATACTATTACACATACGCTATCTATACCATTATAGTTAAGATTCGGAGTGTATGTAAAACAAACCTGGTTCCCGGCTACAGTTGGACCTGAAGTTATAGTTCCATTTGAAGGAGGATTGCATAAAGAAGCCGTAAAGACACTATTCGTATCTGGATCAGTTATTGAAACACAAACAATTTTAAAAATATCTTCCATAGTAGAATCAAATACCGGGCTTAAAATTGGGGGATCGTTGACCGGGTTAAGGGTAATGGTAACTGTGGTTGTGGAACAGTCATTGTCGACATCGCACAACTGATATGTGAAGCTGTCGCTGCCATTGTAGTTGGCATTCGGAGTATAGGTATAGTTGCCCAAAGCATCCATGGTTACTGTGCCGTTGGTGGCTCCGCCATTAACGCCTACCAGACTCCATACATTGCCGCCGTCGCCGCTGGGGGTATCGTTGCCAGCTACGCTTCCGCTTACAGGAGTGTCTTCGTTGGTGGTGTTGAGATCAAGAACTGCAATAGGAGTATCATTAACCGCAGTCACAGTAATGGTAACTGTGGTTGTGGAACAGTCATTGTCTACATCGCATAACTGATATGTGAAGCTGTCGCTGCCATTGTAGTTGGCATTCGGAGTATAGGTAT
>CAZRFL010000003.1:34461-107076 GCA_964599365.1 uncultured Bacteroidales bacterium
TGCCAGCTACGCTTCCGCTTACAGGAGTGTCTTCGTTGGTGGTGTTGAGATCAAGTACTGCTATAGGAGTATCGTTAACGGAGGATACAACAAAGGTGATGTTTGCAGGATCGCAAGCGCCACTGGTGTCGCAAAGTGTGTAAGGAATTACCGCTGTGCCATTATAGTTGTTGGCAGGATCAAAGGTTACTACACCTGTGGCTGTATTCAGTGTCCATACTCCCTGAGCGTCCGTGAAGGTTGTCTGTATACCTGCGGTACCGGGATCGAGATCAACTGTGAACTGGCCTACTCCATTAACAGGAGCTGAAGGGTTTCCGTCCACATCAGTATCATTGGTAAGTACATTTACTGTTCCATTGGGTCCATCTTCTGTCAAAGAAGGGCCATTGTCGTCGTTGGCAACAGGAGCATCGTTGACCGGGGCCACTACGAATGTAATGGTGGCATTATCACATTGTGCGGTCGGATCGCATAAAGTATAGGTGATTACCGCTGTGCCATTATAGTTGTTGGCAGGGTCGAAGGTAACCACACCCGTTGTTGTATTAAGAGTCCATACTCCTTGGGCATCGGTAAAGGTACTTTGTATACCTGCTGAACCGGGATCAAGATCAACGGTAAACTGACCTGTACCATTGACGGGAGCTGTGGGGTTGCCATCTGAATCGGTATCATTTGTGATTACATTTACGGTTCCGTTAGCTCCGTCTTCTGTCAGAGCCGGACCGTTATCATCATTAGCCACAGGAATACCGCAAACGGTATAGGCAGTAATAGTAATTCTCACAGTATCCATACAGTATACTCCTATCGGATGTACTCCGTAATAGGTTCCGACAGCAGTTGGTTTAACCACGGATACCCAAGATGAATTATAGAAGGTAAATCCCGGCCTGGGATATAAAGCTGAAAAATTTTGATGACTACAGGCCGCAAGGCTGGTATCAGGATATTGCGGACATTGTGCGGCAGTGATGACAGTTTTGGTGGCACCTGGTATTGGGCAACCAAAAACATCAAATATATTCGGATTGCTTCCATTGGTGTATGTAATCCCTGAAACATTACCGGTTCCGACCATAAAAGCTGAGTTGTCAATAATGTTATTGCAGAACAACACATCACAATTGCTAACAACCCTAACTTTAAAAGTAAATAAGGTACTATCGTTTCCAAAGGGAGAATCGTTAACCTGACCACCAGTCACAGCATTAGCACCGGTTCCGATACGAACGGTAATGCTTTTACTTACATTAGAATACTCGGCTTGGTCATCACCGGCAACATCGGTTTTGTGTCCTGAATTGGGACCAGCTACGATATTTATTGTACCTGGCAGGAAATCAATGTTTCCTTCAAGAGAATCAACTACATAGGTATTGATGGATGGATCGGAGCCTATGTTTTTACAGGTAACTGTGTATTGCAGTGTATCGCCCGGTACGGTCAGGCCTCCATTTAGGTCCAGTACTTTAACGGCAGCACGGTTATCAGGTGAATAAACGTCGATAGCCATGGTGATTGTCTGGGTTAATATGGTTTCACTTGATGTAGTTACCCTAAAGGTGCCAGATGTGGCGGCATTTCCAATATAATTCTTTGCAGAGTTGTTTGGGAAAAAGATATCTGCATCTAGCCCTGCAGTATTGTTCAGATTAGGTTTACGATAGGGAGTCAGTACCGCATTTCTGGAAACGGTAGAGTTCATAATATCGTTGGAAGGATTTAATGCATCGGAAATATTAACAAAGCTGCCTGCTCCATTGAATAACAAGGCGTCGCCCGTATAGGAGCGATCCCCATCCCAAGCTACAACTCCAAACTCCATAGTAACAGGGCCTGAAAGAGGAGTTAAGAAACCCGATATAGGGATATCGGTATTTGTAAAAGATGTGCTTACATTTGACAAACCATCAAATACAGTCAGCTGACGCATATTTTGTAAATCATTTTTATATACGACTACTATACACCAGCCTCCCCATTCATTACTTGTACCTGAACCTGTGTTAAAAGGAATATTAGCCACGGTGAAACGCGATTTGTTTCCGGCATTTCTCACTAGATTTGTAATGTCCTTCATACAGGAATATGATGTATAACCAGTTGTATTTAATAAGGAAGAATCCGCAGTTATGCTGAGATAAGACCCATTGTTTACTTTTATCTTTATATTTTTATAATTTGGAGTAGAGGCCACATTGCCTAAAGCGGACCAATAAAGTCCGGCCCAGGTGATTTCAGAACAATCAGGCACACGCAAACTGTCGCTTGAGGAGGAAAAGGTGGTTGCATCTCCGTCAATATCAACATAAACCCCGTCGAAACTATTATCTACATAGGTTCCGCCGGGAGGCACCTGGTTAACACCTGTTTGACAGGCTCCACCCGCAACCGGAGGATTTGCAGCACAACTGACTGCTACATTGGCCAAGAATACAATGCCACCTTTTTGGGTAGCTTGAAAATCCTTACGGAATGGCTTTACCAGTTGTGCCTGTGCCACAAACACACTGCATGTAAGCAGTAAGAAGAAATTTGCGCGTAATAATTGCTTGGTGATAGTTTTCATACACTAAGTTTTGGTTTTTTATTTTAATATTTTTTCTGATTCTAATTATTCCGTAATTCTGTTTAGGTAATTCATTAAACAGGATTTATTTTAACAAATATTCGCTTTCAAAACAAAAAAAAAGAACAACAGTAACAAAACTGCTGTTCCGGACATAATAATATTATCTGAAGAGAGTATAAACTTTCTATTCATAATTTTGTTTTGGTTTGGTTCGAATAATTCAGGAACCTAAATACCTGAATTAATCATTTACAAAAATATTTCATTACAAGGCAATCTGCTGATTTTGATCAGTATTTTTTTTCAAATTATTAACAATGGAATGCTAATCAAAAAAACACTTCCTATATCATCAAATAGCCCTGTTTTGTCGTTTAATTATTATATTTTGCAGATAGTACGCAATTTTGCAAAAAAGGTTTCTGTTGATAACTAATAAAAGATTGGGGAAGGGTTCCGAAAGATTTAACTTGTATGGCTACAATAGGTTTGTAGCAAAAAAGAAAACCCTATCGGGAGCGGAGTTATTTTCCCGATAGGGTTAGTAAAAATGAATCAGGTAGTCAGCCTTATCTTTTTTTATGAAATCAGTGACGACCATGCTTTGCAAAAGGGACCAAAGGTGCGGGTTTTGCCTTTGAAGCGTTTGCGGGCTTTGTACCATGCCTTCTTACCTTGTTGTTCCTCGTCGAATTGTCGGGTGTAATTTCCGCCTTTTGCCTCGCCGTCGAGCATAAAATCTTTGGCTGGGGGCGTATCTTTAACACTGGCTTCGGTTATGGTTATGTGAATTTCAATGGCATCGATGCCATAGCCCAAGGCTTTGCTTTTCACACCGGGTGTGACAACCTCGTTGCGATGCTTCAGGCGGCTGACTGATTTAATCATGCCTGAAACGTCGGTATTTATTACCTCCTTTTCGGCATCAGGCGTAGGAGTTTTTTGATGATCAGGAACGGTAAGTTTTTTCTTGACTTCGGTACTGCACATTTAGTATCTTTGTGATGCCTCTTTATCCATGGCATAAATTTATTGGTTTAAAAAGGGTTCGCAGCTTCTGCGAATCCTTTTTTTTGCTTTTAGGGGTTCATACTGTTAATAAACCTGTTGATATTGTTTGTCAGAATCTTAACTTTTAGCTTGTACAATCTTTGGTCCGGTATTATATTTGCAATGCTTTTTTGATTCTTGTTTTTAGATTAGTTTTAGGTAAAAGGGTTCGTCTGGCGAGACGGATCCTTTTTTTATTATGCCCGCCATTGTTGATGTTGGTGAAGATTTGCTATCTACAATGAGGCTAACCCAAGCAGCTAAGCTTTCTTATATTTTTTTCAAATAAAACGCTATGCCTGTAGCATTTCAGGCCTTTGGCCTAAAGGCTACAACGGCGAACCATCAGAAAGCGGTTTTTGTAGTAATCGCTTTGGTTGTATTTTTCGATGAGCACTCCCCGGTGGCAGGAATGCATCATGGTGATCTGCCCCGAATCGGCTTTGATAATCAAGGCCACATGACCCACCCGATTGGTTTTGGTGCTGCGGCCCTTAAAATATATGAAGTCGCCTTTCTGTGCCTTTTTGATGTCAATTTTCTCACCTACTGTAGCCATAGCCGACGAAGAGTGGGGCAAATGGTAACCGAATTTATTAAAGATGTACGATACATATCCAGAGCAATCGAAGCCCTGAGGAGTGGTTCCGCCATATTTATAATGTAATCCCAGGAATTTTTTCCCGAAAGTGATGACGCTGTCGATAACAAATTCGCTACGGGCCGTAGTTTTCACCGAATCTCTGACAATACTGTCGTTCTTTACCGGAAATTTGAAGGGGGCTATATACTTCGACTGACTATGCGAATCGGGGATCAATACAGCAATGAAGATGATCATTACGGCTGACAATACATACTCAATCTTAATCTTACGTCTTAAGTTCATGTTGCTTTTTTGATGAAATCTGTGCGGTTGGCAATAAACGGCGAACCAACCATTTTATTGTCCGGCGGCTGAAAAGTAAGCCTGCTGAACTGAAAAAAAAGTTGCGAATCTCTCTTTCGTAAAACAAATATAAAGTAAAGTTTTTACCTGACCAAATTTCGCGGGCACCTATTTCATCAGTCGGCTATGCTTATAACCATACACAAAATAGAGCGAAAGCCCCACCCCCAGCCATATCAGGAAGCGAAGCCAGTTGGTTATGCCCAATTCGGACATCAGATAAAAATTGGTGAGCAATCCGAGCACCGGGATGAGCGAGAATTCTTCCACTATAGCAAAAATAGTAAGCACCAGTGCCACCAGAACAAATATCAGGAAGGGGATCTTTTGCAGAATCATTTGCCATTCGGTCAGCAAATTGGCGGTGGCAAAATTTGCAAATGACGCCCGATTCATCAGAAAAACGCCAATAAATACACCTATCCAGACTACCGGAAGATAATATCGGGAGTTGAAATACGGAATGGTAAACCCTTTTACTAGGCCGGCCTGTTTGGGCCGCTTGGGATTATCCAGCACCAACACCCCACCTGATACCAGCACAAAAGCAAACAAGGTGCCTATACTGGTCAGGTCGGTTACTTCAGTCAGGTTCATGAACAAGGTAGGAATAGCTACCAGAAAACCTGCCACCACCGACGAAAACGCGGGAGTTTTATATTTCTTATGCAACTTCGAGAATTTGGGCGGCAGCAGACCATCGCGGCTCATGCTCATCCAGATTCGCGGCTGCCCCAACTGGAATACCAATAAAACGCTGGCCATAGATATAACGGCGCTAACGGCAATAACTCCCGAAAAGCCATTTAAATTCAGCCTCTGAAATACATAAGCCAGGGGGTCGCCCACGGCCAGTTCTTTGTAAGGTGCCATTCCGGTAAGCACCAGGCTGATGATGACATATAAAACGGTAGATATCAGCAGCGACAATAGTATGGCGCGCGGAAGGTCCTTTTGTGGCCTTTTGCATTCCTCAGCCGTGGTAGAGATAGCGTCGAAGCCTATGTAGGCAAAAAACACAGCCGCAACACCTTTCAGCACACCCGAAACCCCGTTAGGGGCAAAAGGACTCCAGTTGCCTGTGTTCACATAAAAAGCGCCCACCCCAATGATGAGTAATAATATGACAATTTTGAGCAAAACCATGAGGTTGCTGGCAATCTTCGATTCGCGAATGCCTACATATACCAAAGTTGTAATGAAAACTACAATACTGAAAGCCGGCAGATCGGCAATAATATGCAGCCCGAATATTTGCGGAGCTGTGGTCCATGCGGTATAGGCTTCCTGCAAGTTGGCCGACAACTGGCTAAAAGCCGTCCCGGAATGTAACTGCTCCACCACAGTGGTAAATCCCCGTGAGGCACTTAAATAATCCGTAGAGAAATAGGCCGGAATGTGAATGCCGAGGCCATGACACAATCCGGTAAAATAGTCGGACCACGATATGGCCACAGCAATATTCCCCACTGCATACTCCATGATAAGGTCCCACCCTATAATCCAGGCAATCAGCTCGCCGAAACTGGCATAGGCATATGTATAGGCGCTTCCGCTAATGGGTATCACCGAAGCAAACCTGGCATAACACAAGCCAGAAAATCCGCAGGCTAAGGCAGTAAAAACGAACAATAAGGAAACGGCAGGACCTCCGCTTGCCGCGGCATTGCCTATTGTGCTGAATATGCCCGCACCAATGATGGCGGCAATTCCTAAGGCAGTAAGATCAATCAGATTCAGGTTTTTCTTCAGCCTGTGAGCATCCTGGCT
The DNA here is from genome assembly GCA_964599365.1 of uncultured Bacteroidales bacterium. Taxonomy (GTDB): domain Bacteria; phylum Bacteroidota; class Bacteroidia; order Bacteroidales; family CAIWKO01; genus CAIWKO01. The sequence goes on from CAZRFL010000003.1 coordinate 40,809, forward strand.
CATATCGTCGGCATGACGAAGAATATCGTTGATAGATTTTTTCCGGAATAGGTTGTTGATCTGCAAGAATAAATACTATTTTTTCAATAAAATTTTTGCTGCTTCCAAAATGCTTTTTTCATCAAAACCGCATTCTTCATAAAGTTCGGGTAAGGATCCATGTTCAATAAAATGATCAGGCACGCCCAACCTAACCACCTCCGCCTGATAGCCGTTTTGATTGGCAAACTCAGCCACTGCCGATCCCAGTCCGCCTATAATGGTGCCATCTTCTATGGTAATTACCTTTTTATGCTTTAAAAATACTTTATGCAACAGTTCTTCATCAATGGGTTTCAGGAAACGCATATCGAACAATGATACCGAATAATTCATGGTTTCTAATTCCTCAATGGCTTTTATCGCAAGATTTCCGGGGAATCCTATGCTGATAATAGCCAAATCGTCACCATCTTTCAGCATCCGTCCTTTCCCAATCTCAAGAAGCTTAAAAGGAGTTTTCCATTCCACATTGATAGCATTGGTACGTGGGTAGCGGATGGCAAAAGGTCCCTGTTTCTTGCTTTGCGCAGTAAACATCAGGTCGCGCAATTCCTCTTCGTTCATAGGAGCAGAGACAATCATATTGGGAATACACCTGAGGTATGAAAGATCGAAAACTCCGTGATGTGTCGCCCCATCCTCACCTACCAAGCCTCCCCTGTCGATGCAGAATACGACAGATAAATTCTGTATAGCTACATCGTGAATGATCTGGTCGTAGGATCTTTGAAGAAAACTCGAGTAAATATTGCAAAAGGGAATCAACCCTTGACTGGCCAGACCGGCAGAAAATGTCACCGCATGCTGTTCGGCTATGCCAACATCAAAGGTACGTGCAGGGAATTTTGCCTGAAGGATATTCATGGAACATCCGGTGAGCATGGCAGGGGTAACTCCAACGATCAAAGGGTTCATTTCAGCAAGTTCAACCAGGCTGCGGCCGAAAACTACCTGCATTTTAGGGGCCTTTGTATGACAGGGTTGCTCGATGATGGCTCCGGTATTCTTATCGAAAAGCCCGGGAGCATGAAAACGTGTCTGTTCCTTTTCGGCTTGTGTAAAGCCTTTTCCTTTCACAGTGATACAATGCAGGAGTTTTGCTCCTTTAATATTCTTCAGGTCGGTAAGAATCTTCACCATTCTGACGACGTCGTGTCCATCTACAGGCCCGAAATATCTGAAGTTTAAGGCTTCGAACAGGTTACTCTGTTTAACGATGGTCGACTTTAGGTTTAATAAGAACTTATTGATCATCCTACGTATGGCATTCGCACGAATCGCGTGCCACATTTTGCCTTTCAGACGGTTGTAGAACCTTGAAGTAGTTATATCAGTGAGGTACTCCTTGAGTGCACCTACATTTTTATCTATCGCAATCCCATTATCATTTAATATCACCAGCAGATTAGCTTTCGACACACCGGCATGGTTCATGGCCTCGAAAGCCATACCTGCTGTCATGGAGCCATCGCCAATAACAGCAATATGCTGACGGTTATATTCGCCTTTCAGCGAAGAGGCAACAGCCATACCTAATGCCGCAGAAATAGAAGTAGAAGAATGGCCGACACCGAATGCATCAAATTCGCTTTCCGACATACGGGGATATCCACTTATACCATGGTAAGTGCGGTTGGTATGAAAAACGTTTTTACGTCCGGTCAGAATCTTATGTGTATAAGCCTGATGGCCAACATCCCATATCAGCTTGTCGTTAGGGGTGTCAAAAACATAATGCAGGGCCACCGTAAGTTCTACAGTGCCTAAGTTAGCACCCAGGTGTCCCGGGTTGAAGGATGTGCTATGAATAATAAACTGTCGAATCTCATCACATAATTGAGGCAATTCTTCTACTTTCAGCTTTTTCAGATCAGAAACCGAATTCACTGCCAACAATTTTTCGCCTTGTTTAACTGTCATTAACCAAAAAACTTAAATTCATTAAAAATCGAGTGTAAAATTATAAAATAAAGTCATAGTAAACAAAAACCGGGGACATATTACATTACAACTTGACGGTAAACGGGTTGACTCCCGAATGACATAATAATTTTGTAAATGAGCGCAAAATTTGCTTTTTTTGCAAAAATATTTGACATGAAAGAACAATTTCCGACATATAAGATCAAGGAATTATTAAAACTGAAAGAATTTGGTAAAGAGATCAATCTGAAGGGTTGGGTAAGAACCAAAAGAGGGAACAAACAGGTAGTTTTCATAGCTGTGAATGATGGTTCCATCATACATAATATTCAGGTAGTTGCTGACCCGGCACAATATGATGAAGAATTCCTGAAGCTGATCACAACCGGTTCGAGTATTTCAGTTAACGGAATTCTAGTTGAATCGCCTGCACAAGGCCAACCGGTGGAAATACAGGCTAAAGAAATACAATTATATGGAAGCGCTGATGCCACCACTTATCCTTTGCAGAAAAAGGGACATTCGCTCGAATTTTTGCGCGAAATTGCTCATCTCCGCCCCAGGACCAATACTTTTGGTGCAGTGCTACGTATTCGTCATGCCATGGCATTCGGAATTCACAAATACTTCAACGATAAAGGTTTCTTTTATCTTCATACTCCCATAATTACCGGTTCGGATGCCGAAGGTGCCGGATCGATGTTTCAGGTTACTACCCTGGATGTTGAAAACCCACCCCGCAATGAAGAAGGTATGGTTGATTATTCAAAAGATTTTTTTGGTAAGCATACAGGTCTAACGGTTTCCGGTCAGCTAGAAGGCGAATTGGGGGCTTTGGCTTTAGGATTGGTTTATACCTTTGGACCTACTTTCAGGGCAGAAAATTCCAATACACCCAGACACCTTGCCGAATTCTGGATGATAGAGCCGGAAATGGCTTTCTACGATATTACTGATGATATGGACCTGGCAGAAGACATGTTGAAGTACCTAGTTCGTTACGCCATCGACAACTGCTATGACGACCTTGAGTTCCTGAATAAAATGTATGATAACGAATTGCTCGATCGTTTGAACTTTGTCATCGACAATCCGTTCGAACGCCTTGCCTATACCCAAGCAATTGAAATTTTGGTGGCCTCAGGACAAAAATTCGAATTCCCCGTTAGCTGGGGAGCCGATCTGCAATCAGAACATGAAAGATACCTTGTGGAGCAGCACTTCAAAAAACCTGTCATACTTACAGATTATCCGAAAGACATCAAAGCATTTTACATGAAACAAAACCCCGACGGAAAGACTGTTCGGGCTATGGATGTGCTTTTCCCGAAGATTGGTGAGATCATTGGAGGTTCGCAGCGTGAGGAAGATTTTGATAAATTGAAAGCACGTATCACTGAAATGGGTATCCCTGAAAAAGACATGTGGTGGTATCTTGAAACTCGTATGTATGGCACAGTGCCTCATAGTGGATTTGGATTAGGATTTGAACGTCTCATTCTATTTATAACCGGTATGGCAAACATCAGGGACGTAATCCCTTTCCCAAGAACACCGCAAAATGCTGAGTTCTGATCAAATCGTTTGTTCACCATTTTTTATAAAAATTACTACCTTTTTTTCGAAAATAGTACTATATTCGTCGTAAATAAAACAACAAAACTATAGATGCTAAATCAGGGACTACAACTCAAACTCGCTCAAAAACTTTCCCCTCAGCAAATTCAGTTGATGAAGCTGATACAACTGCCTGCTATAGCTCTTGAACAGCGAATTAAAGAGGAACTGGAAGAAAATCCGGCACTGGAAGACTCTGAGGATTCCATGGAGAGTAGTGACGACAATATTGACCAGGAACTTTCTGACAATGATGATGATGAGATAGATGTAGACGAGATAGACGATTTCGAAAAAGAAGTAGAAGAGGCCGAAAAAGATCCTGAAGAAATCTCATTTGATGAGTTCATGGACGATGACGACACCCCTGATTACAAGCTCAATTCATACGATTATAATCCTGATGAAGAAAAGAACAAGGAGATCCCCTTTTCTGTTGGACAAACGTTTCATGAGAATCTTATAACCCAATTGGGTCTAAGAAAACTTACGGAACGTCAGACTCAGATTGCAACTTATATCATTGGCAACCTCGATGATTCAGGGTATCTGGGTCGCGAACTTTCGCAAATAGTCGACGATCTTGCTTTTAATGTTAACGTAACCACAACCGTCAAAGAACTGGAAGAACTCCTTATGATCATTCAGGAATTTGAACCTTATGGAGTGGGTGCCCGAAATCTGCAGGAATGTCTGCTCATACAGTTGCAGCAATCGGATCACCAAGGCGATGACACTGAATTGGCACAAATCATTTTATCAAAGTTCTTTCCCGAGTTTACGAAGAAGCATTACGATAAAATTGAAAGTCGGCTGAACATTAATAGTTCGCAACTAAAATCGGCTATTAACGAGATATTGAAACTGAATCCTAAGCCAGGAAGTTCGTTGGTGGATTCAGCTAAACCTAACCAATACATAGTCCCGGATTTTATTATTTCCAATTCTGACGGCATTCTTGAATTATCACTCAATTCGAGAAATACTCCTGAATTGCGAATTAACAAGGCCTACCTGGATATGATTGAGAGTATGTCTGCTAATAACAAAGACAAGACAAAACAAAGTAAGGACGTTTTGGTATTCGTCAAGCAAAAACTCGATTCGGCCAAATGGTTTATTGATATGATAAAACAAAGGCAGGACACCTTGTATCGGACCATGTATTCTATTATGAATTTTCAGAAAGACTATTTCATGGAGGGTGACGAAACCAAATTGAAGCCCATGATACTGAAAGATATCGCAGAACGGGTGACACTTGATATTTCTACCATTTCGAGGGTGGTTAACAGTAAATATGTCCAAACTCCTTTCGGTACATTCCTTTTGAAAAGTTTCTTTTCCGAATCCCTTTCTACCGATTCGGGGGAAGAAGTTTCTACCCGTGAGGTTAAAAAAATACTATCCGACTGTATTGAAGCTGAAAATAAGGATAAGCCATTGACGGATGAACATCTTACAGATATTCTTAAAGAAAAAGGGTATAATATTGCCAGACGTACCGTAGCCAAATATCGTGAACAACTTGACATTCCTGTGGCCCGTCTCAGAAAGGAATTGTAGTTGTATGGAGAAACGACTGGCTCAGATCATCGCGATCCTGTTTCATCCTTTACTAATACCTACTTATAGCTTTCTATTGCTATTTAACATCGATTCTTACCTCACCCTGCAATTGGTTTTTAAAGCGAAATTAGTACTTACATTAATGATCTTTACTTCCACCGTAGTGACGCCATTAATTCTGTTTACTATTTTCAAACGAAATCGAATGATAGTTGATTTTCACATGCGAACCAAAGAAGAGCGTCTATATCCTTATCTCAGTTTGACCACCATATATTTCCTCTTATATCTTTTAATATCGAGAACGGCCCTCCAGCCCATATATGGTTTTATTCTTTTATCTACCACCATTGTTTCTTTGACTGTATTTTTCATAAATCTCCGCTGGAAAATAAGTGTTCACACCGCCGCTATGGGCGGATTGACAGGCATGATTTTAGGACTATCATACCGATTGCAGACCGACCTTTTTATAATGACAGGGATAATAATAATTTGTTCGGGGTTAGTAGGCTTTGCCCGTTTAAAAACAGACTCCCACAAGCCTTCCGAAATATATTCCGGTTATCTTGTGGGAGCGACTATATTTTTATTGATGTTTCTGCTCTTCTAAAGATCTTAGTAAGGAGAAATGGTTAATCCAACCGAGATGGGGTACATATCCGGACCCAGATCTTTTTTAAACAGTTTCGATAACGAATAATATCCGTAAACCTGTATCCATTTCCAACCGATACGTGCAGTAACACCATAGCGATACTTACTTACATTAGCGATTTTATATTCTTTAACGCGGATATTTCCAGTAGGATAATTTTCACTGTAGTCATCGCCATTGTATTTGGTATGATTACTTAACATAAGTCCTATTTTCCCACCCAGATAAATTTTGAAAGCATTGTTTTTCATGCGGTATCTGAATTCCAGCGGAATATCCAGATAAACTTGTGTGAATTTATTATTTTTAAAGTTTATAGGCTGCCGGCCATCTGGCGAAAACGAAGGGATTTTTGTGAAAACTGTAGTTCCGTCATAGATTTTCTCATCTATCATACTATTTGTATCTATGAAACTCTTTACTGGTGTAGCGTTGCTGTACAAGTTATGGCATCCCACACCTAATCCCAAAGCAAAACTGAAATTGCTTTTGCCAAAAGGAAATTCCTTCATAACATAGAAATCAGCACCACGATTGATCTTCTTTATTGACATTGAGTCGGTGGGTGCACCCATCCAAATATCTGTGAATATATTAAAAACTAACCTGTCGGCTTGTGTAAGTTTGCCAAAGGTTCCTTTTTTAACATCTTCTTTATCTTGCGCATTAGCAGAATAAACCAAAAAACAGCCCAGGGCAATTAAAAGTATTTTTTTCATTTTCGTTTTTTTTTACAAAGATAGAAATTTAACAAATAACATGCCTAAAATTAATTTTCCGTTCTGTGACATTTTCCATATGGAGTATAGACTTATGAAATTTTGCAGAATTAATTAAAAGAAAAATCGCAATTCAATAGCTTCATAAAAAAAGATACAATATCACCGTGTGTTTCCTTTGATTTTTTTATTATTATTGTGCTATGGATTTTTGAAAGAATTTTCTCAACAATATAAGCCATCAACATGAGCAAAGTTATTACCTGCAAATTTGTTCTTAACAACAGAGAAAACTATCGTCCAACACGAAAGTTGTTCTTTTTTAAAGCCCTACTTTTCAATCTATTATTGCTCTTTAGCACAGCAGGATTCTCTCAGACAGGTGGATGGAGTGCAAACTATTCACCTCAAAAAGCATTTATAGAAAACCAGGGACAATTTCATATTCCCGGATCCACCGAAAAGGTATTGTTTGCCTTTGACGGCGGACCGAACATGATATATTTTACTGAGAAGGGCGTTTCCTACAATTTCCTGAAAAGCTGGAAAGAAGAGGACGACGTCGAGGAAAGAGAAAATGAAAGGTTCACCAGTGTAGAAGAATGGAAAGAAAAAGAAGCCGAAGAGCGTCGCATGGAGTATGAAAGAGATGCGGTATGCATGCACTGGGAAAATTCGAATGAGGATGCACAGATTATTGGTTCTGAACCAACAGAAGATTACCACAGCTATTGCATCACCGAAAAAGATGGCAGTATCAGAAATGTCAATTATATCAAAGCTTATAAAAAAATCAATTATAAAAACCTCTATCCCGGCATAGACGTGGAATATGTATTTCATCCTGTCGAAGGAATTAAATACTCCCTTATCATTCATCCGGGTGCCGACATTTCGAAAATCAGCATGAACTATTCACGCGAACCGAAGATTCAAGAGAACGGTGATATTCATATCAGCACAAAATTCGGCGACATTACCGATCATGCCCCTCACAGTTTTTACAGCGACAACCGCTCCGATGTGATAGCCTCACATTTCAATCTTGACGGAAATAAGGTTTCATTTGGTTTGGAAAACTCAGATTATTCAAGGACCTTTATCATCGACCCCTGGACTCAAAGCCCGATGCTTCCCAATTCGAACGGTGTATGGGAGTGTGAAAGAGACGGAGCCGGTAATGTTTACATCATCGGGGGTTGCATGCCCATGAAATTACTGAAATATAACGCAGCCGGATTACTTCAATGGACCTACAACACTCCATGGGATACAGCCAACAACTGGTTGGGAACTTTTGCTACCGATAATGCCGGAAACAGTTTTGTTACCTCTGGTTCTATCGCGGCCCTTCAGAAGATCAACACTCTGGGGGTCATGCAATGGAACTACACGGCACCCATTGGAAGCAGCAACGAATATTGGAACATTGCTTTCAATTGCGACCAAACCAAGCTCATTATTGGGGGTACTTCCGGAGGCTTGCTTTCGTTGTCGGGGGCTATTTTTGACATCAACACCAGCAATGGGAGCATCAACTCCACACAGATAGTTGGGTTTGGGAATATGTTCGGCATCCCTCCTACCATTGAAGAGGTCAGATCTATCACTTCCTGCCGCAATTCAAGATATTATTTTATGACCCTGGACACCATTGGTGCCATTGACGATAACTTCAGCATCTGCCCTACCACAGGACCCACTGTTTTCAGGGTAAACCATTCTTACGGCCTTTCTTACAAATGTGAAAACTACCGCCCCAACAACGGCAACTCGGGCATTATGTCCATTAGGGCCAACCGATATTTTGTTTATACTCAAAACGGAACTACCATCGACAAGCGTTCACTCATCGACGGTTCCATCATCACCAGTGCGGCCATTCCGGGAGGTATCAACCTTACCACTTTTGGTCAACATCAAGTGGGCAACAGCGGAATTGATATTGATACCTGTGGCAATGTTTATGTGGGTTCGGGCAACGGCATTTATAAATACGATGCCAATCTCAATCTTATTACTTCTATTCTTACCCCTTACAAAGTTTCCGATGTTGCGGTCAGCACCGGAGGAAATATAGTATTCTGTGGCACCACAGGAGATAACAGCAATACCAACCGTGTGGGCACCATACAGTCGGCCAGTATGTCGGCTTGCCCACCCATGACCTTGTTTTGTTGCAATTCCAATGTATGTCCTGCCGGTCCTTTGTGCGTGAACGATGCCCCCTTCACACTCACTCCCGAACAGGCCGGCGGAGTCTGGAGCGGCCCCGGCGTAAACGCCTCTACAGGAGTTTTTGATCCTTCCGTGGCAGGAGTGGGCACACATACCATCACATATACCCTGGCCTGCGGAAGCAGTTCTATCAATATTGTGGTGAATTCCTGTGCAGTACTTACGGTTTGCCAGGAACTGAATGGCAACCTGACAGTTTCCGGCGGTACAGGACCTTATACCTGGCAATATCCTCACGACACGGTAAATTGCAGTGCATGTATAATAGGTTGCATATTCCCTCCCGGCTGTTCTGTAGCATCCACGCTCTGGATTACTTTTGCTACAGGCAACACAGTAACGCCTCCTGCTTCTGACACCATTCGGGTTATTGACAATTATGGAGTAATCTATATGATCACCGATACCTCTGCGCTTCAGGCCTGTGTTCCCTGCCCTGCCATTACTCTTACTTCTTCAAATATTGTAGGTGCCTGCACAGGAGCAAACAACGGAAGTTTCACGGCCAGTAGCAGTGGTGGCACATCTCCCTATAGCTATACGCTGTTAAGTGGAGCTACTACGGTTGCCACCTACAATAACATAGCTGGGGCTCAGAATTTCACCGGACTTGCCCCCGAGACCTACACTCTTAATGTGGTTGACAACAACAGCTGCCCCGGCACCTTAAGTATTACGATTCCTTTATTACCCAATCTGACACCCACCATCTCAGGGCCCACCACCATTTGTGCCGGCGGCTCAGCCACCTTAAATGCGGGTGCTTACGCTACCTACCTATGGTCGACTACCGCTGCAACACAGACGATCTCCATCACAGCGGCAGGGACCTACGCGGTAACCGTTACCAATGCTAACGGCTGTTCGGGTTCAGCATCCATCAACGTAGTTTTGGGGAATAACCTCACACCTTCTATAACCGGTACCTTGCAGATATGTCCCGGAACTTCCACCACCCTGGATGCAGGAAGCGGATATGCCAATTATAACTGGTCGAATAGCGCCAATACGCAAACGATTTCTGTCAGTTCTGCCGGAACTTATTCTGTGACCGTCTCGGATGCCGGCGGATGCAGTGGGTCGACTTCAGCTCCCGTTACGGTTATAGTAACCCTACCTGTAACGGCCAGTGCCGTGCCCATGTCTATATGCCCGGGCATTAATGTGACCCTTACAGCATCAGGTGGACAAACCTATGTCTGGAACACATCGCCCACCAATACCAATGCCGTGGTTACCGTCAACCCTGTGATCACCACTACATATGTGGTAACAGCCACCTATAACGGTTGTACGGCATCGGCTTCTGTAACAGTAGTTGTCGACTCCTTACTCAGCGTAAATGCCACTACCACCAATGCAAGTTGCGGTCATGACGACGGCACGGCTTGGGTCGATCTGGCAGGAACAGGATATACGTATTTGTGGAACTCAGTGCCTCCGCAGTTTACCCAAACAGTGACCGGTCTGGCTGCAGGAGTTTACTCGGTTACCGTCAGCTACAATGGCTGCACGGGAGTTGCCACTGCCATTGTGTTAAAAGATCCGGGCCCTCTGGCAGGTTTCTATACCAAGCCCGATTATCCTATTGTGGACGAAGGCCCGGTTAACTTTGTAGATCAGTCGGTAGGTAGCATTATGAACTGGTTATGGAATTTCGGCGACAGCACTTCCGCCAACGGCAGCAATGTAAGCCACGAATACGCTGACACAGGCAGCTATGAGGTGATCCTTATAGTTACCGATATGGAAGGTTGCAAAGATACCGCCCGCGGCATTGTTCATATTCGTCCTCAGTTTGCTTTCTGGATACCCAATAGTTTTACTCCCAACGACGATGATCGTAATGAATTTTTCCTCCCCATAGGTGTGGGCATAGATACCAAAAACTATCTGATGCTGATCTACGACAGGTGGGGACGCGAAATGTTCAGCACAAGGGATATCAACGAAGGCTGGAACGGCACCTATCAGAATAAATACGACTATAACAAAGCTGTGCAGGCTACTTACGTTTATCTCATCACCGTAAAGGACCTTAACGGCAAAAGTTATACGTATAAGGGGATAGTTACGCTTGTGCAATAATTTAGTAACCTTTGACTTGCCTATTTCTATCTGCTCCTGACTTTATAACATAAAAATAATTCACTCTTTCCGTTAGACTTCGTAAATTTGTTAAAAATTCCATTTATCTCAACCTTCATCCATAATAATTGTCTCTTTATGAAAAGATTTATTCTCGTTTTTTCTTTTGTTTTCCTATCGCTTGCGATCTATTCGCAAACTTTCACCGGCAAAGATGCTCAGACACTTATCCCGGGAGCTGAGTTGGTAGTAAAAGATGCCAACCTCAACACCCCCTCTTTCGTGCGCTTTGCCAAAGGCTCTGAAGTGGACTTCTCACAATTCAAAACCTGGTATGCCGATCATATTAAGACCACAGCCGATTTTGATCTTACCTTATCGCGTTCCGAAAAGGACGATTTGGGGTTTATCCATTATCGTTATCAGCAGACGTATAAAGGAGTGCCCATACAATCCAATTTTTTTATTCTTCACGTCAGGAATAACATGATCGAAAGCATGAACGGACAACTGTTCAGCAAACTGGATGCACCCTCGGTGGCTACTCTTAGTGAGTCTCAGGCCAGAGTTCAGGCACTTGCTTATGTGGGTGCAGATACCTATAAATGGCAGATACCCGAAGAGGAAGCCCTGCTGAAGACCATGAACAAAGATATAAATGCCACCTATCTCCCTGCAGGGGAACTGATGATGGTACCATTCGACAAAAATTTCAAAGACCCCAACTACCGTCTGGCCTACCGCTTCGATGTCTATGCACATCATCCCATGAGTCGCCAGTATGTTTTTGTTGATGCCATCAACGGAAAGGTGATTCTTACTATAGATCGCATACATGCCGAAAATGTTGAAACCAATGCCAATACCAACGCTACTGCAGTTACAAAATATAACGCAACACGCAACATTGTTACCGACTCATATAACGGATCTTACCGTTTGCGGGAAACCACCCGCGGTTTAGGCATTGAAACCTATGATATGAATACGGGCACCAATTATGGCAGCGCTGTTGATTTTACCAATGCTACTACCACCTGGACAGGATTCAACACCGCACAGGACGAAGTGGCGCGCGATGCACATTGGGGGACTGAAATGACCTGGGACTATTTTAACAGTAAACATTCGAGAAACAGTATCGATGATGCAGGCTTCAAATTGATCAGTTATGTTCACTATGATGTAGACTATGTAAATGCTTTTTGGGATGGCAGCCGTATGACCTACGGCGACGGAGACGGAACTTATAGCCCATTGACAACCTTGGATATTTGCGGACACGAGATTGCTCACGGTCTGACTACTTTTACTGCCGACCTTACCTATTCATACGAATCAGGCGCCCTTAGCGAAGGATTCAGTGATATTTTCGGCACCAGTATTGAATTTTTTGCCAGCCCACCCCTACAAACCGGAAATTGGCTGATTGGTGAAGATATTGGTTCTGCTTTTCGCTCTATGTCGAATCCCAATTCGGGCGGTCAACCCGATACCTATCTGGGAACCGACTGGTACACCGGTACGGGCGATAATGGTGGTGTGCATACCAATTCAGGCGTTCTCAACTTTTGGTATTACCTGCTTTGCCAGGGAGGTTTGGGAACCAACGATAACGGAAACGCATACAATGTAACAGCTATCACTATGGCCAAAGCTGAAAAGATCGCTTTCCGCACCCTCACAGTTTATCTGACCGCTTCTTCTACTTATGCCGATGCACGCGTAGCTTCTTTACAGGCTTGTGCCGACCTTTACGGAGGATGTTCGCAGGAAGCTATTTCTACTACCAATGCCTGGTATGCTGTGGGCGTAGGGGCAGCTTATGTGGCCACACCTACCGATGCCAATTTTGCTGCCTGCCCGGTGAGCCAATGCACCAATGCACCCTTCACTGTGCAATTCAACAATATCTCCACCAATGCAAATACCTATCTGTGGAAATTTGGTGACGGCGCTACCAGCACCCTTTCGGCTCCTTTGCATGCCTATGCTGCCAACGGAGCCTATAATGTCAGACTTATAGCTTATGGTGGCAGTTGCGGTATTGATTCCATAACAAAAAACTCTTTCATCACCGTAGGTCCCTCCTATCCCTGCCAGGTATCTGTACCTGCCACAGTAACCGGGACCACACAAACCTCATGCAGCGGAACATTATACGACAGCGGCCTTTGCGGTGATTATGCCAATAATACTGACGGGTCCATTACTATATCTCCTACAGGTGCAACATCTGTAACGCTTACCTTTACCTCTTTCAGTTTCGAAAGCGGCTTCGACTATTTGTATGTTTACAATGGCCCAACCACTGCATCACCACAGTTTACAGGCAGCCCTTTTTCAGGAACCAACCTTCCGGGACCACTGACTTCATCAGGAGGTTCTATCACTATCCGTCAAACAAGTGATCAAGGCGTGGTAGCTTCGGGATTTGTGATGAACTGGACCTGCGCCACTCCCTCAACTCCTCCCGTTCCGGCTTTCGTAGCCAATACGACCACGAGTTGTACTGGCACTATCAACTTTACGGATCAATCGTCAAACACCCCCAACCAATGGTTGTGGAAATTTGGCGACGGAACTACATCCACCCTGCAAAACCCAACGCATACCTACACTGCCAACGGTACCTATACTGTGAAACTGAGAGCCTATAATACCTTTGGCAACGACTCTATCACCAAGACCAACTATGTAACCATCAATATGCCCACCGGACCGGCAGTTACCGGAGCCACCATTTGTACAGGTGGTTCGGCTCACCTTACGGCAACAGGAAGCGGCATTTTGAAATGGTATTCCACACTGGCAGGCACTACCGTGCTAACCACAGGTACCGCATACAACACCCCTGTGCTTAGCACCACCACCAATTACTGGGTGAAAGATAGCGTGTCAGGACCGACTACACATTGTGGCAAAACCGACTCCGTAGGCGGTGGAAGCATGTTCACTGCGGTTGATATTCATTACGAGATCTTCGACACTTATATACCTCTGCGTCTGCAAACAGTTAAGATTTATGCCAATGCTGCACAAACCGGCAAGGTGATCACCCTGCAAAACTCTGCCGGAACCCCTTTGGCAACTGCTACTGTAAATCTGGCTTTGGGTGTGAATACAATAACCCTTAACTTTGATCTCCCGGTAGCTACCGGTTTGAGATTGGTCGGTCCTGCCTCCCCAGGCTGGTACCGAAGTAAAGCAGGCTTTTCTTACCCCCTCACTCAGGCTGGTAAATTATCGATTACCGGAAGCAGTGCCGGAACCACGCTGCGCTACTATTATTTCTACGATTGGGTAGTGAAAGAAGCAGATTGCGTGAGTCCGAAAGTGATGGTCACCGCTATCGTGAATACCTGCACCGGGCTGGAAACCGAAGATGCAGATGCCTCCATACAAGTGTATCCCAACCCCGCGGACAATTATCTGAACATTGACATCAGCGGACATGCCGGCGAACAGGCCCTGATAGAAATATATAATCTGCAGGGACAAAAGCTCTACAGCGATATGGCTGCCAATATAACGGACGCCTTCCATACCTCACTGGATGTAAGCCGCTATTCGAAAGGCATCTATTTCATCAGGATACAATCGGGACAAACACTAAGTTTGCGAAAGGTAGAAATTTTCTAATAGGTAGGGGCGATTCACGAATCGCCCTTTCTTTTTTTACGCAAATCCCTATCTATCCTGTAAAGCACAGGCAAACCTCGTTTTTCATTCGCTATCAGTAATTCTACAAATAAATTATCCCTACCTTTGGGGGGCAACAATTAATCAAACGACCATGAACAAAAGCAGCAATCCTCATGCATCTTCGGGTGCGGTATATGGCATGGGCCTCATCGGGGCAGCCGTTTATTATATTTCTATAGCCGGCAGTTTCGGAGCCGGAGTGGTTGGTTTTCTGAAAGCACTGATCTGGCCAGTCTTCCTGGTATACGAAGCCCTGAAGCATTTTGCAGGCTAAGGATTAGGGCAAGGGAAATGGGGTATTGATGCAAAGAGTAGGGCGCGACTTCAAGTCGCACTCCCACTAATTCTACAACACTTCCTCATTTTAGGCGTCGATTAAGTAAGAACATGGTTTTTGAACCAACTTATGCCACTTCCTGATTTTCGACAACCTTGATTGTTTCCAAATTTATAACTCATTAGATTTGTTGTATTTAAAAATCAATTTCGTCACCCCTCACCTATCAGATTCCAAAAACCCATCCTATCAAAAACCGTGGAAGAGCATTCACGAACTCGTCCAGAGTTGTCACGAGCGTGTCCAGAGCTTTCACGGCCTTTGCCAGAGGTGTCACGGCCTTTGCCAGAGCTTTCACGGCCTTTGCCAGAACATTCACGGTCTTTGCCAGACTTGTCACGGTCGTGTCCAGAGTTGTCACGGCCTTTGCCAGAGCATTCACGGCCTTTGCCAGAGCATTCACGGCCTTTGCCAGAGGTGTCACGGCCTTTGCCAGAACATTCACGGTCTTTGGAAACGAAATCACCGTCATGTGCACGATTGTCATCATCGCTTGCTAATATCACTCCACTCAAACACCAGGCTTTGGCTGTCATTTCCATTTTTTGTCTCAACGAAACGAAACATCAACCTCCCTGCGACAGTTACCGAAGTTGACGATTTTTTTATGAGAAAATGATTTTCATGGAACCTCTATGGCATCTATCCTTCAATCAGTAAGGCTTTAATGATCTGCATCCCTTCTCCTTATTCCACTCTCTGGTACTTGTAAAATCGAAATACTCATTTCAAGCATTATTATTTACCAACAATACCTTACATTTGTGTCATCAACAAAAAACTTATGGGAACTTTTGTCGAATTGATCAAGGAAGTCATGGCTGAGCAAGCCGCCAACTTCGATGTTTTGGTGTTAAAAGGATTTAGTAACAATGTTTTGCAGGAAGTGGCTGCCACATGCCCCCATGCGCTGGGCGAACTCCCCCTGGATGCCAAAGGCCTGCTCGACCTCGGCCGTATTCAGAAAAGCCAGAAATCGCTCCTCACCGCCCTCACCAAGGCCCCGGCCACGACCAAACTGCTGCTCGATTTCGAATCTTTTATGCAGATCGCCTCTCATTCCGATGTGAGCGAAACAGGAAAACGCTTTTTGGTGATAGAGAACAACATGCTGGAAGAATACCCCAACCAGAGCAACTTTACGGCCGACGATTTCGAAGATGCCATACATGCCGATAAGGAAATTCCCGACGACAGTCCCTTCTATAATTTTTATTCCAACGCCATATTCTATAAGGATCAAACCCTGGTGCAATATATCGATGGTTTCGACGAAGATTTCGAATGTGTCATGTCCCTAAAACTCTTTGAGCCCCTGACACCCGAATTTTTGCCCACCGCTCCCACCGATCTGAAGCCTGAGGCCATGATACATTATGAAGCCCTGGGCGATGAATATCGCACAATGAAACTCAGGCTGTATCAGGGTAAGATCCCAAAAACGATACTGGTAGCTGTAGAAGACACCATTCATCAGCAAAAGGCTGCCTATCAGGGATTGGAGTTGTTTGCTTCGGCACTGAAGGCCCTGGGCTGCCGAGCCACCTTCTATCTGCACAGCAGCCGCCTCAGCCTCGACTTCCGCCCCGAACTCACCGCCCTGCTCAGCCAATACTGGAACAGCGACGGCTTCCGCACCCTCTACGTTTATAAAGACCCCGATGCCGGCACTGAACTCATGGAAGTGAGTCAGGCCGCCATCATAGAAGAAGTGATTTGCCAGTACGAAAACGGCCGCAACAAGAAAAACCTTCGCGACATATTACTCACCGCACCCACCGGGGCCGGAAAATCGCTCTTGTTCCAGTTGCCTGCCATCTATCTGGCCGATAAATATAAGGCCGTCACCATTGTCATTTCGCCCCTCATCGCTTTGATGAAAGATCAGGTGATAGCCCTGAAAACCATCAGAAAATACGAGCATGTAGCCTATGTCAACTCCGAGCTTTCCATCATAGAGCGCGAAGAAGTACTGCAAAAAGTGCACAATGGCGAAATATCCATACTCTATCTCTCGCCCGAACTGCTGCTTTCACAGGAGTTGAGCGTCTTTCTGGGCAACCGCGAGTTGGGACTGTTGGTGATCGACGAGGCCCATCTAGTCACCACCTGGGGTCGAGATTTCCGTACCGACTATTGGTACCTCGGCAACTTCATACGCAAGGCCCGCCGCTATTTCAACTACAAATTCCCCGTGCTGGCCGTCACGGCTACAGCCGTCTACAGCGGTCCCAACGATATGGTGATAGAGACCCTCGACAGCCTCTACCTCGAAAACCCCCGCCTCTTCATTGGCAAAGTGAAACGCGAGGATATTGATTTCGACATCAACGATCTCCCCATCGAACGCTATCACAACAAAGAGAAATTCACCAAAACGGCGGCCCGCATTCAGGAGCTGATCAATGCCGGGCAAAAGACCATTGTCTACTGCCCCTGGGTGAGCCAACTCATCCCCATCCGCGATCTGGTCGAATATAGCTTTAAAGATAAGATTGGCCTGTACTTCGGCGGCTTGAACAAGTTGATAAAGAACGAAACCTACGAGCACTTCAAATCCAACCAGATCAAGACCATCTTGTCGACCAAGGCCTTTGGCATGGGTGTGGACATAGACGATATCACCACCATTTACCATCATGCGCCTTCGGGTCATCTGGCCGATTACGTTCAGGAGATAGGTCGTGTAGCACGCCGCAGCGATATCAGGGGTGTAGCCATGACCGATTTCAATGTGCAGGACCTCAAGTTCACCCGAATATTGTATGCCTTTTCGGCTGTCAGGCAGTTTCAGTTGCAGTTGGTACTCGATAAAATATTGAAAATATACAGTGTCAAAAACAACAAGAATCTGCTGGTTTCGGTCAACGATTTTCAGTATATCTTTAAGGAAGAAGATGTCGACATCGAACAAAAAGTGAAGAGCAGTTTCATTTTACTTGAAAAGGATCTTCAGGCCAAATACCGCTATAATGTCATCATTGCGCGGCCCAAGAGCCTGTTCACCGCCGTTTATGCCCGTGTGAACGAAGCGGATGTAAAGAAATTTTCGGCCAAATACGGCAAAGCCTCCCGATATATTCCTCAGCCTGCCATTGAAGCCAAAGGACAGAAAGTCTATGCCCTCAACCTCGATAAAATATGGAAAACCAACTTCTCCGATCAGAATTTCCCTCAGATCAAGAAGGCCTATTTCGATAAGACCTTGTTCCAACCCGACGAGATATACGTCAGTCCGCAGATCAGGGTTGTTTTTAATCTGAAGTATTCCTCCAAAGAAATTTACGAGATGCTGGATGCCAATTTCCGCATCATAGAAAAGGCACTCGACCAAATGGGAGCCGATTTCTTCACCGAAGAAATGCTGGCCAAAGAACTGGAGTCCCGCTTCGAGCATAGCCTTACGGCCAAAAGGGTTGCCGAGATCATTCTTTCGGTTTTTGCCTGCCCCATCGACCTGAAGAACAAACGCGACATCTTCACCAAGCCTGAGTGTTTCATTCAAGAGAAGAAAACCGATCACGAATTACAGTATAAGGCCTTTCCCAAGGTATATCCTGCGGTCAGGGGCCTACTGAAAAAACGTTACGACCGCATGTTTGTCGAGCTGCCTCAGGCCGAACGCACCGCACAATTTTTCATCCCTGCCAACGACGACAAAAATGTGGGCATGATACAACTGGCCTACCTGCTCGAAGCCTTCGATCTGGCCACTTACGTGATAGGCGGCGGCGAAAAACCCGGAGTCTTCATCCGTATCAACGACCCGGTGAAACTCATACGGCTCGCCAAAAGCGGCTACACCAACGATATTCTGAAGGAAATCGAACGCCGTCAGCAAACCTCCCTTCACATCATGGAGTACTTTTTCACCCATATCCTCGACACGCCCCAACGTTGGAAATTCATTGAAGACTATTTTCTGGGAACTTCCTCCAAAGATCTTACGGGAAGCGATTTTGCAGAACTTCCTGAAGAAGGCTCAACGGAAATAACGGAATAAGTTTCTCATCAAATATTTGTCTTTATTTGGAAAGGTGATAGGCCTAATGCCATCACTGTGCTGTTTCGTCAAATTATCACGTGATTTTTATCATTTTCAAATAGCTGTAAAACAACCATTTGAAATTATTATTTAAAATAGTTTTAAATAAGCACTTCTGTGTGGGACAATGTGACTACGTTTGTTTAGAATTTGTCTAAACAACGAAAATGAAAATATCTCAGAAATGCTTTATTTTCTACAACTAAAAAATAAACGATGAAACGCATATTACTCCTCATATTTCTATCACTCAGTTCCCTCTATTTGTCGGCATCAACGTGCCAGGCAATTTAAAACGGGAACTGGAGTAACAGTTCAGTCTGGTCATGCGGACATGTTCCTGTTTGCGGTGATTTAATCATCATACCAAGAAGAATTACAGTAACCATTAACTATCAGCTTGATATGACTAATTGTCAGACTCCTGTCGGCATTCAGATTTATGGGACGCTAGCTTTCCAGACCGGGAGTAAGATTAGATTAAGTTGTGGTTCGGTGATTTATGTTTATAATGAAGACGAAATCAACCCAGGTAATGGCGGTGGCAATTCCAATATTATTGAAATTTGCAATGTGGTTTATTGGACTGCCTCAAGTGGTCAGGTCGAAGGACCGAAATTTTTCGGTTCGTCTTTGCCGGTCGAATTACTTTCTTTTGATGTAAAATGCAACGGTAAGGCTCACATCAGATGGTCTACAGCCACCGAAACCAACAATGATCATTTCACTCTGGAAAGAAGTGCTGATGCAGAAAACTGGGACTTTGTTGCCAATATTCCCGGAGCAGGTAATAGTAACCAATACTGAATTACCAGTACACCGACGAAAAATCATTGGACGGCATATCCTATTATCGTATCAGACAAACCGATTTTGATGGCAAAAGCGAAACATTCAGCCCCGTTTCGGTAATTTGTTCAAAAATGGAAAGTGCCGACATCACCATGTATCCCAACCCTTTTAAAAGTGCTCTTGTCATTCAATATTCTAATCTCACTGAAGGGAAAGCACAGATTCAGGTCTACGACATGATGGGCAAGCTGATAGAAAGTATAAATGCGGAAGTCACCACCGGAAGCAATGAACTAATTCTTGATCTTAATAAGTTAGCAGATGGACTTTATTCTGTCGAATTTACAACCAGGGCTACCACTTATCACAAAAATACACTAAAGAATTAAGCAGAAATTCTGATGACGACATCTACACTTACTCATATGAAATTAAGCCCCTGAAATACAATATTTCAGGGGCTTAACTATTTTTTGCTTTAGCAATTTTTTCTGCCGTATTCCGGCGATTTTAACAAAACGTACATTAAATGTATAGTAGAGGTTCAACTACGGTTTAGACTTTTTAGAGTCGAAAACCTACTATTTAAAAAACTTTATTGTTTATCGAATCAAAACTTCCTCTTGGGGGAAAATAAGCCCACTGAAGAAAGGCTTCTAACAGTCCGGCGAGTACTCTGTAAAAATCTAAAACTCTTTTTTAATTTATTAAAATACAAAACCCTAAATTCAATCAGCTTTATAACCCTTCTTTTTAAAGGCTCCGGATAGAACTTCAAGAAAAACCTCTGAGAAAGAATAAAACATAACAGAATTGAAATCAACATAATTTTACAATTATTAAAACCGCACAACAATTTTAATCATAAGGTCCCGTGAGCAAAACCTTACCGCTTAATGAATATAAGTACCTAAGATTCTTAACAGCCATTATTGTTATTCACAGGTGGTTTCGTAAGTAACTACTTTTACCCTGCTTCTATCAATAGGAGTTTCAGTGCTGGTAGTCCCTACAATACATTTTGAATTTCCTGTCAACTGAAATTCCGAATATTGAATTTGAGGAAATCCTGCTGAATCAGGCACCATGCTTGTTGTTACTTTTTGATGACAATTATAACCAGATTTCTGGCAGCCAACTAATACTGATAAACAAATTGCGGTGAGTAGAATTAACTTTTTCATGGTATTGGTCTTTTATAATTACAAATGTTTTGGTTTATTTCTTTTGATATTATTTTATTATTGTTTGTCGTCCTTTTTTCTTTTTATATACCTTTTTTAATTTAGACGAAGCAAAGATACAACAATAAATAAGACAAGTCAAGGTTTGCTTAATATTTTTTTTGTTTTAGCAGTTTATTTTGCTTTTATATATCCTATCTGTCTTTTTATATTTATTTTGCAGCCCAACTCTCTTGCGGAATACATAACTTTTCAGGCATAGAAATCCTAATTGTTAAAAAATGTTAATAATTGTGGCTGATTCCTTCTATTTGCAAGTCAAATTCAAAATGTGGAGCAGTTAAGAAGAAATTGAGTTGAAAGAACAGATAGAAAAGAAACTCTAAAACATCAAAAAATATGAAAAGTTATGAAAGCTTCTTTATTTTAATTGATTTCAACGAAAAAGACAAAACAAAAAACCCCATAAACATTACGTTTACAGGGTTTTTCTTATTACATGTGGTCCCACCAGGACTTGAACCTGGGACCACCTGATTATGAGTCAGGTGCTCTAACCGACTGAGCTATAGGACCAATTGCATTTTTACAATTTTTTTACAGTAAAAAAGCAGGCAAATTTACATCTTTGCAGGCAAATGACCAAATAAAAATGCATGACTAAGTATAATGGCATAAAAAACATCATATTCGATTTCGGAGGTGTGATCATCAATATTGATTTCTGGGTCAGTATAAATGCTTTTATCAAACTTGGAGCAGAAAACTTTCAGGAAGTGTACTCTCAATCTCAACAGTCTGGATTATTTGACGAATTAGATAAGGGGACAATTTCAAAAGAGGTATTTTGCAAGGGTATAGCCCAATATCTTCCTCCCAATGTAACCGAAAAACAAATAATTGATGCCTGGAATGCCATCCTTATTGGCATACCTGAGCATCGAATATGGATATTAGAGAGTATCAGAAAAAACTATCGAACCTTCCTGCTTAGCAATACCAATGCAATTCATTATCCTGAGTATACAAAGGAGCTACAAGAAAAATATGGTTACAATGATCTTTCAGAACTATTTGAGAAGGTCTATCTAAGCTTTGAAATGAATTTAAGAAAACCGGATAAGGCCATATTTCAGAAAGTTATTTCAGACAATGGACTACTTCCAGAAGAAACTCTCTTCATTGACGATTCGGAACAAAACCTCCCTCCTGCAGCAGAACTTGGGATGAAGACCCTGTTATTAGAAAAAAATCAGGATGTAAGTACAGTATTTAATAATGGTTTCTTGAAGTGTTAAATTCCCTTATACTCGTTTTCAAATAATTAAAGACCACGCAACAAAAGATATAATTTCTTTGAAAATTCTAAAAAATATCCTGTTAACGTTCTTTTATTTAATGCCATTTCTATTTCCAATTAGTCCTATAAAATTCCTCTATCTCACTAAAAATTGCATAAACCTCTTCTAAACTATCAGCTACAACAAGTTTCATTCTAAATGGTCTGAAGTCAGGAAGTGCACGAAATATACCACTATAATGTTTGCGTGTTTCCAAAACTGCCAACCTCTCCCCTTTATGGCTGATTGAACTCTGAAGTTGACCCTTCACCACCTCAATACGTTCATGAACAGATACCGTTTGAGATTTTTTACCGTTATTCAGAAAATCTTTAATATCACGAAATATCCACGGATTTCCTATGGCTGCTCTCCCAATCATGATACCATTTACCCCATATTTATTTTTTACGTCAACCGCTATTTCAGGAGAGTCAATATCTCCATTTCCAATTATCGGAATTTGTATTCGTGGATTGTTCCTAACCTCACCTATCGGAATCCAATTCGCTTCACCTTTATACATCTGAGCTTTGGTTCTCCCATGTATGGTAAGCATGGCAATCCCAACATCTTGCAGTTGTTCAGCGAGATTATGTATTACTATGCTTTTTTCATCCCATCCCAGCCTAGTTTTGACCGTAACAGGCAAGTGCGTTGACTTAACCACCTCAGAAGTGATATGTATCATTTTAGGTATATCTTTTAAAAGTGCAGCTCCTCCTCCTTTATCGACAACTTTCTTAACCGGACAACCAAAGTTCAGGTCAATGAAATCAGGGTTAGTTTCTTCTGCAATTTTTACGGCAGCTACCACCGATTCGACATTATTGCCAAATATCTGAATGCCCAGAGGCCTTTCCGTTTCTAAAAAATCCAACTTTCTCCGACTCTTCGCAGCCTCCCGAATAAGTCCATCGGCTGCAATAAATTCAGACACTACTATGTCAGCCCCAAATGATTTGCATATTTGCCGGAAAGCACTATCAGTAATGTCTTCCATTGGCGCCAGAGCAAGTACAAAGTGTGTCGAAATGTAATTAGAAAAATTATTCAAAAACAATAAATTTTAGTTAATTAACGACAAAAGTATTAATTTTAACGCCCGAAGCAACCTTTTAACCATAACATTTGTCCTTGTATAGTATTGTAGAATTTAATATTTTTTTATGAAAAGTCAATCATCTAAAGTTTCAGGTATTATTTGTGCCTTTATTCTAATGTCGGTCTTCTCAATGAATTCATTTGCTCAGTTGAATGTTTCAACAACGATGACTGCCCAGCAGTTGGTTCAAAACGTATTGGTAGGTTCAGGGGTAACTGTAACCAATATCACGTATAACGGAGTAGCCGGCTCCATAGGGGAATTTACAAACGGAAATACAACTAACCTTGGGTTAAGCCATGGCATAATTATTTCAAGCGGGCTAGTTAATACCTCCCCGGCTATAGGCTCTGCAGCAAGCAATTTTGCTTCGACCAGTAATAATACCGGAGCTGATCCTGAACTACAAAGTCTTGTTTCTGCAACAGTTTATGATGCCGCAGCACTTCAATTTGACTTTGTACCCATATCAGATACTCTAAAATTTAGATACGTTTTCGGTTCAGAAGAATATCCGGAGTTTGTCAACATGGGCTACAATGACGTTTTTGGTTTTTTTGTTTCGGGACCCAATCCATTAGGTGGTAATTACACTAATAATAATATAGCAAGAATTCCGGGGACGACACTTCCGGTAACTATTGACAATGTAAATTCTGCCAGCTATTCGCAGTATTATGTTAACAACGGCACGGGTGCTACTATTATTTATGATGGGTTTACTACAGTTCTTACAGCATGGGTTAAAGTTATTCCATGTCAACAATATCATATTAAAATTGCTATCGGCGATGCCGGCGACCATATTTATGATTCAGGAGTGTTTTTGGAGGCGAACAGTTTTTCTTCGAATGGATTGTCTTATAACATTTCTTATTCCTCTAACATTGATACCGTAACAATTGAAGGTTGCAATGATGCTTTGGTAAAATTCAAGTTAGGTCATCCAGCAGTTGCTCCCCTGGTAATTCATTATACCGTTTCAGGAACGGCTATTGAAGGAGTCGATTATCCTAATGTACCCGACAGTCTTATCATACCTGCTGGACAGGACTCTGCATTCTTCACCATTGCACCTATTTCTGACGGAATTGCAGAACCAACTGAGAATGTTAAAATCGCTTATGTAAATACTGTTTGCGGCACAATTGACACAATACGTATCTTGATCAAAGATTATGTGCCAATTCAAACAACTACAACTCCGGATGTTCACAGTTGTAACGGGCAGGATGCAAATATCAATGTGAATGCCACTGGTGGATTTACTCCCCTTACTTATGAATGGAGTAATAGTGCTGGTAATAGTTCAAGTGTAAATGTAAATCCTCCGACTCCAACAACCTACTATGTAACGGTTTCAGATGCTTGTAACTATTTTGCTGTTGACAGTGTAAAAGTGAGTATAAGTAATCTATCTACTACGATCACCAATGTTGATTCCATCACCTGCTACGGATATTCTGACGGATCTGCAACTGTCACCGCAGCCGACGGACTACTTCCATACAGTTATATCTGGTCTCCAACAAATGATGTAACTCCTACTGCCGGAAACCTTGCAGCCGGAACATATTTTGTAACCGTAACTGACGGCATAGGTTGCTCTGCCACTAACTTTGTGATACTAGATAGTCCACCTCAAATTGCCCTGACCTTAACGCCAACTGATGAAACTTGTTTAGCAAGTTGTAACGGACAAATTGCAACCCAATTGACTGGAAATTATGACCCACCCGTGTCTTATGTCTGGAGCACCTTACCAGCACAAAGCACCCAAAATGCCAGTAATTTATGCGCAGGTGATTATACTGTAACTGTTACCTATTCGCCCAGTAATTGTCATTTGACTGAAACTGCTACTGTTGGGACTGAAACTATTATTAACGCCTTTTATACAACAGATCCAAGTCCGCCAGAAGGATATGTCCCATTCACAATAGGATTCAATTCGACTGGGACTACAGGAGCTGTATCTTATTCATGGGATTTTGGTGATGGATCAGCTGTTAGCACGGATATTAATCCCACGCACGAGTACACTGCAATGGGAGACTATACTGTTACACTCACCGTATCAAGTGGTGCCCCCAATAATTGCATTGCAACCTACCAGATGGTAGTTGTCGTTATTCAACCTTCAAGCATGTCAGTACCTAATGTATTTACTCCCAATGGAGATGGCAAGAATGACATCTTTACTATTGAAGTTCAAGGCATCAAAACCATCAATGTAGACATTTTCAATCGCTGGGGGAAGAAGATTTATAATCTAAACGCTAATGACTTCGCTGATGTGCAGGCTCAGAAACCTATATGGGATGGCAACAGCAAAAGCGAAGGCAAATGCGCTGACGGAACTTACTTCTATATTATTGATGCTGTTGGTTACGATAAAAAGGAATACAATCTTCAGGGAACAATCAACCTGTTGAGATAATCAGAGTTTTTTAATAATCATTAACCCATCGCGAAAGGGTAGCAAGAAATTGTCTACCCTTTTGTCGTTTCTGACCCTTTCATTAAACTGCATGATGGCCTTAGTTTCTCTGTCGGACAACCTCTGTTCTTCGAATACCTTTCCATGCCACAGCACATTATCAGCAAGAATATAACCACCACTAGGCACTTTAGGTAGAACAAGTTCGTAAACATCTGAATAAATCTCCTTGTCGCAATCAATAAACACCAAATCAAAGTAATCGTTAATAGAAGGGATTAGTTCAAGGGCATCGCCAATATGCAAATCAATCTTGTCGGTCATTCCAGATAGCTTAAAATACTTGCGGCAAATGGCCTCCAGTTCCGGATCCTTTTCGATGGTATGTAACACGGCACCCTGCTGTAATCCTCTAGCGAAACAAATTGCGGAATAACCAGTGAAAGTTCCTATCTCTAAAACCTTTTTCGGCTTCAGCATTTCGCTGAATGACTGCAACAGTTTGCCTTGCAAGAATCCTGTCAGCATGATAGGATTCATTACTTTCAGATGAGTTTCGCGGTGAAGTTGAAGAAGTACGTCGTCTATAGGTTTCGAATGCTCTTCGGCATAATCATATATCCTCTGATTTATAAGATCCATTGGCCTGGTAAATTAATTGTGTGAAACGATTGGTATCGAAAATTTCGTTGGCAATTTCGAATAATTCGTTAGCGGTTATTTTCTCTATCTTTTTGTTTATTTCTGCAATAGTCTCCACTTTGTCAAAGATCAGATAAGTTTTCCCAATGGAAAGCATTTCAGCAATCTTTGATTCAAAAGCCAAGGCGAGGTTACCAGCTAACTGAAGTTTTGCCCTGGAGAGTTGAAGGCTACTCATTTTACGCTCCCTTAATTTTTTAAGTTCAGCGAATATCAATGACATTACTTTCTCCATGGCTTCATTATCCGAGCTCACATAGATACTGAAAATGCCGCTATCCTGATAAGGGGCGTAATTCGATTCAATATTATAGGACAATCCGTGTTTTTCGCGAATTGACATATTCAATGTAGCATTTGAAGAAGGCCCTCCGAGCAAATTATTGAGCAAGGTAAGTCCGAGTTTCCGAGGGTCGTTATAGGAATAGGCAATATTGCCCATTATGCAATGACTCTGAAATATTTCTTTTTTAAGAACCTTCTTAACCGGCATATAACTATTGAATGATTTACGTTTTATGGGTTCTTTGTTATAAGGCATCTCCCTATCAAAGTGCTGTTTCAGTACCTTAATCATGTTCCCGACATCCAGATCACCCACGATGCTCAGGACCATACGATCGGTGCGATAGTTTTTATTTATGAAGCGTTCGATATCTGCTTTGGTGAACTTTTGAATGATGTTTTGTTCGCCCAAAATATTACGTCCTAATGGATGCCCTGCAAAAAGAAGTTCTTCGAAATCCTCAAAAATTGTTTCCTCGGGGATATCCTTGTAATAAAATATCTCGTCGACTACTATCTCCTTCTCCTTTTTCAATTCTTTTTCAGGAAAGATCGAATTGAAGATCACATCAGAAATAAGTTCTGCCGAGCGCTCAAAATACTCATTGAGAAAAGAAGCATGGATGCAGGTATCTTCTTTGGTGGTGAAAGCATTCAGTTCACCACCTACATTTTCAATACAATTAAATATCTGATAAGATTTCCTTTTTGCTGTTCCTTTAAAGATAACATGCTCGATAAAATGAGCCATACCATGCTCTATGGGAGCTTCATCGCGGCTTCCGGTATTGATAAAAAAACCTAAATGAACAATGGGCGAATTGCTGTAACTGTAAACGATGCGTATCCCGTTTTCGAGTCTAAAATACTGATATCCGGTGGAATGTTTCATGGTGTGCAAAGGTACACCAATTTTCTTACCCGAAAATTCCTTACTTTTGCACCTCACTAAACTGACTTCATGAAAAACATAGCAGTATTCTGCGGATCAGCTTCCGGAAACCGGGAAATTTATAAGACAAAAACACACCAATTAGGGAAACTCTTTGTTGAAAATGATTTTTCACTGGTTTACGGATCAGGAAATGTTGGATTGATGGGGATTTTAGCCGACAGTATCCTGGAAGAAAAAGGGACAGTCATTGGAGTGATTCCACAACGGCTGGTCGATGTAGAAGTGGCACATAAGCATATTACGCAAACTCATGTGGTTGAATCTATGAGCGAGAGAAAAACTCTTATCGACAAGCTTTCGGATGCCTATATTATCCTTCCGGGTGGCTTCGGTACGTTGGACGAGCTTTTCGAGATGCTTACCCTTAACCAGCTTGGCATTATTAAGAAACCCATCGGAATTTTTAATATGGAAGGGTATTATGATAAAATGTTTGAACTTATCAATCATTTTGTTCAGGAGAGATTCATTCGCGAGGAACATAAGGACCTTTTCTTTGTCAGCAATGATGAGAATAACCTGATCGCCCAACTTAAGACCTTTGTTCCAACAGAGACACATAAATGGTTGGAGAATTTTAAACACACCAAATTCTGAGTATGATCAGGATCAACCGACAAATCATCAACATTACCATTGACAAGGCCCGGAAATCGCCCCGGAAACGTATGAATTGCAATTTTCATGCGGATGAAAGTGCTATAGTGCAAAGGATGCTGAATGTGATAGAACCGGGAACCTATATTCGCCCACACAAACATCAAGATCCTGACAAGAACGAGGTATTCCTTTTGTTGTCGGGGAAAGCGTTGGTCCTTGAATTTTCGGATGAAGGCAATATTACTGAAAAGTATATTCTGGATCCGACCACTGAAGATTTTGGCGCTGAGATTGGGCCGGGAATTTTTCATACAATCATTGCACTTGCTCAGGATACTGTGGCATACGAAGTTAAGGAAGGACCCTATCTGCCTGCTACTGTCAAACAATTTGCCGTCTGGGCTCCTGAAGAAGGGAGTCAGGGAGTGGAAGATTATCTGAATAAACTGATTGAATTTAGCAGCCAAGACTGAAATGCGTTATTTACTGATCTTAATTTGCCTGATCTATATGAACCGAGTTTCTTCGCAAAATAATCCTGAAAATTTAGCGGTGAATAAAACCGCCATTGTTGCCCACAGGGGCGGAAGTTTGCTGGCACCCGAGAATACTCTGGCTGCTTTTAACAATGCCATACAAATTGGCGTCGCCTGGATAGAGATCGATGTGCATAGAACCAGGGATAAGATCACGGTGGTGATACATGATAATACTTTGGACCGAACCACTAACGGGAAAGGCTCCATTGATAAGACTTCTTTTGATAAACTAAGAAGTTTTGATGCCGGTTGTAAATTTTCAGACAAATTTGTAGGGGAAAAGGTGCCGACCCTTGACGAGACCTTGGCATTGATAGCAGGAAAATGCAATCTGCTTATCGAAATTAAAAATCCGGATGAATCGGGGGAAATTGAAAAGGATGTAGTAAGCCTTATCCAAAAACACAAGGCATGGTCATGGTGTGTGGTGCAGTCATTCAATTATCCGGCGGTACTTAAAGTTCACCAATTGGATGCACAGATCAAAACTGCATTGCTTTTTGTAAAGCCCAATATCGAAAGGATCAAAAACGATGCGGAAATGAGCTTCTTGTCGGGGATCAATATTTATCACCGTTTCGCGAGTAAAAGAACCATTGAAAAGATACACGCACTGAACAAAACGGTTTTCGCATGGACAGTTAACGATTCCAAAAGAATTCGAAAAATGGTTGGAAACGGTGTGGATGGCATTATGACT
This sequence comes from uncultured Bacteroidales bacterium, assembly GCA_964599365.1. Classification (GTDB taxonomy): domain Bacteria; phylum Bacteroidota; class Bacteroidia; order Bacteroidales; family CAIWKO01; genus CAIWKO01. The sequence goes on from CAZRFL010000003.1 coordinate 70,392, forward strand.
GATGACCCTCAAATGATGAAAGAGCTACAGAAACAATAATTCATATAAATTTTCTATTTTTACAAAAAAATCTCATGGCTTCCAATGTTTCTATACCCAAAGGTACACGCGATTTCTCACCGACCGAAATGATTCGCCGCAAGTATATTTTCAATACTGTGGAAGATGTGTTTCGGCTTTATGGTTACCAACCTATAGAGACTCCGGCTATGGAAATCCTGAGCACTCTCACTGGCAAGTATGGTGAGGAAGGCGACCGGCTGATCTTTAAAATTCTGAATTCGGGTAATTTTCTGGAAGGAATCTCAAACGATGATGTTCAGAACTTTAGTACGGCCAAGCTGGCAGCACGAATGTGCGAAAAAGCATTGCGCTACGATCTGACCGTGCCCTTTGCCCGCTATGTGGTTCAAAATCGCAATGACATAACTTTCCCATTCAAACGCTTCCAGATTCAACCAGTGTGGCGCGCCGACCGTCCGCAGAAAGGACGTTATCGTGAATTTTACCAGTGCGATGTAGATGTGATAGGCAGTAATTCGCTGTTGAATGAAGTGGAGCTGATACAAATTATTGATAAAGTATTTCAGAAACTGGGTTTAAACATCACCATAAAAATAAACAACCGAAAGATATTAAGCGGCATTGCCGAGATCATTGGCGAACCTGAAAAGATCATTGATATCACTGTGGCCATTGATAAGATAGATAAGATTGGGATAGAAAAAGTGAACCAGGAACTTGAAAGCAAAGGTCTTTCGGAAAGTGCCATCGAAAAACTGCAACCTATATTGCAGCTGAGCGGGAATAATGCTGAAAAGATCGGCAAGATCAGTTCAATTATCGGAAATACTGAAACAGGCAGGAAGGGAATTGAGGAAATTGCCGGGATATTTGATTATCTCAATAACATTTCGCTGGCCACCACTGTTGAACTGGACCTGACACTGGCCCGAGGACTTAATTATTACACGGGCGCTATCTTCGAAGTGAAAGCCAATGATGTTGCCATGGGGAGCATTTGTGGAGGAGGCCGTTACGACGACCTGACCAGCATATTCGGTTTGCCAGGAGTATCAGGCGTGGGAGTTTCTTTTGGAGCCGACAGGATATACGATGTGATGAACGAACTCAAATTGTTTCCGTCGGAAACCAATATTTCGACCAAAATACTTTTTGTGAATTTCGGACCCATTGAGGAGAAATATGCTTTGGAGGCTCTGTTGAAATTCCGCGAGGCAGGCATATCTTCGGAACTATATCCGGATGCTGCCAAACTGAAAAAACAATTTTCGTATGCCGATAGCCGTAAGATTCCATTCGTTGCTATGGCGGGAAGTGAAGAAATGAGTGAAAAATGTTTCAAACTGAAAAACATGGCAACGGGCGAAGAGAAAAAAATCCCGGCAGAAGAGATCATCAATGAATTAAAAAATTAGTACATTTGAGGCAAAATTCACTTGTACATTTTGTTGCAATATGAATAACTGGCTTCTTAAATTCAAAATCAAGATCAACCGCAGCGGACTCTGCGTTTAGTATTATTGACATTTCCCATTGTGGATTCACCTCCACCCTATTTTATCATTAATTATCAAATTAAAAATCGCAAATCCGTCGGTTGACGGATAAGTCTTAAATTACAAATATTATGACACTAATAATCACAGGAAACAATTTAACCATTGAGGACGTTGTAAACGTTGCCCGTAATAATCAGAAAATAGAATTGCATCCCGATGCAATCGTTAGAATCAAGAAATGCCGTGCGATGCTCGAGAAAAAACTCGAAAATCATGAGATTATGTACGGTATTAACACCGGAATCGGTGAATTTTCGGAAATCGTGCTGAATGACGATCAAGTTGAGGATTTCCAAAAGTATTTAATCTATAATCATGCTGCCGGCATTGGAGAACCCATGCCTATTGAGCATGTGCGCGCTGCCATGCTGAGCCGTATCAATGTGCATGCTCATGGTAATTCGGGCTGCCGCCCTGAAATTACACAAACTTATGTGGATATGCTCAACAAAGGCGTTACTCCCATGGTTTGTAAAAAAGGTTCGGTTGGTGCTTGCGGCGACCTAGCTCCAATGTCGCAGATAGCTTTACTGCTGATGGGCGAAGGACATGCCTACTACAAAGGCGAATTGCTTGAAGGCAAAGAGGCTATGTCCAGAGCAAGTATCCCTGTTCCGGGATTGAAGGCGCGCGATGGTTTGGCTGCTATCAATGGGTCGAACTGCATAACCGGAATTTCATGTTTGATTCTGCATGACGTAAACAATTTCTTGAAACAGGCAGAAATTGCCTGCGCTATGTCGCTGGAAGCTCTGAAAGCTAATTTGAAACCTTACAACAGCCGTCTTTTGGAAGTTCGCGGATTTCCGGGTGGTGTGAGAAGTGCAGCTTCTATCCGCAAGGTTACCCAGAACGGTGATCTCGCTACCAATAAGATCAAGGTGAAAGTTCAGGATGCTTATTCAATGCGTTCTACTCCACAGGTGATAGGTTCGGCTCACGATCAGATCAAATGGGCACGCTCACAGGTGGAAATTGAACTGAACGGCGTTGCTGATAATCCTATTTTCTTTGCAGAAGAAAACCTCCAGCTTTCGGGTGCTAATTTCCAGGGCTGTCCGGTTTCGGTTCCTATGGATATGGTGGGCGCTGTGGTTACCATGGTTTGTGTGTTGTCTGAAAGAAGAATGAACCGCCTGAACAATCCCGCTTTGAGCGTGGGCCTGCCTCCTTTTCTTACCAAAGGTGCCGGTATGTTCTCTGGATTGATGCTGAGCCAATATACTGCCGATATGCAGATTGTTGAACAAAGAATTTTATCGATGCCATCGTGCGTTCAGTCGATACCGGCTGCTGCCGACCAGGAAGATTTTGTTTCTATGGGTATGAATGGTGTGTTGAAAAACATACAGATCATGGACAATGCTTACGGAATTTTAGGAATCGAATATATGGCCGCTGCTCAGGCTCTGGATCTGCGCGAGAAGTTCGATGACGAAAAATATAAACTCGGCGACGGAACCAAAGTTGCTAAAGATACCATTCGTAAACACGTGGAGTATCTTGATATCGACCGTCCGCTGTATCCCGATCACAATAAGATGAAAGATCTGGTTGCTTCGTGCGAGATATTGCTTGAAGTGGAAAAAGTGGTGGGAAGTTTGGAATAAAAAGAATTCAGATTTCAGAAGTCAGGTTGCAGAATTCTGAAATCTTACTTCTGCATTCTGAAATAAAAAAGGCTGCTTCATTGGGAGGCAGCCTTTTTGGTTTATTCGGGAAAACAAATTCTAGAACATGTGGCGGAACATACGGTCGAAGCCACCGTCTAAGATGATAACAGAAAAAACAACCGAATAGATGGCAAGAATGGCGCCCTGCACTATGCCTACTATGCCCAATATATAAGCAATGAGGGTTTTGGCAAAGGACCCGCCGTGATATTTGGGTTTGTTGGCTTTCCATTCGTCCATGCCGGCACGGCCTTTTTTAAGACCCATAATGCTCAGAATTATGCCAGCGATACATCCTAAAACGCCTAAAAAAGGAATGGCATAGAGAAGGCTTATTGCATTGCCCCATATGCTGAGGGTTAAGGCACTGCCTGCTTCGGGAAGAAATTCTTTTTGTTGGGTAGTTGAATCAATTGTTTCCATAAAACAGATTGGGTTAATTAATGATTAAGTAACGTATTACACGGGTTATCAGAAATGACTGAAAGCTCCCGCTGTTATGGCAATAGTGAATATGAGTCCGTAGATGGAGAGTATGGCTCCCTGAACGATGCCTACAATACCCAGAATAAATGCGATGAGGGTTTTGGCGAAAGAGCCTCCATGGTATCTTTTTTTGTCGAGTTTCCAGATATCCATGCCGCTTTTTCCTTTTTTAAGACCGATGATGCTGATGATGATACCAGCTATGCAACAAAGTATTCCTAAAAAAGGGATGGCAAATAAAAAGGTGAGTGCGTTACCCCAAATGCTCAATGTTAAGGCACTAGCGGCTTCGGGGAGAAATTCTTTTTGAGGTGTTTGATCGATAATTTCCATGACTTAAAGTATTAAGAAGTTAAAATATATGGTTGATAGTATTGACAATATGAAACAAATGAGAGAGAGAAACAATCCTAGTGCTCCCATCACACGGCCAAACTTAGCATTGCGTAAATGAGAAGGATCTATCATATCGAGGCTTGTTTTTTGCTGCTTTTTGATCTTACGCCCATAAACCATTGCCAAAACAGATAGCAAAGTAGTAAAAATGGTTAACAAGATACCATAGACAGGGAGCCAGAAAAACCAACAAAGCATGAGAGAGAGCAGGCCGCAGAAGAAAGAAAACCGGGAGGATGATTTGAGTGACATATAAAAAACCGTTTTGACGACTTAAGTGACTACAAAGTACGTATTTATTTTGCAGTTTGAGGAGGATGTTTCGTTTAATTTTTTTCATCTTAGAGATTACGGAGAAAAATGTCCCGCAGATAGCGCCGATATCCACAGATTAGAGGATCTGTAAGTTTCTTTTATTACACGAAGTTACGCGAAGTAGCCACGAAGTTGAACGAAGGAAACACTGAGGTAAACAGAGAAATTCACAGAGATTAAACTGCGAAATTTTTTACTGTTGTAAGGCAGTGAAAATTGCATTGTCAATTAATGATTTCTAAGCTATTTCTGAGGGTATACTTTTTTCAGAATCTAACAAAAAATACTCAAATTCTGACTTGCAGGGGTTAGGAAAAATCTTTTTTCGAACTCAGAAATTATTGCATCTAAACCATGCCATATATCGCTTCATCAAACACTGCTTTTAATTTGCCTGCTACCTGCAGCATGCCAATTTGTGTTTATGTTGAAAGCACCTCACTATACGACTATAACGGCGACAAAAAGGCAATTGACATGCCATTTTTCGACATTGTTCCATATTCTGCTAGCAATGAGGCAATTGAGTGTGTCGCTGAACCAAGTGTTTGTGTCGCTGAACCAACTGTTCGTGTCGCTGAACCAATTGTTCGTGTCGCTGAACCAACTGTTCGTGTCGCTGAAGTAAGTGTTTGTGTCGCTGAACCAATTGTTCGTGTCGCTGAACCAATTGTTCGTGTCGCTGAAGTAAGTGTTCTTGCCTCTGAAGTAACTGATCGTGCCTCTGAAGTAAGTGTTCGTGTCGCTGAACCAATTGTTTGTGTCGCTGAAGTAACGGATCACGCCTCTGATGCACAAATAGATTCTCAAAAACAAGAATTTATTCAAGGAATTAATAACCCTTTAAACCATAAAGCCATGACAGCATTAAACGAACTGCGTTTGGCCGCTCATATCAGATTGAAAATCCGAGCGAGCGGGTTGATTTATGGAATTTCGAAAAAAAGAGTTTTGTATTAGGCATTATTATGCTATGTATTTCCGGTTTATTTTTTGTTATAGCGATTATTCTATTTTTAGGGGGATTCGGTGGATTAAATAGTATTTCACCTTTTCTTAATATTTAATGTCATAAAAAAAACCAAACTCTAAAATTATTTGGATATTGACAATAAAAAAGCCGCCCGAAGGCGGCTTCATTTACATAAAGAAAATCTTACATATTCATCCAAGCTGCTCCACCCACAACGGTCATAATAATAGCAATTATTAAGAATATTGCATTTAAAATTACACCAACTAATCCTAAGATTTTTCCCACTTTGGCGATACTAAATGAACCTTGTTTGTATTGACCCGGAGCGGCTTCGAAAGCTTGAATAGCTTTTTTACCTTTGCCCATCGCCATAATAGCAAAAACAAGACAAGCAATGTTTAATACTAACCCAACAAAAGGAAAAATAAAGTACCAACATAATACCAAAGAGATTATACCGAATACCAATGACATAACTGCTCCCGGAATAGGTGGCAATAAATTTGATTGAGGCTGAGTGTTTGTGTTTGTTTCTTCCATAAAATATTTTTTTAAGTTTATAATTCACTACAAAGAAAATTATTTTTTGAATTGAAACCACTTTTTTGAAACTTTTTTTTGCACAATTCGTTTTACCAGCAAAACACAGATCACTGAACTAATGTCAGAATCCATTCCACAATCTTCTGAAATACGAACAAAACGTCCGTTAATACTGACATTGTTGTGTATTTTAAGTTTTTTTGCGAACGGACTGATGGTGATCGTTGGACTGACGGGTATATTTTCTTCAGGTTATATAGCCGATCTGATGGAAAAATATTCGCCCGGATATCAAGACTTTGGGTTTGAGCTGCTGTTGGTAATGTCGTTTTTGGTTTTGCTCATCTTTGGCCTTAAGCTTTGGGGAGTGATCCTGATGTTTTTTGGACGCAAAGGAGGCTATATTCTCTATCTAATACCGGCCGGAATGCTTATGATTATGAACATTGTACTGGTTTTTGCTACTTATAACCCTGCTTTTATAGCGTATTTGCTTATCAGTATCATTTTCATTGTTCTATACGGCATCTACCTGAAACACATGAACTAATTAAAACAGAACCAAGATACCCCTTAATACCCCTAATTTTTGTTTAAAAAAACAGCCGGAAATTTCCGGTTGTTTTTTTTTATTATCCCCCATAAATTTATACATTTGTAGACTAATTTTTCTATCATGGGATTTAATACGTTTTTACAGTTTTTGGTTCCGAAAGAAACCAAGTTTTATAATCTTTTTGAAGGTGTTGCCGAAAATGTCGAAAAAGGGGCAATACTCTTAAATAAAATGCTATTGCTGATTGATAATGAAGAGGAAAAGATGAATCTGATTCATCAAATAAAACAGTGTGAAGAAAAAGGCGACGACCTTACTCATACTATATTTGACGAACTTAACAAGACATTTATTACCCCTTTCGACCGTGAAGATATACAGCAGTTGACCTCATCACTGGACGATGTATTGGATTATATTAACTCGTGTGCCAAACGTATTCAGTTGTATAAAATATCGACATTACCAATCAATACGATTGAAATTTCTGAATTACTGGTTTTGGCAAGCCGCGAATTAAAAACGGCCATCAAAGAACTTCGTAATCTGAAGCGCCCACAGCTGATCAAAAAAGCCTGTATACGCCTAAATGAGATAGAGAATCAGGTTGACGACCTTTACTATATGTCGGTTTCTGATCTTTTCGAAAACGAAAAAGATGCTATAGAGCTGATCAAGAAAGATGCCATGTTGAAGACGCTTGAAACAGCGACCGATAAGGCAGAAGACGTTTCGGATGTACTGAAATCCATTATCGTAAAAGTCGCATAACAGCCCGAACATGTTAATCCTGGTAATTATTACCATTGTCATTGCCTTTGCTTATGATTTTCTGAACGGCATGAACGACGCCGGCAACTCTATTGCGACCATAGTTGCTACTAACGTTTTGTCGCCAAAGCTTGCTGTGGTATGGGCCGCTTTTTTCAACTTCATTGCTTTTCTGATTCTGGGAACCCATGTAGCAACCACTATTGGTAAAGGAGTTATTGTTCCTGATGTGGTTAAAGGGGATGCCCTATTCATTCTTTGTTCGCTTTTAGGAGCCGGAACATGGGTATTGATATGCGGACTGAATGGAATACCGAACAGTGTTTCGCATGCACTTATCGGAGGCATTATCGGACCTGCACTTATTAAAGGCGGATTGGGGGCCGTATTTGGCTGGGGGCTTTTTAAGATTGTTATTTTTATTGTATTGGCTCCGGTTTTTGGATTTGTGATCGGCTACTTCTTTATGATACTTACCCTGCTGATTTGGGGTAAGAAACCGCCCTTGAAAATAGACCGTTATTTCAGGGTTATGCAGCTGGTATCGTCCGCTGCTTTCAGTATCGGCCACGGAGGAAATGATGCACAAAAAACTATGGGTATTGTTTTGATGCTGCTTATTGGAACCGGTTATTTGCCGGCCAATGCCGATGTGCCTATTTGGGTAATTCTTTGTGCTCAAACCTGTATTTCGCTGGGAACTTTGTTTGGCGCATGGAAAATAATCCGTACGCTGGGAGCCGGCCTAACCAATTTGAAACCCATTGGGGGTTTTTGTGCTGAAACCGCAGGTGCCCTGACACTTTTTGGGGTTACCCTTGCCGGTATTCCTGTAAGTACTACACATACAATAACAGGAGCCATCATGGGCGTGGGCGTTACGAAACGGGCCAGTGCCGTGAAATGGAAGCTGGCTGGAAATATTGTGATCGCCTGGATTCTTACTATTCCCGCCACTATGATCTTATCGGGCATCTTATATTTTCTGGTAGGCCTGTTCAGATAATTTAGGTATCTTTATTTTTCAAACCTCATTGGGTTTTTCACGTATAAATTGAAAATTATCCATGGAACAACTTATACATATCATTCCGAAAGAATTACTCAATTTTTTACTGGTCACTTTGTTTTCGTTGCTGATAGGTCTTTCGCAGCGCAGACTGCACATTACCAGCGATGATTCGAGACTGTTTGGCACCGACCGAACATTTACCTTTATTGGTTTGTTGGGCTACATTCTTTACATCATAGAACCTGAATTCCAGTATTTGTATATGGGGGGCGGAGTGGTGATAGCTATATTTCTGGCCATAAACTATTTTTTCAAGGTCTCCTTGTATAAGGATTTCGGACTAACTACTGTCATTATTGCGTTAATCACCTATTGTATGGCTCCATTGGTGATTACACAGCCAGCCTGGTTATTCATACTGGTGGTGGTAACTGTTTTGATCTTTACCGAACTGAAAGAAACTTTTTCGTCGTTCTCGCAAAAAATGGCCAAGGAAGAGTTTATTACGCTCGCCAAATTCCTTATTATTGCCGGGATCATACTACCTATAGTTCCTAACGAACCCATAGTTTCGTATCTGACGCTGACACCTTACAAGGTATGGCTGGCTGTGGTTGCTATTTCCAGCATTTCGTATCTAAGCTACCTGATAAAAAACTACATTTTCCCCAAATCGGGCATTATCATTTCCGGGATATTGGGCGGAATGTATAGCAGCACTGTTACCACTATTATTCTGGCGAAAAAAAGTAAAGAGAACTCTTCGCTGAAGAACAATTATGCATCTGCTATTCTTTTAGCTACTGCCATGATGTATCTGCGCATTGGCATACTGATGATGCTATTCAACATTGTGCTGTTCCGTTTCAATTTCGTTATTTTTCTGATCATGTTCGTGCTTTCGCTGGCTATAGGAATTGCCGTTTTCTTTTATCAGCACAAGCAGGAAGAAGAAGCGGAGATAAGTTTGCTGAGAGACAGGAACCCTTTGGAGTTTAAGGTTGCTATGTTATTCATGGTGCTTTTCGTTGCCTTTTCGTTCATAACCTATTTTGCTCTGCAGTTTTTCGGGAATAGTGGTTTAAATGCTTTATCCATTATTGTTGGAGTTACTGATATCGATCCATTTTTGATCACGCTTTTTGGAGGAAAATATAATGTCAGCATAGAGGTTGTTTCAAGAGCTGCATTTCAGGCCATCATCAGCAATAATGTTCTTAAACTTATTTATGCTCTGAGTTTTTCAGGAAAAATGATCCGAATACCATTATTGGTAGGTTTTGGAATAATAATAGTGGTAAATCTGCTTCTTTTATTTTTTATCTAATATTTTTTCGGATATTTGCTTTAATCATTGACCCATGGAATTCGAAGAAAAATATGCAGGTGTTCTGGATCGTCCGGTGAAACTGAACAAAACAAAAAAATTATGCCTGATCACCATTTTGTTTAGTGGCAGTATGGCTTTATTCTCGTTCGGGGGGCTATTTATTTCAGGATGGATGGCCAATTATATCAATCTATACTTCAAGGGCTTTTATAATGTTGGGGGAAGCGTGTTCTTCCTTTTCTTTTTGTCGACCTTCATACTTTTTGGGAGTTCGCTGACAGGAGCCATTCTTATGTTCCGCTCTAAAAAAGTAGGGTACTGGATCTATGTGATCGCTAACGGCATTATGATATTTCTTTCATTTTTTGTGGTGATGAACTTCATTAACATACTTTTTATTGTGGGCAGCACTGTGTTTATAGTCCTGTTCACCATTCAAAAAAAACAATTGAAATAGGAAGTTATGGAAGACAAAGACCCTGAAATAAAACCCAAAAGATACATCTTCCTTTACTTGCTGGGCATTCTGAGTATTCTGGCCAACTTAGGTTTAATCTTAATTAATATTTTTCTGCTAATAGGAAGTTCGGTTATAAACTGGATACTAAAAGTTCCTGTAATTGATACCATAACCGAAGAAGAACTTCATGGAAATTACGGATATTTTTTTCTTAAAATAATTCTTCACGCTTTTTGTATTTATGCGGTTAGCTTAATTTTACGGTTGAAGCGCCGGGGATTCTTCTATTATTTAGGTACGCAAATAATATTGCTCCTGCTCCCCTTCTTATTTCTGATGAGCCTTGGCGGTTCCTACCTTTTGATCAGCGGGGGTGTTTCATCAATATTCAGTGTTCTCTTTATCATGCTCTTTTCGCTTTACATTCCTCGCATGACTAAAAACAAAAATCCCTGAAATTTCTTTCAGGGATTTTCCGATATTTCAGATTTTAGATTCGGGAATTAAAGCAATCCTCCGTTTTTGTAAATCTGATATTGTGCATCATAAAACTTATTAAGCTTTGCTGTTTTGTTGTTCTGCAGATTGGTGATATCGCCGCTTAAAAAATCAATTTTCACTTCATCACCATCATTCAAGCCTATTTGTTCCAATATTTCGGGCATATAGGTGAGAATAGGGAATGCAGCGTTGATGGCATTACGCTCGTATATAGCGCCGTAGGATTCGGCAAGAATACAAGAAATGCCTAATGAAATGAAGCAATCCACAGCCTGCTGGCGCGAACTACCGGCACCAAAATTCTTTGCAGTGATGATGATATCTCCGGCTTTTGCTTTTTTAGCAAAATCCTCGTATCCCTTCAAATTATCGAAAGAATATTGGCCCATTTCTTTTATATCGGTAATCGTCAGATAACGGTTGTGATAGATCATATCGGTGTCGATATCATCTTTCTTAATAATCCAAACTTTACCCTGAACGACGGAAGGTTTTTCTGTTCTGCCACTTACTTCAGGTTTTGCGGAAGGTTTCATTATGCCAAGTTTACCAAAAGTAGCCGGCTCAGCAGGCAATTGGTCGGGAGTGGTTATAAAACCAGCCACTGCAGAGGCTGCAACGATAGCCGGTGAAGCCAAATAAACAAAACCTTTGCCCTGCTTTCCGTCAAAATTGCGGTTACCGGTACTGATGGTGACTTCCTGAGGTCCGTTCTGCCCTACCTGACCGGCAGCGCAACCTGCACAACCTGCGTTGGAGACCATAGCTCCTGCATCTTTGAATATTTTTATTAATCCTTCGTTCATGGCCTGATTCCAAATGGCATCGGTTGATGGAACGACCTTTAAAACTACTCCGGGGGCTACTTTTTTACCCTTCAGAATGTTGGCTGCGATTTGCAAATCTTCAATTCGGCCATTGGTGCAACTGCCAATAAAAGCAGAGTCGATCTTTGTACCCTTTACTGATTCAACCGAGGTGTCGTCATGAGGATGACCCGGTTTTGCCACCATAGGAACAAACTTGCTGATATCGATAGTGTGTTCTTCAACATAAACCGCATTGTCATCGGCTACAATAAGTTCGATTGACTTTCCGGTTATCTTTTCAAAATGGGTTAATATTTCCTTTGTGGGAGTAAAGAAAATTATAATAGCACCCATTTCGGTAGCCATGGAAGAGATAGTTATTCTTTCGTCAAGAGTAAGTTTGTCAGCTTCCTCACCATAGATCTCTACAGAATAGCCCAACAACTTATTTGCACCGAAAATTCCCAGGAGGTTGAGGACAATATCTTTGGCGGCTACATTTGCAGGACGTTTGCCTACCAAATTGATCTTAACCGACTGGGGAACCTTGAACCATACATAACCTTTTGCCCAGGTAGCTGCGATATCCTGATCTCCCATACCTTGTCCGAATGATCCTAAAGCCCCCATAATGTTGGCATGTGAATCGGTAGAAACAAAGGTACTTCCCGGCCAGGCAAGTCCGCTATCAATAGCCAAATGGGTTCCAATTCCTGAATCAACATCATAAACCCTGATACCATTTTCCCTTGCATATTGTCTGCAATAGTGTTGGTTGGCAGCATATTTCTGATCTGAACCACCGGGGTTACAATCGAAAGTAAATACTGTTTTAGTAGGATCCGCTGTCGTAAGGCCATTATCCAAAAGGTTCTTCACCACATTGGCACCACCAAAATCGCGGGCTGCACGTGTGTCGATAAAAACGTCGATAATATCATCAGGTTTTACAGTTCCCTGATTAGAGTGTTTTGCAAGAATTTTTTCTATAATTGTCATGTTTACTCCATTTTTAAAATTAATAATAAGAAACTATTTCAATCTGTCTTTAAATGGTTCAAAGGTCATAAAATCGGCATGATGAACGACAAAAGCCTCTGTTGTTCTTTTTACCATATCGCCTTCTCCCGCATGAGTGGCAATTATGTGACATACCTCAGCAGGCACTCCGCATTGTTCGGCCAGTGATACTCCACTGAAAGGATGACGTAAATACTTGCCATACTTACCCTGAACAGATTTACCGTCTTTTAATTCATATTCCAACAGTTTGCCAACATCGGCCAGTATAGCACCTGCGATCAGTACATCCATATTTACTGGCAGGTCGTCTTTAAAGAATTTATTCATCTGCTCACCACAATCTTTTGCAATATGAACCACTGCACGTTTGTGACCCATAAAGGTAACCTTTAGGTCCGGTCCGCAAAGTAATGTAAATGGGATGGTGTTTAAATCTTCTACTGTTAAAACACTTTTTGCCAGTGCTACTTCCCAGGTTTTGGCTGTTTGTTCCCGCAGGGATTCGTTTTTAATCCACATGAGTTCGGGCCATAATTCTAAAACTTCTGCATTCATAGTTTTGTTTTTTTTATTAATACTATTTTTTACTGATAATTTGGTTTATAGGGAAAAATATCAATCATTTCGCCGGAATAATAAAATTCGAAAGCCAGCGTTCCAAAAGTATATTTTTTATCCTTAATATTAATTGTAGATCCTCCAACTGAGGGTTTGGCTTTTGGAACAGAATAATAATAGCCTACGTTATAAAGGGTAGCCAGAATTTCAGGTCTTTCTGAAATATCATACCCTGCTTTTTTCCATTGATGCCGGACTTCCATTAAAATCACTGCAGCATATAAGTATGAATAGTAATGATTTCTATAGTTGACCAATCTGTCAAATCTCTCTTTAGTAATATCTGTAGTAGTAAAATCAAGCAGGTGCTCATACTTCTTTCCCGGATAAAATGCCGAGGTAGAATCCTTTAAATATTTCTCTGCCAACATAGCGGTTTCAGGTTTTACACCTGTAACTCCCAATGAAAAATTGTTTTCGACTGATAAAATTTTTAAAGGGTTGATAACCTTTTTGTAGACTTCTCGGGTTGAATTGAACAAGCGCATTTGCTCTCCTAACAGAACTGATACAATAAGGCGGGGTTCAATTCCAGTTACCTTGGCCGCACTATCAATCAGAGCTGTGTCTTTTGTAACAGCTATTTTAAAATCATACCATTCGACGATGTTCATCCATTCGAAAAGGTTTCCCGAATTCTGTCTGGGATTTGATTTACCTTCGAAAAAACCTTCGCAATCCTTTATCTTATTATTATAATCGGCACTATCTATCATGTTCAGATTTATAGCGTCAACCATTTTTTCGGCCAATGTCACGTTATTGTGCTGCAGAAAAGCTTTATGGATTAATTGCGCATTTAACGGAAAGTATTGATTTATTACAAACAACTTGGAATAGAATTGGGCAATTTTTGAAACTTCATTTTTGGAGGTGTCGCTTTTAAGGTTTGAATAATTATCATCCATCTTCTGAAAAAAACGATCGTTATAATCTACGGCACCCGGATCATTAAATAAATGTAGTTTAACTCCAATAAATGCTGAGGTAAGAACAAAACCATTCAAAGCAAACAATAGGATAATCGTAATGGCAGTGTATTTGAATAATTTGTTCTGACTTATTTTCTTAAACATAGTTCTATGCTCTAATTTTGTATTTTCTTTTCTATTCCCAGAATATTGGGCATTTTTCGCAATTCCAGATTGTCGTCGTTGGGGCATGAATAGGAAACATAGCTTCCAAACTTAATAATTTCAGTTGTATCTGATTTTACATATAATGAGGCCTCAGGCCCCCCCTCTAAATACATAGCTGTTTGAATATTCAAGGGTGAACTCAGCATGAAATTAATGTATTCATTGGCATTATAGGGAGATCGAGAAAACAAGAACAACACATTTCCAGACTTATCCATAGCCAGTACTGACATACTGCAACTCAATAGCGGTTTCTTTTTCCAAAAAATTCCCTGATGTAAATTATCAATCATACGGATAGACTGAAAGCAGGAATAATAATCTTCCTTTATAGTTTTCCAATCCTGATTCACCATATCAACTATCTGAAAGGCTGGAACCGAATTGTTTTTGGGATTAAATACTGCCAAAGCGTTGAAACTTTCCTTGAACACAGGGTTATTGATATGATCATAGGTTTGCATATAGCCCGTGCCACTAATATGGTCCTTGAGCGAATACATGCCTGCATTAATTGCGGCGATCAGGCCCATGGTATCGCACCATTGCTTTATTGTTTTCTGGGTGCTATCGAATTGAGTTGAAGCGACCAAAGAAAAATCGAAATATTGAGGGTTAATTTTTAATACGCTGACCTTTGAATCAGAAAACTTCGAAATGTGAGGGCCATAAATTTCAGTATAATCCAAGCCTGGAGACAATTGTTTCCATTCAACAGAATCTGACAAACCAGAAATAACCGGACGTACCCCTGAAAAAAACAATATCCCAATACCAATAGTAATAAGGGGCCTAAGTATCCATTTCCTAATGAAAAGAAGAGACATTATTGATTTATTTTTATAAAACAAAACAGATTGCAGTTTGCTTAATAAATCAAACTACTACAATCTGTTTTGATATTGTAATATGGTCGAATCCTATTATAAGTTTGCAATTATTGCATCAGCCATAACTTTTGATGAAGCTGCACCCTGATTTACGACATCAGGAGTACCTTTCATTTTCATCATATCGTAAGCTCTCACTTTTCCTTCAGCAACTACCTTTGAAACTGCATTTT
Source organism: uncultured Bacteroidales bacterium (assembly GCA_964599365.1). Lineage (GTDB taxonomy): Bacteria > Bacteroidota > Bacteroidia > Bacteroidales > CAIWKO01 > CAIWKO01. Next base: position 85,646 of record CAZRFL010000003.1, read on the forward strand.
TAATGCGTGTAGCTTTTTCATTTTCGCCAATGTGCTCGAGCATCATTACTGCTGAAAGAACCATAGCTATAGGATTAACTATTGATACAGGATAATCAGCGTATTTGGGAGCGGAACCATGGGTAGGTTCAAAAACGGCTACTTCAGGTCCTATATTTGCACTGCATGCAAAACCCAAACCACCAACCAAACCTGCAAATCCATCAGAAACTATATCACCAAACATATTTCCTGCTACAATTACATTGTAGTTTTCGGGATTTTTGGTAAGCCACATCATCATAGCGTCGATATTCACATCTTCTACCCAGATATCAGGATATTCGTTCTTCGACATTTCCTGAGCAACTTTAAGCATCATACCGGAAGTTTCTCTGATAACATTTGGTTTTTCACAAACTGTTACTTTTTTATAACCATGGCTCTTTGCATATTCAAAGGCAGCCTTAACAATACGGGTGGTATATTTCTTAGTAAAAATACGGGTAGAGACAGCGAGTTCAGGACGAGGACACCATGCAAAGTTGTCACGGAATTTCGGATGCGTCATCAATGCATCATATACCTGATCACCAGGATTGGTCCATTCAACACCACCGTAAAGACCTTCGGTATTTTGACGGAAAATCATTACATCTACCACAGGTTCTTCAACAGAATTACCAGTACCCCTACGAATAAAATTTAATGGGTTCGAAGGAAATGTTTTACAGGGGCGCATACATATATCCAAATCGAAATGCTGACGCATTGCCACTATAGGACTATAATATTGAATTCCTTTCCCCTGTAATTCAGGTGCAAGTTCTGCAGCAGCTTTATCTTTAGGTTTGGAAGTAATTGCTCCAAACAAACCGATCTTATGCTCTTCGAGTAATTTAATAGTTCTTTCGGGAAGAGGATTTCCTTCTTTGCACCAAAATTCCCAGCCAATATCACCATTCACATAATCAGCTTCAAATCCAACTGCATCCAATACACGAATACATTCGTCCAATACTGGTTTTCCAATACCATCACCGGGCATTGCAACTATAGTTCTTTTTGCCATAAACATTTGTTTTTTTAAGGTTTACATTATTTTAAAAACGAAGCAAAAATAATCAAAAATCCTAATGAATACAGAAGTCTGAAAAAAAATTATAAGACGCTAAAAAACAGATATTTTTGAACTTTAATCGAAGAAAGGAATAAGGGTAACCCTCTGTGAGCAAACCCGAATGATTTTGGGGAGGTTATAATTTAGAAAGATAAGCAGCAATTTCGGTTTTTGCTTCCTGAAAATTCTTTTCCAACTTAACTATTAAGGCACCACATTCATTTATCTTTGTGTTGTCCTTTGTCTTTCCAATTATCTCGATGTGGTAGGCAATTGTTTTTAGCTTTTCGGCATAAACGTTAGCAGCGATTCCTTTGATAGAATGTGCAAAATATTCTACTTCAGGAAAATACTTTGTAGCCACTGAAACTTTAAGTTTGATGATCAACTCGGGAATGTCCTTTAAGAAAAATTGAAGAACATTTTTCATCATCGTCACGTCAGAATTCATCATGTCTTCAAATGCACTAACATTAAAGATCTGCGTTGAGGTTTCCAAAGTTTTGTTGACAGAATACAAGTAAGTGATCTTCTTTGAAATATGCTTTTCCAAAATCCTGTAAAAATCTTCTTTGGAAAAAGTATTTATCAGATAATCGTCCGGTTCACCTTTGTCCGGGTCTGATTTCTCATGACTCTTCAAATTTGAGGTCAGTCCGATTATAGGAATATGCTTGTTGGGTTGTTCATTCTTTCTAATTATTTTGATAGCGTCAATATGCTTAGCATCCGGCATTTCAATATTTAAAAGAATAATATCAGGGTTATTTAGCAAATGCTTTTCAACAGCATCAATACTTTTATGGGTAACAATTACTTGAATTCCCAGGGAACTTAACAGTTCATATATCTTAATTAAGTTTAGTCGGTCACTCTCAGCAACCAATACTTTCAACCCTGTTAAATCAATATTTTCGAACTCCGAAAACATAATATCTCACTTAAATTACTTTCTAAGACCAAAATTAGTAATTTTACACGAGAAAACAAGCACTTTTAACAATAATTTTACAAATAAGAAAACTGCATTAAAAAATTTAACACCTTAATCTTATGAAATCTTTTATTTTAAAACCAAATTTACGGTTATTCACTATCTCGTTATTGTTTTTGGCTGCCTGCAATAGCAAGCCAAACGATAAAGGTGAGTATGTTATTAAACCCAACGAACAATCTCAGGAGCTACACATTAAATATCAAGACAATGGAAAGATCGATTACATACAGGAATATGCTAATGGAATTCCACAGGGTATTTTACTGAACCTAAAGAAAGGATCCTTAAAAGATATCTCTTTCATTAATGATGGGAAAAATAATGGTTGCGGAGTGGTTTTTCATAGTAATGGATTACTAAACAATTTCGGTCAATACGCAAACGGGCAGAAAAAAGGATGGTTCTATGTTTTTGACAAAAGTGGCAACCTGAGTGGCAAAAGGGAATATCTTACTGTTAACGGGGCGGAATATCTGAACCAATGGGTGGATTATAAACCTGATGGCAGTGTAGAATACCTAACTAGTAATTACATCAGAGTGGTTCCCATAAAAGACACCATCAAACAGGATGAAGAGTACCGATTGAACATCAGTCTGGAAGCAGCTTATTTCAAACAATATATGATCATGGCAGTAGGCGATTATGATGAGAATTTCAACTTGCCAGCTGGAGCAAAATGTGACACCATAAAATCTTCAAATTTTGTAGCAACATATAAAACCAAGACTTACAAGAAGGGAAATAATATTGTCCGGGGAATGGTATTAGACCTTCAACCAGACGTGAAAGAGGAGAAGAAAGTTAATATTAGGAAAATTTATTTCACACACGAGTTTAGGGTTAAATAAATTCATCGCCTGTTAAATATCCATGTGCTGTGGCGTATATAATAGAACGGGTATAACCCGAGCAGTCGCCAATGAACTTAAGATTTTTGAAATGCGAGTTGTTTAATTTGTTCGAATAAAACTTTATTTCAGGAGCATATACGAGATTGTCGTCGCTGGCGACACCAGGAACTACCTTATCCAGTTGATCGATAAAATCGATGATGCTTTCTATGATCCTACGCGGAAAAGCAAGGTTGATATCGCCCAGAATGTAATTCTCCGCAGGAAGAGTAGGCTGCACACGATAAACTCTTTTAGTGCGCTTAGAGTTCTTAAGATCTCGGTAGGTCTGTAATATTACCTTATTCTTACCCGCAAGCAAATTAGTAAGCTTGGCTATATGGGAACCATATCCGGTGGGATCATTAAAAGGCTCGGTAAGTTCGACGGTAGTAAGCACTGCAAAATTAGTGTTGGTACTTTTATCGTTCATTTTAGCATGACCATTCACCGTAATGAAATCATCGTATTTTTCAGGGACTACATAGCCCGAAGGATTGTTGCAAAAGGTACGCACTACATATCCTGTGCGGCTTTTGTATTTTACTTTGAATTCGTACATTTCGGTATTCAGATCGTTGACTACATGGTTGGGCAATTCGAAACGAATGCCTAAGTCAAGCTTAGTGTTTTCTAGCACCAGTTCAGGATGATTGCCAATGATATTCTTTATCAGTTTGTGGCCACTGCGACCCGCCGAGACTATGGCTGCATCAAATTCGTCCGAACCATTCAGCTTCACTTTATTTCCAATAACTTCGAGACTCTCGACAGGCGAATGAAAATGGAAATGAACATTTTTCAAGGTAGAAAAATGTTCATAAATTGCGCCCAAAACACCCTTAAGTTGGTCGGTGCCCAAATGAAAGAACTCTGCTGAGATAGGCTGAAATCCATGGCGATAGAAATCCTGATAGTACTTAGAATTATAAAAAGACTTACCTGTTTCGTATTCGTGATTCTTCGTTTTATCCAAATAAAAATCCACCAAATAACGTTGCACCTGAGTATCTATAGCAATATCCCCCCCCATTTCGGAGGATATGAAGAGTTTTCCGTCTGCACGAATACCTGAAATACTTGAAGAGTAAATGTCTTTTGATTTCTCGAACACGTGAAACTCATGCCCTGAATCTCCTGCCTTCTCTATAAAACCTATGGAAGCTGCCCCAAATCCAATAATGGCTATTTTCATCTTACAATATATTATTATGGTTAAAATTACGGCTCATTGCCTTTACTCGTTTCTCCACATTTCGAAACTGTGGATGATGGTTTCGCAAACATCGTCCGGCTGCCTATGACTGGTATTCACTACAACATCGTAGTTATTAAGATCGGCATAGTCTATATTATAGTATTCTTTGAATCGCTGAAGTTCACTTTGTCGTCTCGCAAGAATTTGTTTTTTTGCTTCCTCAACAGTCTGATATTTTTCGCTGGCCCGCTGGTCTTTGAATATACGAGCAGCAGCGACATCCGGATCCACGGTAAGATAAACTTTGAACGAATGCGGGGCAAAATGCCAAGCGAGTCGTGAATCAAAAATGAGAGATTCAGAAGAATTTTCAAGTTCCGAAACACGGCCATCGATCTCATCATCAATCTCGGGATGGGTTCGGGTATATTCGTTCAACTCCAGAGTTGTCATACCATATTTAGCAGCAATTTCGCGCTGAATAAATCCTGTAGAAATAATCTTATATCCCAGTCGTTCGGACAAAAGGCGGCTGAGATGGCTTTTGCCACTACCCAGATCGCCGGTAAGGGATATTTTGGGAAAAAGTTTCATGAGAATGATTAATACTACAAACCTAAAGGAAAAAAATGAAATGGGACGGTAAATCCTGAAATTTTGATTTTAGCGCTCTTTATTTTCCGCAAAAAAATCGTTACAAGAAAATTATCGAGGGCATGGTTATCAATGGGAACAGTCTGCGATCACCGGGTATCTAATACAAAAGTGCAAATATCATTAGAAGGGAAAGAGCTTATTCGATATAAGAATGATTTTTTACCTCACAATTCAATAAATAATTAATTTTGCCACCAACACAACAAAATATTTTCTCATGAAAAAAGATACACAGATATTCGATCTGATACAGTTAGAGTATGAACGCCAATTGCACGGGATCGAACTCATTGCTTCCGAAAATTTTGTAAGCGAACAGGTACTGCAAGCCATGGGCTCGGTACTAACCAATAAATACGCAGAAGGATACCCCGGCAAACGCTATTATGGTGGCTGTCAGATAGTGGACCAAACGGAACAGATAGCTATTGACCGTGCCAAGCAGTTGTTTGGTGCCGATTATGCTAATGTACAGCCCCATTCAGGCGCACAAGCCAATATGGCCGTGCTGATGACCTGTCTGAAACCGGGCGACACCTTTATGGGATTGAACCTTTCTCACGGAGGACATCTCTCGCATGGCTCACCAGTAAATTCATCAGGGATTCTCTATAAAGTGGTGGATTACGGTGTGGAAGAAGAAACAGGCATGGTGAACTACGACAAGATGGAAGAAGTGGCTCTGCGCGAACGCCCGAAGTTGATGATAGCCGGTGCTTCGGCCTATTCACGGGACTGGGATTTCAAGCGCATGCGCGAAATAGCTGATAAAATCGGTGCTTTGCTGATGGCAGATATTGCACATCCCGCAGGACTTATTGCCAAAGGATTACTGAACAATCCTGTGCCTTATTGCCATATCATTACCACAACGACTCATAAAACGCTCCGCGGACCACGTGGCGGAATGATCATTATGGGAAAAGATTTCGAAAACCCATGGGGACTGACGACTCCGAAAGGTGAGATTAAAATGATGTCAGCTTTGTTGGATTCAGCCGTATTTCCGGGCATACAAGGCGGACCACTGGAACATGTGATTGCTTCTAAGGCTGTTGCTTTTGGTGAAGCACTGACCGATTCGTATCTGGATTATGTGACTCAGGTAAAAAAGAATGCAGCTGTGATGTCGAAATGCTTTACAGATAAAGGATATAAAGTTATTTCGGGTGGAACAGACAACCACCTGATGCTAATCGATCTTCGCACCAAATTTCCTGAAATAACCGGTAAGGTGGTAGAGAATACTTTGGTCAGGGCACATATAACTGTCAACAAGAATATGGTTCCTTTTGATAGCCGTTCGCCGTTTACTACTTCAGGATTAAGAGTAGGTACACCTGCTGTTACTACCCGTGGTATGAAAGAAGAACATATGCCTATGATCGTTGACCTGCTGGACGAAGTAATTGCCAATATTGAAAACGAAATAGTAATAACCTCTGTGAGCGAAAGAGTGCAGAAAATGATGCGCGATTTCCCCTTGTTTGCTTATTAATTAAGACTTATATACGATCATACAGAACCTTTTCTGCAAAATCAGAAAAGGTTTTGTGTTTTAAATTAACTACATACTAATATTCACTTCTACTAAAAAGACTTTATCTGAACTAATGAAAAGACTTTACCTGATGAGGCATTCAGAAGCTATTGATGCTGATGCCAACATAACAGACCCACAAAGAAAACTAACTCCAAAGGGCATTGCCGATACACAAAAGGTAGTGCAATTTTTATTATCTCAAAAGATCACTTTTGATCACATCATTCATAGTCAAGCCATGCGTTCGGTTGAAACTTCGAAAATAATCGCTACAGGTGTGAACACTGATGCCGGTAAAATTCATGGAGACATCAAACTATACTTAAAAGATGCCGCTTCGTTTTTTGACATACTTTTCGAACTGGATGATTCATTATCAAATGTTGCAATTGTAGGTCATAACCCCCATATTACAGTGTTTGTCAATTATTTTCTTGAGGAAAAGATACACAGTATGGCCACTTCCACAATGGTTTGTGTGGAGATAAATACAGATTCGTGGTCGGATATTAATCTGGCCGACTACCATAAAATATTTATGATAACCCCTCAAACACTTTGAGATGGTATTTGCAATAATTGACACAGGATTAATGCGTGAGACTTTATTTAAAAAAGGAGTCAATTGCAGTATTGCTGTCAATAAAAAAATACTTAGTTTTGTCGCAACTCAAAAGAGAGAAATTAAACTGCTGAACCATGCAAAAATTAATGCTATTAGGTGATGAAGCAATTGCACAAGGTGCCATTGATGCCGGAATTACCGCCATATACGCCTATCCCGGAACGCCTTCGACCGAAATAACCGAATATGTGGATCATTCGAAAGAAGCCCAAGCCAAGAACATAAATGCCTATTGGGCCGCCAATGAGAAGACGGCCGTTGAAGCAGCCATTGGAATGGCCTATGCCGGAAGAAGAACTATGACCTGTATGAAACATGTGGGGCTGAATGTGGCTGCCGATGCTTTTGTAAACTCTGCGATAACCGGAACCAACGGAGGCTTGATAGTGGTTGCAGCGGATGACCCCTCTATGCATTCATCACAAAATGAACAGGATTCGAGATTTTACGGAAAATTCGCTCTGCTTCCAATATTAGAGCCTACAAATCAACAGGAAGCATACGATATGGTTCATTATGGATTTGAACTGTCAGAAAAATATCATTTGCCTGTTATGATGCGTATTACCACCCGTTTGGCTCATTCGCGTTCAGGTGTAGTGCGTAAAGCATCTAGGGAACAGAATCCTGTTAAACTTCCGGAAGATATGCGGCAATATGTTCTTTTGCCTGCCATAGCCCGCAAACGCTACAAAGCATTGCTTGCCATGCAGCCAGCACTTGTAGAAGAAGCAGAAAAATCATCTTACAATCAGTATATTGAAGGAGGCGATAAAAAATTGGGTATCATTACTTTTGGTATTGCTTACAACTACCTGATGGAAAACTATCCCGACCGTGTGGTTCCGCATCCTGTGGTGAAGATATCGCAATATCCGGCTCCCAGAAAAATGATAGAAAAACTTTGTAAAGAATGCGAAGAGATCATCATTTTTGAGGAAGGCGCTCCTATGATAGAAGAACTATTGAGGGGTTACCTTAACAAACCCTTAAAAATAAAAGGTCGTTTGGATGGTACCTTGCCACGCGACGGAGAACTCAATCCGAATATCGTAGGTGCCGCACTGGGAATGGAAATAGCAAAGAGTGTTGATATGCCTGCGGTTGTTGTCGGACGCCCTCCTTCATTGTGTGCAGGCTGTCCTCATATCGACAGCTATCTGGGATTGAATGAAGCTATCGCTCCTTATGGTAAAGGACGAGTTTTTGCTGATATAGGCTGTTATACTTTAGGTGCCTTACCTCCTTATGATGCTATTAATTCCTGTGTTGATATGGGAGCCTCTATCACTATGGCCAAAGGAGCATCGGATGCAGGACTGAGACCTTCAGTGGCTGTTATAGGTGATTCTACTTTTACTCATTCGGGTATGACGGGCTTGCTGGATTGTGTGGTGGATAATACCCCTGTAACCATAGTCATACTTGATAACAGCATAACAGCCATGACAGGCGGACAGAAATCGGCTGCCAGCGGCAAAGTGGATAGTATTTGCAAAGGCCTGGGTGTAGATCCGGAGCATATTCATGTGATCAAACCTCTGCGAAAGAACCATGAAGAGAACCTGGCTATTTTTCAGAAAGAACTAGCTTATGAAGGTGTATCGGTAATTATTCCCACCCGTGAATGTATTGTTTCGATGAACAAACGCATGCGTGAGAAATTCAAAGAAAAAAAGGCCGCTATCTAAAAACCAATTTTTTATTTAAAACCAGAAAAAATGAAAAAAGATATAATTCTAGCCGGAGTCGGTGGACAAGGAATACTTTCGATAGCAGCTGTGATAGGTTATGCATCCATTGATATGGGATGGTTCATTAAACAGGCCGAAGTTCACGGTATGAGTCAACGCGGCGGCGATGTACAATCGAATCTGCGCATTTCGGATCGCGAGATTTATTCTGACCTGATACCTGAAGGTAAGGCTGATTTAATCATTTCTGTTGAACCCATGGAATCGCTCAGGTATATTCCAATGCTTTCGGCCGACGGATGGTTGATCACCAACAGCGAACCCTTTATCAATATCCCTAATTACCCGGAACTGGATAAGATACATGATGAAATTCGTTCTTTCCCACGTCATGTGCTATTAGCTGCCGATAAAATGGCCAAAGAGATCAATGCTGCGAAATCGGCTAATATGATCATACTGGGTGCGTCATCTCCTTACCTGGGAATAGAGTTTGAAAAACTCGAAAACGCTATCAAAGCCATTTTCCGAAACAAGGGCGAAGAAGTGATACAGATCAACCTGAAGGCGCTCAACCTGGGCAGAGACTATGCTTTGAAGGGTAGCAATTGACGAAATACAACCTTAATTAATTAAAAAAAGCCGGCTTATTGCCGGCTTTTTTCATTATACGAGCTGTTATTTGAACTGGAAATTAATAGGTAAATTCATTTGGGTAGATACTTTCTTGCCGTTCTGTTTGCCGGGTTTCCATTTGTGGGTCATGAGTTTGACAACCCTGACGGCTTCCTCATCGCAGCCACCTCCTATGCCCCTTAACACTTTGACATCGGACACGCTGCCATCGGCTTTCACGGTGAATTGTATATAGACCATACCGGAAATTCCTGCGGTTTTAGCCGCCACCGGATAAACAAGATTCATTTTAATGAAAGCTTCCATGGCCGATTGTCCGCCAATATATTCGGGCATTTCTTCTACTATGGTAAATACTGCGTTAGGAATCTGCTCTTCTATATCTACTAATTCGACCATATCCAAAGTCATGGTTTTTTCCTCAACCGAATATTCAATGTATTCTTCCTTAGATACGGATTTCATGCATCCTGAAACTTTATTCACTGCACCACTCATACCTCCAACGGCATAGTCGCTTACGTTTTCGGGCAAAGGCAGGGGTTGTTTGACGGTGGTCTGTTTGCCTCCTTTGTTTCGCACCAGCGAATCGATGGCGATGAAGGAAGTATAGTTGGTGAGCAGGTTGTATTTTAATCCCAGTCCGGTGATCTGTTCGGTGAGTTTGGGATCGTTACCGGCGTTGTTGAAATCGTCGAGCATGCGTATCTTCTGACGTGCCCACAAATATTTGATGGCGCGGTTGGATTCCTTCACTTCGGCCTTGCTTACATCAAAGGTATAATTGAAATCTTCTTTGCCTGTTTTGCCTGTGATGCTGATGGTGCCTGTGGGGCTGCCGTTCCATTTTCCAAAAATGATGACGGGACGTTCGGCCAGCACATCGGGGACATTGGAAGGCTCCAGATCGTAAACCTTGAAGCCGTTGTAGTTTACTTTGATGTCGGTTAGCACAGGGCTCTGTATATAAGAACGGAACTGATCGGCTTTGGCCTCACATTCTTCGGGGTTGGTCACCACGAACGACTCGCCCATTCCGGCATTGGCTATGCCTTCCATCAGGAAACGATTGACCGAAGAGCCTATGCCGAAGGCGAAGAAATTGGCTTTGTTCAGATTGTCGCGAATGAGCTGAAACGACTCCTTTTCGACATCCACATAGCCATCGGTGGCTATGACAAAGGTGCGCGAAAATCCATGCTGCTTTTCGATAGCCAGAGCTTTCTTAAGGGCAGTGAGCAATTCTGTGCCCCCAGAACCTTGCTGTTCGTCTATCATCTTTAGGGCTTTTTGCAGGTTCTCGCTGGTGGCATAGACCGATTGAGGCATGAAGGTGCTGGCGACTCCGGCAAACAACATTACATTGAATTTATCGGTAGGACGAATGTTCTTAATCAGATTTTTTAGCAATGTCTTGGAAGTTTCTATGGGATATCCTTCCATGGAACCGGAAACGTCCATAATGAAAACGTATTCGCGGGGCGGTATCTGATCGACGGTGGGTTTGGGCGGAGGCTGTACCATGGCCAGGAAGAAGTTCTCTCCATCGTTCTCACCTTTATAAAGCAGCAAACCCGATTCTATTTTGTTATCGGCCAAACGATATTGTACCAATACATCGCGGTTGCCTTCGAACACTTCGGTGTTTTTGAGCTTCAAAGAAGCATTGGCGGGACTTTCGTAATTGATGGTCATTTCGTGTGATGGACAACGGATATCTTTAATGGGCATGCCTGCCGAGAGGTTTACACCTATATTAAATGTGTAAGCGGGTTTTTCGCCCGAATGGGTATAAGGATTGGATACCCACTTGTCGTCGGCAGAGGCGGTGGCTTCGGGCTGATTGGAATAGCGGGGGCCTACCACCGTTGGGTAAACAAACTCATAAACGCCCTGTTCGGGGATCAACAGCTCGGTGTAGCACATTTCGATGCTCACGCTGTCGCCGGGCATAATGTTGGCCACATTCATCTGGAACACATTGGGGCGTTGCTGCTCGAGCAGGGAGGCATTACGGCCTTCGCTTTTGGCCTGTTCGTAATCCTGCCGGGCTTTTTGCTTTTCCTGAATCTTTGCTGTGATGAGCCTGTCGCCCACGCGCATTTTCATACTATAAACGGCAGCACGGGTGGAAGCGGGGAAGATATAAATGGCTTCTATCACATTTTTGCCGCTGTTGACATAGAGTTGTTTAACTGTGACATCGGCTATTACGCCGGCTATGTTGACCTCGGCTGAAGTAGCTTTGAGCGGAAGCTGTTCGGTTTGGTTGCCTTCGCTTTTCACGAAGAAATAAGGCGAAAGGGTTTTGTCGTCGGGGTCGTTGGTCTTTTTTTCGAGTAGGGATTCGCGTCCGGCAAGGGACATGTTGTCGTTTTTTTGGATTTTCTGTTGCGAAATGATGCTGAGGGGGATGATGATGAAAAGTAGCAGCAAGAGCGTGGTGGCGATGCTTTCGGGGAACAAACGGGGTGTTTTCATGGCTTTTGTTTTAATTATTAATAGAAAGGAATGTTTGGGGTTTGCGTTAATGGATAAATTATTTCAGATTTTCCATAAAAGTAGTATCAGATAAAAACGAAAAGCATGGCAATTAAGTTAACGGCAGGTTTGGCTAAGTTAAAGGCGGGATTGGTTAAGTTAACGGTAGAAATGTTGGGGGAAGCATAGAATATGCTGATTTATAAAAATGCCCAAATGTGTGGCAGTACCAAATTGCAGGCATAACCATGTAAAAAGGGCAGACATTCTTTGAGTAAATGAATGGTTATCAACAATAAGAATAGACAAGTAGTAGTATTATGTTACTCACGATTACCTTAATGTTTCGCACAATAACATTGATGTTTCGCTGCATAAAACCAATGTTTCGCTGCGTAATACCAATGTTTCGCTGCATAATACTGATGTTTCGCTCCGTAAAACTGATGTTTCGCTGCGTAATACCAATATTTCGCACGCTAAAACTGATATTATTGAGGATAATTCTTATCTAGCCCACCGCTATCCAGATATAATTTACAGAAATAACATCACTCAGATTGATAGCACTATGTAAGCTCCTAATTGCAAATATCAGCAAGTGGGAGAATTCGTAATAATAAAAATAAGTGATATTACTTTATAAAAGTTCCGCTACGGTATTCGTTAATGGCGGTATCTATTTCGGTCTGGGTGTTCATCACTATGGGACCATTCCAGGCAATGGGTTGGTCAATGGGCTGGCCCGAGAGGAACAAAAACCTCAGCGAACTTGCGCGGGTGTGCACTGCTAACCTTTAGCCACCGATATATTGTATCAGGCGAATACACCCCGGCAAAAGAACAAAATTGATCAGATTTGCCAGAAGTTCATTCCAAATTACACTTCCCGTCTGCTTATCACCTATTAATATACAACTTTAAGTAGTTTTTATACCTGTCGTTTTGGATGATGGCAAAATAGAGCCCGTTAGCAACTGAGGCCGGAAAATCAATTCGTGACGATGAAGGCACTTTGGTGTCGAGGATCATCTGACCCAATTCATTCATCAACATGAATCGCTCGTCACCTGTCAGGCCGTTGATCAGTACGAAATTTCCGGCGGGATTAGGCGAAACGGAGAGTTTTTCATTGGCGATCTCATTAATGGATGATGCACTTATCACTACATCAATACAGAAAGTATCCTGACAGGATAATCCATTGGTCATAGCAGAAGTGAGATACATGCAGGCAAAATAAACTCCCGGACCCGGGTAAATATGCGTTGGGTTTTGCAAGGTGGAAGCATTATTGGGTCCTGAAGGAGGATCGCCGAAATCCCATACATAGCTAAGAACATCGCCCGGATTTGAGGTAGAATTGTCGGTAAACTGAACCGAATTGCCTGTAGCCACATAAGTGAATGAAGCATTCACATTGGCACAGGACGGGGAACAAGGATGAGTGGTCAAACAAAGATTGTCTATCCTGACATCGGTTCCTATGTTGCCAATAGTTTGGTTGACAACCACAAAGTTGGTGAAATTACCTGTAGCCGTGAAAACTGCCGGACAATTGGTGGTAGGAGCAAACCCAACTGAGCCGGTCACCACATCAATGATCTGGGCCTGAGCCGGCGTAAAAGACCCTGATAATAGTTGAGCTACCGTAATACCCGGGGTAATGGCAGCAATGACAAGTTTTGCATTGAATAGTGCCCCTGACATGGGAAACTCGACACAATAGCAAAGTTGGTAACAAGTGTCTTTTTTAAATGTAACCGCCTGGCTCACGCCGCAACTGCTGTTATTGGTAGCCTGCAGAGCCAGAAACTGATTCAGGCAGCCATTGGTCGAAGGCAAAACCATAGCAGTAGTGGTGGCACCATATTGAGACCAGGAAGTCAGATTGGACGTGAATTGAGAGTTTGTAACAAGATTGCCGGGGCATGGGGACTGAGCATAACCCATTAAACTGACAACGAATATTAAACTGGTGAGAATAAATATCTTTTTCATTTTGCTTTTTTATGTAAAGTTACAAATATCCATTGCAAAAAGCAAGTTATTTCAACTCATTCTAAATAGTGTTGACGAACTTTTCGGATTTACAATTAATTTCTGAACAGCAAAAAATGGAAAAGTCAAGAATAATGAAGGACCTAAGAAGCATATTAGGCGCAAACCGTATGACTTCGCCGCACAGGCAAGTTTATATTTATAATCATCCTGATAATTTCCTAAGAAATTATTTTATAAAAGTTCCGCTTCGGTATTCGTTGAGGGCAGTATCTATTTCGGCCTGGGTGTTCATCACTATGGGTCCATGCCAGGCAATGGGTTCAGCAATAGGTTGGCCCGAGAGGAACAAAAACCTCAGGGAACTTGCGCGGGTGTGCACTGCCAATTGCTCGCCGGCAGTAAACAACAGCACATGACTGGCCGTGGCACGGTGTTTTTGTGAGAGGGTTTCGTCGGTAGTTCTTTCGCAAAAGAAGCCCTCCCCTTCTATTACATAGCAAAACACATTATGAGCGTAATGGGTGGGCAGGAGGAATTCGGTATCAGCCGGAATTTCGACATCGAAAAACACAGGAGCCGTAATGATATCCGTTACAGGACCCATGTTGCCTTCGAAACTGCCGCAAACCACGCGTACCTTGCCGCCAGATGCGGTTATTACCTCAGGAATATCGGCACTTTTGATGTCCTGATAACGGGGTTTCATCATTTTGTTGGAGGCGGGCAGGTTGGCCCAAAGCTGAAAGCCTGATATGCGGCCGTCGGTCGACACTTTTGGCATTTCCTGATGTATGATACCGCTTCCGGCGGTCATCCACTGCACATCGCCCGATTCAATGACGCCTTTGTTGCCCATGCTGTCCATATGTTCTACGCTTCCTTTCAGCAGGTAGGTTATGGTCTCTATGCCACGGTGCGGATGCCAGGGAAAGCCTTTAATATAATCGTCAGGATTGTCGGAACGAAAATCGTCGAGCATGAGAAAGGGATCGAACATGGGAGTATCATAATATCCGAAAACCCTGTTTAGTTTCACACCTGCGCCTTCCATGGTAGGCTGGCTTTTTCTTATTAATTTGATCTCTCTTGTTTTCATTTTGAACTTTTTATTATCATAGTTTACCACTCAGACACTAAGAACACTTAGAAACACTAAGAAAACATTATCCGAAAAGCTTAAAACTAATTTAATGCAATTTTTTGCTTAGTGCCACTTAGTGCACTGTGTGCCTTAGTGGTTTCCTTTATAAAATTAAAAAAAAATCGAACAAACACTATTGCAATCCTGTTTTGGACTTCAATTGCTCTATAAATGCATCAATATCACCAGCGGTATGAGTTTTATAAATAAAGAAATTATCATGAGTGATATTATACTTTACGAAAGGTCGAAAAAGAAAAACCTGCTGTTTCACTATCGCCATAGGTTCTGTGAACTTCAATCGATAGCCTTTATCGACTTTCTTGATGACATCAATTTTGTTGTAAGGCACCAGTGTATTGCGTATCATTTGCTGATTGATGAACAAACCCTCTTCGGTCAGGGCCAGGGCGGGATTGTTCCAGTCCTGCATAAAAAACATAAAAGGCAACATCAGCAATATAGCTATACCCATAAACCAGCTCCAGCCGCTGAGGGTAGCCGGCCAACCCACGGCAACGTTACTTTGAGAACGAAAGGAGTACATAATCTCGGTGTAATCGTCCCAAAAGATATTGCTGACAATAATGCCAACAACGCAAAGAACAAACACAATGGATAAATTGATAAAACCTATTTTTCTGATCTTGGAATTGGCCGGCAATTCGGTTATCACATGATATTTTTCTTTCAGGGTCATAACATTATGGTGTTAGTTGATTTGAATATAGGTTTCTAAAATTTTGCAAGAGGGCGAGGGGTTGATCTGATATTCATCTGTGCTGGCAGGTATCAAGACTGCTTGCCCGTTACTCACTTTTACATTCCCGGTAAAAGAAGTCAGTTCGTAGGATCCTTCTATACAAAGATGAACAATGAATGAGTCGATCTGAAAACACTCGCGGTTGAGGCTGATATCGGCATCTATCATATTAACGGTGAAGAATTCGGATTCCTGAAGCAATACCGGCCGGTTCTTTGCGCCGGCAGGCCGTGCTTTATAGGAACCTTCGGTGTCGAAATTAATGGCATCCAATGCCAGATCGGTATGCAGTTCGCGGGTTATGCCTGCGGCATCGAAGCGATCCCAGTCGTAGATACGGTAAGTAACATCCGATGATTGCTGTATTTCGGCCAGCAGAATACCCGGTCCTATGGCATGCACATGACCGGCGGGGATGTAGAAAACATCGCCCCCGCTGACAGGCTCGAAATTCAGTATTTCCTTCAGTGTTTTATTTTTCAGATGCATCAGATAATCGCTTTTGTGTATCTTATTTTTGAATCCGCTGATCAATTGGGCATACTGATCGGCCTGAAGCACGTACCACATTTCGGTCTTACCGAGAGAATCGTGTCTTTCCAAGGCCAGTTCATCGTCGGGATGCACTTGCACTGATAAGTATTCCTGGGTATCGATAAATTTGAACAAGAGAGGAAATTCGTTGCCAAACTTTTCGAAAACCTTATCTCCCACGAGGTCGCCCATATAGATTTCCACCAGCTCACTAAGGGTATTGCTCTTCAGAAAACCATTGGTGACAATGCTTTCGTTATCCTCCACCCCAGAGACCATCCATACTTCGCCGCAGTTGGGCAAGGGACTATAGTTGTGTTCTAAAACACTTGCTATTTTATTTCCGCCCCATACTTTTTCCTTGTAAACAGGCTTGAACTTTAAGGGATACAATTCATTCATAAGAATTCAGATTATATCGCAAAATTACGGAAAACAAGGCTATGATGCCAGAATTATTTTTCGCAGAGAGACTCAGCCCTATGGTTTTTACTGCAGGGTTTTCGGCTTTATTTTTTGTATCAATTTATTATTGCTTTTTAAAGTGAAGACTGGTAATAATTACTAAATTTGCCCCAAATTTTTGAACTGATTTTTAACTCAAATTCACCATGGATAGCTATTCCAACGACAAATTGTTTGCAGAATTCCCCCCTGTTACCACCCAACAATGGGAAGAAAAAATACAAGAAGACCTGAAAGGTGCCGATTACGAAAAAAAACTCATCTGGAAAACTTACGAAGGCATTCCCGTTAAACCTTATTACCGTGCCGAAAACATACAAGACCTGGACTACCAACAGGCCCTGCCCGGCGAATATCCTTATGTGCGCGGTTATAATGACACGACCAATTCGTGGCGCATTCGGGAGGACATCTATGTTATCGATGTGGTGAAAGCAAACAAAACAGCTTTGGCAGCTATTGCCTCAGGTGCAACAGCCATTAGTTTCAAGGTGAAAGAACTTGCCTTCAGGGAAGAGCTCGCCAAATTGCTAAAAGGCATCAATCTGGAGGAAATTGCCATACACTTTGCTTCCTCGCATTCCTATTCTATACTGGCCGATTTGCTGATAGCCTATGTGAAAAAGTCAGGGTTCGATCCAATGAAAGTGAAAGGTTCGTTCAATTTCGATTCAATCGCTTATTATTTGTGGCACGGTTCGTATTACAACAGCAGCGACGATAATTTCAACGAAGCGGCTGCTTTGATAAAGTTCATTCAGAAAGACCTGCCCCTATTCAAGATATTAAACGTTAACGGTCAACATTTTTACAATGCAGGGGCTACTGCCGTTCAGGAACTGGCCTATACCCTTGCTTCCGCCAACGAATATATGGCTCAGATGACCGACAGGGGCATTGATGTCGACATGGTTTGCGGTGATATGCAACTAACCTTCGGTATAGGTTCGAACTACTTTATGGAGATAGCCAAGCTCAGGGCCGCCCGTTTGCTGTGGGCACGCATGGCCGAACAATATAAGCCCAAAGATCCTGCTTCGCTGAAAGTGGCTATTCATGCCTGCAGCGGAATGTATAACAAGTCCATCTACGATTCTTACGTAAATGTGCTGCGCCTCACCACCGAATGTATGTCGGCAGCCATAGGAGGCGCCAATGCTATTACCATTTCTCCATTCAACAATACCTACCGATTGCCCGATGAATTCAGTTCGCGCATTGCCCGCAACATACAGATCGTTCTGAAAGAAGAATCTTATCTGGACAAAGTGGTGGATCCTTCGGCCGGATCCTATTATATAGAATCACTGACAGACGAGATCGCCCAGATGGCATGGAACCAGTTTAAGAAGATAGAGGAAGTTGGCGGCATGCTTTCAGTGATGGAAAACGGACAACTCAAAAATGATATTGAGAAAGTGGCTGCTCAAAGAGATATGGACATTGCCATGCGCAAAACCCCAATCCTCGGGACCAATATTTTCCCCAACCAGAACGAAAGCATGCTGGATGAGTACACCTTTAAAGCAGTTAGGGACGAGGATGCTTATCTGAAGCTTTATCGGGGCGCTGAGGCTTTCGAAAATCTACGTATGGCCACAGAGCAATTTGTCAAGCAAGGAGGAACCTGCCCGGGAGTATTTTTGGCCACGTTTGGTAATCTCGCTATGCGCAAAGCCAGAGCTACTTTTGCTGCCAACTTCTTTGCCTGTGCCGGATACAACATCATGCCCGAGTACTTATCCAAAGAAGTAGAAGCTACGGTGGCAGCCATAAGCAAATCCAAAGCCCAAATTGTGGTGCTTTGCAGCTCGGATGAGGAATACGCTCAATATGCCTGCGAAGTAGCGGTGGCCTTGAAAAAGAAACAAAAGAAAATCCAGATAGTGATAGCCGGTTATCCTAAAGATATTGTCGATATTCTGAAATCTGTAGGTGTGGATGATTTCATCCATGTACGCACCAATGTTATAGAATCACTGACCGGGTTCCAGAAAAAATTTGGAATATAAACGGAGAAAGAATCGGCAGTCGGCAATCTTCAATCGGCAAAAAAAACAATAAATGACAATAAGTGACGCGAAGCAAATGACAACTAATGACCATCAATTAACAAAATAACTTCCTACAAATCATGAGACCCGATTTTACAAAAATAGATTACAGGCCCTCTCAAAAAGAAAAGAGCAAATCCAGCGGCAAACTGTCGAAAGAAACCATGCTTACGCCTGAACTCATCCCCCTGAAACCCGTGTATACGGTGAAGGACCTGAACGGAATGGAGCATCTCAGCTATGCAGCAGGACTGGCGCCTTTTCTTCGCGGCCCCTACTCCACCATGTATGTGATGCAGCCCTGGACCGTCCGTCAGTATGCCGGCTTCTCCACGGCTGAAGAATCAAATGCATTTTACAGAAGAAACCTGGCAGCCGGACAAAAAGGATTGTCGGTTGCATTCGATCTGGCTACACACCGTGGCTACGACTCCGACCACGAACGAGTATTGGGCGATGTAGGCAAGGCCGGTGTTGCCATCGATTCCATTCTGGACATGAAAATACTGTTCGACAGTATTCCTTTGGACAAAATGTCGGTTTCCATGACCATGAACGGAGCCGTGCTGCCCGTGCTGGCTTTCTATATTGTAGCCGCCGAAGAGCAGGGTGTGTCCATAGAAAAACTCAGCGGAACCATTCAGAATGACATCCTGAAAGAGTTCATGGTGCGCAACACCTACATTTATCCGCCTTTGCCTTCGATGAAGATCATCGCCGATATTTTTGAGTTTACTTCCAAAAATATGCCCAAGTTCAATTCTATCAGCATCAGCGGCTACCACATGCAGGAAGCCGGTGCCACCGCCGATATCGAACTGGCATATACCCTGGCCGACGGACTGGAATACCTCCGCGCAGGCGTGAATGCAGGCATGGACATTGATTCCTTCGCGCCCCGTTTGTCTTTCTTTTGGGGTGTGGGCATGAATCACTTCATGGAAATCGCCAAGCTGCGCGCCGCACGTATGTTGTGGGCCAAGCTGGTGAACACTTTCCATCCTAAGAATCCCAAATCGCTGGCGCTGCGCACGCATTGCCAGACATCGGGATGGAGCCTTACCGAGCAGGATCCTTTTAACAATATAGCCCGCACCTGTGTGGAAGCCCTGGGCGCCGCATTGGGACATACCCAATCGCTGCACACCAATGCACTCGACGAAGCCATTGCACTGCCAACGGATTTCTCAGCACGTATTGCCCGCAACACCCAGATTTATCTGCAGGAAGAAACCAACATCTGCAAGGTGGTGGATCCCTGGGCGGGTTCGTATTATGTGGAATACCTGACCCACGAACTGGCTCACAAAGCCTGGAAACTGATTGAGGAAGTGGAAGAACTGGGCGGTATGGCCAAAGCCATTGAAACCGGCCTGCCCAAGATGAGGATAGAAGAAGCTGCTGCCCGCAAACAGGCACGCATTGATTCCGGCAAGGATACCATTGTGGGTGTGAACAAATACCGTCTGGCGAAAGAAGCCCCTATGGATACCCTGGAGGTGGACAACACCGCGGTTCGCGATTCGCAGATCATGCGCCTGACCGAACTGAAAGCCATTCGCAATAGCGATGAGGTGCAAAAAGCCCTTGAGGCCATTACCGAAGCTTGCTCGACAGGCAAGGGCAACCTGCTGGCACTGGCCGTGGATGCTGCACGCAAACGCGCTACCCTGGGCGAGATATCAACCGCCTGCGAAAACATTTTCGGAAGATACAAAGCAGTTATACGATCCATTTCGGGAGTTTATTCATCAGAATCTATGGAAGACGAAAGTTACAAAAAGGCTTGCGAACTTGCCGACAAGTTTGCCGCCATGGAAGGCCGCAGGCCACGCATTATGATAGCCAAAATGGGCCAGGACGGACACGACCGCGGAGCCAAAGTAGTGGCAACCGGTTATGCCGATATCGGCTTCGATGTTGATATTGGGCCGCTGTTCCAAACCCCTGCCGAAGCCGCCAAACAAGCCGTAGAAAACGACGTGCATGTGTTGGGCGTTTCCAGTCTGGCAGCTGGACACAAAACGCTGGTACCACAGGTGATCAAAGAACTGAAGAAACTGGGCCGTGAAGATATTATGGTGATAGTAGGCGGTGTGATACCCGCACAGGACTATAATTTCCTTTACAAAGCAGGCGCCATGGCCATCTTCGGACCGGGAACCAAAATCCCCGAATGTGCCGTGAAGATGCTGAACATTTTGTTTGAAGCCAGAAAGTAGTATCTGGTATTTAGTATTTAGTAGATGATGAGCTACAACGACGGTTCGCAACAGAAAGCGTAAGCATATTTGCTGACTGTTTTTTAAGTTCTGAACAAAAAATACTCAAATTCTGACTTGCAGGGTTTAGGAAAAATCTTTAATTTCGAACTCAGAAATTATTGCATCTAAACCATGCCATATATCGCTTCATCAAACACTGCTTTTAATTTGCCTGCTACCTGCAGCATGCCAATTTGTGTTTATGTTGAAAGCACCTCACTATACGACTATAACGGCGACAAAAAGGCAATTGACATGCCATTTTTCGACATTGTTCCATATTCTGCTAGCAATGAGGCAATTGAGTGTGTCGCTGAACCAAGTGTTTGTGTCGCTGAACCAACTGTTCGTGTCGCTGAACCAATTGTTCGTGTCGCTGAACC
>CAZRFL010000004.1:0-7185 GCA_964599365.1 uncultured Bacteroidales bacterium
TGGTAGGTTGTTCACTGGCTGTTGATCAGAACGGAGTTCTTGCTCAGGGGCAATTCAATGAATTTGCAGGAGAATTGGTTGTTGTTGAAACTGATATTCCTGTCAATAATGAGAAGGGGACACAAATCGGGGACAGGCTAAAACAGCAGGGAATGAATTTTATCAATCTATAGAGATTTAATAGCATCCCAAAAAATACAAAAATTACCATCAATTAATTTACATTTGCATTTCTGTAAGAAAACCACGCTGTAATTGATGACTGATGTAATTGTAAACGGAGTAAAAAAAGATATCCATTATCAAATATGTACCCGTTGCGTGCAGGACAGTAGCGTGCCGGGTATTGTTTTTGACCAAACAGGAGTATGTAATTTTTGTCACTTTCAAGATAAGTTGGAACATACTTTTCCTAATGGGGAAAAAGGAGCTGAGATACTTGAGGGTTTTTTCAGAACTATAAAAAATAAGGGGAAAAACAAACGCTACGACTGTGTTATTGGAATCAGCGGGGGAAGGGATAGTATCTACCTATTATATCTTGCGGTAAAAAAATGGGGGTTACGCCCTATTGCCGTGCATTTCAATGATGGGTTCGACAATCCGGTGGCAGGCGAAAACATGATAAAGGCAGTCAAGAAACTGGGGGTCGACCTGAGAACGATTACCTCAGACTGGAGAGAAGGAAAGGCACTGAAAATAGATTTTCTCAAGGCTTCCGTTCCTGATCTGAACATGGGAACCGATATAGGCATTGCCTCATCACTTTATGGAACAGCCGCAAAAGAAGGTGTAAAATATATTCTGATTGGACAATCGTTTCGAACAGAAGGAGTCAAACCTTTGTCATGGTCGTTTTTTGATGGTGACTACCTGAGAAATGTGCACAACTTATTTAGTGATCAGCCCTTAAGAAAATGGACGCCAAACGACCCGGGGTTTCATCTGGGTATTAAAGAGCTTTTTTATTATACGGTTTTTCGGGGTATCAGGACGATTACCCCCATGTACTATTACGATTATATACGACCTGAAGCCGAAAAGATCATCGTAAAAGAATTGGATTGGGTTTATCCGGGGGCACACTATTTTGATGACCTGTACCATAGCATGATCAAATACATTCACAGGGTAAAGTTCAATATTGACATGAATATGAACAGTGATTCGGCTCTGGTCCGTTCGGGTCAATTGAAAAGGGAAACAGCCATGGAAAGAGCCCATGGCATTTATTCCATTGAAGACCCTAAAATAATTGATCTTTGTATCAAGCGACTGGGCATCACCCGTGAAGAATTTGATGGATATATGGCCCTGCCTCCAAAGACTTTTCGCGACTACAAAACAGCGTATTCAACCATACGATTCATGAAATATCCTATTAAAATACTGTCGATGTTACATTTTCTTCCTCGTGTTACTTATGATAAGTACTTTAATTGCGGCAAATAAAAACAAAAACTATGATTATACTAGGAATAAACGGTGGAGTAAGAATGGGATATCAGGATATTTCTGCCACCCTGCTCAAAGACGGAAAAATATTATTTGCGATAGAAGAAGAACGACTGAACCGCATTAAGTTTTCTCCCGGCCAATTGCCCGAGCTGTCTATTGAAGAATGCCTAAGGCAGACCGGTTTAAGTATTAGAGACATTGACATTATTGCTTCTCATGGCTCAACCTGGGGACAGGAATATGCTGATAAGTTGACAGACTATTTTACTTATACTTTCGGATATTGTCCTCCCCTCGAATTTGTTCATCATCACGATGCGCACGCAGCCTCTGCCTTTTTCGGTTCCGGGTTCGATGAAGCCATGGTACTTACTCTGGATGCGTCGGGTGATGGAGTTTCCACACAATTAAGTATTGGTAAAGGAAAGGAAATGAAATTGTTCAGAAGATATACCCGGCCGAACAGTTTGGGAATATTTTATTCCATAATCACCCAGCTTTGTGGTTTCAGGCGCGACAGTGATGAGTATAAACTCATGGGGCTGGCTGCCTATGGTGACAGAAATAAATTCGACTTTTCGCCCCTGCTTTCGTATAAGAATGGTGATTTTGCTCTCAATGAAGATTATTTGAAACCCATACCGGCAGGAGGCTCGCAGCCTACCCGTCAGGAAATGGCTTTTGGAAGCCGGTTAACAACAGAATATGGGAAAAAACGTCTGAAAAAAGAGCAGCTTACTCAACATTACAGAGATATTGCCGCATCGGCGCAAAAACAACTGGAAGAAGTTATTGTAGATATTGTCACCTATTTTCACAAAGAAACCGGACTGCAAAAGATCTGTCTGGCCGGTGGTGTGGCTCTGAATTGCTTAGCCAACCAAAAGATCATGGAACTCGATTTTATTCAGGATATTTACGTACAGCCTGCTGCCAGCGATGCCGGAATCTCTTTGGGGGCCGCCATGTTTGTTTCGGCCCATCACGGGGTAAAACCGACACCATTGGATTCTGCCTTGTTAGGAATGGAATTTACTGATGAAGAAATTGAACAGACAATGCAGGAAATTAATGTCAGATATACGAAGATTGCTGCACCGGCAAAAGTTGCTGCTGATTTAGTAGCCCGGCATAAAGTTATAGGATGGTTTCAGGGGCGAATGGAATTTGGGCCCAGGGCTTTGGGAGCCCGCAGTATTTTAGCCAATCCGGCCATGCCTAATGTGAAGAACATCATTAATCATAAGATAAAACACAGGGAAGATTATCGTCCTTTCTGCCCTTCGGTGACGGAAGAAGATGCAGCCATTTATTTTACAGGTAAAGCACCTTCGGCACCCTTTATGAATATTACCTATACGGTAAGGGAGGAGGTAAAAGATGTGATACCCGGCGTGGTGCATGCTGACGGAACCGCCAGGATACAAACGGTGAATCATAAAACACATCCCTTGTATCACGAATTCCTTTCCGAATTAAAAAAGCTGAGCGGACATGCCGTTGTGGTGAATACCAGTTTCAATAATAATAACGAACCCATAGTGGCAACTCCTGCTGATGCTATAGCCACCTTTTACAGAACGGGGTTGGATGCACTGGTAATGGGTGGTTTTCTTATTGAAAAATAAGAGAAAAAAACCTTTCAGTCATTTGTAAATGAAGTTCTATATAGTCAACCTTCCATCGAAGCATAAGATCATACGCAGGTATTCCTGTTCCTATTATGCTAACGGATTTTTGTACCCCCCTATTGAACTGCTGAGGGTAGCTACCATCATAAAAAACAATTATAGCCTTACGCACCAGATAAAATTCACAGATGCCGTTGCCGAAGGATTGAGTGCTTCTGCATGCATAGCCGATATACGAAAGTTTGATCCGGATGTCGTCATCACACTGATCTCGGTTGACTTTATCAATGAGGAAACCGAATTCTTAACACAACTGAGGTCGGTATCGAAAGCAAAAATAATCGGTATTGGCTATCTGCCCGATCTGTTTCGGGACCAATTCCCACAGTTTGATGTAATATTGGGGAATAATTTTGAGGAAGTAATTCAGGCTGCAGCAGGTATTGATTCTACTGATAGCTTTATTCAAAAAATGAATGACATAAGGCCGGTTCCAATGACATTCAACCCCGATATTATTGAGGGTATAGATTATTCTTTTTTAAAAAAGGACCTCTACTTTGAGTTTCTTACCAAAGGAGCCACCGCCTTTACCTACTTTTCGTTCGGATGCCCTTATAAATGTTCCTTTTGCATCAGGACCTATAATCTGGACAAGGCCCACTACAGAAATTTTGAGAACATAAAAAAAGAATTGCTGCATTTTCATGAGCAAGGCTATCACAATATCAGGATCATGGATGATAATTGCACTTTACATAAAGGCCTGCTGAAAGATATGCTCCGGTTTATTGAAGAAAACAACCTTCGTTTCAATTTCTACGGGCTCACACGTGTTGACCTCCTGGATGAGGAGACCGCCCAACTGTTGAAAGCCCTGCATTTCAAACGCATCTTTCTCGGGCTTGAATCCATCTATCAGGATGTTCAAAAAGCATACAACAAGAATATTAACACAGGGTTTGACTTCATACGGGAGAAGATACTTACTCTTAGCAGGGTGGGTATAGAAGTTTCGGTTTTCCTGCTATTTAACCCCCTTACCGAAGGAAAAAAAGAGATATTGGAATCGCTGAGCTTTATTAAGAAACTACCCGTTCTCTTTGCCAACATCTCCTATCTTATCCCTTATCCCGAGACAGAATTTTATGAGAAAAACATAGACAATATCACTCTTACAACCTCGCCCGTCTATAGTGTAGCATTTAAAGAAAATAAGGTCAGACAAAAAAAATGGGTAGAATACTACTTTTTGTTTTCGTTTTACATTTTCAACCGGCATACATTTTTCAATACGCTTAGTATCCCCTTAAAATATCCGCAACAATTTCTGCTGGTGGTAAAAAGCATATTCGCCTTCATGTTTAAAAAGTCGGACAACCGCGATGATTTCATTTGATACTCATTGTTGGTGGCATAGCATGCTTTAATTATTGAGGAATTCCCAAGCATAGCCGCATTGAGAGACTAAAAAAGAATTACATTTGCAGCTAGCTTTTCCATACTTTTTTTAATCTCAGTACTCCATTTGTGACCTCTTCCAAACCCAATAAAAAAGAAATTAAAACCATTTTGCCAAATCAAAATATCTGGCGATATATTGGCAAATGTGTTAGCTATAAAGAGCTTGTCTGGGCATTGGTTAGAAAGGATATCAAGGTAAAATATGCACAGACCAATCTGGGGGTTTTACTGAGTTTGCTGCAACCCGTGGTAGGATTGTTTGTTTTTACTTTCTTTTTCGGCAACTTATTAAAGATAGGTTCCGACGGTTCCCCCTACCCGGTTTTTGTATTTATAGGAATGAGCACCTGGTATTATTTTTCTATACTGGTATCTTCTTCGGGAATCTCATTGATAGAATCGCAGCAGATCATAAAGAAAGTCTATTTCCCCAAACTGATCATTCCTGTTTCCAAGGCTTTCAGCACCCTGGTGGAGTATGCCATTTGGCTTATTGTTCTGATTGTGCTTCTTGCTTTTTATGGGATCATGCCAACCTACAGGATCATCTTTTTCCCTGTTTTCATCCTTCTGAATATGCTGAACGGCCTCACTTTTGGTGTATGGCTTAGTGCCCTTTCGTTCCGGCGTCGGGATTTTCTGCATGTAGTTCCTTATTTTGTAGGGCTCATTATGATGGTGACCCCCGTGTTTTATCCTGTCAGCATTATACCGCAGCACCTGACGTTTTTCCTGTATTTTAATCCTATTGCGGGTGTGGTAGAAGGACTAAGATGGTGTGTGACCGGAAGCGGACCGTTTTCGCTTTATTATATCCCCGGATTTATGTTCGTCATCCTTATGTTTTTCTTATCGGCCATCTACTTTAAAAATGTAGAATACCGTATGGCAGAACAACTTTAAAACCCACCTCATGCCTAATATCTCCATAAAAGCCAGTCATATTTCGAAGAAATTTGATGTGAAAGCAGAAAAGGCCTTAAACAGCGGGGATTCTTTTATAAAGAGAAATCTTAAAAAATATCTGCCTGCAGGATATAAAGAGTTTTGGGCACTGAAAGATGTTTCCTTCGAGATATATGAGGGCGAATCGGTGGGCATTATAGGAATGAACGGGGCCGGTAAAAGCACTTTGCTGAAAATTCTCAGTGGCATATTGCGACCTACCAACGGAAAAATTGAGATAGCCGGACAGCTGGCAGCCATTCTGGAGTTGGGCGTAGGTTTTCATCCGGAGCTTTCGGGCAGAGACAATATTCTGATGTATGGCAAGATATTAGGATTTACCAAAAAGCAGATAGATAGCTGCTTCGACGAAATTGTTGAATTCAGCGAGATCAGTGCTTTTATTAACGAACCCATCAAACATTATTCATCAGGTATGCTGATGCGTTTGGGATTTGCCGTAATTGCTTTTCTGGAAACCGATATCATTCTGTTGGACGAAATGCTTTCGGTGGGAGATATCAACTTTAAAAACAAATGCATCAACAAGATCATTGACCTGAAGAATACCAACAAGACCATTGTCATTGTCAGTCATGATATCAGTGATATTTCTAATTATTGCGACAGGCTTATTCTGATGCATGAGGGGCAACTTTTGGATGCGGGGCCCAACACTTCCATTATTAGCCAATACCAGCAATTGCTGTTGCAGGAAAGAGCCTCGGGAAGTGCTACCAAAAAGAATAAATTCCGAAACAACAATATGGGCCTGTTATATAAAGAGCATCTTAACAAACTGAAGACCTCGGTAAGCTTTGAAAACTCAAATGTAAAGGCCGAATCAGAGTCATTTCGTATCATATCTGCCTCTATCTGCTCCGCCGACAATACAATCACAGACGAGGACGGATTCCCTATCGATAAGGAGATCATTATCACATTCCAGGTAGAATATTTGGGGGGCAAGGGAGATATGGTATTTGGCATAAGAGATTTCATGAACAATAAAATGTTCAATGAATATATTATCAGAAAAAACAACATCCATCTGACCGAAAAAGGTATTTATCAATTTAGCTGGGTGCTTCCTGCCAATCTGTTGAATGAAGGAGTATTTATTTTAGGCTTTTCATTTGTTAACGATGCATTACACAAAATTTTTACCATAAACGAATTGCTTACTTTCAGGACTTCGGATACAGAGAAATTTACCAACGACCTAACTTTTTTCACACCTTTCAAGCCCAAAACAGTGTTTACCTTCGAGAAAATCTCCTGATATGCCAGCTCAGTCTTTTTTTTGTGAGCTCGATGTAAGGAAATGGATTAAAATCTTGAAATAAACCGAGTCGCATAACCCTTATTTTATGCGTTAGCACTTCAATAAATCGTATAACCCGACCATGTAAAAGGCTCATTGGACCTATTACACTTGTATTAGTACTTATGAGAGTTCTTATTGGACGAATGAGAAGCTTAGGTAATACAATCAATGTACTCACTGAATTAATGAGTGCCGTAATTAAACCATTAAGTGTTGTAGCCAGACCAATAAGAACCTTGATTGGACCAATAAGAACACTGATTGGTCCGGCAACGACACTATTTAGTCTGACAAGAACCCTTATTATACCAATAACAAGATTCGTTGGTATTAAAACATGCTTGACCTGACTGATTTGGT
>CAZRFL010000004.1:7195-97215 GCA_964599365.1 uncultured Bacteroidales bacterium
TTTGGTTTTTTCCCGGATCAAAGGGCTATACTGCAATTTATATAATAATGTCGAACTCACTTTATTTTAGCCTTTTTACAATCCCGGCCAAGAGTTTTGCTTCGAAAGGAAACTTCATAATATTCCATCTAATTCGCAACCAAACTACAGGAACCATCCACAGGCTGAGCAATATGATCAGCGGACGATGTTTTGTTGGGAATTTGCGATAACAATAGGGGTCGGTAAATAAAAAGTAGAAGTTTTCATAATATTCCAGTGTCTTGCTGTAATCCTTTTTGCACCAGGGAGCAGTATAATTGACCGTGAAATGGTAGTTAAAAAAATGGATCAATTCGAGGGTGGAGGTAGGAGGGATGAATCCTTTCTGCATACTCAGTTCGTAGAGATCCGTTTTGGGTATGGGAACAAAAAAACGTATTTTGGCATACACAGTAGGATCGACTAACAAGGCCCTTCCCATCAGATTCAACGTAAGCCAGAAATCTTTATCGGGATCTTGAGGAAAGCAAGCTATCAGAAAAATCCTGCTTCGAATCTTATGCTTTTTCAGACGGGTTACCACCTTAAGGGTGTCGTCGACCTTGATCTTTTTGTGAATTAGGTCGAGCACTTCCTGATCGCCCGATTCGGCGCCCAACCTTATTTCGCGACAGCCGGCCTTATATACCAGGGCAATCTCCTCATCCGAAAAGTTCCTTAAAAAATAACCGATATGGGCATAACCGCTCCAGGTGAGAGCGATGCCGGATCGTATGAGTTCGTTGCAGAACTCCATGACAAATCGCTTGCTGGCAAAGATATTCTCGTCCCAGAACACCACATGGGATATGTTGGCCTTTTGTTTGAAATACCAAAGATCTTCCATGATCTCGGGTATCTGTTTGGCAAACCAGCGGTGGCGATACACATGTACCACACTGCAAAATCCGCAACCATTGGGGCAGCCCGTGCTGGCCAGATAATCGACAAAACGCGAACCTATGGGCACCGGGCCATTGATATCGATCAGGCGGTTGACGTCTATCAGGTCTTTGTTCACCGGGGGAAATGACAATTCGGGATTTACATATTCGCCGTTGGGATTGAGTATCACCTCATCGTTCTCCACAAAACCAATTCCCGGGATGTCTTTTACCGATAATCCCTGCAGCATTTTCTCCGTAAAATTTTTGAAAGGCAGCTCTCCGGGGCCGGTGCATACATAATCCGCATAGCCGTCTTTCAGCAAGGGTTCGGGCAGGGTAGTGGGAAACCAACCACCCCAAATGACAGGCGCTTTCGAATATTTTCTGAAAGTATCAGCAAACTTAACCCCACCGGCAATTTGGTATCCGATGACGGCACTGATACCTGCAAACAAAACACTATCGGAGTATCTTTCTAAAATATGGTCATAGTCCGGCTCCAGTCTTTCGTCTATGAGAATCACCTCTACTTCCAAATGCCTCACCATTCTTTCGAGGCTTAACAGGGCCCAAGGAATGTTGCTGAATTTTTCTTTAGATTCAATTAAAGGAAAAAAGAGAATTATGGATTTTTTATTCGTCAAGTGTTTTAAGATTTTAATCCGATAGTAATACCTTAAATAAGAATTTCAGAGTTCTGGAGGGGCTATGAATGTTCTCTTAAATATCTGGTTTTATTAATAGAAATAGAAAAGAATATGGGGTTTTCTTTTTTTGCCCAAAAATTTTTTCTGAAAAGTGTTGCTTCAAATGGAAACTTCAATAAATTTAATTTAAACCGTAAATATATAATGGGGTACAGGATTACATTCAAAAGAAATGCAAAGGGGCGATGTTTTAGAGGGAAGCTCATAAAGTAATATGGGTTTGCATATAAAAAATAAAAGAAAACAAAATTGCCCAACTCCTTATAATAATCCTTATTGTACCAGGGAGCGTCTGTCTTACTATAAATAAAAGCCAGCAATTCTTTTGTCGTGGTAGGAAAGACAAAACCCTTAGTTGTACTTATATCATAAAGGGGGGTATGGGTAAATGGCTTGTAAAAAGCAATATCAACCTCGGCCTTTCTGTCAATCAAAATTGCATTTCCAATCATATTCAGAGTTAACCAAAAGTCCTTTTCGGGATTTAGCGGAAAACAAAGCATGGTATGAAGACGAACGCGGATATTGTGCTTTTTACAAACTCTAACGACATCTAAGTTGTCGCTTACTTTTAATTTTTTATTTACCAAGTCAATGACATCCTGATCACCTGATTCAGCGCCAAATTTTAATCTTCGACAGCCTGATTGATACAAGAGTTCTATATCCTGGTCGGAGAAATTATTTAAAAAATACTGAACATGTGCCTGGGCATCCCAGGTAAAAGTAAACCCTTCCTTTATTATTGCCTGGCATAAATCCATTACGAATTTTTTGCTGGCAAAAAAATTGTTGTCGCAAAAGATAATATAGGAAACACCGGCATGAGTTACTAAAAACTTCAAATCCTCAACAATTTCAGAAATTCTGTGTGGGAACCAATTTCCTTCGTAGGCAGATGCCAAATTACAGAATGTACAATGATTGGTGCATCCAATGCTTGTTAGATAATCTATTCCTCTATACCCTGGTTCTTCTCTCCCATTCAGATCGATCATTCTGTTGGGGTCGATCAATGTCAAGTCGATGCGAGGAAATGTATCAGTCTTGGTAAGTCCCTTATTGGGATTAATAATAAATTCTCCGTCCTTTCTATATCCGATTCCGGCAATGTCTGAAACATCTTCTCCTTTTAGCATTCTTTCGGTAAAATTTCTGAAAGGAACTTCTCCCTGTCCAACACAAATGTAGTCAGCATAATCATCCTTCAATATCATTTCAGGGAAACTGGTGGAAAACCACCCTCCCCAAATTACGGGAGCACCACTAATTGTTTTTATGGTTTCAGAGAATTTAATTCCGCTCACAATTTGATATCCGGCAATTGCACTCACACCGGCAAAAAGCAATTTGTCTTTTGATCTTTCAATAATTTCCTGATAATTTCTGTCTAAACGCTCTTCAATTAGTATTATTTCGATATCCAAATGCCGTATCATTCTTTCCAGAAAGACTAAATTCCAAGGATAATCTAAATTATTACCTTTTGGATTGGAAAGCGGATTAAATAATATTACTGTTTTTCTGGTCATTTTAATAAACAACTAATTCGAAAACAACATAAAACACTATGGTTCTATTCGTCTGGCTTTGTTAAACAACTTTGTTTTATTAACAGAAACAGAATCTAAAAAGGTACTCATTTTACCCTTTCTGATCATACTTCTTAGCAAGATAGCTTCAATCGGAAATCGCATTAGATTAAACTTAAACCTCAAATAAATTAGGGGGGTAAGAACCATATTTAATAAAAAAATAAAAGGACGAGATAACCATGGCGATTTCATAAAATAGAAAGGGTTTAAAAATAAAAAGTAAAAATTCACATAATTATCCAAATCCTTATGATAATTTCGTTTGTACCAAGGTGCCATTATATATCGTGAAAAAGAGTCGATTAGTTCATCTATTGAGGTCGGCTGTATAAACCCATGATCAACACAAATCTTAAACAGTGCTGTTTTGGGTATTGGTTTATAGAACTTTATATTTGCCTGTACGGTAGGGTCAATTATCAATGCTTTGCCAATCATATTCAAAGTCAAAAAGAAATCTTTATTGGGGTTAGCAGGGAAACAAATCATTGTGTGCATTCTAACTCGGATATTGTGCTTTTTGAGAAGTTTAATTATTGTCAAATTGTCCTCCGCTTTTGTCCTTTTATTTAGCAAATCGAGGACTTCCTGATCACCCGATTCGGCACCAACGATTATTCTTCTGCAACCAGCACTATACAATAAGCGAATATCTTCGTCAACAAAATGCCGTAAAAAATAACCGACATGTGCATGAGCTTCCCATGTGAATGAAATACCTGATTGGATTATTTCGTTACAAAAATCTTTAATGAATTTTTTATTTGCCAAAAAATTATCGTCTATAAAAACGACATGTGAGACTCCGGCTTTTTCATAAAAGTATTTGAGATTCTCAATAATTTCATTAATTGGTTTTGCGAACCACTTACTGCCTACAACTTCGGTTAAGTTGCAAAAACTACAATTATGAGGACAGCCAGTAGTGGCGATATATTCGGTCATTCTATTTCCCGGTTCCACGACACCATTTAAATCTATCAATCTATTGGCATCAATCAGAGTCAAGTCTATTAGCGGAAAAGAATTTGTATTTATGAGATTCGAATTGGGATTAATGATAATCTCTCCGTTTTTTTTATATCCAATCCCGGGTATAACTGAAACATCTTCCCCTGCTAGCATTGTTTCGGTAAATGCCTGAAAAGGTAATTCGCCCTGTCCAACACAAATATATTCGGCGGTATTATCGTTCAAAATCATTTCGGGAAAAATTGTCGGAAACCAGCCCCCCCAAATAATAGGAACTCCTGCTATTGATTTAACTAACTCTGAAAATTTCTTACCGCCCACAACCTGATATCCTAATATGGCGCTAATTCCGACGAAGAGCAAATCATTCTTGTGTTCTTCGATAATATCCTTATAATTTTTATCAAGTCGTTCATCAAGCAATACCAAGTTAACATCAAGATGTCGAACCATTCTTTCAAGATAGAGCAGAGCCCAGGGATAGTTAGCATAACTACCTTCAGGATGAGGTGAGGGGAAAAAAAGAAGAATGGTTTTTTTCATTTTTTTCGTTATTATAGGATAGGCTTTTCAGACTTCATTAATAAAACTTCCATCGGTATGAATTTCTCATACAAGTAGTAAAGAACAAAGATATGGAATGATTTCTATAAAGGTTATTTTATGCAAGTCGTTTTGTTTTTATTTGATTCAAAATTAAATCTAATTTCCCATTGGATTTTATTTCGAGCCCAATATTTATATTAAAAAAACAAATTCCATTATTCCCAAACTTATTTCTCGGCAAAAATTCTTAAAAATTTTGTTTTGTTAATTGATTTAGTGTCAACAAATGTAGCCTCCGGTGGTGTGGGAATAATCTTCATAAATAACCATGCTTCAAAAGGAAACTTCATCCAGTTTAATTTAATCCGCAAATAAACCGGGGGATGGAATATTAAGGTCAACACAAACATTAATGGCCGATATTTCAACGGGTAGGCCATAAAGGAATTTGGATTTGCAAATACAAAATAAAAATTCACAAAGTATTTCATTAATCTGTGATAATCCTTGTTGTGCCATGGCTGTACATTTTTCTCAAATAAAGAATCTATTAATTCGTGGATGGTGGATGGTGGATTGAATCCCTTTTTAATACAAATTTCATATAGATCAGTTTTTGGGATAGGCTTATAAAATTTAATACTAACCCCAATACTTGGATCTATCAGGATTGAATTGCCCACCATATTCATAGTTTGCCAAAAATCCTTTTCTGGATTAATCGGTAAACAAACCATTGCATGAATTCGATTACGAATATCATATCCCTTTAGTAATTTTAGAATTTGATACGTTTCATTTAAATCAATTTTTTTATTTATTACGTCTAATGTTTCCTGATCACCCGATTCTGCACCAACAATGATTCGTCGGCATCCAGATTTATAGATCAATCTGATATCGGCATCTGAAAAGTGTTTTAAAAAGAATCTTACCTGTGCCTGAGCGCTCCATGTAATTTCAAGACCTGAATTAATTAATTCCTGACAAAAGTCTAAAACAAATTTTTTGCTCCCGAAAAAATTATCATCAGCAAAAAGAAACTGTGAAATGGAGGCTTTTTCTGTGAAATATTTAAGGTCCTCTATAATTTCAAGTGGTTGTTTAGAAAACCATTTGTTTTTATATATAAGAGAAACACAGCAAAATGAGCAATTTATTGGACATCCATAAGATGCGATATAGCTAAAAATACGATTTTCATAAGGAACAATTCCGTTATTATCAATTAATTTGTTTACGTCAATCAAAGACTTATCAATAGGGGGAAATGAATACGGATTGATTATTGATTCATTAGAATTTATAGTAATTTCCCCGTCTTTTTTATATCCTATACCCGCAACACTTGTTACCTCTTCTTGATTTAGTATTCTTTCCGTAAACGATTTAAATGGTATTTCCCCTTGTCCTACACATACATAATCAATGCAATCTTCTTTTAACGCCATTTCAGGATAAACCGTAGGAAACCACCCTCCCCAAATAACAGGAGCACCCGTAATTGATTTAATTGCCTTAGAAAATTTCATTCCTCCCACTACCTGATACCCTAAAATGGCGCTTACTCCGGCAAAAAGCAATCTTCCTTTTGTATTCTGGATGACTGGTTCATAGTCCTTTTCTAACCTTTCATCTATAAGAAGTAATTCAACATCGAGATCCCGGATCATTCTCTCCAAATGAAGCAAAGCCCAGGGAAATCCCACATCATATCCTTCTGGTTGAGTTGCCGGAAAAAACAAAATGACAGCTTTTTTATTCATCGCTTTTAATATCTGGTAAAACAAAAATATTCAGTATAGTTTTGATATACGTCACACCTTTAAGACTCTCCCTTAATATTTCAATGATAAACAAAGATATGTAAAACTGCCGCAACCGCCTATTTTTATGCAGGATATTTTGTCTGACACTTGTCAATCAGTTAAGAAATTTGCAGCTAAGTTCTTTTATGACAGATGCTTTTCTATACTCAAATTTTCACTTATTGTTAAAGGCATTCGCCATTGGTTTTGTAAATAATGCCTGCAGGGCATAATCCTGCCCAAGCAAAATGACACCCATTTTTGAACACCCATGCAAGAGATAATGCAGACAAGAAAAATAACAAAGCAGACATTCGAAGAGATATAGCAAGTCTGCAAAATAATAAAGCAAACATGCAAAGAGACAAAGCAAGTCTGCAAAATGATAAAGCAGACATGCAAAGAGACAAAGCAAGTCTGCAAAATGACAAAGCAGACATGCGAAGAGATAAAGCAAGTCTGCAAAATGATAAAGCAGACATGCAAAGAGATAAAGCAAGTCTGCAAAATGATAAAGCAGACATGCGAAGAGATAAAGCAAGTCTGCAAAATAACAAAGCAAACATGCGAAGAGATAAAGCAAGTCTGCAAAATAACAAAGCTAGCATGCGAAGAGATAAAGAAAGAAAAATAAAAAGCTGATATTACTCTTCAAAAAAAGAGATAATCAAAAAAGTGGGTCCTCTATTATTTCTGTAAGACCGGATTGGTGATGCTGCCTTTTGGGGGAGAGGAAAGTAAGATTTCCGTTATTTTTTCTGAGAGTATTCCGGCAACAATGTTATTTCCTTCAGGGGTAAGATGGCAGTAATCGACAAAAACATCTTTATCAGCACCCATATTCATCATTTCCTGGTTCATGTCAAGATAGGAAAACCCTTCAGAAACCGATATCTGCCGGATCTGTTCATTCAAATAATCATCAATAAAGTATTTTAAGATCAGGTTTGAACTGTTTTTAATTGATTCCAGTTGTTGAGGCGTAAACATTTCTTTTGCATTATGCGATTTAGAATTTGGTGTATAAAATTGCGATTGCATTTTTTTTTCAGAAGGGGAGAGTGTTTTATTTATCTTCTGTCGGTAAAGCAAGGGTTGAAGACAAAAAATAAAATCAACATCGTCGGTGGCGCAAATGGCATGGTAATATTGAATCATATTCAGAAACTTTTTTGAACCATGGATGTATTCTTCCTTATGCTGAAGATAATCGTTATAGGTGGCCTGATCGTAGGGATCGGCAAAAAAATCTTTTTTATTTCCTTTTTCTTTTTGCTGAAGATTAGCAATTTTCAATGTGTTGAGAAGGTTAATAAGATTTGAGAAACTCTTATTGCGATTAAGCTTTGTTATCTCGTACAAGTCAATGTAGGCCGAAAGGGCCATGCTGCCTTTTACGTAAGGCGGAATACCTGACATAGAGCCTACATCGTTGTTGCCGTCTAATGAAACAACTATGTCGGGATCGAAATCGGATATAGTTTCCAGATAATAAGCCACCGACTGATGCAGCATACGTTTAACAGCGCAGGCATTAATTACTTCGATTTTTTTATTAGGGAGGGCCAACTTTAGTTGCTTTTGAAGCAATCCGGCAATGCTTGATTCGAAAGAGTAAAGACCCGTAGGATACTGTTTAATTTCGCCATAGTAAGGACGAATTTGTCCGGTACCAAAAGCCGCAGACCCACCGGTAATAAAAATCCTTATGGTGTTGGTATCCTTAAATTTTACTAAAGGACTTCCTGTTATAAAACCGTTGGAGTCAATATGTGCATCCTTTTCATCAGGATTTGATTTTATGCTGTTTTTATAAGCAAAGCCGGGGGCATTGCCGAAAACATAATAGGGTGAGATTTGCTGATTGAAAAAGGGATACGTTAATTGAAGTTTTGAAGTGTATCTCAGTACAAGGTAACTACCACCTTCAATAACAATACACAACAATAGCAGTGTTATTAAAAGTAATATAAAATTTTTCTTGTTTTTTTTCAGATTCATAACACGGGAATATTTTAGGAGGTTATCTGGACATATAAACGGATTTAAATTCTTCAGACTTTTTGGTATTGCTGTATCGAACGATTTTGCCAAATAAGAATTCTTCGAAAGGAAACCTCACAAAATTAAAGGTGAACCGGAGATAGATTAAGGGATAGAGGTGAAGGTTGAGCAAAAAAGCCAGGGGCTGCCAAAGCAAAGGAAAACTACGAAAAAAGAAAGGGTTGGCAAACAAATAATAAAAGTTCAGAAACTGATGCAGGGGTTTATGATAGTCGCGTGTGTACCATGGGGCTTCGAATTTTCCGGAGAAGAAACTTATGAGGGCCGAAGTGGTGGCAGGGTAAACAAAACCATAGTCTTCGCAGGTTTTGAACAAAGGGGTTTTGGGTATGGGCTTATAGAAATTGATGTTTGCGTCGAGTCGGGGATTTATCAGTTTGGCCTTGCCTATCAATTGTAAGGTATTTCGGAAATCTTTATCAGGATCTTGAGGAAAGCACACCATGGTAAACAGCCTAGTACTGATGTGGTGTTTTTTCAGTAGTCTGACGATTTTCAGATTATCGCCTACCCTGATGTTCTTATTGATAAGGTCGAGCACCTGCTGGTCGCCCGATTCTGCGCCGATCTTTATTCTTCTGCAGCCCGATTGGTAAATGAGACTGATCTCGGCATCAGAAAAGTTTTCGAGAAAATATCCTACATGGGCATTAGCCTCCCAGGTAATATGCAGATCAGATTGTAAGAGCTGTTCGCAAAAACTGAGAACAAATCGTTTGCTGGCAAAAAAGTTATCGTCGGCAAAGGTGACATGCGAAGCCGCGGTAGTACTAATAAGAAAGGAAAGATCCCTGAAAATTTCGACCATAGGTTTGCCAAACCATTTGGTTCCGAATACCAAAGCCAGATTGCAGAAACTGCAGTTGTTGGGACAGCCGGTGCTGGCCAGGTAATCGATACCGCGGTAGCCCTGTGCCACTACTCCCTGATTATCGATGAGGCGGTTGGCATCAATTAATTTAAGATCGACAGGAGGAAATTCTATGGGGTTTTTCAGTTTTTCATTTTTCTCTAAACAAATGACTCCGTTTTTTTTGGTTCCTATACCGGGGATATCTGAAATTTCTATACCCGTAATCATTTTTTCGGTGAACGAGCGAAAAGGAATCTCTCCCTGCCCTATACAAATATAGTCGGCATAAGCATCGTTCAGCACCATTTCGGGAAAAACGGAGGGAAACCATCCGCCCCAGATAAGAGGAGCCGAGGAAAGAGCTTTCACCGTTTCAGAGAATTTAATTCCGCCTACGATTTGATATCCTATCATGGCGCTGACACCTGCAAAAAGCAGCCTGTCGGCAACAGTGGCAATTACTGCTTCATAATTGGGTTGCAGCCGCTCGTCGATCAGAATGATATCGATATCCAAATCACGAATCATTCTTTCGAGATAGACCAATGCCCAGGGATAGTTGGCCTGGGTATTTTCTGCTTCAACCAGAGGAAAAAAAAGTATGACGGCTTTTTTCTGCATTGAGTGGGTTTAAATTACCGAATCCGGAATGGAAAAATCTATATCCTGTATGGACTGTTGGGTGCCTATCTGCAAAAACCTGTCGAGATTCTTTTCATAATCTCTGATCTCTATTTCTGCCAGCCATCTTTCGATAGGTACGGATGCATAATATTGCATTCCGGCAAGGGCTATCTCTTCAGAAGGAGAATCCGCAATTAGCCGCTGAACCAGCTCTTGCATTTTTGCTATCTGTAAGGGGCTATCCTCTTTCAGATGGTTCAACTCTTCATCAAGATAGGTTTGCACCCTATTAATAAAGAGTTCTGCCAATTCAGCAGTGGTTTTCTGATAAAAATTCATTTGCTCTCTGATCAGGGCTTCTTCGTACCATATACCTGTCTGGTGTATCAACTCCTGAAAACGCACTGCATTTTCTTTTTGTGTGGCAGATTCGCCCGGCAGGCTATACTTGTTGAAATAACTCACTATCTCTTTGAGCTTATGGGAGGGTAAACTCCAAATGGAACAATAGGGCGGATAAATAACTGTGCTGTACTGAAAATAAATATTCTTTTCGTTCAGAAAAGTAAAAAGCTGGGGTAATTCGTGCCAGTTCTGGCGCATAGGACATATCTTTACAGCAAAATAAGTTCCCCGGGATACAGTATATTCCGAAAACAGTTCTAAGTTTTTCATTACCGCTTTAAAATTCCCATTCACTCTGATCTTGCTATAAGTGGCTTCGGTTATGGCATCTAATGAAACAGAAATATTAAATGGAAGAGCATTCAGATAAGTCCACACTTTCTCATTCAGTATGTTTCCATTGGTGGTGACAGAAATATTTATTTTAGGATTCAGTTTTATGATCAAGTCCCAAACCTTAAAGAATTCCTTAGCAAAGAATGGTTCGCCCCCCGAAAAAGAAGCTTCTTTCAGATGAGGAATAAAGGGTTCGATCTGTGTGAAAAAATTCTCGTCGTAAGGACTGTCATATAATTCTTTGTTTTCGCGGTTCGACCTTACTTTGGCAGAATATTCGCCATTGCACATGATGCATTGCAGATTGCAGGAATTGGAAATCTGGAAATCCATGGAAACAGGGTATTCACTGGTTTGTTCGGGAAGGAAATCATAACGATAATTTCCCACTGTGTAAAAATTACCAGCTTTTAAACCTCTTCTGCAATCAGCACATCCATAAGAAAGATCGTTATGGCTGATGAAGTCGCGCAATTTATCGGCCCTCTGGCTAAACCAAATATCGTGTACCGTATCGTCGGGGTATTTGCCCAGTGGAAATAATTTGTTGTACCAACAAGCCAATACATCGCCGGTATGGAAAAAGGTCATAGATTTGAAAGGAGCGTGACAAAGATATTGCCGTTTATCGGCCGGTCTGACCATATTGAATGCCTTCACAATTTCCTTATCAATGGGATGATATTTCTTTCTGCCTTTACGGGCAAACATCTTCAATAAATTCATGAGGTCTGATAATTAAACATTTTTAATCGCAACAACAACTTTTCGGGTTCGTTGTGCAGAAACTCGGAAACGATAAGATCGGGTGAAAAGCCCAGCAAATTTATGAGAATTGTTTTCCTTTCGGGTTCGCTGCAACCTGATGCCAATAATAATGTAAGAATTTCGGAAGCCATATTATTTGAATCGGATGGGAGGGTTTCGTCCAATAGCTCAACGAGGCTGGCCTCATCATAATGCTGCCATTCGGCTTTGTTGGTTTCGAAACTTACCGCTTTCGATATCCATTGAGTTATTTGTTCTTTGAAGTGTTCGTAAGTGCTTAGGTTTCTTCCGGCTATTTCGGAATTGCTCTCTATGGATTCTGTTCGCATAAAAGCTGAAATCTCTTTCAACAACTCACTTCCCGCAGCCCATAAAGACTCTGAAGGAGGGAATACCACTGTGTGAAAATTAAGAAGTATATTTTTTTCATTACAATATCGGATCATTGAAGGAATTTCTTTCCAGTTGTAAGGCATGGGGCAAACATTCAGATCAAGATCGTAGCCTTTATCCTTTGCATAAGAATGATAGAACTGCAAATTGCCGAAGGCATCGTCAAAATCAGCATTACGCCTGATTTTTTCGTAGGTGGCCTTATGAAATGAGTCGAAAGAGACCGAGATTCGGAAATTCCCCTTGCCAAGCATCTTTTTTATCCTTTCATTTAAAACCGTTGCATTGGTTAGCACTGAAATTTCTATACCGGGGTTGACCTCCAGAAGCATTTCCCATAGTTGATAATATAAGGGTATCAGAAAGGGCTCTCCTCCGGAAAATCTGGCTTCTTTCAGATGAGGAGCAAATTCCCTAATCTGTTCAACAAAATGTAGGTCATAATGTTGCTGACAGGGCGGCAAATTATCCCTTTTGGCTCGTATTGCAGACGAATTCTCACCCAGACACATCACACATTCGAGATTGCAAATGTTGCTGATCTCGAAATCAAGCATAGCAGGATAAGAATTTAAATTAGCCTTAGCAAGATAATCATACTGATAGGCCCCGGTAAGCCCGAACAAATGGTTTTCCAGACGACGGGCACATTCATTACACCCCTGTGAAAGGTCGTTATGGCTGATATATTTCCTTAGTTTTACAATTTTCGACCCAAACCAAACATCGTGAATAGATTGTTCCGGGTATTTTCCCAAAACATAACCCCTATTGAAACAACAGGCCAACACATTTCCCGACTGCGAGAACCTCATCGACCTGAAAGGGGCATGACACAGACGACCGGTATGATCTTTTGAGCGAAAAGATTTGTATGCCGAAAGTACCGAGGTATGTAAGGGACTATATTTTTTCTTAAAAAGATGCATTCATGCGGGAAATTGGCAAATCAAAGGTAGTTAAAATATGCTTAGCTAATGATTGAGGGAGGCAAGTCAACGCTAAAAGAC
Source organism: uncultured Bacteroidales bacterium (assembly GCA_964599365.1). Classification (GTDB taxonomy): domain Bacteria; phylum Bacteroidota; class Bacteroidia; order Bacteroidales; family CAIWKO01; genus CAIWKO01. The sequence goes on from CAZRFL010000004.1 coordinate 20,185, forward strand.
AGCCGTATTCTATAATTTTAAAGGGGATAGCCGTATTTCCGAATAGCATCTAAACCGAAACTATTGATCAGTTCGTTGTTCGATTCTTTGAAATAATTGCAAATAAAATCGTGGAGATCTTTTCCAAGCATTTTGTCTCTGGCCAAGGGTTTGCCCCAAATGGAGAAACGGTTCAAATCGTCGAGGTTCTTATTTATCCTTTTGTTGACCTGCGGCCAATTGAACAGGTTCTTTTTGGGTCCCTTGCCCTGAGCAATAAAATGATTTGTAACCCGAACCAAGGATGCCAGTCCCTGCCGCAATTTTGCATTGGACCTTACAGATGAAAGGTTATCAAGATCAATATCCAAATTGAATTTTGAAACAAAATTTTCCAAAAACATTCTGTTATCCTCCAGAAACTCTTCGTACAGAAAAAAATGCACCTTGTCTTTTCCGAAATTCTCCTGATAAAGCCTGATCATTTCTGGATAGTTGAGAAATTCGTAAGAAAAAAAATCTTTGTCGACAGGATCATGGGGGCTGAAAATGGTCCTCAGCTTATAAGTTCCTCCTCTGCGCAAATAACTTGAATAAAGTGAGGGAATAAAATCAAGCTGATTTCTGATAAACACAATGATATGAGCCTCCGGATGCAATTCTTTAATGTGTTTCAAAAAGAAGGACCTGTAAATTCCACCATCCCACATACCTTCGACAAAACCTGAGAATTTATGAGAAGCAATAATCAACCATTCTTTGTCATTGTTAACCTTTTCATAGTTTATGCTAAATTCTTCCTTGCCGTGAGTCAGATCATAGGTCAAGTCGTTGGCATAGATGACAGAGGCATTTTTAACCTTAGGATAAAAGTGGCTGATAAACCAGGTAGAAGCCGTTTTGGGGTACCCTATGTGAATAATGGTCTGCTGCATGATTTTGTAAAACTAATAAACATTTTACTTGCTGCCAAACCTTAATTAATTAAACCATCCTAATTATTACAAATTGTTTTTACGGAGTTTTTATTTAATTTTGGATTTACCATTATGATAGAAAAACAAATTTCGCAAAAAAAAAGTTGAAAGCTGCAGATGAAAAACCCTATCATACATATTGGCTATCCAAAGACCGGGACTACATGGTTTCATAATTCGTATTATCAAAAGATCAAAAACATTAATTTTCAGTTGCCCGAATCTTTCATTTCGGATATTCTGCAACCCTCATATAGTCCCCCGGAAACGGATAAAGACAAGAGGCTGGTATTCCACGATCCGGAACTTACGGGCGTAAAAAGATTTATCTGGGATCATGGAGAAACACGCAGGAATATTGCAAGCAATCTAAAAAAGCATTTTCCGAATGCCACCATTATAATATTTTTACGTAATCAAATTGACTTTCTGACTTCGGGGTACATCTATTATGTCAGAAAGGGGGGGACCTACCTACCTGATAAAATTATTGACAAGATCATAAACAATGAATTGAATTTTTCTCTTGATTATCTCAAGTATAATGAGACCATTGAGGTATACCGGAATTTGTTTGGTGCCGAAAACGTGCATGTTTATTTATTCGAAGATTTTAGTAGGGATACTGCTCGTTTTATTGCAGATTATACCCGTAGATATGATTTTGACATGGGTACTGATAAAATAAATTTTACTCCGGTAAATGACAAGTTACGAATGCGTCTGATGGTTTTCATGCGGATGTTAAATCATTTTAGCAGTATGGATACCCCTTTCAAAAATAACTATCTTAAAATAAACTGGATCTACCGAAACCTTAATTTGAAATACTATAAGTTTAATGACTGGAAAATATGGGGAAGGAAACCTTCTACTTCCGAACTTTTCAGGCCTGATCAGATAGCTTTTATAAAAGATTTTTACAGAGAAACTAACCGCGAACTTCAGGATAAATACCAGATGGCCGATATTATAAAATACAAATACCCTATGTGATGGGTTTAAATAAATAATTGCAGGATGGGTAGAATTTTGGGAAATCGGACAATATATCATTACCTTTGGTAGTATCATTTGACGTATTTTTGTCTTTCAAATTTGAAATTACCTTTTGGGCTATTAAAACTGCTTTATGAAGATCCCTTTTTACGGAATAAAAAGATTTTATGAAAATAACAGCAAGGCCATTCTTGAAATTGTCCACTCTGTTTATTCGAGCGGATTATTATTTGGCAAAAGGGCAGAAATTCTTGAAGATGATCTATGTAAAATAAGTGGAAGGCAATTTGCCGTTACTGTCAACAGCTGTACAGACGCTTTGTACTTTGCACTGAAAAGTTCCGGAGTGGAACCGGGTGATGAGGTCCTGGTTACTTCTTTTTCTTTTATAGCATCGGCCAGCCCCATCATCAGGGCAGGCGCCATTCCGGTTTTTGTGGATATTGATCCGGCTACTTTCCTTATGGACCTTGCTGACCTTTCGCAGAAGATTACTCCCAAATCGAAAGCCATCATAGGGGTTCACTTATTTGGTCAATTATTGGATTTCGCACGTCTTGAGGCTATTGCCTCAGAAAACAAACTTGTACTTATTGAAGACGCTGCCCAGGGATTTGGATCAGAATCAGGCGAAAGAAAAGCGGGTGGCATGGGCGATATCAGTTGTTTCAGTTTCGACCCTACCAAGATCGTAAGTGCCTATGGTAGCGGAGGTGCTGTACTCACCGATAGCGAAGACACTTTCCGTTTTTTGAAAAAACTCAGGTATCATGGCAAATCGGAACATAATGAATTTGAGATGTTGGGTTATAATAGCAGGCTTTCAGATCTTAACTGCGCACATCTCAGTTTCCAGATCACCGAACATCTTGCACAAAGAATTCATCGTTTGAATGAGATTGCCCGGCTGTATCAGAAGAATCTTCAGAATTTAAGTTATATCCGTTTGCCCGAAAACATAATGAGAGGCAAGCATGTTTACCATAAATACGTGATAAGAACAGGTAATAGAGATGAATTGAAGCAATTTCTTGCTGAAAAAGGCATTGCAACTATGGTTCACTATTCCAAGCCCCTGTATGAATATCCGCTGTTTTCCGGAATCACAGATAGGCCGCCCCATAACCCACTCAGCAAAAGAATTTGCGGAGAAGTTCTTTCTTTGCCCATCTTCCCGGAATTGAGCGATAACGAAATTGACTATATTTGCAATACAATACATTCTTTTAAATCATAGTTATGCTCATTATAGGCTGTGGAGGATTAGGGAAAGAGATACTTACCATACTCATTGAGGATCATTTTTCGGATGAAATAGTCTTTTATGATGAAGGGCCCAACGCACCTGACATGCTGTATGGCACTTATCGGGTCTTAAAAGACTTACCTGCGGTAGAAGCCTATTTTCGTGGTGGCGACCGGCGCTTTATCACTGGCATTGGAAATCCGCGGATCAGAGAGATGCTGACTACAAAAATTGAAACTGTAACTGGTTATCTGGATTCTGTCATTTCAAAACGTACCACTATCTTTCATTTTAATGACAAATATTCTGGCGTAATTATTCAACCGGGTGTGGGTATTTCGCATAATGTAAGGATAGAAAAAGGGGCGGCCATTCATATCAATGCCACCATAGGTCATAGCACTTCTATAGGTAAATATGTAAATGTAGGTCCCAATGCTACCATAATAGGTCCGGTTGAAATCGGAGCTTATTCCTATATAAGTGCACAGGCGGTAGTGCTCCCCAATATTACCATTGGAAAAAATGTAATTGTCTCGGCAGGCAAAGTAGTAAACAGAAGCCTTGCAGATTATGAAACCCTTTAAAACTCAAAATTTAGATTATGAAACTATTTAACAACCTTAGAAAAACTCTTTCGAGATTTAGTATCATTGATCTTGTTGTTTCGGTTATTGCAGGGGTTTTGGTTAGCAGAGTCCTCGCCTCGCTGCTCTACGATATCCTTTTCCCGCTTTTAGGTAATGGGGGGCAATTTCGGGATCTGAAATACACACTTATGGAGGCCAGTTGTTGTCAGTCCGCAAACTCTATAAATTATGGTCTATTTATTCAGACCATTCTGGACTTTCTGATCATAGTTCTCTGTATAGCTGTATCCATTATCATTTATGGAAGTATCTTTAAGAAAAAAGAAGAGCCGAAGCCAGAGATCCCCCAACCTTTGCCCGAACCTGAACTTACAGAACATGACCTGCTTCATTATGAGATTGTAGAACTATTAAAAGAAATAAGGGATAATACCAAAACCAAATAGGGGATTTCAATCTTTAGTCTGTTGCAAGGTAAACTTGATCATTTGAACGTGGTACCGGTATAAATTATTCGGGATCCGATAGTCCCCCAAAGCGAGTCATTCGGACATAATTTTTAAAATTCTTAATGGTTTCCTTCTCCATTTCATGGAGTTCAGAAACTGTCAGGTCCTCAATAAAACAGGTAGGATCTTCTCCAAAAACATCTCCGGTCTGAAAATAGGCCATGGTACGGCATCCTCCACAGGTAAAACGGTATTTGCATTTTCCGCATTTTCCGCCAAAGTTTTCACGTGAAACTATTCTTTTGAACAAATCAGAATGAAACAATATTTGCTCCAGATCCTCATTCAAAACATTTCCGCCGGCCACATGATCACCCAGTAAGGGGCAGGGTGTAACGTCACCCTCGGGAGTTATAGAGTAAAATGACCCACACCAGCAACCCACAGAAGGGTTGGTGGGGACCAAACTGTTGGGTTTTGATTGCCCGGTTTCTGCAAAATAATTTTCCGTCGGAAGAAAAAAGGGAACAAAACTCACATAACCATGAAAATCTCTTCTTAGAGAGGGGTGTATTTTGTTCATTAGAATTTCTTTATTAAACATCAGGTGCTTTGCATCCGTATGCCTTGGGGTAAATGGTATCCTATTGAAAGGGAGTTTCAGTTCTTTAATTTTTTCTATGGTAGATGCAAAGGAATCAGCGGTATGTGCACCAGCAGCCACGCAGATATTCATCCTTATGTTTTCATTTTCAAGCTTTGCAATCAGTCGAAGTATATTGTCGGTTTCTACACTACGGCTGTCTGAATTTTCTTCGTTATCAAATGAATTAATACCCAAGGAGATCATCAGGTTATCCCCTAACAGGTCCTTTAATTTCTTAATATTTTTATCGTTCAATGTGGCACCGTTGCTTACAATACTTATCCTAAAGCCTATGTTATCGGCTTCATGCAACAATTCAAAAGCATCTCTACGTGATAAAAATTCGCCTCCCGAAAAATCAATATTGCGGGTACCCAATCGGTATGCCGGAAGAAAAACCCTGTTTACAATCTGGTCTAAAGTCAATTCATTACCCCATACGACATCCTTCAAATGTGAACCACTCGAGCAGTGTTCGCAGGAATAATTACATTTTCGGGTGGTTTCGAAATACAGAGTATGAAAACTACCGCTCATGTTTTTTTATACAAAATTAGGACAAAAGGGCAAGAAAATGTATATTTGCTAAAATATTTCCTATGAAGTGGGTGTTTATTCTGGGTGGTTCAAGTGGTTTTGGTCTGGCATCAGCAAGATTATTTGCTGATAAAGGCTATAATCTTTTCATTGTTCATCGTGACCGTAAAGGGAACATGTCCGATTTAGAAAGATCTTTTCAACTCATACGCGAAAAAGGTGTCAATCTTATCAGCGTTAACACAAATGCCAATACAGGTGACGGAAAAGATCTGATCATATCAAGGTTAAACGAAACTTTGAAAGAAACAGGAAAGATAAGCGTCTTTTTGCATTCCATAGCTGATGGCAATATTAATCCATTGATAGGGACTATATCGGAAAGCACCTCCTCCCCTGTTTTAAGCGAAGATGATTTATCGCATACGATACATGCTATGGGTAGCAGTTTTCTCATCTGGAGCCGTTTACTGCACGACCATGGATTCTTTCACAATCCTGCTCGTATCATAGGTATCACCAGTGAAGGTTCCCATAAAGTAATTCCTGGTTATGCCGCGGTTGCAGCTGCAAAATCTGTTCTTGAATCGGGTTGTCGTTACCTGGCTTCCGAACTGGCCCCTTTTGGTATAACCACCAATCTGATCAATGCTGGCATTACCGAAACACCCGCTCTTAAGGCCATTCATTCTTCTCATAAGATTATTGAAAATGCGATCAGCCGAAATCCTTTTAAGCGATTGACCCAACCGGGAGATGTTGCCAAGGTCATTTGCTTGCTTGCCACCGATGAGGCTGCCTGGATAAACGGTGAAATCATCAGAGTGAATGGCGGAGAGCACTTAAGCATGTGATTAATAAAATTGTTTTAGCATTTTGTTTTAAAACGAAGAAGATACAAAATAATGATCAGTAGTACCCTTGAAAATAAGATTATTAACAGCTTGCCGTACGGCAAAAACTTCCTTTTTGTCGATGGTATCAAGGATGTCAACGAAAACGAGATCGTTGGTACCTATACTTTCAAAAAAGACAACAGTTTTTATCAGGGTCACTTCCCTGACAGGCCAGTAACTCCCGGTGTATTACTGGTGGAATCGATGGGACAGATTGGGTTGGTTTGTTTTGGAATCTATCTTCTTAAAATTCAAGAGAGTCATCAGCCTTTTTTACCCTTTCTTTCACATATTGAGGTTGATTTTCATGAGCCGGTATATCCCGGAGAAACGGTAACAGTTCATTCCGAAAAAATTTATTTTAGAAACAACATTCTGAAATGCAAAATAAAAATGCTGAATTCTGAAAATAAAACAGTAGTTACAAAGACAGGAATTTGTACTTTTAAACTTATTTCTGAATGAAGAGAGTTGTAATTACGGGCATTGGAGTAGTAGCCTCTAACGGTTGCGGGAAAAATGAATTCCTGCATTCCATCAAAAATGGGATCAGTGGTGTCAAATTTATTCCTGAGTTGGAGACACTGAATTTCGGTTGTCAAATAGGAGGCATACCCGACATCAGTCGTTCAGAACACTTGCCGTTTTTAGAAAGACATAACCTGGCCAATGCCGGTTCAACCGTTCTATATGCCTGTATTGCCGGGTTGGAAGCTTGGAAAGATGCCGGATTCTCTATCCCTGAGCATGATTCAAGCGAAGTTGACCCTGATACCGGAATTATAATTGGTAGTGGATTTGGGAGTATGGACATTATTGGCAATACTCTGGTTCCTCTTGTAAACGAAGGCAAACTTCGTAAAATCAGGAGCAGCGTTGTCGAGCAACTTATTTTCAGTGCCCCTGCAGCCATACTTTCGGGCTTATTGGCCACGGGTAATATCTCAACGGCCAATTCGAGTGCCTGTGCCACCGGTACTGAATCAATCCTCATGGGGTTCGAGGCCATACGAAGTGGCAAAGCCAAAAGAATATTGGCAGGCAGTACTGAGGGTTATTCACCCTATTACTGGGCTATTTTTGACTCCTTGCGGGTAACAGCAGCCCAATATAACGACAAACCCGAAAAAGCTTGCCGCCCCATGAGCGAAAGTGCCTGCGGACTGGTCCCCGCCGCTGGTGCCGGAATGCTCATGCTGGAAGATCTTTCCTCCGCCCTTGAACGAAATGCTCCTATTTATGCAGAGATAGGAGGAGGTTTTTTGAATTCAGGGGGTCAGAGAAACGGGGGAACCATGACCGCGCCCAATTCTCATGCCGTTATTAATTGTATCGTACAAGCATTGAAAAATGCCGAAATCAGTGCCGATGAAATCGATTGTATTTCGGGTCATTTATCGTCTACTATGGCCGATGCTACCGAAATAAAGAATTGGTCGGCAGCCCTGCAAAGAGACAAACAGAATTTCCCTTACATAAATTCACTCAAATCAATGACAGGACATAGTCTTGGCGCCAGTGGTGCCATAGAGTCCGTTGCAGCAGTTATGCAAATTAAACACCAGTTTATTCACCCGTCCATCAATTGCCAAGATGTACATCCCGAAATTTCCGAGATAATTGATGCTGAAAAAATACCACACACCACGATTAACGGAAAAAACATACGTACTTTAGCCAAAACAAGTTTTGGATTTGGGGACGTGAACGCATGTGTCATTCTAAAAAAATACAACTAAAATGGAAGAACAAAGAGACAAGGTCATTAAAATTCTTGACAAATACATTTTCGACAAGACCATTTGGAAAACAGCAACTGTCAATCCAAGGATTATCAGCGATCTGAAAATAAACTCAGCCCGTATTGTGGACATTATTATTGATATTGAAGAAGAATTTGACATTGAATTCGACAACAAGTCATTACAGAAAGCCATTACATTAAACGATATCCTTTCAATAATTCAGACCAAAAAATAAAAAAATGGGGAGGTGCTTTGTAGGCAACGATATTTTATCTCTTGAGGACAAACATAACCAACACAGTTTTTCCAATCCAAAATTTCTGCGAAAAATATTGACAGATAAGGAGTGGAATTTTGTTTTTAGGGAGAATAAACCCTTTCTTCCCTTTCTTTTTTGGACATGCAAAGAAAGTGCTTATAAAATTGCCCTTAAAGCCGGATTATATGGAGGTTTTGTACCTCAGTATTTTGAAGTAACTATGGAAAAGAATTGTACAAAAAATAAATTTGCCGGTTTAGTACGCTTTCAGGATATGGTATTTTACTTTCGTTCAGAGATTGCTGACGGGTACATCTCAACACTTGCCAGCAACAACAACCATTCATGGCAATTCATTCAGATTTACAACGGTATCAGCCAAAATTCTGATCCTGGTTCACAAATGAAAAAACACTTGAAACAGAATATTTCCCAAAATTACAACTTATCTTGTAGTGATTTCGGGATTTATAAAGACGAAAAAGGGATTCCCTTTTTACATGGTCCGATTGAGCATGTTATGCCTGATATTTCATTCAGTCATGATGATGTTTACTTTTCATACGCCATACTTTATCCGCAGGTATGATGGAAGATAAAAATGAAAAACCGCTGGTCAGTATTGCTATGCCGGTCTACAATCATGAATTTTATGTTGCCGAAGCCATTGAAAGTGTTCTTAATCAAAAAACATCTTTTGCGTATGAGCTCGTTATTGGAGATGATCACTCAACGGACAACACCTTAAAGGTACTCTTGTCCTACAAAGATAAATATCCCGACAAGATTAAGTTGCTATTGTCAGAAACCAACAGGGGAGCCTCCCATAACGCATCCCAAATATATAAGGAATGTTCAGGAAAATATATTGCATTGCTCGAGGGAGATGACCATTGGGTTTACGAATTGAAATTACAAAAGCAGATAGAATTCCTGGAAGCGCATTCCGATTATTCAGGCTGTTTTCATGATGCACATATTGTCACTAGCCCCATGGAGGATAAGACAAAACAGAATCAATTTCACGAGGAATACAAATTTTATTCTCAATTCAACAAATATCATAGCGATTTTTATCCCTGGAATGTAATAGAAAGAAACATCATTCCCACATCTTCCCTAGTAGTCAGAAATAGTGAAAATTTAATAACCTTTTTTGAAACTTTCAGCGATATAAACTTGTCTGTGATCTGGGCCTTTCAGATGTTTGTGATAAAGGACTCGAAATTTCGCTACATCAATGAAGTATGGTCCCAATATAACGACCATCCCGGAGGCATATCAAAGACACAATCCCTGGATTCATTCAAACTGTCAAATATTGAGGTTTTGAAACGTTTTGCAAAAGACATCTATGATGTACAAAAATATTCATTCTATCACACAATAGCAGAAGAATACCTTCAAATACTATTTAACAAACGTGGTCTGATAAAAAAGAAATCGGGTTTATACAAATACATACTTTTATACTTGCTCTATTCTCTTAAGTCTATTCATTATCAGATAAAAAATGTACTTTATAACCGAAAAAACATAAAAGCGAATTAATGTGTGGTATAATAGGCATTTGGAATTTCGCTGAAAGAGTTGATAGGGATGAATTCGCCAGACTCCGGGATATGATGACGCATCGTGGTCCTGATGGGGCAGGTATGTATTTTAATGAGTCTGAGCATGTGGCCCTGGGGCACCGTCGATTGTCATTGATCGATCTTTCGAAGACCGGAACTCAGCCTGTCTGCAACGAAGACAGAACACTCTGGCTAACAGCCAATGGAGAAATCTACAATTACAAAGAATTAAGGAAAGAGTTAATGGCCCTGGGACACATTTTCTCGTCCACAGGCGACTCCGAAATAATCCTACATGCTTATGAGGAATGGGGAACAGCATTATTAAAGAGGTTAAAAGGCATGTTCGCTTTTTGTATCTACGATCAGAAGGAGAGAATCTTTTTTATAGCACGCGACCGCTTCGGAATCAAACCTTGCTATTATTATCACCGAAACAATACATTCCTCTTTGCTTCTGAATTGAAATCTATTGTTGCTTACCACGACTTTAAAAAGGAGATAGACCACTCCTCGGTTTGCAATTATTTAACCTACCGCTACGTTCCCAGTCCACAAACCATTTGGAAAGACACTTATAAGCTACCCCCTGCCCATTATCTGATTCTGAAAGAGGATCAATCCCTGGAAATTTCGGAATACTGGACCCCCCAACCCAAACACAATCATTTCGATGAAAAATATCTGATAGAAAGAACTGATGAACTATTGGAAAACTCCGTAAAGCAACACCTGGAAAGTGATGTTGCTGTGGGAAGTTTTTTGAGTGGTGGCTACGACTCAAGTGCACTTGTTTATTATATGAACCGCCTGCATTATCCTACCCAAACTTTCTCCATTGGGTTCAAAGACTGGGAACAAAGTGAACATAAATATGCAGGGATAGTTTCTGCAGCCTTTCAAACAGAACATGAAAACCAAATACTCGACAGTTCATCTCTGGACATAGTGGACCAATTGATGACTTATTACGACGAACCTCTGGCCGACATTTCCATCGTCCCCACTTATTTTGTCAGTCGTCTTGCTTCGGGAAAAGTGAAGGCAATCCTCTCGGGCGAAGGAAGCGACGAGATATTTGCAGGATATACCTGGCATAGGAATCCCGGCTCAAAGCCCTCACTGTGGGAGCGAATATTACCGTCACAGTCTGATAAAGGATTCTCTGTTGAGAATTATGCCCTCGCTATGGCCATGGGGCTTTTTGACAAAAAAAACCTGCAAAACACCATGGGGCATGACTATCAAAAAGACATACCCCATGATCCCTTCTGGTTTTATAATCATCATTATAAACCTGAAATGGGCAACATCAAGTCTTTTCAGTATCTCGATAGTAAAACCTTTATGGGTGAACTGGTGTTGACCAAAATTGACAGGGCAAGTATGGCAAATTCATTAGAGGTCAGGGTCCCCTTTCTCGATCACGAATTGTTTGAATTTGTCTTTAGTTTACCCGAACAGGATTATATTAAAAAAGAAAAACAGAAGTTTCTGTTGTACGAGAACATAAAAAATTCCTTGCCGGAGGAAATTCTGCAAAGAAAAAAACAGGGATTTGTCGGTCCAGACAGTTATTATATGAACATGGAGTGGTATCGGCATAACCTCAAAAACAGCCGTATTGTGAAGGATGGATTGATTCAGGGAATGGCTCTCGACGAATTTTTTCGTAACAACGATCATTGGCGGCTTTGGAAGTTGTTAATTCTTGAAAAATGGTACAAACGGTGGATGTAGCGCCTATTGGCGTAATTGCGAGGAAGAATGACGAAGCAATCATAAAAGCATGAAAAAAGGAGGCTGCATATACATAATGACAAACAACAACAATACAACCCTGTATACGGGAGTAACCTCTGATTTATATACCAGAGTCCATCAGCATAAAAATAATTTTTACCCGGATTCTTTTAGTGCAAAGTATAATTTGCATAAACTCGTGTACTTCGAAGCATTTCATTCGATTGAAGAGGCAATTGCGAGAGAAAAACAGATTAAGGCTGGTTCGCGTAAAAAAAAGGAAGCATTGATTCAGGGGTTCAATCCTGAATGGAAGGATTTATATAATGAAGTTAAGGAGTGGTAACTATGAGGTGCACTGTAACGATGGATTGCTTCACTACGTTCGCAATGACGCTGCACTGCGTTCGCGAAAGGAAAGCCGTCATTGCGAGGAGGTACGACGAAGCAATCTTAATATAATTACCCTATGAGCGGAAAAAATGTATTTGTTTTTGTAGTGTGCGGTGCCGATGAACATATCGCTACACTCAACTATTCTTTGAAACAGCTGAAAAGGTTTTCAAAAAACCGCATAGTTGTCGTAACAGATACTTCCAGAAACAATGTCAACATTGATCATGATAATATCATTACTATTTCCACCCCATCCGCTTTTGACCATCACCAGGCCAGTATTTATCTAAAAACAAGTCTCCACAGAATATTCGATCTTGCCGACAATTATTGCTATCTGGACAGCGATGTCATTGCCCTATCCCCCCAAGTTGATGAAGTTTTTCAGCATCGATATGGTCCGGTTACTTTTGCGGCCGATCATTGCGACCTCCGGCATTTTAGTCCTTATGCATTGCATTGTAACTGTTTCGAAACGAAGAACAAGGAGCACAAGGAATTTGTTGAAACGGTCAAAAGAATAATTCCGGATTATAAACATGAAATCCTTTTTCGGGATGAAAATGTAAGAGATTTGTACCGTATTTTAAGCGAAATAAAAAACAATCCTGTGAAAAAGGTGCGCATGATTCTGAATTATTTTATGGCAAGGTATGCGTTTAAAAAAACAAACAGGATTACACGTTTTGGCAATGGAATGAAGTTCAGTTCCCGTAAAAAAGGATGGATAGATTTGAAAGGGAATATTGTTATGTACGACCTGACATCCTTCGCAAAAAAAATAAAATCAAGCAGCGAGTTCTCCTTCCAAAAAAAGAAAAAGATTTGGGTAAATGCAAAAGGTGAAAACATACATAGTATTGAATGCGATCATCTGATTGAGGAAATTCACAGGAAATTCAACATACTTATCACCGACAAAAATTATCAGCATTGGAACGGCGGGGTTTTTCTTTTTAACATAGAATCCTTTGATTTTATGGAAGCCTGGCATAAAAACACCCTGAGCATATTTGCTGATTCACAGTGGAAAACCCGCGATCAGGGCACTTTAGCAGCCACACTATGGCAATTCGGCCTCCAACATCAAAAAACCCTACCATCGGAATTTAACTTTATCGTTGATTTTTTTAACCCCGAAGTTACCTATCATAGCACCAAAGGCTTTACCTCAGATAACTTTATGACTATTGTCGCACCTAAATTTATTCATGTGTATCATGAGTTTGGAAACAAAAACTGGGATATATGGAGGACCATTGATAAAATACTGAACAATAATGCCTAACTTTACAAAGCAAAAGTCTTATTTAAAAAAGGTTTCTTAGTAAACTTCAGAATTTAAAAATACCTGCATGTCCTTTATTTTTTTCAAAAAACTATTTAACCGAACCAAAATAACTCTTGATGAGAATATCCCCCCCCTGCCCATACAAATTATAAATGACTTCAATAAGACACGGCCGGTAAAATCTAGGGATCTTCTTTGTTACGCCCCATTTCGAAACATGTATTTTACCATAGAGGGTGATGTTTATGTTTGTTGTTATAACCAGAAACATAATTTAGGAAATATAGGACAGAAATCCATCAAGGATATCTGGAACAGCAGAAATGCTGAGAAGATACGTCATCACGTTAAAAATAACTATTTAATATCGGGTTGTGATGAATGCAAATATTTGCTCCAGACAGGACAATTTGAATCTGCCCATATTTCTGATTATGATAATATTTTAGGGCACAAAGTATACCCAACTAAAATGGAATTCCAATTTAGCAATCTTTGCAACCTGGAATGTACCATGTGTACGGGAGACTATTCATCAAGCATTGCTCTAAATAGGGAAAACCGCAAACCTCATATGACTCTTTATGGCCGAGAGTTTGTTGATCAACTTGAAGAATTTGTTCCACATTTAAAAATTGCTACTTTTTCTGGAGGAGAACCCTTCATAAGTCCCATATATTATGATATATGGAAACTTATTCAAAGACTAAATCCTCATTGTAAAATTGTTGTACAGACAAATGGAACCGTTTTAAACGAAAAGGTGAAAAAAGCCCTTGAACAAGGACAATTCAATATCGGGATTTCGCTCGACTCCTTAAATGAAGAAACTTACAATAATATTAGAGTAAATGCAACGCTGAAAGAAACATTAGCCAATATAATGTTCTTTAAAGATTATTGTCATACCGGCAAACATACCATCAGCATTTCAGTTTGTCCTATGCAGCAAAACTGGATTGAAATGCCACAAATGGTAAAATTCTGTAATGATAATGGTATCAGAATTCATTACAATACCGTTTGGTTTCCGGGGAAAAATGCCCTCTGGATACTTGATTCGGACCAGATCATGGACATAGTTAATGTGTTGTCTGATGCAAATATAGTGGCCAACACAGCTATTCAAATAGAAAATGTGAAGACCTACCAAAACCTGATCAAAACCCTAACTCATTGGGGGCAGGTTGCCAAAAAGTGGGAAAAATGTGTACCAAAAGAAGTGGATGCTCTTACTATTGAAAATATAGAAAAAGAGATTATTGAGAAAATCCAAGGCTACCTTTCAAGCAAAAAAGAGGGACCCGCAGAGGATAAGTATGACAATGCAGATGTTATTATTCAAAGACTAAAAAGAACTTTTCACCGTATTCCCAATGATGATTTGAAATTGAAAGGATTGCAATTGATTGCGGGCTACAGGGAGGAAAAGATCATTGCCAATATCTTCCGCGAAGACGAGGAGGGCCTCTACCTCTTAATTAAAAACCTACACCGCTTCCGTGATTTATAAAACAGTAAGTATTCCTTGTCCGGTTAACACAATCTGCTTTTTAGTATCTTATAGACTCCACCATTATAAAAATTAACTAACTTTGGTACGTAAGAAACAGTATCCCCAGTATAAGAAAAATTGCCGACAGGGTTATGTAAAGGCCTGAACGAAAAAACAAAATAAGCACTTTGCATTTATGAATCTGTACCGCTTTCAGTTTTTATCATTAAATACCCAAGACCGGCTTATTAAGATTATTAAGCTCTACCGAAGATTGTTTTTCAGTCATAAAAATAAAAACACCGAACTTCATTATTACCGTTATAACCTAAGTCGAATCTTGGGAACCCAGAAAAAGATTTGTTATGCCCCTTTTAAAAGCCTTTATTTTGGCGTCGACGGCATAGCTTCGGCTTGTTGTTTAAATCAATCCCATGTTTTAGGTAAGATTCCTTTTCATAGTATAACTGATATCTGGAATGGAGAAAAAATTCAGGAATTACGTACTTCATTATCCAATAACGATTTGTCAAAAGGTTGTTTTGAATGCAAAAATCGTATCGAAAGCGGAAATTATGATGCCGTAGAGGCGGCAAAATATGATGTTTTCCCGTGGAAAAACAAGTATCCTATAATGCTCGAATTCGAACTGAGCAACCAATGCAATCTGCAATGCATTATGTGCTCCTCAAAATTTTCCTCTTCCATTCACAGATCAGAAAGCGAACTTCCCGTCCGTCAAAACTTCTATGATGACAATTTTTTTCGCCAGCTCGATGAATATATTCCTCATCTGGTAAAAGCAAAATTTCTGGGTGGTGAACCCTTTGTAATTCCTGTATATTACCGCATATGGGACAGAATATTGGAGTTGAATCCGAAATGCATCATACTGGTGCAAACCAATGCAACCATATTGAACGAAAAAATAAAAGCCTACCTGAATAAAGGTAATTTTCGAATAGGCATTTCACTAGAGTCATTCAGGAAAGACACCTATGAACTGATCAGAAAAAACGCTGATTACGAAAAAGTAATGGAGAATATCAGTTATTTCGCCGATTATGCACATAGGAAGAAATACCCCTTTTGGCTGGCAATATGCCCTATGCAGCAAAACTGGAAAGAACTGCCCGAAATAATCAGCAGGTCAAACGAGCTTAAGGCGCATGTATTTTTTAATACAGTTCTAAACCCCTACGATTGTTCCTTGAATAGTCTGCCATATGCCGACCTGAAAAATGTTGTTGAACAGCTATCATCCTTTAAACTTCCGGTCCGTAATATCATAGAGAAAAAGAACAAATTACATTTCGAATGTTTTCTGAGCCAATTGAAAACCTGGTTGTCCGAAAAAGAAAAGAAAGAAAATATCCGTCAACTTTGGCTTCAAAACCAAGCCGAAATTGAAACCAAAAGTACCGAAGAATTGTGCAAACTGATCATTGAAAAAATTAAAAAAGCAAATCCTGACATATGCAGGGCCGAGGATAATGAAACGAGATTCAACAACTCGTACTTAAAACTAAAGCAAATAGTATCGCCTTTCGAAAATAATCCCCATTTGAAAAACATTCTCTTCAATCTGATGCAAATACCGCAAGAATTCTTATTTTATGAACTGGAAAAGCGTGAAATAGACTACCTGCAAACTAAGGTTAGTAATATGTTGGATGAAATACACAATGAGAATCAAATAACCAACATTAGTACTAAAGTTTAGTTTTTTTATGTGCTATCCTAAAAAACTAATGAAAAAGAAAAGATTTAAAAAAAATGTTTAATAAGCAGAAAAAAAACAAATCCGGACGGACAAGAAGAATATTCTTTTTGTCATCTATCCTGTTTTTTATCCTGCTAATGAGTACCCTTACAACTTCCTATTTATCCAAAGTCATATTATCAGAACCCTTCCTTATTACTTTGGAAGGATTGTCGTCAGAAAAGGCCGATACTATCGAAATTTATGGTTATTCGCCTTTTGGTAAAATTCAACAATTAAAAAGAATCAAAGCCGGTAACCAGTGGGAATATAAGACTTACAGCAATTTTTCTTCACTTTACATAACGGGTCCCAATAATCTGGCCGGTATAAAACAGATTTGCATTACCACTGCTAATAAGCAAATCAACATTGATGATGCTAAAAGTAAAATCACAAACAACCATATTGATCTTACTACGCTTCTAAAAAAAGAAATCTCTGCGACAGAAATTATTCACTCAATGTTTTACTGGAAAGAAATCAGGTACTTGATTATCATTCTGTCGATGTCTGTAGTTTATTTGATTTTCCTGATCTTCTTTTTAAAAATGAATAAAAATTTATGGATGCCAGCGAAAATATTCTGGACGCTTTTTGTTGCCGGAGTATTTCTGCACATACTTCGCTTTGTTTTTTCTGAAAAATATTTAATAAGTTCGGGTTTATTTCTCATACCCTTGCTTACTTTATCGACATATCAAATTTTTAGGCTTCTCCAGAAATTTCTAAAAGTCAGATTAAAAATGAAAGAAATAAAATTGACCATTATCACGGTTACTATCTGTCTTTGCCTCATAGAAACTTCGTTTATTCTTACAGGATTTAAAAGCACCTACCTGGAAAAACGCTACATATATTATTATTCATCCGCTTATGTGCCCGAAAAACCAAATTGGTTTCATGTGTGGGATGTTGACCACGACCTGAAAACAGGAGAATATTGTTACCACCGCACTATAAATTCAGAAGGCTTGTCAGACATAGAGCATCCTGCTAAGAAAGATTCAAACGAATACCGGATTGTAGGATTAGGTGACTCTTTTACCGAGGGAGACGGAACAGATGTTGATTCTACCTGGCTGAAATTTCTGGAAAGAAATTTGACAAAATATCCGCTGAACAAAAGGCTCACTTTTATGAATGCAGGGGTTTGTGGAAGTGACCCCTATTTTGAGTATATATTACTAAAAGAAAAACTACTAAAATTCAAACCGGATTTAGTTCTG
This sequence comes from uncultured Bacteroidales bacterium, assembly GCA_964599365.1. Taxonomy (GTDB): domain Bacteria; phylum Bacteroidota; class Bacteroidia; order Bacteroidales; family CAIWKO01; genus CAIWKO01. The sequence continues at coordinate 37,998 of CAZRFL010000004.1, forward strand.
GTTGCTGTGAATAATTCGGACTTAACGGATATACTTCTTAGGGGCGGTATGGAACGCTTCAGATCAGATGGAACCTTGCAATATAATCCGGCTCCCTGGTGGGAACCGATTTATGCCACAAGTCATATATCCCGCTTGTTTTTTACAGCTATGGGTTATAATGATCTGCTAATAAAAAGAAATGGACATAATTATTCTGATTCTGAAGCGAAACTTATTGAGATTATTCGTAATTTTAATAGCCTTTCAAAACAAGAAAATTTTAAGTTTATTTTGATATTTCATCCTCATAAAACTGATATTGACAGAAAAACATCGAAGCTTGACGGTGTTATAAAGCAAATCAACAGCGAAAAAGAATTGGAGGTACTGAATTTGCTGACTTATTTTATTGAAAAGGAGAAAATTGATTCATCAAATAGTCAAAATTATTATTGGGTAAAAGATGGCCACCACAACGCCAAAGGTTATGCCGCCTTTGCCCGTGGGGTGGAATGGAAACTAAAAGAAACAGGAATACTGGATTCACTAAATATTGAATAAAAACTCAACATTAATATATTTCCCGAACGACCATGTTGGTTAAAACTACAATAAATTCACTTATGAAAAGGAAGAAAAAACAAATCATTATAGGGGCGTTTTTTCTATTTTTATTGTTTTTAATTATTCTTGCACATTTTTATTTACAACGAATTTTAATATTTGAACCTGTTCAAATTAGAAATTCAGCTATCAGTTCGAAAGAAGCATCATTTATCGAAATATACGGCATTACTCCTCTGGGTGATGTGGCTCCTTTTCAATATAATTTTGCTGATAGCACTTGGAATTATCCTTATGCTTTTCACAAAGCCATTTATATTGCCCTTCCGGCTAATGTTTTTCAAAAAACCAAAACAATTAATGTGTTTGTAGGTAACGAAAAATATATTGTCCCTTTAAAAGACTTGAAATTGACAGATAAACATTCAAATAAACAAGTTTTTATCTTACCGTATTCTATCAAAAGCAAGGGATCTTTCATTGCAAAAATATTATCCATATTTCATTGGCCACCTATTATAATGTGGGTTAAAATAATTCTAACAATCACCATCTTATTATTTGGTATTATTATCAGTATTAGAATCATTAAACGAAAATCTCCCGTAACCAATTTAAGTGAAAACCAAAAAAAAAGCATTTCTAACCGCCTATTGATAATTATGGGATGGAGCCTACTTGCTTTTATAATCTTAACCCATGTTTTAATTTGTTTTTTAACAAATCTCTATTTAGTTACCTCCGGCATTTTTCTATACATTTTCCTTGCTATTCTTTCATATTATTTTCTATTATTGCTCAAGAAACTCTTTCACTTCAAATTTAAAGCCATTAATATCAGAATGATTATCACGAGTACTGCCATTTGTTTGGTGATCATTGAAGGATTATTTATAGTTACCGGATATAAAAGTACCTATGCTGAAAAAAGGACAAGATTCTTTTATAAATCTCCTTTTTCCACAACAAAGAAAGGATGGTATCATCTCATGGAAGGAAACCATGATCTAAAAACACCGGAATATTGTTATCATAGAACCATTAATTCTGATAAATTATCTGATATTGAACATAAAATTTATAAAACACAAAACGAATATCGAATTATAGGGCTAGGTGATTCTTTTACCGAAGGAGATGGTGCCGATACGGACTCCACTTGGCTAAAATTTTTGGAAAGAAGTCTTTCAAAATTTCCGATTAAAAAACAACTTACTTTTTTTAATGCAGGTATGAGTGGAAGCGACCCCTTTTATGAATTCATTTTATTAAAACAGCGGTTGTTAAAATATAAACCAGATATTGTATTGGTTGCCATTAACAAATCTGACATAAATGACATAGCAGTAAGAGGTGGCATGGAGCGATTTAAACCTGATAGCACTGTGGAATTCAACGCTGCGCCATGGTTTGAGCCAATATTTGCGGTCAGTCATATTTCGCGTTTATTTTTTGATGCTTTTGGTTACACTAATTTGCTTTTTAGTTTTACTGACAAGCAAGTTGCAGAGTCGAAAATTAAAATTTCTCAAATAATTACATCATTTAAGGACCTTTCAATAAAGAATAAATTTAATTTTATCGTGATATTTCACCCCCATAAAAATGAAATTGACAAGCATAAATTTGAATTTGAAGATATGATTAAACCGCTTGAAGCAAGGGAGGACATTACAGTCTTAAATATGTTCACCTATTTTTCGGAAATTGAAAAAATTGATTCATCAAATAGTCAAAATTATTTCTGGAAATACGATGGCCACCACAACGCCAAAGGGTATGCGGCCTTTGCCCGTGGAGTGGAATGGAAACTAAAAGAAACAGGAATACTGGATTCCTTAATGCAAAAATGAAGATTCTGGGGATATCGGCTTATTATCATGATTCGGCTGCGGCTATAATATGCAACGGGGTCATTCTGGCCGCTGCCCAGGAAGAACGCTTTACCCGCATCAAACAAGACGAATCATTCCCAACTCAAGCGATTAAATACTGTCTTGAATATTCGGGGTTTTCATTACAGCAACTCGACGCCATAGTGTTTTACGACAAACCCCTGTTGAAATTTGAGCGACTACTCGAAACGTATTATTCCCATGCTCCTCGTGGCATCAGGTCGTTCATTACCTCCATGCCGATTTGGATCAAAGAAAAAATCTTTCTGAAGAAATTACTGCTTGACGAACTGATAAAAATAGAAAAATGCAAACGGTCTAAGCTCAAATTACTTTTTACGGAGCATCATTTGTCGCATGCGGCCTCAGCTTTTTATCCTTCGGGGCTGCAAAAGGCAGCCATAGTAACATTGGACGGGGTTGGTGAATGGGCCACAGCATCCATTTGTCATGGAAAAGGAAATTCGATAGAAATATTAAAAGAACTGCATTTTCCACATTCGCTGGGATTATTGTATTCGGCTTTTACCTATTTTCTGGGATTCAAAGTAAATTCGGGGGAATACAAACTGATGGGGCTGGCCCCTTACGGAAATGCAACATCAGAAAACACCCTGAACTATATTAAGATTATACGCGAAAAGCTGGTTGAAATAAAAGAAGATGGCTCCATCGTATTAGATCTAAGCTATTTTAATTATGAGACTGGTCTTCGCATGATACACGAAAAAAAATGGGAGGCACTTTTTGGATTTAAAACACGATCGCCCGAATCGGAAACCCTTCAGGAGCATTGCGACCTGGCTTATGCCATTCAATATATCACCAATGAGATCGTTCTTAAAATAGCCCAAACGGCCCAACGACTTACCGGATCTAAAAATCTATGTCTTGCCGGAGGTGTTGCCCTGAATTGTGTGGCTAACGGTCATCTGTTGCGATCAGGATTGTTTGAAAAAATCTTTATTCAGCCCGCAGCCGGTGATGCCGGTGGAGCATTGGGTGCTGCTTTGGCGGCACATTATATTTATTTTGCTCAGGACAGAACCATTAATAATGAGAAGGTAGCCGACAGTATGCAGGGCGCTTATCTGGGACCCGAATATTCAAACAATACGATAGAGGCCATGGCCAGAAAACATGGTGCCGTATTTGTAAAAAAGGAACATTTTGATGAAGTCGCTGAAATAACGGCTCGTTTACTCGACGAAGGAAATGTGGTTGGATGGTTTCAGGGAAGAATGGAGTTTGGCCCCAGGGCATTGGGCAACCGAAGTATTCTGGGAGATGCCAGAAATCCTGAAATGCAAAAAAAACTCAATCTTAAGATCAAATACAGGGAGGGTTTTCGCCCTTTTGCGCCTTCGGTACTTGGAGAAGATGTGAACCAATATTTCGAATTGGCGACGGCTTCACCCTATATGCTTTTGGTAGCAGATGTAATTCCCGATATAAGAAAAGAACTACCTGCTGATTATGAAAGCTTGCCCCTATTGCAAAAACTATACATTAAGCGTTCCGATATTCCGGCAATAACTCATGTGGATTTTTCGGCAAGGGTGCAAACGGTTCATAAGGAAACCAACGAGAGATACTGGACCTTAATCAATAAATGTAAGGAGTTGACCGGCTACGGAGTTATTGTTAATACCAGTTTCAATGTTAGGGGCGAGCCTATTGTTTGTTCGCCCGAAGATGCTTACATTTGCTTTATGAATACCGAAATGGATTTCCTTGTGATAGGAGACTATATCTTCGATAAAAAATCGCAACGTGAACGGAAGGATAAAGAACAATTTATTTCACAAATTAAACCTGATTAAAAGGCTATGGGGACATTTAAGGATTTATGGGATTTTTTGAAAGTACGTAAGAAATGGTGGCTGTTGCCCATAATTATTGTTTTGTTATTGGTGGGAGTACTTATTGTTTTCGGCAGCGGGTCGGCCATTGCTCCTTTTGTTTATACTTTATTTTAGGCATCATGGATAAGAATAACCCCAAGGATGCTATCATCGCCATATCGGGTGGACTTTTGCTGTTTTATTTGATTTACAGACTGGACATCTTACTGGTATTGGCCCTCTGTTTTATCGCGATCGGGTTGTTCTCGACTTTTCTTTCAGTAAAAATTTCATGGTTGTGGATGGGCCTGGCAAAAATACTGGGCTATGTAAATTCGAGAATATTATTGGGTGTTGTCTTTTTTTTGATCTTAACTCCATTGGCTTTGCTCAGAAAAGTTTTCAGTCGAAAGATCAGGAATTCCGACAATACCAGTGTGTTTTTCGATAGAAATCATAAATACGTTTCCGGAGATTTTGAAAAACCCTTTTAATGGAATTTGGTTTGAATAACAGCAATAAAATCACACACGGTCTGTGGATAGGAAGCTCGCTTTCGCTTTTAGAGTTATTATGCATCAGTTCCTTCATTACTCACGGCCACGAATTCCATCTCTGGGCATACGATGTTATTGAAACCATTTTGCCTGAAGGTTTGATTTTAGAAGACGCCAATCTCATCATCCCAAAGGATCAGGTATTCTCTTATGCAAATAAGAACCAGTTTGGCCATGGCAAAGGCAGCTATGCCGGCTTCTCTGATATTTTTCGCTATAAATTGCTATTCGAAAAAGGAGGTTGGTGGGTGGATATGGATGTCTGTTGCCTGAAGCCTTTTGACTTTTCGGAAGACTATGTTTTCCGCACCCATCATGATTTTCCTGTTGTAGGTAATATGATGAAATGTCCTAAGGGAAGCGAACTAATGTGGTTGTGTTATGAAGAAGCCATTTCTCAAGTGAATTCCGAAAACCGGGACTGGAACAAACCTATTGAAATTTTGAACAGGAATATTGAGAAGCTGGACTTGGGAAAGTTTGTTCTTTGCATTTCTAATGCGGATAGTTGGCTGGTTGTAAGAAAGCTTATTAATTCGATTCAACCTATTCCCCATGGCTGGTATGCCATACATTGGATCAATGAGGAGTGGAGGGCCAACGGTATCAATAAAAAAGCAGTGAAAGAAAATTCCACCCTGGGTCTTTTGTTAAAAAAGTACGGTCTTTATGAAAAGTCGTCCTTTTTCCCTTTATTTTTAAACCGCTGTAAACTCAGTCGTATGGGAATGGTTGTTAATAAAGGTCCGTTTTATATCATTCATTATATTAAGAATACTTTTCTTTATCATTCAAAAAAACGCTGAATAAACACCTCCGCATAAACCCTTCTTTTTTTTGATGTGGTGCGTTACTTAATTCACTTGATTCAGAAAAACAGAGGGTTATGGTGCTCAGATTGTTGTCATATCAACGAAACTTCTCATTGGTACAAATACCCCATTCATTGTTCCAGATATACCCTTCACTAGTACAGTTATACCCTTCATTGGTACAAGTATAGTTTTCATTGGTACAAATACACTCTTATCTGGTACAAATATACCCTTCATTGTACCAAATACACCCATACTTGGTACAAACAAACCCTTGATTGTACCAATCAAACCCTTCATTGGTACAAGTATGACCTTCATTGGTACAAATAAGACCTTCATTAGTACATTTAGTATTTTGATTGTATTAAGCAAGATTCTCATTCGACCAATAAGTACTTTCATTGGTGCAAATAGAAGTGTAATTGAAACAATAAGCCTTTATAATGGTAGTGTTATGAAGATTTCCGATCTGCTTTAATCAGAAACTCCGAATCTTTTATAAAAAACATTGAATTACAGCGCGTCAACTTTATACAGTTGAAGTGTAATTGCGTAGAAGTTCCTCTTTTATAAAAAAATTCAATTGCTGTTACATACCAAAGGGTTTTTTCCCTGAGGCAAAAAAACAGAATACGTGAGCTTACGGTGGGTGTTAAACTAGGTTCAACGTAAATTTATCACGGAAATATGCCGGTAAATTCCCAATAGCTATTCTGTCCTGTTCCATAGTATCTCTGAAACGTACCGTAACCGTATCTTCCACCAGGGTTTCGTTGTCGATGGTGATACAATATGGAGTTCCTATTGCATCCTGACGACGATAGCGGCGGCCAATGGCATCCTTTTCGTCGTATTGACACATGTAGTCAAATTTCAATATGTCAATAATGCTGCGGGCTTTTTCGGGCAGACCATCCTTTTTCACCAAAGGAAGTACGGCTATTTTTATAGGAGCCAAAATTGGAGGAATATTCAATAATTCCCTAACGGAACCGTCTTCCAGTTTTTCTTCTTTATAAGAATTGCTGAGAATGGCCAGGAACATGCGATCCAAACCTATGGAAGTTTCCACCACATAGGGCACATAGCTTTCGTTGGTTTCGGGATCGAAATACTGAAGTTTTTTTCCTGAGAATTTCTGATGGGCATTCAGATCGAAATCGGTACGCGAATGTATACCTTCCAGTTCTTTGAAACCTATGGGAAATTCAAATTCAATATCGCTGGCGGCATTGGCATAATGTGCCAGTTTTTCGTGCTTGTGGAACCTGTATTTGGAAGGGGAAATTCCCAGCGACAAATGCCATTTCATGCGAAGATCTTTCCAGTATTCGTACCATTTCAACTCTTCGCCCGGACGAACAAAGAACTGCATTTCCATTTGCTCGAATTCGCGCATACGGAAAATGAACTGACGGGCGACTATCTCGTTACGAAAAGCCTTACCGGTTTGGGCAATGCCAAAAGGAACTTTCATGCGTCCCGATTTCATTACGTTCAGGAAGTTCACAAAGATTCCCTGAGCAGTTTCAGGACGAAGATACAAAGTGTTTGAGTCTTCAGTCACCGAACCCATCTGGGTGGAGAACATTAGGTTGAACTGACGTACCTCTGTCCAGTTCTTGGAACCTGAAACAGGACAAACAATGCCAAGTTCTTCTATCAATGATTTAACTCCTGCCAGATCGCCCTGTTCCAACATGGAATAGAAACGCGATGTGATATCGTTGATCTTATTCTGATATTCCGTTACACGGGGATTGGTCTCGCGATATAGTTTTTCGTCAAAAGTTTCTCCGAATCTTTGGGCAGCCTTGGTGACCTCCTTCTCGATCTTATCTTCAATTTTGGCCATATGGTCTTCCACCAAAACATCTGCACGATAGCGTTTCTTGGAATCCTTGTTGTCAATCATAGGATCGTTGAAAGCATCCACATGTCCGGAAGCTTTCCAGATGGTGGGATGCATAAAAATGGCGGAATCAATGCCCACTATGTTCTCGTTATATTGCACCATCCATTTCCACCAATAAGCGCGTATGTTGTTTTTCAGTTCCACGCCATACTGACCGTAATCGTAAACAGCACTCAGGCCGTCGTAGATCTCACTGGAAGGAAATACAAATCCGTACTCCTTGGCATGTGAGATGATCTTCTTAAATAATTCTTCGTTGTTTGCCATGGTGCAAAAGTAACACTAATTTCAATTTTATGCTAGGGTGCATTCTGATCGAATTCCAATTAGGCAAATCATTTTCAGGATTACGGAATGATGAATCGTATCAATTATTCCGACTAATCATAATGGAACCTGCATTTGGCAATCAGTATTTCGTTGTCCTTTACCTGATAAATTAACCTGTGTTCTCCATCAATTCTGCGCGACCAAAACCCGCTATACTTATATTTTAATGGTTCCGGTTTGCCCTTTCCTGAAAACGGATTACGTGAAATATCTTTCAATAAGTCGTTAATCTTTGAGAGTATTTTTTTGTCAGTTTTTTGCCAATACAAATAGTCTTCCCAAGATTCGTCAACGAATATGTATTTCATTTTTCTAAAAGGTCTTTTTGAAATGATGATCCCTTTTTCAGTTTTTCAATAGCAGAATCTAATCTGTCCTCATTTATTTTGGAAGACAATTCATGATGGGTTGCCTTCAATGAATTATATTCGTCTAAGGATATGATCACAACGCCGTTGTCCTTACCTCTATTGATTATCAGGGTTTCAAAATTATCAGTAACGCGATCAAGATATCTTTTAATATCCTTTCGAAAATCGGAAATGGTGGTTGTTAACATGATCTTGCTTTTTGTACGTTATTTTGTACAAAATTAAGTACAAATTTTGAATTTTTAGTCTTTTTTTAAAAGTATTATTTAATACACCTGAAATCCGCTTCATTCATTGCAATTCCTGCAAATTTCAATATCCTTTCGTTGGGTAAAAACCTTTTTTCGAAAATCATTGTAAGGCCGACTTTCCCAAATGTCTGTCAGACTTCGGTTATGTATATTCCCGAAAGCGTGTTCTGCATTTTTATCAAAGCAGCAGGGAACCACATCACCGTTCCAGGTGATGACACATGAGTTCCACATGCGGTAACAAAAATTGTGAAGTTCTTTTTTGATTTGTACAGTTCCGTCGGTTGATACTTTGTACCTCGACTGCTCTTCCGGCAGCCAATCGGCAGCCTGTTCGAAATGTATCAACTGCATGGATTTGATGGAAACCTTATCCACCCCCAGGGTTTTCTTAAACGCTTTGATTTGTGCAAGCTGGGCTTCGTTCTTCTTGTGCAACAAAAATTGTAGTTCGATGAAAGGGTGATTTCTCCTTTTCACTTTTTTTGTTGCCACCAGTGCTTTGATTCCCGCTATCACTTTGTTGAAATCACCGCCCTTTCGGTATTGCTTATAGGTTTCAGCATCGGCCCCATCCAGCGAAACAATTATTTTATCCAGACCCGAATCCAGAATGCCATTGATGTTTTCAGCGGATAAATAATGCGCATTCGTCGAAATGGACACATAAAACTTCGCCTGTTTCGCTTTGGCAACAAAACTCATCAGGTCTTTATTCAGAAAGGGTTCCCCCTGAAAATACAAATTCAGATAGAAGGCAAAAGGAGAGGCTTGTTGGAGTATCCTTTCAAAAGTTTCACTGTCAAGCACGCCATTGGGTCGGGTAAACCCTTTATCTGTGGTAAAACATTGGGGACATTTTAAATTGCATTGTGTTGTGGGTTCTACCGAGATGAAAGCCGGCAGCCCTTTATGGATTATCTTCTTAGTGAATTTTGACCAATGGTAACTCCATTTGATGGAAAGGTAATTTCTGACCCGTACATAAGTGAGGACCTGCCACAGCCTGATTACATCATGAATAAAAGCCATTTCCCTTTTAAATGTGTCGGGTAAACTTGTTTACGATAGGATATTGATTTAAAAACTCCTTGGCAATGATACGCAAAACGGTATAAGCCGGAATAGCCAATATCATCCCGGGAATGCCAGCAAGACTTCCGGCCAGTAAGATCACCAGAAATATTTCAAGTGGATGAGCCTTGACCACATTGGCATAAATGGTAGGTTGCAGTATAAAAGCGTCCAGCAGATTTATTACGATCAGGGTTCCGCTGATCTTCATGAATACCTGAAAAAGATCGAGGGTTTGACCGGAGTCTATTATTCCGGTTATGGCAAAAACCATGGCAATACTCCATCCTATAAAAGGACCGATATAGGGTACTATGTTCATGATTCCGGCAAAAAAACCTATCATCAGGGCATTTTTAAATCCAAAAAGCCAGGTAGAAACGGTGATCAGGGTAATCACTATGAAAAGGTCGAGACATAAACCCAGTAAGTATTTTGACAGCATTCGGATCACCTTCAGATAAATGTGCTTGATCTCCGATTGCAGCCTGACAGGGGTTAATGCCATAATCCCATTGATGAGCATACGGTCCTGTTTCAGAAAAAAGAAAGTGATAAACCCTATGGCAAATATGGCAATGAAAAGGCTTCCGGCCAGGCTGACAACTGAATTGGCAATATCCGAAGCATTGGTAATGTTGGCATAGGCCATAACCTTATTAGTCAACAAAAGTTCTATACTCTCATTGGGAAGTATCATCTGATGACTGATCAGAAAATTATTGAGCCATGCCAGGGGCTCTTTTATACTGTTCATTAGCACAACCGGATTCATTGAGGCCAAAGATTGAACCTGGGCAACCAGCAAAGGCAATACTACTGCAAAAAAACCTCCTATCAAACCGTAGATCACCAAAAGTGTAATGATGGCACTGAGCGTATGCGGCATTGTAAACTTCCCCAGCTTGACTTTATCAAGTAAGATCAACAAAGGGCGACCCATTATCGACAGTACCGCCGAAATAAGAATGTAGATCACAATATTCGAAAAGAACCATATCACATAGCCAGCTATCAGCAAGCCAACTATCAGAATGATCCATTTGTTTCGTGTAGCCATACGAAAGGTTTTGTCAAAATTAGTGAAAATAACCGATTTAAGTAATGCCGTCTAATATTACTTTCTCAAGATGATCTACTGGGTTGAATTTTAATATCCCTTTAGTGGTCTTAACCAAATCCATGGCGATATCCAAATTGAAATTCTCCTGTGTGACTGTGTAATAAATGTTCTTTTCAGACAAATAATCTGCCAGGTATTCCTGCTCGGTTTGCCCTGGAGTGGGAACCAATATGGCTTTCGACCCTAGGCTTGCAATATCCATTATTGTCGAATATCCCGAACGGGCCAGCACTACTTCAGATCTGAGTATGTAATTCTGAATTTCGTCAGGCAGCAAACTGGAAAAGATTTGAATCCTATCGTTAATTATGGTTTGTAAATGTTCAGAAGGCTGACCTAATATTACTACGGACTTATAATCCGATATCTTCAATTGTGCCATTATGATTTCCTCAAAAATGGAGCGTTGCGGTTCAGGTCCTGATAGCAGGACACACAGATCGAAATCTCTTTTGATTTCTTCCCGGGGCTTACTGAATCTCGACAAGGTTCCGATATAGTGTGCGTTCCCTGGAAGCTTATCGTTTCCTGAAAGGGAGCCCGCCATTTTGAAATCTCCTGCAAAATCAGGTACCCAGCAAACATTAAATTTTCTTATAAAATACCCGTGAACGCTAAACAATAGCTTTTCTATAATCCTGTTATTTCCCGGGGCCTTGATACTGATCTGATGGGTGATATAAATCGACCTTGTTTTTTTATTCCACAGTCCAAAGCGGTTGTCAGAAATGACAATGTCTATTTCCAATTCTCTGATGAGTTTCTTTAGTTTTTTATGTTCCCTGAAGATATTGAGAAATATTCCGGGTGTTTGATAAAATATCTTTCTGCTTAGGTTCTTCCCCTTTGTGTAAGTAATATTATAGTCATCAAACCTGAAAATGGGCAGGTGGGGGAAAGTTTCTTCCAGCAAATAGTAGGCTTTACCGCAAGCAGCTAGGGACACATTATAGTCGTTCTTTTCTAAAATTCTGATGATAGGAATACAGCGGCTGGCATGGCCCAGACCCCAGTTGAGCGGACAAATAAGTATTTTTTCCCGCTCGCTCATTTGCCATTAAAAGTTTAAGCAGTACTGTATAGCAATATTCCTTGGTGCCTCAATCAAACCCGGACGTGCCATGTATTCTGTATTGAAAACATTATTCACGAACAATCCCAGTCTTTGTGTCTCAGTAATATCAAAAAGACCCCTCATGTTGACAACTGTATAGCCCTTATTGTGTTTTTCACGATACTCTTTTACACCGGGAAGCAAATTGGAAGAAGGTATACCCGGTATGAGTTCGCTTTCAAAAGCCTTGTCAATATTGATCATATTACTGCTGTAATTAAGGCCTATTCCAAAAGTAAAAAATGCAAATGTAACTTCAAAATCAGCCTTTACTGAATGCAGCGAACGGTATTTTAAATACTTATTGTTTTCAGTCTTGGTGGTGTCTGCACTTGCATCATAATTCATGTCAACAGGGTTATTAAAGGTATACCCGGCAAGAATAGTGGCAGGAAATCCAAATAATGTACCCTGACCTGTGAAAGTAATATCTATCCCGTTTATTCTGGCATGACCTACGTTGAGTGATTTAAAGCCTACATCACTCAGTGTGGGATATAACGCTGTATCCGGTTTATAAATACCGAAGGTAAACTCAATCATATCCGTATATTCGGTCCAGAATCCGGCGACATCCAGATATCCGTTCCAACGGCCCATCTTCACACCTTGTTTTACACCCAATTCGGCGCTCCAGCCAGTTTCAGGCTTAAGAGTTTTGTTCGGAAAAATATTCAAACCGCCAATACTGGTTTTGACAAATTTCTCAGCAATAGAAGGGAAACGATATCCCTGTCCGAAAGATGCCCTGATAAAAGTGTATTTGGTTGCCTGGTAATTAATCCCTGCTCTGAACACCGGCATAAAGGGCAGTGTGTGGTTTTTCCCCTTGATCTTGAACGAAAAGGTAGATTCCGATTGCGCGGTATCTATTCTGAAATATTCTCCTCTTATCCCCAATGAGATCGTAAGCTTTTTCCAGAATTTAGCATCGTACTGAGCATATAGGGAGGCGTTGAGCCCATCATGATTACCAAACAATTGTGCCTGCGAGTTAGAATAACTTCCCGAAATACCAGCAGTAAGATTATGTTTCCCTTTAAAGTTATGTTGATACTGATAATCGCCATAATAAATATCGGCTTCGTTATTTTTATCAGGCTCGGTCCTAAAGATATTGGATGTGCGGAAATACCTTAATTTTAAACTGTATTTACTCCCCTTTTTATTGAAATACATGAAATAGGGATCCACATTGATTCTGTATCCCATGTTATGAGTAATAGCTGCCGGATTTTGTTTCCAGGCACCGGAGTCAGCATCCTGCCACAAGAAAAAGTCTGACTTTTCGCCAAGCATATAATTTGTATTCAATCCGAAGGAAAGGCCTTCGATCTTTTTTACACGGTATCTCAGGTTTGCATTAACCCTTACCCTTCTTTCTGCGTTGGGCAGACGGAATCCCTGGTCTTCAAAAAAGTTACCTCCTACTACTAAATCGAACTGTCCTATTTTTCTGGAATGAGAAAAGTTGATTCCACCAAATTCGGGATTTTTTACACCAAAACCTGATAAGGGGAAAAGAAATACTCCCTCACTAACGGTGTTCAGGCCTGGTTTAGTATCGTTCCACCATATAAGTTCTTTTCTTTTCGGATCCATATAAACCCCATTGTTGATTGAAATTTTCGTGTGTGGTTTATCAGAAGGATAGGCGGTACGTAAGTTGATAACGCCATTCAAAGCCGAAGAACCAAAAAGGGCAGATGAGGCACCTTTAATAACCTCAACCTGCGAAATGTTCTCAATAGGCATGAAGTTCCACTTGGCATCGCCTGCGTCGGGCGACAACATGGGAATATCGTCCACCATGACCAATACGCGGCTTCCGGCACCATAACTATAACCGCTTCCCGACCTTATGCTGGGTTGTCCGTCGTAAATATCCACACCCGGCAACTTATTGATAGCATCATTAATTACGTTTACATTTTGATTGGTAATCTGCTCCGGCTTCAACACAGACATGGAGATGGTAACATCAGAAAGTTTTTGTTCGAATTTTCCGGCACTCACTACCACTCCTTCAATCAGCATGGATTCCTCAACCATGTTGATGTTTTCGGTCACTACTTGTCCAGCCTTAAGCTCGTATGTCTTTTCAATGGTTCCAAAGCCAATATATTTAAATGACACCTTGACACTTCCTGCATCCACTTTCAGGCTGAAATTGCCGTCAATATCAGAAACAACTCCGTTTTTTTCGTCCAGAATTACGTTAACTCCAGGAATGGTTTCTTTCGTTTTTCCGTTAAATATTTTCCCCTTTATTTGAGCCTGTTGGGCGAATAAAGCAACGGATGCGAATAAAATAGTGAATGTCAGAATAAATATTTTCCTCATAGCGATTATTTTAGTGGATGCAAATTTAGGAAATAATTCAAAACTCCGGCCTCTTTTACAGTGCTGTATTTCAACAACATATAAACAGGGATGGATTTGACAAATTAAGCAAACTCTTTGCACCCCGCGTTTTCATTGACTTTCAGTAACGAAAACCCTTCTGTTTACAGGGCTTTTAAAAGGAGATTTATTTTGTTAAAAAAACTTAAAAGTCAACTTTCTCATCCCAAACATGATTTAAATCAACTTGAAACGCATTATAAAACAGCTGATTTCAACAGAAAAAACCTGTTTTCTGAAATTACAACTTCAAAGAGTAGTTCAAGGCAATGTTTCGGGGGGCTTCGAGAAAGCCCGGACGGGTCATATATTCTGAATTCAAAGCATTATTCATGAACAAACCTATCCTTTGATTTTCGGTAATATCTACCCACAGACGGATGTTTAGTAAATGATAGCCCTTATTGTGCTCATCACGATATTGTTTCAATCCAGGCAGCAATTCCGAGGAGGGTATTCCTTCTATCAGAGGCGACTCGAAAGCATGGTCGATATTGATGGTATTGCTGTTATAGGTGTAAGAGGCTCCAATGGTTACTATACTGAAAGTGATCTCAAAATCGGTCTTCACAGAATGAAAGTAACGATACTTAAGGTATTTATTGCCAGTAACCGTATCTATTGAAGGATCATAATCAAGATTCACCGGGTTCATGTAAGTGTATCCTGCCAGGAAGGAAGCAGGAAAACCAAAGAAAGTCCCCTTGGCAGCTACGGTAAGGTCAATGCCGTTGATTCGGGCATGCCCCACATTGATGGATTTAAATCCAACGTCTTTCATGGTCGGATATAAGGCCGTATCGGGTTTGTAGATGCCGAAGGTAAACTCCATCATGTTTTTGTATTGAGTCCAGAATCCTGCCAGATCCACATATCCCGACCAGGTACCCACTTTAAATCCCTGCTTGATACCCAACTCGGCACTCCATCCGGTTTCGGGCTGAAGGTCGGGATTGGGGAAAATGTTCAATCCGCCAAGGCTGGTCTGAATGTATTTTTCAGCTATGGTCGGAAATCTGTATCCTTGACCAAAGGAAGCTCGGATAAAAGTATATTTAGCCGCATTATAATTTACACCAACCCTGAATACAGGCTCAATAGGTATCTTCAGCGTGTCCTTCTTGGTCTTTATCGAAAAAGAAGATACGGTTTCCGACTTGTCTATCTTAAAATATTCACCCCTTATGCCCAGCGAAAAGGTGAACTTTTTCCAGACATTGGCATCCAATTGCGCGTAGACCGAAGCATTGATGCCCGAATGGTGCCCGAACAGTTTGGCCGTCGATTCGGTATAATTGCCCGACAAACCGGCTGTGAAATTATACCGGTCCTTGAATTTATGCTGATATTGATAATCGCCATAAATCACATTGGCATCATTATTTTTCGAGGGGTCTTCGGCAAAATGGTTGGTATGCCTGAAATACCTCATCTTGATGGAATATTTGCTGGCCCGTTTGTTAAAGTATAACATATAGGGATCGATATTAAAACGGTAGCCTTTATTATAATTTACAGTGGATTGATTCTGACGGTAGGCACCCGAATCGGCATTCTGCCACAAAAAGAAATTGGTCTTATCCTGGTACATATAATTGCCGTTGATGCC
Source organism: uncultured Bacteroidales bacterium (assembly GCA_964599365.1). Classification (GTDB taxonomy): domain Bacteria; phylum Bacteroidota; class Bacteroidia; order Bacteroidales; family CAIWKO01; genus CAIWKO01. The sequence continues at coordinate 53,848 of CAZRFL010000004.1, forward strand.
GAACGACAGTCCCTCAATCTTTTTCACACGATAGCGCAGATTCACATTGATGCGGCTGCGCGATTCGCTTTCGTCCTGACGAAAACTTTGATTCTTGTATGTGTTTCCACCTATAACCAGGTCCAACTGACCAATCTTGCGCGAATGAAAGAAATTCAATCCGCCAAACCCGGGATTCTTTACACCAAAGTTCGACAAGGGGAAGAAAAACACTCCGGCACTGCCTTTCGAATATTTCAGGTCTTCGTCGTCCCACCAAATGAGTTCTTTCCTTTTCGGGTTCATGTAGACACCGTTGTTTATGGTGATTTTAGTTTCGGGTTTATCCTTGGGAAAAGCCGTACGAAGATTGATGACCCCATTGAGGGCCGAGGAGCCGAACAGAGCCGAAGAGGCCCCTTTCAACACCTCCACCTGGGCGAGGTTCTCAATAGGTAAATAGTTCCATTTCACGTCACCGGCATCGGGTGTAAGCATGGGAAGATCGTCGACCAGGAGCAACACACGGCTTCCGGCGCCGTAGCTGTAACCGCTGCCTCCGCGAATGCTGGGCTGCGAATCGTAAATATCAACGCCCGAGACCTTATTCAGCGATTCCATGATGTTGTTGGCATTTTGGTTGGCTATCTGGTCGGCTTTGATCACTTCCATAGAAATGGTTACATCCGAAAGCTTCTGCTCAAACTTTCCGGCGCTTACCACCACACCTTCCAGTGCCTGGCTTTGTTCGGTCATCTGTATGTCCAGCGAAATGGTTTCCCCAGGCTTCAGATCGACCACCTTGGTGACATTGGCAAAGCCGATGTATTTAAAAACCAGTCGGTTTTTGCCGTCGTGAACCTTCAATTCAAACTTTCCGTGGATGTCGGAAGCCACTCCTGTTTTTTCTTCCGTTAGTACATTCACCCCGGGAATGGTCTCGTGGCTGGTGGCATTGGTTATGGTCCCTTTGACGGTGGCATTTTGCGCCCAAAGCGACGAAACAGACCAAAGGATCAAAATAATAGTGAGAAAAGAGTATTTGTGCTTCATGAGGAGGGTTTTACTGGCGAAAAATTTCCTAACAAAAATAGTAATTATAATATTTCCCGGAGTTTTATTTTGTTTTACTTAATTTTAGGGTCGGATTCTATCATAACAGCTTTAGTCATCATGTTACAATATCAGATAGCCATCACTTTGATCCCCGGTATTGGCGATATTACCGGAAAAAAACTTATTGAGCACTGTGGAGGTGTGGAGGCTGTTTTTACGGAAAAGAAACAAAATCTGAAGAAGATACCCGGTATTGGCGATGCCTTAGTGGCGTCCATTGTTAACGGGCGAAGCGAGGCATTGGCCCGGGCCGAAAAAGAGATGGTGTTCATAGAAAGATACAAGATCACCTCTATGTTCTATACCAAAGACCATTATCCCCAACGCCTGCGTAATTGCATTGATTCGCCCATGATGTTGTATTTTAAAGGAAATTGCGACCTGAACCAGGCCAAAGTGTTGAGCATAGTGGGCACCCGCAGCGCCACCGAATACGGAAGAAATTGCTGCAAGGCCATTGTCGAAGGATTTGCCGGCAGCGAAGTGCTTATCGCCAGCGGACTGGCACACGGCATAGACACCTGTGCCCACAAGGAAGCCCTGAAAAACAAACTGGAAACCGTGGGCGTGTTGGGCCATGGGCTGGACCGATTGTATCCTTCTGAGAACCGGGCTTTGGCGGAGAAAATGCTGGAAACAGGCGGCTTGCTTACCGACTTTATGAGCGAAACCAATCCCGACCGCGAGAATTTCCCCCGACGCAACCGCATAATCGCAGGCATGGCCGACGCTACTTTGGTTGTGGAGGCCGCCAAAAAAGGTGGGGCACTCATTACCGCCGACATAGCCAACTCATACAACCGCGATGTGTTTGCCGTTCCCGGCAGAATAGGGGATGCGTATTCCGAAGGCTGCAATTATTTTATCAAGATCAACAAAGCCGCCCTGGTGCAATCGGCCGACGACATCAAATATATCATGAAGTGGAAGACCGAAGAACCTAAGACCGAAGGACTGCAACGCAAGCTTTTCATCAACCTCAGCCCGGACGAAGAGGCCATCATTGCCCTGCTGACCGAAACGCCCGAACTCAGTATAGACTCTATTTGCTACAGTATGCAAACCACCATGAGCCGCGTGGCCACCGCCCTGCTCAATATGGAGTTCGAAGGTATTATCAAGCGATTGCCGGGGAAGATGTATAGGTTGCAGTAAAAAATTATTCCTAAACCGTCCTAAACGGCGAGCCCTTCTGCAGCCTGCGTATGGCCACAAACGAAATGCCCACCGAGGCGCCCAGTGCCACAAACGATAGTACGGCCAGTTGTGTCATTTCCTGCTGGAAGAGGAAGAAATCGTATAAGCCATGAACGAACACCGCTATGCCGCAACCCAGTAACATATTCCATAAAGGGTAGCGGGCAAACTTGGCTTTTCCCACAAAATATCCCATAAAAATAGCACAAACCGCATGCAGGGGCACTGCCGTAAACATTCGCAGCACCGCCGTGCCCAGGCCATCGAAGGCCACATACATCACATTTTCGAGGGTGGCAAACCCCATGGAGATCATAATAGAATAGACTATGCCATCAAAAGGTTCGTTGAAATCTTTTTTCGGAAAAGCATACACCCTCAGGAAAAAAAACTTGCTCATCTCTTCGGCTATGCCCACCACCCCGAAAGCATACACCATGGTCATGAGCCATCCCTGGTTCTCGTTCAGGCCCAACCGGCCCATGCCCAATTCCATAAGAATGGCCGGCACTATGCTCAGCAATCCGAACAGAAAACAGTTGCGCAGCAGTCGGAAAGGTTCTTTTTCATACTTATCGCGGAAATAAATAAAGAACACTATTCCCACCCCTGGGGCAATGGCAAGAGGAATGGCAAGCAGTAGTATATTGGCAATTTGCATGAAGGGATTTTTTACAAAAGTAATATAGAATTCAGATTTCAGAAGTCAGAACTCAGAATTTAGCCCCGCAGGGGGCCCTATGGGGCCATAAGCCACCAGCCACTGCCTGCGCCCTGAGCCTGTCGAAGGGCTGTCTTCGGACTTTCCCGAAGGGACACCTATGGCGCAGTCTCCGGACTTCCAACTTCCTCTCCAAATATTCTTCCCAAAAAATTCGTGCTTTTATACGTCAAAAAAGTTATTTTTGTAAAAAGAAAAAATACTTTTATGCACATAGCTATAGCAGGAAATATAGGCAGCGGAAAGACCACCTTAACGGGAATTCTGGCCAAACAATTCAAATGGGAACCTCATTACGAAGACGTTGAAACCAATCCTTATCTCAACAGTTTTTATGAAGATATGCAGCGCTGGTCGTTCAATCTGCAGATATATTTTCTGAACAGCCGTTTCAGGCAGATAGTGCAAATTCGCGAAAGCGGAAAAACCATCATTCAGGACCGCACCATATACGAAGATGCGCATATTTTTGCGCCCAACCTTCATACCATGGGCTTGATGACCTCACGTGATTTCGACAATTACAAATCCCTGTTCGACCTGATGGCCACCTTCATCAAACCACCCGATTTGCTTATCTACCTGAGAGCCGAAGTGCCTACCTTGGTGCGACAGATACAGAAGCGCGGCCGCGATTACGAGAACTCCATACGCATAGATTACCTCACCCGTCTGAACGAAAGATATGAAGCCTGGATATCCTCTTATGATATAGGCAAGCTGCTGATAGTGGATGTAGACGACAAAGATTTCGCCAACAATTCGGCCGACCTCGAAAAATTCATCGAAAATATCAACGCTGAACTTTACGGTCTGTTCAAATAGATCCCCCCTCTATGAAGATCATCGGAATCATTCCGGCCCGTTATGCTTCCACCCGTTTTCCGGGGAAACCCCTAGTGGACATTCATGGCAAGACCATGATACAACGGGTGTACGAACAGGCCAAAAAAACCACCTTGCTCAGCGATGTATATGTGGCCACGGATGATGCCCGTATCTTCGATCACGTGTTAGGTTTTGGCGGCAAGGCGATGATGACTTCCGAGCACCACCGCACCGGAACCGAGCGTTGCCACGAGGTGGTGACGAAATTGCTGGCAGAAAATGTTCCCATTGAGGTAGCCATCAACATTCAGGGCGACGAGCCTTTTATTCATCCCGAGCAGATTGACCTGCTGGCTTCGTGTTTCAGCAATCCGGATGTACATATTGCCACCCTGATAAAAAAAATTATTCACCCCGACGAGCTCACCGACGCCAACACTATAAAAGTTGTGGTCAATAAGTTAAACGATGCCATCTACTTTTCGCGTACCGCCATACCTTACATTCGGGACAAATATCATGAAACCTGGATCAACTTTCACACGTATTACAAACACATCGGTATCTATGCTTACCGGACAGTAACACTGACGAACATTACGGCTTTGCAGCCGGGTTCGCTGGAAATGGCCGAATCGCTCGAACAACTCAGATGGCTCGAAAACGGGTATCATATTCATACCCTGCTCACGGAATTTGAGAGCCATTCGGTAGATGTGCCCGCTGATCTGTTAAAGTTTGATACTCTTGCGAAAGATTGAGGATTTTTACCTAATTTAGCTTCGTTAAAAAGCTGGATTTTACTTTTTTTTAAAATGAATGTGCTTCAGTATATAAGTGAGTTGTTGTATAGACACGATTGTGTCATAGTTCCGGGCTTTGGCGGTTTTGTAGCCAATCCGGTTTCGGCTTCTATTCACCCGATTTCTCATAGTTTCTCGCCTCCGAGCAAAGAAATCATGTTCAACCCTGCCCTCACCACCAACGACGGCATACTGGCCAACCATATAGCCGCCAGGGAAAACATCACTTACGCCCATGCCCTGCACGAGATACACAATTTCGTGGCAGAGATCAGGGCCACTTTGGATAAAGGAGAAAACATAGGTATTAGCCGTGTTGGTACCATATATCTGGATATGGAATCAAAATACATCTTCAATCCCGAAAAAGAAACCAACTATCTGCTGTCATCTTTCGGCCTCAGCAACTTCAGTTCGCCCGCCATTCAGCGCGAAGGCATTGAAAAACGCATAGAAAAAGCATTTACCGAATCCAAAGTGTTCCGCTCCGAACGTAAGAAGCCGAACGTGTTTGCCAAAGTAGCCATCATTTCCATTCCTGCCGCGGCAGTGTTTGTTTGGGGATTTCTGAATGTGGGTGTGATACAGGATGTGTCGACCAACTATTCCAACCTCCTGTCCATCTTTGCAGACAAATCGGAGCCAAAGGCTGAGGTTCGCACGCCTTTCAGCTTTAACCCCAGGTCTGTAAGCCCTTTCACCGATGAGGATGCTTTTGATGTTTCGGGCAAATACAATGTTTTTCAGCACCGCGTCCCCAATTCCGTGATCTATCCCTGCCTCGTAAGCAGCGATACCCTTTCGGAAACGCTTGCCCCAGTCGAAAACGAAACACAGGCAGAAGCCGTGACGCCTACGGGTTGCAGTTTTTATATCATAGGAAGCTGCAATAAAAGTCGCGAAAATGCCGAAAACTATAAACAAAGCCTAATCAGCAAGGGATATTCCAATGCCAACATCATAGAGCCTTCCGGCAACGGACTCTTTAAGGTTTTCATCAATTGTTTCGACAACGAAGCATCGGCCAACGAAGCCATGAATCAGATCCATGCAGAGGTAAACCCCAATGCCTGGCTGTTGAAAATGTAATCTGAGCATCTAGTGGGAAAAGACAAGCACAAGCGTTTCGCAGAAACTGCCACCTTTAATAATTTTATTCAACCTCCTCAATATTACCATACCGAAGAACATGCACTGAAAGGCAAATGGGGTTCGGATTATTTCGGCAACGATCATCCCATCACTCTGGAGTTGGGCTGCGGCAAGGGAGAATATACCGTGGGGCTAGCCACCCGTTATCCCGAAAACAACTACATAGGCGCTGATATAAAAGGTGCCCGTATGTGGCGTGGAGCCAAAACAGCACTCGAGAACCATATCAACAATGTGGGTTTTCTGCGCATTCCTATCGATCAGATCGTGCAATTCTTTGGCAAAGACGAGGTAAGCGGCATATGGATCACCTTTCCCGATCCCCAGCCTCAAAAACCCCGAACCAACAAAAGGCTTACCAGCCCCAGATTTCTGGAACGTTACTCAAAATTCCTCAAACCGGGCTCGGTCATTCACCTGAAAACGGACAATGATCCTTTCTTTGACTATACCCTAGAGGTGATAGCTCAGCACGGCCACAAACTATTGTATGAGACACACCACCTGTACCAAACGGAACTGGATAACGAAGCCAAACATATTCAGACCTATTACGAGTCTATTTTCCTTGCACAGGGAAAGAACATCTGCTATTTAACCTTCCAACTGTAATTTCCTTTGGAAAAGTCATCCGCCCACGAGGAGTCCTTTTTCGACAAAGTGTACCAGGTAGCCCGCCTTATCCCTCATGGCCGCATCACCACTTACGGATCCATTGCCGAGTATTTGGGGACTAGAGGTTCGGCACGCATGGTAGGCTGGGCCATGAACCAATCGCACACCCAGAAAGAATACGTTCCGGCTCACCGTGTGGTGAACCGAAAAGGCATATTATCGGGTAAGCATCATTTCGGCGGCAGCACGGTAATGCAGCAACTTCTCGAAAACGAAGGTATAGTAGTGATTGATGATGAGATTCAGGACTTCGATAAACTCTTCTGGAGTCCGGCCGAAAACCTTATTTAGCTGCGTGCCTTTTCTTGAATTCGTCTATCCCTGCTTGTAAAAATTTCACAAAATTATCAGGATTCAGGTCGTAGGCTTTCGACTTGGTCAGTTTTGCCTTATCCACATCTTTTTTATCCTTCAGGGGAACATAGGGGTCAATCAATGCATAATAAGGCTGGGCATTTACATTGAAGAAGTAGATCTGAAAATCGGCAAACTTCTTTCCTATGGTCTTCTTCACCTCTCCGTCGTATTTGGAAGTAACCCATTCCGGCTTGGATAATTCCTTTTTATCGTCCACATAAAGGGTAATGATGACATATTCCTCCCTGAGAATCTTCAATACTCTCGGGTCGGACCATACGTTGGCTTCCATTTCGCGGCAATTTACGCATCCGTGCCCAGTGAAGTCGATAAAAACAGGTTTGTTTTGCTCTCGCGCACAACTATCGCCCTGATCGAAATCGAAATACCCGGTCAACCCATGGGGCAAGTGCAGGAATTCGCTGAACTTCGGTTTCCCGCACAACTCATTTTTATCATCTACCGCCTTATTTCCCGCATTGTCGCGCACGATCTTATTGACATCAAAATCCAGCGACTGCTGAGGAGGCATATAGCCCGATAAGAACTTCAGCGGAGCTCCGAACATACCCGGAATCATGTAGACCACAAAGGAAAAAGTGATGATGGCCAGGGTCAGCCGTCCCACTCCAATATGTTTCACCTCGCTGTCGTGGACGAACTTTAATTTTCCTAACAAATAGAAACCCATCAATGTAAAAATAATGATCCACAAAGCCAGATAGACTTCGCGGTCGAGCAGGCCCCAATGATAGGTTTGGTCGGCTATGCTTAAGAACTTTAACCCTAAGGCAAGTTCTATAAAACCTAAGACCACCTTCACCGCATTCAGCCATCCGCCCGATTTGGGCAAACGGTTGAGCCAGGAGGGGAAAAAAGCAAATATCGTAAATGGCAAAGCAAAAGCAATAGAGAATCCCAGCATGCCAATGATGGGCTCCAACACCTGTCCGCCGGCCGATTTTACCAATATGGCTCCCACCAAAGGACCAGTGCAGGAAAATGACACCAGCACTAGGGTAAAGGCCATAAAGAAAGAACCCAGTATGCCACCTTTGTCGGCTTGCTTGTCTGATTTATTCACCATCCATCCAGGCATGGTAATCTCGAATGCCCCAAAGAAAGAGGCAGCGAATATCATAAATATCAGGAAGAACAAAACATTGGGAATCCAATGAGTACTCAGGAAGTTGGCGAAATTCACACCCAGCGTTACGGCTACCAATGTACCAATAACGGTATAGATCAGAATGATGGACAATCCGAATATCAAAGCTTTGAATATCCCCTTGGCGCGGGATTCCCCTTCATGCATAAAGAAGGATACTGTCATGGGTATCATGGGAAAAACACAGGGGGTGATTATTGCCGCCAGACCTGCTAGGAAAGCGAAAAAGAAAAGACCCCACAAACTCATTTTACTGATATCATCATCTTTGTTTGTAAGGGTTCCGTTGCCGGTGGTGTCGGAAGGATTCTTTGCCAGAGAATCATTTTTTTTTATGGCTGCCGAATCAACCGCAATAGTATCTGTATTGGTAGCGGCCTCAACAGTTCCGGTAGCTCCTTCTACATTGATCTTAAAGGTAACATCGTTGGGGGGCAGGCAACTGACATCGTTGCAGCACATAAAATTGATGGTTCCTTTTGCTACAAAGGGCTTATTGGTGAGTAGTTTTATCTTTTGTTTGAAAACAGCCTTGGTGGCAAAGAACTTCAGCACCATATCGAAATTAGGATCGTTCTCTACAATGGGCTTGGGTTCGGTGATCTTTCCTACTCGCTGAAAGTCGGCACTCTTGGTAATTTCGAAGGTAGTGGCCACGGGTCCCTTGGGCGGTATATCCTGAGAATATAGGTGCCATCCCTTATCTATCTTAGCCGTAAAAATGAGTTCGGCTTCAGTATCACCGATTTTCTTCGACGAAAAGGACCATTTTACCGGGTCCAGTATCTGGGCGTTCACCAGTGTGGCTAAAGAAATGAACAGAGCGAAGAGGCTGATCTTTTTAATAAAATTCATGGTGTGTGTTTTATAATAATCTTACATGAAAATTCAATAGAGGAATTAATAAAAAAACCCTTTGGCAAAAATACGATATTAGAACTTCTCTATCACAAAAATATTGCCTGTCTTGGGCCTGACCTTGTATCTTTCGTCAATTCTGTGGCCCACCACCCAAACAACCTCTTTGCAGGAGCATAAGATCCAGGTGTCAGATTTTTCTTTCAGCGACATTTTGTTGTCTATAAAGAAGTCGCTCAGTTTCTTTTTGGTCTTCATGCCCAAGGGATAAAAGAAGTCGCCTTCCTGCCATTTTCTCAGCACCAGCGGGAATGTCAGGCGGTCCATATCCACCATGGCAACATCATCGCCCCGGTTCAGGTCGATATCAGGTTCATTCTTGATCTCTTTCATTTTCAGATGCAGTGGTACAGATAATTCTGAAGCACCGAAAGTCAATAAATACTCGGTAGTTTGGTCCATAACAATTTGATTAGGGTATACAATTAGGTGTTCTCTGTCGCGAATGAGGGTATGTGTTGGTGAAAAGAACTGTTTACCCGAAATGCCGTCAAGACTTTTAAAAATGTCATTACAAACGGAGCGGTTGAACCCATATTCGGATATCATCTCAAAAAGGTAATGAGGTCCGGGGTTCAACGGTTTCAGGCGTTGGATCTCTATCTTGACCTCTCCGTTCTTGCCGGATTGTTTCAGGCTGAGTTTCTTAAGATGTTCCTTATAGATCAGCTCAGTGCTTTTCAGGTTTTGTATGCTTTGCGAAACGGTATCGCGGAAGGCCGGGTTGATCTTCTGAAGAAGAGGAAACAACTTCAGGCGAATTTTGTTTCGCAAATATTTGTCGCTTTGATTTGATGAATCGTTGCGAAAAGGCAGATCGTTTTGGGCGGCAAAACTCTCAATATCGTCACGGCTTGCAAACAGAAAAGGCCGTATGATGTTGTTTTGCTTCAGGGGAATGCCCGAAAGACCGCTAATGCCGGTTCCCCTCATCAGGTTGATGAAAAAGGTCTCCAATTGGTCGTCGGCATGATGGGCGGTGGCGATATAATCCAGTTTATTCTCTGCGCGTATTTTCTCGAACCAGGCATATCGCAGTTCGCGGGCTGCCAGTTGTCTGGACTGTTTATGCACTTTGGCATAAGCCTCGGTATTGAAATGTATCGTAAAAAACTCCGTCTTAAAAATGTCTTTTGTCAAACTCATTACAAAAGCCTCATCCCCGTCTGATTCTTTCCCCCTGAGTCCGAAATTGCAATGCGCCACAGCAAAGTTGTATCCGGCACTATGAAACAAATGTGCCATAACCACCGAGTCGGCCCCTCCGCTCACGGTCAGCAAAATCTTATCCGTCTTTTTGCAAAGCTGATTAGATGTGATAAACTCCTGGAATCTGTCGAGCATAATGGGTATATAAATCCGTTTGTTAATTAGGGGTGCAAACAGTTATCTGTTCAATAGCAGAGATTACAGTTTGGTGATCTCTATCCTGCGGTTCATGGCCTTATCCTCGCTGCTGAGGTTTGTGTTCAGCGGCGAAGCTTCACCCATGCCTTCAGTGCTGATGTTTTTGGCTTCTACCTCAAACACCTCGACCAGGACTTTCTTCACGGCTTCAGCCCGACTCTGAGACAGAACCATGTTCATAGATTCATCGCCGTCGCTGTCGGTATATCCGGTGATACGGAATTTTGTATTGTGGGTGCCATTGATAATATTAGCAATCTCTTTCAGTACAGCATAGGATTCGGGCCTGATCTTATCTGAGCCGGACTCAAATTTGATACCGTTGGTCGAGAACTTTCCCATTTTAGCGAGCTTATCGAGGAAATTTGTCATACCTATTGAAACGTTCAGATTACTGACCCATAAAGCGGATTGAACGTTGGCCTCGCTCGAATAAAAAGTAATACGGTCCATTGGAGGAATCCCGTCTGGCAGGAGGTCTGGCATATCAATGACTTTTTGCTGATTAATATAGAACAATACTCGTGTCTTCTGAATTGTTATTGTCATGTGCACCTTTTTGTTCTTATGGTCTATAAGCTCCGTCGTTTTTCCTTCGTTGTTAACCGGAGTATAATCACCGCCCTTCCAACTGTAAAAGCTAACGTTTTCTCCGTTGAATTTAATGCCGAATCCACCGCTTCCGGGTACGTAATCGCCTAGCATCTGGTCGGGCAGAACAGAATGAAAATATATCTGTATCTCCGGAAGGTTTTTGGTGGAGTCTTCACCCACATTGGCTATAAGGTCGAACTCTACTGTGGTGTTCTCAGCAAAGGTGATCTTTCCATCCGTGGCATTGGTGGTGCCGGCATACATGCGGTACCAGTTGGTGCCGGGATATTTTTTTAGCTGCAATACTTCGCCCGGGCTATTGCTGAGCCAGTTTTGAGGAAATTTTTCCAAAGTATCCTGAAGGAAATCTTCGTAATAAATGATCTTTTCGCCGGGCATGAAATCATAGTCTTCGTAGCCAGCAAATGTTTTTTTATCCTGTGCAAAACAATATGCCAAGGAGAAGAACATCAAAAGGAACAAGGCATGTACTTTTTTCATATTGCAATAATTTTGATGCAAAGTTACAAATTAGGGCTAACAAGACCAAATTTAACGAGATAAACTGAATGAGTAGTTATGTTTATCTGCACGAGAAAGCAAAAAAAAACACATCCCGTAAGATGTGCTTTCCGTGGCAACGACTGGAATTGAACCAGTGACACAAGGATTTTCAGTCCTCTGCTCTACCAACTGAGCTACGTCGCCTCCTATAAAAAGGACTGCAAAAATAGTGTTTTTTTTAATGCTGGCAAATATTTCACAAAAAATGCTTTCATGGGGCTTAAAAATGGGGTTGGGAAATATGGGAATTTGACAGTTTTACTTTTTTATAGTTGTAATGAATTATTATAGTTGATTTGCGTTTTTAATTTTAAACTCTTTTTTATGGGAAAATATATATGGGTACTTGGGTTTCTGGAATTCATTGGTTTGTTGGGAATTCAAGGTGTAAAAGATATGGACTGGGTGCAAATGTTGTGGTTTTTGTGGTTCTTATGGTTCCTATACTTCATCCCCAACAAACTTAAGAAATAAATATTGTCCGGAAAAACTGTATTTTAATTTTTGATCTTCCTCTGGTTGATCAAATAATTTACTTCCGCAACCCATTTATTGACGGAAATGGAATCATTGCCGGAAAATAGGGAGCTTTGTGAGAAGACTGTCCAAAAAAACAGAAAAGAAACAAGAAAGCAAGATGCTTTTCATCCCATTTGATTAAAAAGTATAGTGTGAAAGAGTTCTGTGGTTATTTTAGAAAATGCAAGGTTATCAGAATAATAATTAATAAAATACCCATTAATGCTCCCACAAAAAGAAAGTCAGCAATATTTTCGAGTCTTTTTTCTTTCTTCTGATTTTTCGTGCGTATAGATATAAACGAAAAAAGGCACGAAAATGCCAAATTTATCGCAATCAACGAAGTGAACACGTCTAAAAGCTGAATGGCAGCCTTATTGGGAACATGTATGGAGGTTATTATAAAAAGACAAAAACCCAGCAGTGTGGCCGAAGTGTTAAGGATGTGAGGAGAAGTGTTATTGGGCATAGTACAAAGATAAAGATTTAACTTTATAAATTTCCCCGCAAACAATGCCAAAGGGAAGTAATGCTTTGCTAACTGTCAATTAAAAAGCTTATTTCTTAATCATCGCTTGTGAATAGTGATAAATGGCTCCGTTTCCGCTTTCGCATACGCCGCCCTGAGGTAACCACCCGGTTTCAATCAATTCGTTAACCATTTTTATCAATTCGTCAAAACGCGATGAGGTAACTACTGTGTATTTCATATAAATTGTTTTTTAGTGTTCATAAAGGTACGATAATTCGGGATAAACACGGAATTACAGAATTGTTATCAGACCAGAATGTGTTTTAATGATATGGGGTATACATTTCCACATGCCGTTGCCCTAATATTGCACTATCTAAAAACCGGAGAGGATGAACACAGAATAAAAAAAAGACCTGCACAGGCTTACAGGTCTTTTCTGTATTAAAAGAATTATCTTCAACTCTGTGCACACACACGTTCAATGAAGCATACGCAGATTTGAAATGTAAAGGTAAGAAAAAAACTTTTGTTCGAAGACATTCTGAAACCTATTTTTTTTCGGAACGTAGCGATTGAACGACCTTATGGGTTTCGAAAAGCGGATAGGCCGCCCATAACGAGCTGCGATTCTTTTCACTGGGACAGGAGACTGTTCAGACGTTTCGAGGGTGAGTAGAGAGGGCGATGTATTGAGTTGTGCACATATTTCGGTGTACTTATCTGATATGTCTTTGAAAGTAGCCAAAGCATCGACGAACAAGGCATGCATAAGCAGATTGGTGTCGTGGCTTTTGGATAGGGGGCTGTTTGTGATCTGACTATTACTCATAACAATAAAGTTTAAGAGATTAATCTTATTTTTCTGTCGTAAAAAAAGAGTAAAGTTCAGTTCATGCGGAAAGATTGGGTTAATATTATTTGATAACGTTAGACTGTTTTCTTTTATTGTGCAATTGTAATGCCATATTTTAGTCAGGTGGAAATGTCTATTAAGCCACATCTGTTTCCCCTCGTCCTAGCATAAAAAACCATGATGCTTTATTTTTTGTCCCTCCTGAGACAATAGCATCATGGCTTTGAAGGTGAATTGTAAAAGTCTTGACCGGGTCAGCTGCCTAATCTGATCTGCTTATTTTTATTTTCAGCAGTAACCTATAAAAAAATCATCCAAAATCTTTCTTCTGTTTTGCCCCTTCCGGAGCCGGGTTTGCTTGGCGGGTTCATGATTCTACGGTTTTATTGGTCTTTTACGGCCAGGTTATACTTATAATCGGTGTGATCCTTTTTACTGGAATATGCAGACGGGATGTGGACCCCGCGACTGTATGCCGCAATGGTTTGTTTCTTTCTACATGGCTTTACGTTTTTTGCTAACGCAAAGTTAGGGCAAAGGCAGGGCAAAATGATTGCATAAAAACGGAAAAGAATTGCATAATTCTGACATTTTCACAATGCATGTATTGTCAAGGATGATGGGTAAAAAGGGGAAATACATCTCACAATATAAATGAGATTTAGACAAGCAAATCAACCTTTCAATGACATCGGTTATGCTAGCAAACCATAAGGGAGATAGTCAGAGCCGCAGCCGGCAGACTAATTAATATGCCCCAATCCTGCTGGAAAAACCAATAATATTAAAAGGATACTCCCACTTGGAAACTTAGGGTATGAGTCCATTTAGGCGATCGGTTGTTGTAATAATATTGGGGGTAGTAATCATAATAATATTCGTAGGCCATTGAACGCTGAGTTTCGTAACTTAAGCCAAAATTGAGGGCGGTACGGTTTTTCAACTTCACTGAAACACCCAGTGTTGGCGAAATCAAAAAACCGCCGTTATCATTGTTGGAAAGACAGAAAGCATAGCCTGTTTGCAACGACAGATAAGGTGAAGTTCGCTTGTTCAGAAAATTGGTTCTGAGGTCGAGAAACAATGGCATAAAAACATCGTTGCCAGGAAAAGATCTAAGTCCGAAACCTCCCCCCAAAGCAAACCAGGGGTTGACCCTGTACCCGCTGATAAAACTAAGGTTGGTTCTTAATGGGCCGCTCATATAACCTCCCGAGGCGCCTATACCGAATTCAACCATGCCATAATACCCGCGGCCCACTCCGCAAGAGTCTTTCTTCACGGGTAAACTGCTGCTATTGTTCAAATCCTGTTGGATGACAGTTTCAGGTTTTTTGGCTGTTTCTTTTATGCATTTTTCGATCTCACCGACCTGGAAAACAAAAATATTACCTCCGACAATTTCTATTTTAACGTATTTTTCGGGTATCATTTCGATGATGCTGCCACGCATAATACCCCCATTTTTCAGATATACCACATCCTGTGTAGTGTTTTGTGCACTTACGCTTAAGCCAAGGCAAAACATTATGGCAGTAAGCAGGAGATTGATTTTTGCTTTCATATTGTAAAATTTAAACAGATGAAACATGCTATATTTAAAGAACAAATAAATCAATTGATGCTAACAAAAGTATAATAAAAGCGAATCGGGAACAAGTTATATGTATCTTTTTTTCGAGAAATGTGCCCCCCCTATCATGTCCGTTTGAAATAATACCAATAATGAGGGTACCTATGACTTTATTGTTCCAGATTCAGACATAAATTAGTTTCACCTAGATGAAGAAGGTGAAAAGCGAAAGTATTTACTCCAATTAGACTATTCAAAAACCAAAGAACATAAAAATGCTGGAAGAGGCGAAAAAGGATGGATAAAATTGCCTGTACAAAAAAACTTAATCACTCCAACAATAAAATAATCAGACTTATTCCTTACAATAGGTTTTAACCAATTCTTCCCCGTTTTCAGCTCCTAACTGTTTAGCCTTTTTGGCATCGTCACAGGCTCCGGTCATATAGCCAAACTGACCGCGCAAGAATGACCTTTCACTATAATAAAATGATTCGTTCGAAGCCAGAGTTACCGCCTTATCGATATCAGACAATATCAGTTTTTTATCATCATCACTCACGCTGTCTTTCTTAATCAGGTAATACATCAGGCCCCTTAGATACCACGCCTCGGCATCGTACATGTTATTTTCCACAGCCTTTTTGGCATAACTATAACCTTCCTCCAATTGGCCAGTAGCATAAACCGATATGCAGACATTTTTGCAATACTGTTCATTCTTTGGGTCGATATCGTATGCCCTTTTAAAATAAATGAGCGATGAATCTTTTTTGCCTTTTTGATCCAGCACCATGCCGATCATATTGATGGCCTTATCGTTGTTAGGGTTGATGACTGCCGCTTGCCTGTAATACTCAAGTGCTTTATCCATATCTTTTTCCACCACATCCTGTCCCTTTTTGTATGCCGCCTCATCTGCCGATACCACCATCTTCCAAACAAACTTCACCTCCTTGCCGACAACAAAATGTTCCTTTTTTATCCCGTTTTCAGTAACCACACTCAATTCTTTTACCAGGCTGAAAGTGATTATATCTGTGGCTATCGAGGTTACTTTCATGTCGCCAATTGCCATCCAACCCGATACCTTTCCTCCGAAAAGTTCCGTTTCGAATTGTTTCGACATTTCTCCCATCTGCGCTATTGCAGGCATTATATCGGTTGTCACTATTTTCATCTTCACCATAGTGCCAGATTTGTAAGTTATCTTACCCTGAATCTCATATTCGACGGTATCTGCAGTAACAGTAGCCTTAGTTTCACCATGAAAAAGCAATAATAAAAGAAGGATTGCGAGTAATAGTTTTTTCATAATACTGAGAAATTTTGTTTCGATAAAAGTAATAATATTTTCATAGAACTCGGGAGTGCTAGCCTGATCCAATGGGTAAGGATCGACATTTAAGCAGAAAGTTGTTTCTTTTTTGTATTTTTGTTCAATTAATTCGACCTCAACACATAAACCCTTCTGATGAGAACTCCTAAAAACCTAATTTCTTTCCTTCTGCTATTACAATTACTTTTCTTTACCAATGTATTTTCACAGTTCACTTTTGTTCACATTTCCGACATACATGTTGCCAATGCAACCTCACCTATAAACAGTCCTGATATTGATGGAGCGAAATTTAAACAGATGTTAGACAAAATCAATTCCCTAGTACCGAAACCTGCTTTTGTGGTGGCCAGCGGCGATATTTCGAATGTGGGAAGTTATGGCAACGGCATGTATGGTATTCTTACCCAAAACCTTTATCCTCAAAATCTGACATCTCCACAGTACGGAGATTACTATATTGACGCAGCAGAAACTATTCCCATTTATATTGTTCCCGGTAACCACGATTATTTTTCGTCCACCCTTTTCATATCTTCTGATCCCGGGTTGGTAAATTATTCGGCCAATGTAGCTCCGGCTTCTGATTTTCTGATAAGCTATCAAAATGCCGTTATCTTTTTCGTGCTATCGGGCTACGACCAGTTTCGCCCTATTTGGGTTGACAGCGATCTGAGCAATCCGGAAGGATCGGGTATAAGTAACTCCCAGTGCAATTTCCTTAGAACAAATCTCTATCAGAACAACAATAAGAAAAAGATCATTGTGATGCACCATCCTCCGGTAAACGGGGTAGGTACTAATGCCGATGGGTCTCCTTCTACAAGCAATATTGTGGATGCACTCGACGGATCTATTATGAACAATCGTGATGTGCTGCTCAACTTATGCGATTCGGCACAAGTGGATATGGTGCTGGCAGGGCACGTGCATCAGAACCTTGTTGTCGACCGAAACGCTAACATAGTTGATGAGAATTATGCCGGGGGTACGCGTTTTATACAGACGGCGGCCAGTATATATGGAGGTTATAGGGTGATAACGGTCGACAGTTCCTTTGTGTGGGCGGGAGAGCCACAATTGCTAACCTTTGCAGGCCTACCCGGTTATAACTCGGATGTTGATGATAATTCTTTTTCAGTCACCTCCGACCCTGCTTCGCAAACCATTACTATTCATTGTTTGTCTGTACCAAGTGATTTGGATTCAGAGATTCAGTTGATGAACATGGCTGGACAGGAGGTGCTCAGCTATTATGAAACATTTCGTTCGGGAAAACAAATAACTCTGTCTACATTTACACTTCCCAAAGGCGTTTATTTTCTGAGCATTCCAAAAGGCAAGATTATACAAGGCAGAAAGATTTTAGTTTATTAGTTTATAATTCAATGGCCCTTTAAATAAATTAAGCCCCGCCCTACTGGACGAGGCTTAATTATGGTCTCCGAACAAATTGCTGATTGAAATCAGCAAACTATTCGTTTAACGACTGAGAATTATTTTGCTGGTCCTCCTGTTTTCGCCTTTGGAAATTTCAATAAAGTACAGTCCATTTTTATATTTCCGCAAATCGATAGACAACCCGTTCACATCAGTCATATGATCAACCATGCAATTGCCGAGCATATCGAGCAATCTCACTCGTGAACCGGATTCTATATTATCAATATTCGACCATCCTTTTGTAGGATTTGGCCAAATGCGACTCTCAACCGAAGATGTTTCAGAAATTCCAATACTAGAAGCATTCGTTACAAAATATCCGATATCAAAACCCCAACTCATGGTACTTACCATGCGCTCGTTACGCCAAGCACTGGTGCCGGTATATTTGCTGTAGCGTACATTAGTATTAATATAATGATGCGACGACCAGCGCAGATATGGCTCAGCAAAAACATGAGGATCATTGGTTGTGTTGGTAGTGCCATAGAGCCCCATTCTAAAGGAGTTGAGAACAGGTGTGCTGGTGTGACTGTATGAATAAAGCATATCTCCATAGTTATAGGAAGTGCCGGGGATAAAAGTAACGGATATGCCGGTTACCTTACCTGCAGGAACATCGTAATGAACAGGAATGGTTATGTATTTACCTAATACATTGGTTGAATCTGCCAGTGTTAAAGGATATTTGATCACAGTTTTCGAGGGGGATGTCATTCGACAAAGAAATCCTTTTTCGGTTGGGCTTCCCATTATTTTGGGTGGACTGACATCAAATGTATCGGTTGGGTAACTAAAGGTGGTCCAGGCAAATTCGGGAGAAACAGTAGGAGCACCATTTTCAATTTCAATAACTAGGGTGTCGGTTACGCCACCATTCACCACATTATACCATGACAGCAGAAAAATAGAATCAATACGATAGGGATCAGTTAGTGGAAGAAGCGGAGCCACCTGCATTGTGTCGAACATTGGTGAATAAGGATCGAAAACGCCGCCAACACTGTTCAGCCAATTGTGCAATGTCACGCCACCGGATTCATAAACAACTGTAGAATCAGGAAAAATAAGATTGGCATAATGTGTAACCATAGAGTTGCTTACATAATAATAATCGAGAAGATTCCACGATGGGACCATCCACCCTATTGGCAGTTCTTTAGTGGCCCTCAGATGATATTTTTGAAGAAGGGTGTGGTAATCGACAGCTGCGTAACCATCGAAGTGGAATGTTTCGTTGGTGGCTGTCTGCTGCGCCAATAGGTTGCTTGTCAACACGACAGTAATCAAAAAAATGTACAACTTTTTCATGGGAATAAGATTTAGGTTTATATTTGAAGGAGATAAAAGTACAACAATCTTTGCCATAAAGCAAATGATATTTGTTTTTTTATCAATTAGTTTTTCAGATATTTTCACATACCGCTTTGCTTTATACAATTTGAAGAAGAAAAGTTTTTGTCGACCAATGAAAAAAAGTAACGCTTTTCCTAATTCTCGCACGAAAATGCGTAACTTTGTGAGCATTAAATTTTTCGAGTGAAACTGGTAATAGACCTGGGTAATACTTTTCAAAAGCTGGCTGTTTTTTCGGGTGAAGATATTGTATTCACTGAGGCTCCTGAAAAGATCACTATGAAGACTCTTCTAAGTGTTTTCAACCGATTCGCGATCCGTTCGGCTATTATTTCGAGTGTAATACATCACGACAAAGAGCTTGATTCTATTGTAAGGTCCAGATGTCGTTGCATTGTTCTTGATCAACAGACCCCACTTCCTGTGCTAAACAAATATGACTCACCTGAGACTCTCGGAAGAGACCGCCTTGCGGCTGCTGTTGCTGGTAGCAGTATTTATCCTAACAGGAACGTGCTGGTGGTAGATGCTGGAACCTGCATCAAATACGACTTTGTTAATGCACAATCGGAGTATCTGGGAGGAGCTATTTCTCCGGGATTAAGGATGCGTTTTAATGCCCTGCATACTTTTACTGAAAAACTCCCGTTAATTGAATTGGTCGAATTTAATTCCCTGACAGGAAAAACAACAGAAGAATCTTTATTGTCGGGAGTTATAAACGGCACTCTGGCCGAAATAGATGGCATTATAGATCGTTACCGTAGAATTTATCCTGAAATTCAGATAGTTTTATCGGGCGGAGATGCGGAATATTTGGCCAGTAAACTAAAAAATGAGATATTTGCAGTTTCAAATATTGTTTTATACGGCCTGAAAATAATTCTAGATTATAATGATAAGCAAAAAGCACTTTAAATACCTTCCGGTTCTGTTCCTGTTTTTATTCTTCAACAACTCCGCTAATTCACAGATACGAATCAGTTCTCCTTATTCCTATTATGGGTTGGGCGAACTGCAATCCGCACACTCAGCCTTTAATTCAGGAATGGGGGGTATAAAAACTGCTCTGCGAAATCCTGCATATATTAACCCGGGCAATCCTGCATCTTATACCTCTTTGGATACCAACTCGTTTATTTTTGATGTTGGTGTCACCAGCAATTCAACCCAGCTAAAATCAAGCCTAACTACTCAGAATTTCACCAACCACACTTCTATCAGCTATCTTTTATTTGGGTTTCCGGTAGCCAAATGGTGTGGGTTATCGGTGGGCTTGCTTCCCTTTTCTAAAACAGGTTACAAGGTAGTCACCCGTGATACACTTCCGACTATTGGCCAGGTAAATGAGCAATTTGAAGGTACCGGCGGAATAAATCAGGCCTATATTGGGACCGGATTTCGATTATTTAAAAACCTGTCTATCGGGGTGAATGTGGGATATCTTTTCGGCACCATTTATAAAAACCGTTCGGTTTATACGCCTGATCTTCCATATTCTTATAATATCAGGATGATAAATGACATTCAGGTTTCAAGTTTTTATATGAACTACGGCTTACAATATCAAATGTTTCTTAAGAAAAAATATTCACTGATATTGGGAGGTAAGTTTAATCTCCCCATGAACCTTACTGCGAAACGTTCACAAATAGCGGAACGATTCACCGCAAGCGGCGATGTCGAAAGCATAAAGGACACCTTGTTGAATATTGCAAGTGAAAAAGGGAGTATTCATATGCCCCTAACTCTTGGTGGCGGAATTACTTTTGCAAAGAGGAACAACTGGATGTTCGGTGTAGATTTTGATTGGCAGAACTGGAAAAAATTTAAAAGTTTCAACACTTTGGATTCCATAAACAACAGTTTCAATATTGCTGCAGGTGGAGAAATTATACCCAAATATACGCTTACAAGCAAGTACTGGAAAAAAATGAGCTATCGTTTCGGATTTCATTATGGGCGAACTTATTTGGAACTAAATGGCAATAAAATAGATGATTTTAGCTTCAGCGTGGGCTTGGGATTCCCTGTAAGCAAACTAAGGACCATGATAAGTCTTAGTGCCGAAGCCGGCAAAAAAGGGAGTATTCAACCCGGACTCATACAGGAAAATTATGTTAAATTTACTTTGGGATTTTCCTTCCGAGAATTTTGGTTCTACCGACCAAAACTTAATTAAAAAATGAAAACTCTGGTATTATTTAAAACGGGGTCTGTATTTATTATTGCATCACTTTTATTCCTTTCATTTTCCTGTAAAAACAAACTCGAAGACATCAATGCTATTAAAATAACTGACACCTTCCCGATTTCTACTACGAAAAATGTTGAGATCATCTATAGCGATTCTGCAAAAATCCAAACAGTAATAAAGGCACCCATACTGAAAACCTACGCAGGAAAAAATCCATATACGGAGATGCCTAAAGGAATTAATGCTATTTTTTATGATTCAGTAATGCGTGTTAAAACTCATCTTACATCGAAATATGCCATCAAATATGATAAAAAGAACGTAATGGAGGCAAAAAACGATGTTGTTGTAATAAACGAAAAGGGCGAAAGGCTCAATACCGAACATCTCATCTGGGACGAGAAAAAAAGGAGAATATACAACGATGTTTTTGTGAAGATTACAACCAAAGACAAGATATTTTACGGTGACGGATTGGATGCGGATGATTCATTCATTAAATGGATTATTAAAAAGCCCAGAGGAACGTTTTATATAAAGGATGAGGAGATAGGTGCCGAATAAATTCGGAACTTTATCATGAACGATTATATTGGGATTTCAATTGTAACAGTAATTTTTTCCGCTTTCTTTTCAGGCATTGAAATTGCTTTTGTATCGGCCAACAAGCTTAAAATAGAGCTGGATAAAAAAAACAAGCTTTTTTCAGGAAAGATACTTTCGACATTCAGAAACAATCCTTCCGCTTTCATCTCTACCATGTTGTTGGGCAATACAATTGCTCTCGTACTTTATGGCATCGCAATGACTCATGTCCTGGAGCCGGCGGTTATTGGTAAATTTATGCCTCTTAGTTTTAGGACAGGATTTCTGACAATGGTCCTACAGACAATATTATCCACCTTGATTATTCTTTTTGTTGCCGAATTCGCTCCAAAGGTATTGTTTCGGATTAACCCCAACAAGATGTTAAAGCTATTGATACTTCCATTGACAGCACTTTATTACATTTTATTTCCCATTCAGTTTGGATTTGTCAAGCTGTCTGAGTTTTTGCTGAAATATGTGTTCCGGGTAAAGTTTAGCCACAACCAATACGAATTTAATTATTCTGACCTTGATCATTATATCCGCGAATATTCTGTCACAGCTTCCGACACAGAACATTTTAATCCGGAAATCCAAATGTTTCAGAATGCAATGGATTTTGCTCAGATCAAGATAAGGGAATGCATGATACCTCGGAATGAGATCACAGCCCTAGAAGAGAGTGAGTCTATAGATATCCTGACCGAAAAATTTATCAGTTCGGGTCATTCAAAAATACTGATCTATCGTCAGAACATTGATAATATTATCGGTTATGTTCACTCTTTCGACATGTTCAGCAGCCCCCGCAATATTAAATCTATCAAAAAGCCCGTATTGATAGTTCCCGAAAGTATGCCAGCCAAAGAGACTCTACGCATGTTCATCAATCAGCATAAAAGCATTGCTGTCGTAGTTGATGAGTTTGGAGGCACGTCGGGTATGGTGGCACTTGAAGACCTGATAGAAGAAATAACCGGTGAAATTAATGATGAGTTCGACGAACCCGATCTTTTGGAGAAAGTAATAAATGAAGATGAGTACATTTTCTCAGGACGACTTGAAATTGATTACCTAAACAATAAATATCAACTGAACATACCGGCTGAGAATGATTATGAAACCCTGGCCGGTTATATTATTTCGATCACCGAACGCATACCTGAACCTAAGGAAAAGATCATGATTCCACCTTTTGAAATTACAATTTTGAAAGCCAGTAATAACAGGATTGATCTGGTTGGTATGAAAATCGTAGGTGAGAAATAGAAAATGAGTAAAAAACTTTCGTACATAACACTTAAAGTTGTAAATTTGCAACCTTGTTTTAAAAAACACATATATTATGGCAGTAATAGGTAGAATACGCAAACACTCAGGTTTACTCATTATTTTGATAGGATTGGCTCTTGCTGGTTTTGTACTGCAGGATTTTTTCAGAAAAGGCGGTAATGGCGGAAAGAGTCAGATTTTTGTGAAAATTGAAGGAGATAAAATTAACAAACTCGATTTCGATCAAAAAGTGGATGAGCAAACAAAACGCTATTTGCAGCAAACAAAAAAGGAAAACCTCACCTCGGCTGAAAGCTTCCAAATCATGACATCCACTTGGGATCAATACGAAAAGGACCTGATCATGCAAAAAGAATATGAAGAACTGGGGTTGGCTGTAGATCATGGCAAAGCAATCAAACCGGGCATTAGTTCCGAAGAGCTTAACGATTTGTTTTTTGGAAAATATCCGCACCCGTATGTTGTTCAAAATTTTACGGATCCCAATACCGGGGTTTTAAACAAACAAGCTATTCAGAATTATTTGAACAATTTCGATCAGCTCACCGATGAACAAAAAACAGAATGGACGCAGTTTGAACAAGGCATTAAAGACGACAGGATCAAGACCAAATACAACAATCTTATTTCACAGGGATACTACATACCTAAGGTTTTCCTAAAACGTATGGCCGATGACGCATCCAAATCAGCTAAGCTTCTTTGTGTAGGAGTTAAATATCAGGCTATTTCTGACAGTGCTGTTAAGGTAACAGATGAAGATTACACTAAATTCTACGAGGCACACAAATACGAGTATGAGCAGGAGAAGGCAAGAGATTTGGACTATGTAATCTTTGAACCTATTCCTTCGCAGGAAGATTTGAAAAAAATTGCTGAAAAAGCGAACAGAACCTATGAAGACTTCCAGAAAGTGGAGTCGGCAGATATCGAAAACTTTATTAAAGCAAATAGCGATGTACCTTATGATAGTGTATTCTTTAGCAAAGGGAAACTTCCTGTAAAACTGGATTCGCTTATGTTTGCTTCAAAAGTAGGCACAATTACATCTCCTTATGTTGAAAATAACGTTTACAATATCGCCAGATTGGTGCAGATACAAAATCGCCCTGATTCGATCAAAGCCAGCCATATTCTGATCGCTTATAAAGATGCTCCCAATCCTATGGAAAATATCACCCGTTCGAAAGATCAGGCTAAAAAGACCATTGATAGTATTCTTGCTATTGTTAAAAAAGATGTTGCCGGATTCGCAAATATGGCAATGGTTAAATCTGATTATCCCACCGCTAAAAAAGATGCCGGCGATCTGAACTGGATGGCTGATGGTGATATAAATTTCAAATTTTTCTATGACTCCTGCCTAAATGCTAAGGTGGGCGACGTAAAGATCATTCAGTCATCAATGGGTTATCATGTGCTTTATGTAACAGGTAAAAAAGAACCTGTAAAGAAAGTAAAGGTTGCTATTGTAAAACAAGATATCAAGCCCAGCAGCGAAACTGTGAATAAATTTCAGGTGCAGGCCAGCGAATTTGCAGGTGCCAATCGTACAACAGAACAATTCAACAAAACTATTACCGATAAAGGCCTAAATAAAAGGTCGGCACAGTTTGTAAAGGAAATGGACTATACCATCCCTGGTTTAGAATCTTCGAGAGATCTTATCCGTTGGGCGTTTGACGAGAAAACGGAAAAAGGAATGGTATCGGAACAGGTTTTTGACAACAGCGGTCTTTTTGTTGTAGCTCTGGTAGTTGAAAAACGCGAAAAAGGAATTGCTCCTCTGGAACAAATAAAAACCTATCTGGAACCATTGGTAAAAAGAGAAAAGAAAGCCGATCAACTGATAGAAAAAGTGAAGACTGCTTCGAACAATACCAAGGATATTTATCAGATCGCCTCCAAACTCAATGTTACAGTTGACACGGTTGATCAACTGACCTTTTCAGCTTATAATTTCCCCAAATATGGTCCGGAACCTGAACTGATAGGAACCATTTTTACTATGAAGAAAAACGACCTCTCGGCTCCTATCAAAGGAAAAATGGCTATTTACGAAGTTTTACTGCAAGATATGGTTACTCCTGCTACTGCCGCAAACACCGATATGATCAAAATGCAAACGGTTAGTTATTTTAAATCAAGGGTGGAAAATGAAGTTTTTAGGGCTATAAAAGACAAAACTGAAATAGAGGATAACCGAATCTTCTATTACTAAAATACTAAAATATTAGTGAAAAACACAGCCTCTTCAGGGCTGTGTTTTTTTTTAGTTTTCCTGAAAAGAGGTAAAATCTTAAAATGCGGATGGCTGAGTATTTGTTTTGACCACCGTAAACCGGAAATGAGGCCCCTACCCTGTTGAATACCATTAACACCTGATAAACTGACACTTATAATGTGTCAGACCATAAAAACACCCACTTGACTAGCTCCTGTGCAATATTGACTAGCTCCTATGCAATATTGATTAGCTCCTATTCAATATCGACTAACTCCTGTTCAATATCGACTAGCCCCTATGCAATATCGACTAGCTCCTATGCAATACTGACTTGCTCCTGTGCAATACTGACTTGCTCCTGTGCAATATCGACTAGCCCCTGTTCAATATTGACTAGCTCCTATGCAATATTGTATAATTGCTGTTCAGGTGTGTGTTTTTTAAAATTTGAGGGGAAATCGTCTAACTTTTGGATTGAAAAACAAAATTCAGAGGCATACTAATATAGCATCTAACCTCATGACCTTGGCGGCGTCCGGGCTTCCATTTAGGCATCAGCCGAACCACGCGTAAAGCTTCGTCGTCGCATCCGGCTCCTATTCCCTGTACCACTTTAATATCTGTGAGCGAGCCATTCTTCTCTACCACAAAAGAAACATAAACCCTGCCTTGTATTTTGTTTTGCTGGGCCAATTTCGGATAGATCATATTTCGCTGAATGAAGGATTTCAGGGCCTGCTCACCACCCGGAAAGGCAGGCAGCTCCTGAACATAGGTATAAATGGCATTGTCATCAGTGCCCGATCCATCCAATACCCCATTGCTGCTTCCATTATTTGAGGTCCCCAAATTGGTTGTGTCCGACCTTTCCTGATCCACATTCAGATCATTTGATGTCAGATCATCATCGCTGTTAACTATTTTGGGGACAACATAGGCCGCCTTCTTTTCTAATTTCTTCAACTCAGGTAATAATTCTTCAGGCGGTTGTATCTGGTTGGTTTGAGGTTGTGGCATAAACTCAGAGAAAAAAGGACTTTCTTTAATTTCGGGTTCCGGTTGGTTTATTAGCAGAAACACTATTAGTGCTATAGTGCTAAATACAGAAATGATTATCAGAAAAGAAAGTAAAAGTTGTTTATGATACTTCTTTCGCAACAAGTAAGCCCCGTAAATCTTATTACGGTTCTGAAACAGAATCTCATCCAGATTATCAGAAAAAATATTCACCTTACTTTTTTGAATTTATAAGTCAATCATAGTGCCAAAAACTAAGCGGACAGCCTAACAACGTGAAAATTTGCTTATTATTTTTTATCCGACCTCTTTATTATAAATAAAAAAAGCTCCGTTTTATCCGGAGCTTTAAATAAAAAAAGAAACTCATTATGCGCTCACATGGGTCTTGTATGCATCGGCTTTCAACAATGAATCCAATTCTGCTATCTGGGTCATTTTTAGCTTTACTACCCAGCCATCTCCATAAGGATCTTTGTTGATGGTTTCAGGATTTGATTCAAGAATTGGATTGAACTCAAGAATTTCTCCGCTAACAGGCAAATACATATCGGAAACTGTTTTCACAGCTTCAATAGTACCAAAAGTATCTCCCTTGCTCATGGTTTCACCAATGGTATCTACCTCAACAAATACGATATCGCCCAATTCGTGCTGAGCAAAATCAGAAATACCGATAAAGGCAAAATCGCCATCAACCTTCACCCATTCATGTGATTCGGTGTACAATAAATTATCTAATATTTTCATTTTTCAATTGTAATTTAAATTTCTCCAAAAATACACTTTTTTTAAAACAGCCATTAAAAAAATTACTGCGCCAGAGTAAATCTTAAGCTAATACCACCATTGATGTTGGAATTAGGATATTGCGACGAAACATAAGGATTGTTTATGATATGATCGTAAAACAAACGGAAGTTTAATTTTTCGCTGATCTGATAATCTGCCGAGAAGTTAATAGAGATAATTTGGCCCCCGGCAGAAACCTGATCCATCTCCTCTACCAGTTTACGTAAAGTGGTTTTATTCTGTCGTAACGAAAAATCGAGTTTCAGGTTAAGATCGCTCTTGAAGTTCTTTTTGAAAACCTTAAACTCAATGGATTTGAACCTATAGCCTGCTCCAATAATATACTCATTGGTTGAGATCTCGGTAAGTTGATTGTTAGCAAAGCTCAGAGAAAGATTTCTGGATTTTTTCCATTCCAGTTTGATCAGCAAACTATTGTTCATGGTCATATCCATACCTATCAGCGGACTGAATTGCTCTGTAATAGAAACCATTCCGATTTCTTTTTTCACAAGGAAATTACCTATCTGATCCCGGATATAGGCGAAACCATCCGCATCTTCCTTATACCTGACATTGGTGGTAAACGAATTCACATTGTAAGTGGCACGGTAAGTATGACTCAGGGATACGGTTTTAAAGTATCTCTTTATAAATCCAATCTTTGTTAAACCATTATAGGTAATGCGCCAGTTAGGCATGGGTATAGCCTTCAATATCTTTTCAGAGAAAGGGGAAAGCGATATCTTATTGGGGTCCTTACCCAAATAGGCTGCCAGGAATGCTGGAATCAGCACATCTTGAGATGTAGGGCCGTATCCGTCAGGGAACTGGGTTGAATCAACGATCTGACCTGTAGCATTTGGATTTTGACTCTCAAGACGCTGAGCGATGATAATACGATATTCCTTAAACCGGTTAAAAATATCATTGGAGTTATCTTTATTATCGCCCACAAATGCAGTTTTCCAGCCCAGAACCGTTGTGCTGAAACTACCTGCCTCGACCATGGAGAATGGATCGCTGTGCTGGTTGTCGCCTAAATAACGATAGTAAGCCGAATTCTGGGTCGCATAATTGGTATTGCCAGTAACGTCTATCTTCAGACCATTTAGTGGTTCCAATGATATGGCAGCATTCAGCACTTTGGTTTGCTTCATTGAAAAAGGAGTATTCAAAGTAGTATCGCGCGATATCCAGCCCTTTTCAAAAGCCTTACCAACAATATCGCCAGTGCTGCCAAACATATCACCCGGACTGCCAAAAACAAAACCAACGGTAGGAGCCATATCATTCCAGTCCATACCCAGCGCAACCGGCTTATTCATGAAGCCAGGTAACATACGCCCATTGCCTTCCTGATATGAAATATTGAATGTTTTTATGCTCATCAGCAAACTCAGGGTGTTGTCAATAATTTCTTTAAATACATTTACCTTAGGCTTCAGCGAGTCCTGAGCATCCGTAGGCATATTGGTTTTTGGCTTTTTGGTTTCTGTTACACCCTTTCGCTTATCATTGATCTTCTTCAAATACTTAATCTTGTTATACAGGTTGGTCATATTTCCTGTAAGATTTAACTGCTCGGTATTGGAGTTTTCAATGGTATTGCCCAGCGGATTGTCAACAATTCTTCCCAGACTATCGGCTGCCAAAGGCAAAGCCTGCCAATTATAGGTACCACCATATTTTACCGAAAGGTTCAACCAGTTAAATGCCGGTATCTTATTAATGGGGACCACGTAATTAATGTCAATGGTCTGTGTGTAGCTGGTCATACGTCCAAAATTCAGTACGTTTTTCCAGATAGAATCTTTCTTTTGTTTGTAATCAGGCAAGCTCTTGTCTATCTTTCCGGCAGGCTCATCAATCAATGCAATGGCATGCGCCTGATAATCCAGTTTCAAATTCTGCGTAAGATCCCATTTCAAACCATAATCGCGGTTCCATCCGAATCGTTTTACAAAAGTAGGCTCTAGTATGATGATAGCATTAGTCTTATTTCTTAACAGGTTTTCCTGATATTGTTTGTTCAGATCAGTACGGAACGACAACATTTTGGGCATGTAATTGAAATTGAAGTCTTTTATAATTCTCAACCATTTTGATTTAGAAATAAGTTTCCATTTATCAAAAGGTTTTACCGGTTTCGGATTGGACGAATAATTATAACCCAGACCTCCGTTATGTGTTATTCTTCTGTCGTA
This sequence comes from uncultured Bacteroidales bacterium, assembly GCA_964599365.1. Classification (GTDB taxonomy): domain Bacteria; phylum Bacteroidota; class Bacteroidia; order Bacteroidales; family CAIWKO01; genus CAIWKO01. The sequence continues at coordinate 83,206 of CAZRFL010000004.1, forward strand.
TTCAATATCCACATTCCTGTGAAACAGTTCCGTGTAGGCATAAGTAAAATCAAGGTTCTCCACATCATAGATATGCGACTTGGTGGAAGCCCCCATCTTGGTTTTGCGCACATTCATAAAATTAAGACTGGTACGCGTGGTAACATCCTGAGTGATCTTTTTAATAGAGTCTCTTTGAGCCTGGCTGGAATAGGTTGCGAGATCTTCTTTGTATAAAATGTCAGGATTGATGGGGTTATATTCGGGGGTGCTTCTGATCTCAGAATAATCGAAATGCATAGGGATCTTTATTCCCCATTTTTCAGGGAAGAATTTACCTAATTCCAGATTCGTGGCAATGTCATAAGAAGTGATGGTTTCTTTTTGCAGCTGATTCACTTTTTTATCAATACTTCCAAAACCGGGAGTACTGATAGCCGCGGCCAAACTGATGTTTCCAAAATCAGCCAGGGTTGCAGCTACCCTTCCGGTAGCAGCCCATCCGCCACTTTGATTAAAATCGGTAAGTCTTAATTCATTAACCCAGACCTGTGCACATTTATCTTTACCGTCATCGGTAAAATTGGAAGAACTCTTCTTGGGGTTCCTGATACCAATCATAATAACCGTGACATCGCTGATACTGGGATTTCCCACCACAGTGATCTTATTATTTTTACTATCGTAGGTAATAAACGGCAAGGTTAAAGTAACACTTGAACCCGGTTCTCTCAGTTGGATGTTTCTGGTTTTCTTGGCTTCCACCAGATCGTCAAGAGTGATCTGCATCTGGTTATTTTCCGGCCATATCTTATCAGGATCATCAGTGCCCCAAGGGGTCAAAATCAATGGAATTTCGTATTCATAGTAATTGCTCTTGAAATCGGAACCCAGTCTGATAAATAGATTCAGGTCACCATCGTTCAGAGAAGCTTCATTATTCACTGCCTCAGCATGAGCATACATTTTTAATGTTTTGAACTTCCTCATGTCGAAGTCGCAGGTTTTATAAACTGCTCTGGCGTCTCCATCCATCAAGTTGCAAACACTCATGGACAATGATTGCTCGTTCAGCTGCTGAAGGGATGTAGAGGAATAATTGATCTCACGTTCGATGCCGGGAGGAATTACGTAGGGAACCGGAGTTCTTTGTCCGTTCTCTTCCAGGTTCACCGCCGAAACATCAAAAGTAGTAGTGGATTGGTCATCAATAGGAACATACTCTCCCGGTCCCAGTAAGGCATAGTTATAACGACGCCAGTCACCACGAACTAAATCGAAAGTAGCAAACCTGCAGATCAGGGAGTCGGTAACACCATTAAAGAAAACACGGATGAATCGAATGGATTTGAAATCCTGAATTCCGCCAATAATTTTATCAGGCGATTGAACGGGCACCTTGAACTGATACCATTTCACCGTGGAAGATGTTCCGTTGGGTAACTGACCCGTGGTGGCATCCAAAACATCGGTGATATAATTCTGACCCACTATCATCTTGGTAGGATTCAGGTCAATCTTATACTGGAAATATCTTTCGCTTTCACTTAAGGTGTTATCGCGGTTGATATCCTCTCCGTCGGGCAATGTGGTAGATTGCATGGGATAATTTACCCCGTATTCATCCTGAGTTTGCTGATCGGTTGGCGAATTGCCATCCGGGCCATTGTAGCTTTTGTAACGTTCCAGAATGGTTTTGCTGGCTGCATCAAAATCAGGTCCTCTGAAATAATGAAAATCATCACCCGAGGGGTCATTGGCTGCATTGGTAGCTGCCTGTGATCCGGGAAATGCACTGATAACAGCATCAATATAATCGCTAAAGAACCAGGTTTCATTCGTATTGCTTAGTCCATCCAAACCTACATCCTGATATTGTCTTGATGTTTCGTTGTTGTCGAATGAGTTTGTCAAGGGTTGGGAGTTCGGAACCAAACCCCAGATGGTTTGATCTATTACATCGGTGGTGTCGCCATCGGCAGGTAAGCCGTTTTCAACGCTTTTTCTGGAATCGCGCAATACATCTTCTGATACATCGCCCAGATCAATGTACATCTGACCTCCGTTGCTGGTGGTATTGTAGACGAAAGGATCCATCATCCAGAACTCTATATACTCAATATTGGTTTCCTCGAAATCAGTGGACTCAATTCTTCGCATCATACCGGCCCATCTGGATTCGGGAGACACCAAATGTCCGTTGGCATCAAGACCGGAAGAATATCCTTCGCTGCCATCCACGTCATAATTATAAGGACCTCTTTCGCTGGGATAATAGGCCATGTTTAGGACAGCAATATTGGAAGGCTGTCCATCGACAGGCTGCCTGTTGGGGAATACTTCCTGCTCAAAAACCTCGCGAACATAATGATTCGAAATATCATCGTTTGTTATGTTGGGGGGCAACTGATTGTTGTTTCTGAAAAACACGGAAGGATCTATCACATACCAGGCCAGTTTGGCTCTGTTATAATTGAAAGCCAAACCGCTGTTAATAGATGCTTCAGGAAACATGTCCGTTTGACCCTGTGGAGTACTGGCCAAGAACCAACTTCCCACATTTCGAAGATCAATGGTGGACTTGCTGCTTTCGAAATCGTCAATATAGGTGGTTCCGGTTTTGCCAATGGCCTTGGAGTGGCCGGGTAACAAATTCGCGAACTCACCGTTGATGGTAATGGTCGAAGGCGCTTTGGTCTGAATAAGGGGTATCATATCAACCAGCTTGGTCAGCCAGCGTGCATCGGTTGAATAAGCTCCGTCAGCGCCCCAAATGGTATTGGAAATAGGCTCATCGCCATAATTTACCTTTTGGGTGAGGGGTTTTTCCGTAAGGTTAAGCAATGTGGCACCCACATTAAAGTTTTTATTGATCATATAGTCAACACGCAAGCCCATAAGGGTTTTTGTTTGAATATTGAACATACTGTTGTTTTCCAACGAAATGTTGATGGGAGTTCCTGAATTTAAGATTCCTTCGTTGATGATCTTAACTCTACCCAGTGTATAATCCACCGTATAGTCAACATTTTCCGTCAGGGGGATTCCTCCCGCGGTTACTTTTACCGAACCCTGAGGCACATTCATGGCTCCTAAGGATATTTCGGCTCCTGAAGCTGATTTGTAGAAACCCAGTAAGGCAAACTTATTTTTATCGGGAAACTGTTGCGCCCCCGTTTTCGTCATGGAGTATAAAGAGTCGTAACAATACCGATCGGCAACTGAATTTAATGCCACATTGCCTCCTGTTATTGCCTTTCGAAGATCGCTCCCAAAAGGTTCTAAAACCGGGAAATATATCCTGCCGTTACTTGCCTGAATCAAACCACCCACAGTGGCAGCATTGCCCACAAAATCGAATACTCCGTCAGGAATAGGATTTTGATTAAGGTCCAGATTGTCGCATCCCAAAGCGCGTATCAGGGGAACTCCGTTGATGGCGCCTTCTGTGATAAATCCCATAGGAATACCCTGATCTTCGCCGGTAAACACCACATTCAAACGGAAATCTTCCGGATTGATCTGATAACCCCCAATGGAATACACATTCTTCATCATAAGGTTCCACATAGGGACCTTGGTATTCAGCGATGTGCTCTTCAGTAACTTTACAATAAGACAACTCGGGGCGCTGATACCCGAATTGGTAAGCTCTCCCACACGATACACCGTAGTATCGCCCACCATAGTATATTGGTATGCTACGGCCAATACCTGATCCGAATTCAACGAGCTGTTGAGCGAAATAAAACCCAACTTGGAGTTAAAGGTATATTCCGATGGCTGCAGTTTGCGGGCCAGTTCCACCTTCTCATAATCCATACCTGCCACCATGCCCTTTGTAGTAAGATAATTGTTGACCAAATTCAGGTCGCGAATATTACCCGGGTTGAGGTAGGTTAAGAGGTTATTGGCATAGTTGGAAGGGTTAGTTCCTGTCGGGAAAATAAGAGGATTATATATTTTTTGACCTTCACCGATATCCTGAAAAGCCACCACATTTCTGTTATCGGTGGTTGCAGCGCCAATGTTGGTGATCCAGACTTCCAGGTTGGTAATATTGACATTGGAAGTAACAATAGGAAGTTTTTTCAGCCCTTCTTCATAATGATCGCGGAAAAACTGCGACAAGAAAAAGTGCTTGTTCTCTTCGTATTGATCGGCCTTCACATTAAACTGACTGGTTTGGGCTCCCCCTGCTACAGTAATGTTTTCAGAGGTGCTCTTTTGTTGCGACCACAAACCCGTAACGGTGGTTCTTCCAAACTTAAGTTTGGCTTTGATACCGAAAAGCGACTGGCTTCCTGTGATCAGGGTGCTGTTCAAAGGCAGGGTAACGTCACCACCTTCTATCAACTGAATGATCTCATCTTCCTTACCCTCGTATTTCAGGTTCATTTTGTTTTCGAAATCGAAAGAAGATTCGGTATTGTAGTTAACGCCAAACTGAATTTTATCTCCAATCTTGGCGGTAACATTCATCTGAATCTTTTCCTGAAAATCAAAGTTGGTATTCCTTCTTTGTTTTACGTCCAGTGCCGGATTTTTGGTATTGGTATGAATAACGCCGAAAATAAGTTCAGCCGAACCCGAAGGCCTGATGTCTATGGTGTTTCCTCCAAAGATCTTATCGAAAGCCGCTCCACCTATCCTGATCTTGGGTATGATATTGCCATCGCCTTTGCTGATGCGGTTGGCATGAGTTTTTTCCTGCCAGTAATCCTGCATCATCTTGTCCATATCATATTGCTGATATTCTTCAAACGACATGTAGGAGGGCGAACGATAATCCAGGTCTCCCATTTTGTTGCTCAGCTCATATTGATTTGTCTCGGGATTATAAATCAATTCCTGAGTAATGTTGGGTGGAGTATTCAAATACAAACCACCATCCTGAGGAACATCATAAGGATTACCATTATTGTCCTGAAACGGATAAGGCAAGGTAGTATCCGGCGGATTGGTGTCCGGTGGATTGGTTTTTTCAAATAAGAACCGATTGTCCGGATTGATATGCAAACTACTGGCCCAGGCTAAGGATACAATACAAGCCAAAGCTGTAAGTTGAATTATGTATCTGGCTATTTTCAAAAAGGAATAAGTTTTGTTCGTTATTATTTTAAAGTATTTTCAAAGCCCTCTTTATCAGATCTTCCACAGATCCAATACCAGGCTCTGATTTAATAATTCTATCAAGGGCTTTTTCAGCATTGCTTTTGTTGAAGCCGAGCATGACGAGACCTGATAACGCTTCTTCTTTATTTTTATTGTGTGAGGGTGAAAAATAATCTTGTTGAAGTGCCATTTTAGCATATTTGCTTTGCAGATCAATGATGATCTTTTGAGCAGTCTTCGAACCTATGCCTTTCACTTTTTCAAATGTTGTGACCGAGCCTCCTGATAATGCCATTATAACCTCATCTGTGGTCAGCGACGAAAGTATCAGTCGTGCCGTATTGGCGCCCACGCCGTTTACCGATAACAAATTGATGTAAAGATCGCGCTCTTCTATAGAATAAAAGCCGTACAAAGTCACCCCCACCGGAGTGGCTGCTTCCGACTTAATAGCCATGTAGGTAAACAATTTACAATTGTTGCCCGGTTCTGATAATCTGGAATAAGTGTTTAGTGAAATGTTGATAAAATACCCTATACCACCCGTCTCAATAATTGCATAAGTAGGATTTTTTTCAACAAGCTTACCCTCAACAAAATAGATCATATTTTGGAAAAATTGACCACAAAGTTACGAAACTTGTTGAATTGCCCAATCAATTGCTTGCTGTAAAATATCATATGGGGGTTGTTTTATAAAATCATTATCCACCAAAGTCTGGGTCATAGCCCTTGCCTGACTGATATCTTTTGATGCTTTTTCGAAAGCTTCTTCGCGGGTAATATGTAAGCGTGCCACACCATCTTTAATGGCTTGCATAGCCACATCGGCAGCCTCTTCGGGGAATACCGATGCCTCGTTCATATTGGGAACAATATTCTCGGGATTTATCCCTCTTTTTTCGGCATAATTGGCCAGCGAGTGTGCGGCAGCAATGGCCATATTATCTGTTATTTTTTTGGCTCTTACCATGAGGGCTCCTTTTAAAATACCCGGGAAACCAATGGAATTATTTACCTGGTTGGGGAAATCACCTCTACCGGTAGCTACTATATAAGCTCCGGCTTCTTTGGCTGCATAAGGATAAATTTCAGGAACCGGATTGGCACAGGCAAAAACAATGGCTTTGTCGGCCATGCTGCTTACCCATTCTTTTTTAACCGTATCGGCACAAGGGGTGGATGCTGATAACGAAATGATCACATCGGCTCCCTTCATAGCTTCTTCAATGGTTTTTATTTTATCGGGATTGGTCTGAACACAAAGTTCCCATTTGCGATAAAAACGCGTATCCACCATGATATCCTGACGGTCGCTGTGGAGCGAACCCTTGCTGTCGAACATGATCATTTTTTTAGGATCGCCACCATCGGCAATAATAAGACGGGCAATGGTGGTGTTGGAAGCACCGGCTCCGTAAAGTACTATTTTAACATCCGCCATTTTTTTGCCTGCCAATTTCAACGCATTGATCAGTCCGGCCAAAGTAACACAGGCGGTACCCTGTGCATCGTCGTGCCATACGGGTATGTCACATTCCTCGCGCAACACATCCAGCACCTTAAAACAATTGGGTTGAGAGATATCTTCGAGATTGACGGCACCAAAACTGTGCTGTGCCATTTTTACAAATTGAATAATTTTATCGGGATCATGTTTTCCGTCTTCATTGCGACTGTCGATACAAAGAGCTACGGCATCAATGCCCCCCAGATATTTCATCAGAAAAGCTTTTCCTTCCATCACACCCAATCCGCCCGAAGGACCGCAATCGCCGTCGCCCAATACGCGGGTTGAATCGCTCACCACAGCCACCAGATTACCGCGGTTGCTTAGCTGAAAAGAATTGTCCACATCGTCGCGTATCATGGTCGAGACTTTCGACACACCCGGAGTATACCATACATTAAACCAGTTAAAACCAATCACAGGTGCTTTGGGTACAGTCTGTATTTTGCCTTCATAAAAATGATGAGCGGTTTCTGCCAGTTTTTTCAGAAATAAGGTTTTGGCTTTTGCAATTTGTTCCGAAGTAAATCCTTCAGGAAATGCCTTGTCTAAATTTTCAAGATTTAATTGTATCTTTTCCATGGTTATAAAAATTATTGAGGGTTATTCTAAAACTTTGTAAAAATACATTTTTTCGTTAAGCGCAAAAAAGTTTTGTCGGTTTTTATCTTTATATATTCAATGGGTTGGATTGCGTTGGGCCGTTTTGCCTGCCAATTCACTTTTTTTTGCAGATGTGGCACAAATGTTTTAGTTTTGAAAACTCTCATTTTTATTAAAATTATTGCACACTATCGAAACTATGTCATTCAGTAAACCAACCCTTAACATCAAAACCTCCGCCTTTCTCTTCTGTTGTCTTTTAATTTCCCTACTGCTCGCCGATCTGAAATTACAGGCACAAAACGGTTTTAAGGCGGATGATATTAATGGCGAATGGTGGACGCCCGACAACGATGGCCGAATGATCTTTTTCCGGAGTGAGGGAAAATATTTTGGCATGGTCAGTTGGTTGAAGCGTGCCAACGACCCCGTCGACGGCAAACCCCGGCGCGACAAACTGAATCCTGACCCATCGCTGCGCGACAGGCCCCTGCTCCATCTGATACTGTTCAGCGATTTCACCTTCGATGCCGCCAAAGGCAAATACACCGGAGGAAGCATTTACGATGCCGAAGACTCAGGAAAGAAATATTCCTGCTGGCTGAAGCTGGTCGACCGCAATGTGCTCGAGATTCATGGTTATGTTGGATTCTCGCTCATCGGAAAATCAGTATTCTTTACACGGGTTCAAAAATAAACTTCACCTTAATATTATGGAAAAGCAAACCATCATTGTGTTGACAGGGGCCGGCATCAGCGCCGAAAGCGGCATACGTACCTTTCGCGACAGCAACGGCCTTTGGGAAGAATACCGCATAGAAGATGTTGCCACCTATGAGGCCTGGCGAAAGAACCCTTCGCTGGTACTCGAATTTTACAATCAACGCCGCCGACAACTGGCCACCGTGGAACCCAATGCGGCGCATTATGCTTTGGTGAAGCTGGAAGAAAAATACCACGTTCAGATCATCACCCAAAATGTGGACAACCTCCACGAAAGGGCAGGTTCCCGGCACATTCTTCATTTGCACGGCGAACTTACCAAAGCCCGCAGCACTATGAATGAAGACCTCATCACCGACATAGGCTACCACGACATCAACCCCGGCGACAAATGTGCCAAAGGCTCACAGCTGAGGCCTCATATCGTATGGTTTGGCGAAGCCGTGCCCAACATACAGATAGCTTCCGAAATGACCTCCCATGCCGACATCATCATGGTGATAGGCACATCGCTCAATGTCTATCCGGCAGCCGGTTTGCTGCACTATGCCCCTCCTCATATTCCCAAATACCTCATCGACCCCAACGCCAACGCATCGGGCCTCAGCAGCAACCTCACCATTATCAAGGAAAAAGCAGGCATAGCCGTGCCTGAGTTGGTGGAGAAGATGTTGAAATAAATTCTCTTTTTATTTACTCATCCGATGACTCGCGATTGCGTAAAAGATAGTCATCGGATGAATCTAATCGGTTCATCGAGCGGAGTCGAGATGTCTTTGCTAATCCTGCTCTTCTCGACTCCGCTCGAAGAAGCAATATATCCCGCCCAAAAACCTTTTATTATTTCGCAGAAACATGGTCTTCAGTCCATAGAACCATCCAGACCGACCTTCTGAATTTTCTTGTAATTTTCAAGTGCAGAAAAATGGCGCTGGGTATAGCTAAGAAAACGCTGTTTGACGAGTCCGTCATTTTTCTGACGGACGAGGAGTTTGTTTTCGGGGATTTTTCAAACGTAGAAAATAAAGAAAATTCAGGCAGTCTTGATTCTTTGGTTCTTTCTCATCAAGGAGAAAGAACTTAAATTAGCATTCGTTAGGACTGTCCTTTTTTGGTTACTTTTTTGGACAGGCAAAAAAGTAATAAAAAAAAAGCCCATCCTCACGGACAGGCCTTTGTGCTATGAACAATCTTCAAAAGTGTCTTGTAAAAAAAAATCCGCCGGGCTCCTTACCTCCGGTGTAATCTTTTTACGATAGTAGAACGAAAAAGCAAAACAGCTTATTGTGTAGAAAAAAAATATTTTTGCGATTATGCTTGTAGTGTTTTTTTACAAAAGAAACCTAATCATGGCTTCAATTCTTACCCCGGATCAGGTATCATCTCACTGTATCAGTTGTTGTATTTCCCCTTTTAATTTAGGTATATGGTTCATTACAACACTCCAAATGTTTTCGTCCGAAATGTTGTCATAACCATGAATGATTTGATTTCGCAAACCCACTATTTTACGCGCATTGGAGATGGGAAACTGATCATCTATAGTCAGTATGCGGTTAATTGCCTCGCCAATTATTTCCAGGTCGCGCTCAATGGCTCTTTTGATCAAGGTATTGTCTTTGTATAACTCGAAATGCTTTTCACCAAAGGGGAAATAAGAATCTATTTCGTCGATGGCAGATTTGATATCATAAAGATACTTAAGAACTTTTTCGTTCATAGATCAGCTGTTTTTCTCTATCAACCACCTTGCGGAAGACGGGATTTTTGATGGCCTTGTTTTCTATCAGATCAACAGGTCTTTTGAACAATTGCTCCAGTTCTTCTTTAAGGTCCATATAATTATCGAAATAATCCAACAAGTTGACCCGTGAAAACTGTATCAACAGATCAATGTCGCTCGAATCGCGGAAAGTATCAGTTAGTGCCGATCCAAACAAATACAATTCTTCAACCTTGTGCTTGTCACACAATTCGAAAATTCTTTCTCTATTTGTTTCAATCAGTTTCATAAAACAAAGATACTAAATTTATCAAAAATCCGATAGAAAAGGCTCCTTATTTTCAAGCCTATGATACTCAACATTAATGTTTTTTCTTTTTGAGACCTTCTATTTTTTTTATGGCTTTATCAAAATCGCTTTCAAAAAAATTGTTTTGCTCAATACAATATTTTTCAAACTCACTTTCAGCAAGAGCTAATGCTACTTCATGAGAAACTTTACCCTGATGTTGTAACACATCTTCTTCATTGAATTGTAAGAATGCATCTAATTTCTCAACCCAATCTTTCATAAACATCAATACTCCTTTTTGTGCCTGATTTTCTGCGTAGTCAAGATACATTGCAACAATACGGTTCAAACCATCCAATTCTTTTTCGTTGAGATAGTTCTTGGCAATGCCCACATCGGTTTTCCTTATGCTTCCTTTGGGTGCATTCTTCCAGGTAGTTAGGCCCATGTTTTGTTTGGTGCTATCTGCTCTTGACGCAATTAGTTCGGCGGCAGTTTGTCTGGTGATTGCCCAATGGAGTTTGTTCTGAACCGTTGCAAAAAACTTTTGAGTGGTATCGGATTCGTTGCTGTAATCTGCACTGCATTGCGAATAGATGTCAGTTATCTTTTGATAAAATCTCCTTTCGCTGCTGCGTATGTCACGAATGCGCGCAAGCTGCTCTTCAAAATAATCCCTACCGAAAACATAGTTTGGATTTTTCAGTCGCTCATCATCCATTGTAAATCCTTTGATGATGTATTCTTTAAGCCTTTCGGTTGCCCATATACGAAATGCCGTGGCCTGACTGCTATTAACTCTGTAACCAACTGAAATGATAGCATCGAGGCTGTAATACTTCACTTTTGTTTCCTGTGTTTTTCCTGCCATTGCACCATGCGGAGTGGTATGTTCCAAAATGGAACTAACCAACTCCTCTTTCAATTCGCCAGTTTCAAAAATATTCTTCAGGTGTTTGCTTACGGCTGGTCGTTGCACACCAAACAGTTCTGCAATCTTTTGTTGCGTGAGCCAGATGGTTTCGTTTTGCAAATATATTTCCACCTTTACATTTCCGCTTGGTGTCGTGTAAAGCAGTATTTCGCTGAAACCCTCTTTAGGAGTATATTTCTCTTTTCCCATTTGTCCGAACTATGATTGATTTCTCAGATTATTCTTTGTATTGGATTATTCGTGTAAATTCTATATCCATTGGTGCTGCCGTGAGTCTTTTGTTTTTCATTCAAAACACTCTGTGTTTTGAATTCATCCTTCGCGCGCCCGGTCGATATCATCAAATTGATTTTTAGAATTATCCCAAACAAAAATACTAAAAATATCAAAAATCCTATGGAAAAGGTGCCTTATTTTCAAGCCTATGATACTCATCCGATGACTCGCGACAGTGTAAAAGATAGTCATCGGATGAGTTTTTGACATAGCGGCTCTTCCCGATCCACCGTACCGGGGATACGCGATAGGCTATGACTTGCATGAGTGCTCCCCGGCAAAAAAAAAAGCCCGTGGAATATTCCCCACGGGCTTTTTTGGATAAATCATAATGAAGCGGGTTTCCCAGCTTACAAATCTCAGCGCTTCATAATTCTGAAAGTGGCCACATGACTGCCTGCAGTCAGGGTCAGGAAATAGACTCCGCTTCCACCTTCCATGTCGAAGTTGAGCACAGAGGTATTGCTGAATTGATTTTGGCTTACCATCTGTCCCATTACGTTTGTTATCACTATTGAAACCTCAGGCAAAGTCATTCCCAAATCAATACTCACCTTACCATAGGTTGGATTGGGGTAAATAGTAAAGCTATTCCCAAAGGAATTATCTTCTATGCCAATGTTATTGATAAGGTAGCAGGAAGAAGTGTCAACACAGCCGTTTTTACTGACAATAACCGCATAATTACCATTAACAATAGCCGTAAAGCTCTGCTGCATTTGTCCGCTCAGCGGAGCAAAGCCGTTGTTGCAATCCACCCATTGCCATGTTGCCGCTGTTTCGAGTGATACCAGGCTGGTGCCTAAAGCAAAAACGCCTGTATTAACCGTTTTTATCGTAAGATGTATGGTTATAATTGAATCGCATCCGTGTGCATTGGGAATGGTATCCAGATATGTGTTGCTGCTGGTCCAGGTATGCTCGCCGCTGGGAGAAGTATAGCTGAAACATGCGGTTTCGGTTATGGTGTCGTAGGTGTCGCAGGAAGCAGAACCATTGTATTCATAAGAACCGGCATCGGGCAATCCGTTTCTGTAGTAATCTCTTTGGTCGAGCAAAGGCGCACCGGCCACTATACCGTTGTTAATGGCAGGGCTGGCAGCGGTTAACGCTACCGTTCTGGTGATTCCTCCGTTGTTTTGCAGACCTGCTGCCGACAACAGGGGATTGGTAATGTTCTTATCATTGGTTGCTGTGAAGAAAGCGGCCATGCTGGCATCGTTGGATACATTGCCTCCCATGGAAGACGGCAGAACGGATGTGGATGCCTGAGCATAATTGTTGGTTGGACTGCTGAAAACATTATTCTTAAAATTAATTACCATATTCCCCGGAAACGGACCTAGGTCGGAATATATGGCACCTCCGTTATTTGATGCCGTATTCCCCGAAAAGGTATTGTTTACAAGCGTAACCGTACTTTGGCTTTGAAAATGAATTGCACCGCCATAGCTGGCCGTATTATTTACGAAGGTGCAATTGGTAATGCTGGTAACATTATTCACTATCCAGGCAGCACCTCCTAAGTATGTTGTTGAACAATTAGAGAAAGTGGAATTCTCAAGTATGGCACCGTAGAAAGCAACAATGCCGCCTGCAATATTGGTGGTACTGGTGCAACTGTCGACACTACAATAGCGCATGATGAGATAGCGACCGTTTGAACAATGTACTGCCCCTCCTGCGTCAGTAGTGGTAGATTTTCTGAAACTGCAATGTTCCAAAACAGTTGTATCGGAAGTGCTTCCGGGAGGAGAATAAATACAGCCGGGATTGCTGCCTCCACTGCCATGAGCAAAGGCAATATTCCTGATAATGTTTTTGCCACCGGTTATATTAAACATAAAGGTGGCATTGTTTCCGTCAATGGTAAGGTTGTTAATACCGGGGCCCAGTATGGTGAGGCTTTTGTTCCACGAAATGGAAGAAGTCAAAACTATGGTACCGGTGACGGAGAAACTGATAATGTCGCCCGAAGAGGATGCGCCAATGGCCCACCTTAATGAGCCCGTGCCGGTGTCTAATAAGTTAGTCACCTGAATGTTGGCAGCGTTTAGCGGTTTCATTGCAAGCGTTGAAAGTGCAATGATCAGAAGAACAAGTAATTTTTTTTTCATAATAAAAGGATTTTATAAAATTAATAAATACGAACCGCATTGGCGGGTCCGTTTGGATTTAATACTATTAAGTATTCGTATTGTTTAATTTCAGGTCAATTGAAAACCAATCCTGTCTGTTGAATTTCATGACTACCTTTTTTTCGGGCTTTAGAGTCGTCCCTACATTGGAATTCAATGCCAAATTTATACTTTTTATTTAATCTATCAGAAATAATAATGATTTTTCTTTTGTCTTTAATATATAAAAAACAATTGGCGTATGGCAGCGACACGAAACTATAATGAAGCAAAAAGCCATTAGGATTTTCTTTTGCCTCCCGATCAGCCGGCGGAAGATAGAATTATCGTTTGCCATGGCTCTGTTTTTTTCTTTTGCCTCCCGATTCCGATGACCGGAATACGGGACAGGCCTTCCCTAAAGGGAGTTAGGGGTTTCGCAGGCTTTTTTGAGAACATCCAATGGTCAGTCAGAGCCGATTGTCCAGACAACTTCATTATGTAAAATAAAACCTATGACAATCGTGTCGAAGACGACCGTAATTTGTCTTAATCTTTTACTACCAATGCTAGTCGCACTTCCCTGCCCGACGGCAGGCAGGGACACGCTATTCTTTGGTTAATTCAACCCTTTAGTCCTTTCCCAGAATAGCGGCTCTACCCGATCCGCCGTACCGGGGATACGGGACAGGCTGTGACTTGCATATAGCACACCCCATAGGTGATGATGCATTTTAA
>CAZRFL010000005.1:0-75884 GCA_964599365.1 uncultured Bacteroidales bacterium
TGGGCATTTTCGAAAGAAGATCGAAATTGATAGACTTTTTGGTTTTTTCGTTGGCCGGAATATGCAGCGAAATATACTGGCAGGTGCCGTAAAGAGCTTCTACCGAATCAACTGCTTTTACGCCGTCTTTTTCAATAGCTGCTTTTTCGATAAAAGGATCGTAGGCATACACTTCCATGCCGAATCCTTTGGCTACGGTGGCTACTATCTTGCCAACATATCCGTAAGCATGAATACCCAGTTTTTTGCCTTTCAGCTCGGAGCCTGATCCGCCTTTGAAGTTGGCGCGGGCCATAAATACCATCATACCCAGGGCCAGTTCGGCTACGGCGTTGGAGTTTTGTCCGGGGGTGTTCATGGCAACCACCTTATGTTCGTTGGCAGCGACCAGGTCGATGTTGTCGAATCCGGCACCGGCGCGTACGATTATTTTCAGGTTTTTGCCGGCAGCTATCACATCGGCCGAAGCCTTGTCGCTGCGTATGATCATGCCATCTACATCGGCTACTGCCTTCAACAGATCGGCTTTATCAGTGTATTTTTCGAGCAGTACGGTTTCGAAGCCTGCTTCGTCAAAGATTTTTTTAATTCCATTCACCGCGGCTGCAGCAAAGGGTTTTTCAGTTGCAATAAGTACTTTAGCCATAAACAAAGAATTTTAAATTAGTGTTCAAATATAAAAATATTATTAAATCATTAAGCGGTAAAAATCATTTTTTTTATTGTTGAGTTACTTCCTGTTTGCCACTAATTATTTTTGCCACAGATTCGCAGATTATAATTTTAAAAAAAATAACGCAGATTAAGCAGCTTACAAAGTAAACTGATCTGTGGAAATCGTATTGTAATTGCAATTGTTTGTTTTCTAATCTGCGGCTATTTAATTAGTTTTTCAGCGGAAACTCAACCCAAAAATCACCTAAAAAAAAGGAGCTATGCGCAAACATAACTCCTCAATACTATGTATCTATTAGGGGTTCTATAAATTAGATTTTTCGAGGCAGGCAACTTTCTTTCTTGCGCAGTCCCGACATTATGATGTCGGGACTGCGCATTTTAAAAATTGAAGTCCAACGAAGAAAAAGCCATTTATAGAACTCCGTCTATGCTTTTTGTTTTTCGAAATCCTTCATACAATCAACCAACACCTGTACGCTTTCGATAGGCAGTGCATTGTAGGTAGAAGCACGGAAGCCGCCTACGCTGCGGTGACCTTTGATGCCCACTATGCCGGCAGCTTTGGTGACGGCCATGAATTCTTCTTCGAGTTGCTGATAGCCTTCGCGCATCACAAAACAGATATTCATCAGCGAACGTGATTCTTTTTCCACGGTTCCTACGAATATCTTGCTGCTGTCCATAGCATCGTAAAGCAGTTTGGCTTTGGCCTGGTTCATTTTCTGAATTTCTTTTACTCCGCCAAGGCTCTTGATCCAGCGCAGGGTTTCCAGAATGGTGAAGATAGGCAGGCAGGGAGGTGTGTTGTACATCGAGCCTTCTTTGATGTGGAGGCGATAGTCCATCATGGAGGGCAATACGCGGTCGACTTTGCCGAGGGCGTCTTCGCGAATTACCACGAAGGTGGCGCCGGCAGGGCCGAGGTTTTTCTGAGCACCGCCATAGATCATGGCATATTTGGATACATCCACCGGACGACTGAAAATATCGGACGACATGTCGGCTATCAAAGGAACGGGACTGTCGATGTCGTAGTGAATTTCGGTACCATAAATGGTGTTGTTGGTGGTGATGTGCAGATAGTCGACATCCGTGGGGATGTTTTCTATCTTGGGATAGAAGTTGTAGTTTTTGTCGGCCGAAGAGGCAATTACATTGACTTCGCCAAAGAGTTTGGCTTCTTTCAGCGCTTTTTTGGCCCAAACGCCGCTATCAACGTAAGCCGCTTTTTTGTTGAGGAAGTTGTAAGGAATCATGCAAAATTGCATGCTGGCGCCGCCTCCGAGGAAGAGTACCTGGTAGCCTTCGGGCACACCCAGTTGTTCTTTGAACAGCAGCATGGCCTCGTCTATCACAGCCTGGAAGTCTTTGCTGCGATGCGAAATTTCCAGAATTGACATTCCTATGCCATTGAAATCTAAAATGGCTTTGGCGGTGTTTTCGATAGCCACACGCGGCAGAATGCAAGGACCTGCATTAAAATTATGAACTTTTTTCATGTCTTATTATTTGTTTGTTAGTAAATGTTTTTACGTGTAAGAAACCCGACACAAAGAAAAGATTTTTTAATGAAATGCAAGAAAGAATTGAAAAAAATATTATGGAGTTGAGAATGGTCATTAATTGTCATTTGTAGTCATTAATGGTCATTTGTTGTCACTAATAGTCATTCATGGTTATAGGGGGTCATTGGTGGTAATAAACCACAGAGATTAACAGAGTAAAATATAGAGATTCACAGAGAAGGAAGCTCTGTTTTTCTATAAATATTGTCTCTGTGTCACCTCTGTGGTTAAAAAAATCCCCATAAAAAAAACTTCCTTAGTTAATTTAACCAAGGAAGTTTCTTTTTGTATAAAATTGTCCGACCGGCCTATCAGTACTTAAATCGGCTGACAATTTTCAAGGTTTATTGCACCCGGCTGACGGGGCCACTCCAAATGCCACTGCCCGAAGCATTGCTGCCTCTGACACGATAAAAATACCTGACACCGGGTGTTACCTCATCGTCAACAAAAGTTGTTTTTGATGTAACCTTAAATAATTTCATGACAGGCAGGGTGTTTAAATCGAGTGGGTTAGCAGCAGCGCCTTTTTCCCATTCGTACTTATCGGCCACCGGGTCGACCTGTGTCGAAAGAATGAAGCCCATACCATCATAATCATCCTTTATATCAATGGCATGGATGACGCCTGGGATAGGTTTTGGTTCAGGTGCTTTACGTAATTTAATGTCATAATCAGCCAGTTTTTCAGGGGTTGCTGTATGAAAACCAATTGCTTTGTTTTCAATAGTATCAGCAACCAACGAAATTTGCTGTTCAAGAAGATGTGCAGCCTGCTTTTTTTGTGCCAACTGGTCTTCTATTGTACTTATTTTATCTTGTGCTTCTACTAATTGTGCTATTTGTGCATCAATGGTAGTTGCTGATTCAGCTTGTCCGGTCCACACAGTATCATTTGCTACTACTCCATGTTTCAGACTGGTCAAACGAGTAATTAGTTTCGCGATGTACTTTAACATTTCTATGGTTCCTTTCTTTTTTTTAAAAATTAATAATAATGTACTGATTTTTATTGTTTTATAAACTATTTTAATTTCTAATCCCGGATTTTTCTATTTAAAAAAATGCGTTTTACGATTTAAAAAACCCATTTTACGATTTGAAAAACCCGTTTTACGATTTGAAAAATGCGTTTTATGATTTGAAAAATGCGTTTTATGATTTGTAAAACCCGCTCTACGATTTGTAAAACCCGTTTTATGATTTGAAAAACCCGTTCTACAATTTGTAAAATGCGTTTTACGATTTGCAAAACCTGTTTTAGTATTTCAATTTCCCAAATCTCAAATTCCTTTTCCTCAATTTCAAATAACTAAGCCCAAATTTATATTTTTTTCGAACATGAAAAAGCCAAAGTCAAGCAAAAAATTCTTAAAAAATGTTAAAAAATCGGGAAACATAGATTTGACAATGATTTCCGTAATGCTGCTTAGGGTCATTGGATTGAAAAAAAATGCTGTTTTTTACCGAGATTTATCTAAAATGTTTAAATTTGACGAGAATATTTGATTTTTTGCTCAGCTTAAAAACCCATCATTGATGAAAACAAAAGCCCTGATCGTACTCTTGCTGATGGCATTTGCTATTCATTCGTTTGCCCAGGACAGCATTCAGAAGAAGAAGAGTTTTGAAATGAAAACTCTTTTAAAGCCGGAGAAAAAGTCGTTTTGCTATTATGGTGGTTTATCGGCCGGAGTTACCATTTTATTTATGCCCGAATATGGATCTCAAAAAACAAAAGTCATTACTGTATCTCTGGGTGGCAATATCGCCTGGCTTGCGAGTCGTTCGCTCGGCATTGGAGTTGCTTTTTCGGCCCTGGGCGATTATGATTGGTGGTATGCCGGGGGTTTGTATATCGAACCTTTTGTAAAGCCTAAGTCGCGCGTACATGTTTCCTTTCCAACGGTGTTGGGGTTTGGCTATGGCAACGAAAAAACCGAGGCCGATTCATATGTGGGCAATTATGTGCGGGTAAGCAACGGTTATCTGTATGGAGAATCGGGCATTCAGGTAGAATTTGACCCCTGGAAATATATGCGCCTGGGTTTGGGCGCAAAATTTCATGGGGTAGCAGGCATTAATACCAAATATGATTTTCAGAAAAAAAACAACCTGAGCGGCTTTAGTATCTTTTTGGCCATGAAATTTGGGAAGTTTCATACCCCGGATTCGAAAACCGTAAATTTTAATTCTTCCAATAGCAGCAAACCCTTATGCAAAAAAAACATCCCCATAAATGGAAGTGTTTGGACCGGATATACAAACAACAGGGTAAACGACAGACTTAACAACCATATGGTGGCTGCTGTGGTTTACGGGGCAAATATTACGTATTCACTGTGGCATAGATTGGGCGTAGGCGTAAGTTTTACCCGGTTTAGCAATAAGTTTTCTTCTTCGTGGTTTGGCATACACGAATCTGCCCGCTTGGTTTATCTGGAGGGATATTATGGTGGATTATTTATTGAACCGCGGCTTTTTGCAAAATACCCCGTCCACCTTAGTTTTCCTATCACCATAGGTATGGGAAATTTAACCAGCCATAATTATGTGGCACAAGGAAGTATGCACGACATATATTATACTTTGCATCGCGTAAAAGAAAAATATTCTTTTGGTATTCTGGAACCCGGAGCCGAAATAGAATTGAATCTCTTAAAATTTATGCGCCTCGGAGTGGGTGCCAAATATAGGTTTACTTCCGACATAAACTTTGATAGCTCTGAAAACTACGTAATGGCGAATATTTACAAACCCTCTGTCCTTCGACGTTTCACTATCAACGTATCCCTGAAATTCGGCAAATTCTAATCCCCGTCAAAATAGGTAAGGCAATTTCGATTGGATAAGCGAAGCGCAATCCAAGCGCTTAATCTGTGTGTTTTCTCTTCCCTTGAACATTGCCCCGTTGGGGTCCCTTCGGGAAAAATTGAGAATTAATAACAATGAATGACTATTAATGACTATTAATGACGCGAAGCAAATGACCATAAATGACGCGAAGCAACTGACCATAAATGACGCGACCTGTCCCGCACACTGAGCTTGTCGAAGTGTCGGGAAGCAAATGACAACGAATGACTACAAATGACTAAACTAATTTCTCCGTGTCGCTCCGTGAACTCAGTGTCCCTGCCTGCCGCAGGCAAGTCGGTGGTTTACTTTATCCCTAATAGTCTAACAGCCTAATAGTCTAAAACCCTACTTCTCATAATCCTCCGGTTTCGGAAGATCTTTGGGGTTGATTTTTTTCTGTTCGGGGTTGCGGGCGTCAATATCTTTGGTGAAAATCCAGCGGCCGTTGGTAAACACAAATGCATCCATAATGTTGGTTTCGGGCGCATAAAACTGGTATTGTCCTTCCAGGTTCACCGAATATTTCGAAGTGCGCGGATCGATAGGCGAGAGGCGGTCGAACAATATCATATTGGTTTTAACGGTCTTTTGTTTGGCCTGGGTTTTCCTGTCGGCCTTCATGGCCTTGCCGCTGTTGCGGTCTTTGGGGTTCACCTTCTTGCGCGAAGTGTGGGCCGCTTTGGTGATCACGTGCACCATCTGTCGTTCGTAGCGCAGCAGCATGGTGGTCTGCGACGAATATTCGAATATCACCCGCGCAGCCTTATCCTTATATTTCCTGAACAGGGTGGCCCCAAACATGGCGCTCCCCGACGAGCGGAACGAGAGCACATCCACCACTTTTTTCGTGGTAAGTTGGTTGTTGCCTTTCCAGCCCAGCAGGGTATAATATTTCTTGCCCTGATAATGCGTCATCACTATCTTATAATAAATGGCGCCGTACCAGTTTTTAAAATCCGTCACCTGGGTTTCGGGCATCTTTATATTATCGGAATTGTCGGTCAGCGGAATAAATTTTTTGGAATATTGTTTGGCATCGGGAAACAACACATAGCCGAAATACTCGTAGGTGCTGTTTTCGCGGGCAATGCCCCAGGTAAGCAGTTTAAATTTCTTATCGGGAGAGGTGAGGGCCGAAAGGTTTTTGATAGAATCGAAAGGGAAACTGAAGGAAGCTTGTCCTTTCAGGGTTTTCTCCATCAGAACTTTGAATTTCTCGTTGGCTTCATACTTTTTGAAATCGGGAACGGGCGAGGTGAGCACCTGTGCGTAAAGCCTGAGCGAATCGAGTGTCACCTGCTTGTCTTGCGCAAAACCACCGCCTGCGGCCAGCAGCAAGATCAGAAAAAGAACTTTTGAACGGAATTGCATCAATTTGTAGGCTTATTATTTGAATACACTAACGAAATTTGCCGCCGGTATATTGTGTGATATCAAATTCTTTTACTTTTGACAAAAATAAAAAAAAATGCCGGACTACAAATTTAATACTGCAAATCACATTAAAAACTTCAGCAGCCTGGGCGATATCCTTCTGAAATACCTTTCGGGAGAGCTTCCCGTGACGCATCCCACGCAGGTTTTGTTGCAGACTGCCATCAGCCGAAGTTGTGCAGAGAACGGCTTTTTCACCCAAAGCAGTGTTCATTATGCCCTGCGAAGCATTGCCGCCATGCTTTCCGCAGATAAGCTTACGCAATGGAACGCCCGTTATCCGGATTTGAATACTGCCGTAAAACAAAGCAGCAAGGTAGGGGTTGTGATGGCAGGAAACATTCCCCTGGTGGGCTTTCACGATTTTCTGTGCGTGCTCTTTAGTGGAAATTGCTTTTTGGGCAAACTATCGCAAAACGATCGTTATTTATTGCCCGCCCTTGCCGAAATACTCACAGGCATGGATGCTCATTACAAAGACTACCTCACTTTCACGACAGGCAAGATCGAAGGTTTTGATGCCGTGATAGCCACCGGCAGCAATAATACTTCGCGCTATTTCGAGTATTACTTTGGCAAATATCCGCACATCATACGCCGCAACCGCAACAGCATAGCCGTCCTCAGCGGACAGGAAACCCCTGAAGAACTCTCTGCTCTGGCGAATGATATATTCCTTTATTTCGGTCTCGGATGCCGCAATGTGAGCAAACTATATTTGCCGGCCGGTTATCCATTCTATCAGCTCACTGAAGCCTGCAAGCAGTTTGAAGATTACCTGCACCACAACCATTTCCGCAACAACTACGATTATTATAAGACCATTTTCCTGATGAACAACCAGGCCTGTATCGATGGAGGTTTTTACATCATGCAGGAAAACGCGCTTTTGCATAATCCCGTCGCGGTGATCCATTACGAATACTATTCCGACCTGTCCGAAGTGCAAAAGATTGTAACAACGAATCAGGAAAACCTTCAATGCATAGTCGGCAATCTGCCCGGAAACATAGCCGCTACTCCTTTTGGCAAGGCCCAGCAGCCCGAATTATGGGATTACGCAGACAACATTGATACCATTGAGTTTCTGCAAAAATTGTAAAACTAAGAAAAATAAAAAAAACAGGTTTTTCGTGCCTTAAACCGCTGAAGTTTAACCCGCAATACGAAGCAAGTAATATGAAGGGCATATGGTTGTATAAAAAAACTTCACCAAAGCCTTGTTTATTAAATAAAATGGAGTAATTTTGCACCTCAATTTTAAATAAACCCTTGTTATGAAAAAAGACATACATCCGAAAGATTATCGCCTGGTTGTGTTTAAAGATATGTCGAACGAATACACTTTCATCACCCGTTCAACTGCACAAACCAAAGAAACTATTATGTGGGAAGACGGAAAAGAATATCCATTGATAAAACTCGAGATCTCTCATACTTCGCATCCTTTCTACACCGGAAAAATGAAATTTGTTGATACCGCTGGTCGTGTTGATAAATTCCGTAACCGTTACAAACAACATCTGGATAAAAAAGAATCGAAATAATTGCTGATTCAAGGTATATATAAGATAAGTCCTGTTGCACGCATCAGGGCTTTTTTTATTTCAGCGGATCAACAAAGGTGTTAATATTTTTCTCAAAACTTTTTCAGGGGACGATCTGACATCTAATTGAAATAACTATTATTGTATAACATTAATACTTTCTGAACAATGAACTATATCCTTTTTGACGACTCCACCCGAAACGATCTGTTGCCCTTGACCTTCACCCGTCCGGTGGCTGATATTCGCATAGGTATTCTCACCATTCGCGAAAAATGGGAAAAATACCTGAAAGCATCCACCTCGTCGCTTACCGAGAAATATCTTTCGGCGAAGTATCCTATGGTAAAAGGTCCCAACAATATTCTCATCAACGGTTCGGTCTTGCCTACCAAAGAACTGGTAAAGGCCATCAACGAACTACAGCCCGATCATTCGCTGGTTTATAAGGAATACATCATTGCCATGCACGTGATAGAGAAAGATCTGGACGATGTTGACAGCATTGATGCACCTATAGTAGAAGATGCAGAGAAGCGCGAAGTGGAAGGCATGCACGAGATCGAATGCGATTTGCCTCACTTAAAGATCAATTACCCTTGGGATATTTTTGCTTTGAACGGACAGGCTATCGAAGATGATTTCAAATTGTTGACCCATGGCCGCAAATCGAAAGTACTGAGCGATTCCAATCGTCTGGTAAACGAAGAGAATATCTTTGTAGAAGCCGGTGCCAAAGTGGAATGCACCATCATCAATGCCAGCAACGGACCCGTTTATATCGGCAAGGACGCTGAAGTTATGGAAGGTTGTGTAATCCGCGGACCTTTTGCTTTGTGCGATCATTCCAGTTTGAAAATGGGGGCAAAAATATACGGACCCACCACCATCGGACCACATTCGAAGGTAGGTGGCGAAGTGAACAATTCTGTAATATTCGGATATACCAACAAGGCTCACGATGGTTTCCTGGGACATTCGGTGTTGGGCGAATGGTGCAATATAGGCGCCGATTCCAACAATTCGAACCTGAAAAACACCTACGACGAAGTAAAGGCATGGAATTATGCTGAGGAGAAATTTATTCTTACCGGTTTGCAGTTTTGCGGCCTCATCATGGGCGATCATTCCAAATGCGGCATCAATACCATGTTCAATACAGGAACCGTGGTAGGAGTGAGTGCTAATATAGTAGGTCATGGATTTCAGAGGAATTTTATTCCTTCATTCAGTTGGGGAAGTTCTATGTCGGGCTACACCACTTACGATGTGGATAAAGCCATTGATGTTGCCAAAAGGGTATACGAAAGAAGAGGATTGGAATTTACTTCCGTCGAAAAAGACATACTGAAGAACATTTACGAACTGACCTTTTCTTATCGCAAAAAGAACCAGTTGAAGAAATAGTTTTTTTCATTTTTGTAAAAAAGAAAATCTTGGCATTTTTATTGCCAATGTAGGCTGCTTCTATTGTAAAATAGCTCAAAACTATTATCTTAGAACTGAATTATCCGAATCTGTAAAATTAACTGACATTTTGTCGTAAATAAGATATTCTATGAAATTCTCCTCTGAATGGGAAAAGAACAATAAATTTTTAAGTCTGATCGATAACGAAACCGAATTCATTCCTTTGTTTACTGCGGAAGATGAAGAACAAATGAACTCGGAACTTTTGCCGGAAACCCTTCCTATATTGCCCCTGCGCAATACGGTGCTTTTTCCGGGCGTGGTCATACCTATTACGGTAGGCCGCGATAAATCCATCAAACTGATCAAAGAAGCTTACAAAGCCAAACGCCCCATAGGTGTGGTTTCGCAGAAAGATGTGAGTATTGAAGAACCTTCTTTCGACGATTTCTATAAAGTAGGCACCGTGGCCCATATCCTGAAGACCCTGCATATGCCGGATGGCACAACCACCATTATCATACAGGGTAAAAAACGTTTTACACTGCTCGAACTGGTTTCCAGCGATCCTTATTTTGTGGCTAAGGTGGGCGAATTCGTTGTGAACGATCCCCGTGCCAAAGACAAGAAGTTTCAGGCACTCATCGCTTCACTGAAAGACCTGGCCATGCAAATAGCCAAAGAATCGCCCAATATACCATCGGATGCAGCTTTTGCTATTAAGAACATAGAAAGTCCGGCTTTCCTGATCAATTTCATTTCTTCCAACCTGAATATTGATATTGCAGACAAGCAGAAATTGCTGGAAAACTCCAATATCAACGACAGGGCATCAGCCGTGTTGGGACATCTGGTGAAGGAATTGCAGATGATAGAACTGAAGAACCAGATTCAGAACAAAGTTAAGACCGACATCGATAAGCAGCAACGCGACTATATGCTTCAGCAACAAATGAAGCAGATACAGCAGGAACTGGGCGATAATCCGCAGGAACAACTGATCACCGAACTGAAAGAAAAAGCTTCTCATAAAAAGTGGTCGCCGGAGATAGAAGAAGTATTTAACCGCGAGCTGGGTAAATTCCAAAGAATGAATCCTCATGCTGCTGAATATTCGGTTCAAACCAATTATCTGGAGACTCTGGTAGAACTTCCCTGGAATGAGTTTACCAAAGACAACTTCGATCTGAAAAATGCTCAGAAAGTGCTGGACGAGGACCATTTCGGACTGGAAAAAGTGAAGGAAAGGATCATAGAATATCTGGCAGTGCTTAAGATCAAAGGTGATATGAAATCGCCTATTTTATGCCTGATAGGCCCTCCGGGGGTGGGTAAAACTTCTCTGGGTAAATCTATCGCCCGGGCCATAGAGCGCAAATATGTGCGTATGTCGTTAGGCGGTTTGCGCGACGAATCGGAATTGCGCGGACACCGCAAGACCTATATAGGTGCTATGCCGGGTCGCATCATTCAGAACTTGAAAAAGATCAAATCGGCCAATCCGGTTTTTGTATTGGACGAAATCGATAAGGTAAGCGGCAATAATGTCAGTGGCGATCCTCAGGCCGCACTGCTGGAAGTCTTGGATCCTGAACAGAACACCAGTTTCTACGACAATTTCCTGGAAGTGGATTTCGATCTGTCACGGGTGATGTTCATCGCTACCGCCAATAATATTTCTACTATTTATCCTGCATTGCGCGACCGCATGGAGATCATCGATCTGAGCGGCTACCTGTTGGAAGAAAAACTGGAAATTGCCAAACGTCATCTTATCCCCAAACAGATCGCCGAGCATGGTCTGAAAATGAAGGACCTTAAATTCTCGGACAAGATACTGGAAAAAACCATTGATGATTATACCCGCGAATCGGGCGTAAGAACACTGGAACGAACCATTGCCAAGATCATTCGCAACCGCATCAAGTATATCGCCATGGGCGAAAAATACGATAAAAGCATTCGCGAAGACGATCTGCCCAAGATACTCGGAGTTCCCATTTATCAGAAGGACAAAGAAATTCCTACGGATATTGCCGGTGTAGTAACAGGTTTGGCCTGGACATCGGTGGGAGGCGAGATACTGTTTATTGAGGTCAGCCTCAGCAAAGGTAAAGGCAACCTCACCCTGACAGGAAACCTAGGCGATGTGATGAAAGAATCGGCTACCATTGCCTATGAATACCTGAAAGCACATTCGGCCGACCTTGATATTGATTCTTCGGTGTTTGAGAACTGGAATGTTCATATTCATGTACCGGAAGGCTCAGCCCCCAAAGATGGCCCCTCTGCCGGTATAACCATGTTTACGGCTTTGGCTTCGGCATTTACCCAGCGTAAGCTCAGAAAGAACATTGCCATGACGGGAGAGATCACCCTGCGCGGAAAAGTTATTCCTGTGGGAGGTATCAAGGAAAAGATACTGGCAGCCAAACGTGCTCGCATTACGGATATAATTCTTTCGGTCGAAAACCGCAAAGATATTGAGGAGATCAACAAGAAATACATTGAGGGTCTGAAATTCCATTATGTGAATGAAATGATAGAGGTGACCGATTTTGCTCTGATGAAAGAAAAAGTGAAAAATCCCGTCAAAATTTCCTGAGCATGGACGAGAAAGTGAAACGTTTTATCGGCCTGACCATTGAGATGGCCGTTAAGAATGTGGAAGAGGGCAGAGGCGGACCTTTTGCAGCCTTGGTAGTAAAGAATGACGAGATCATTGGCCGTGGTTGCAATTCGGTGACTACCACCAACGACCCCACGGCTCATGCTGAAGTGAATGCCATACGCGATGCCTGCAAAAATCTGAATACTTTTCAATTGGAAGGTTGCGAGATATACTGCAGTTGCGAACCATGCCCCATGTGCCTGGGAGCCATTTTCTGGGCACGTCCGGCCAAGATATATTTTGCCGCTACCAAAACAGAAGCTTCTGAAGCCGGTTTCGACGATTCGTTTATTTACGAGCAAATTGAAATACCCTCAGAGCAGCGCAGTATACCATTTATCCACCTTGCCGACAAAAAGCTGAATGCCCCTTTCGAAATGTGGATGAAGAAAAACGATAAGATTTCGTATTGACAACTCCCTGAGTTTCGCTAAAAATAAGCTATAGCCTTATACTTCTTTAATTAATTTGTCAGGATTTTGACGAGTGTCAAACAAAGTGATCACCTGTACCGTTTGATCTTTGATTCTGTAAAACAAAGTGGTTTGTTTTGTAATAACGCATTTAAATAATCCCGAAACTTTTTTTGATTCAGGACAACTAGTCGGTAGTTTTTTAATTTGGGCTATGGATCTGTCCAGTTTCTTAATAAAATCTTCTTTTGATTTTTCAGACCATTCCTTTTCAAGGTAGTTGAGCAGGTTTTCAAGTTTAATTTTTGCTCTTTTTGAAAAAACAACCTGCATGATTACTTGCGATGTTTCTTCAAAATATCATCATATCCATAGGCTTCACCCTTGTCTAGTTCGTCGATGCCTGCCATTATTTCCTCCTGATCTTCTTTAGAAAGGTTGTTCCAGAAATCTTGTTTTTCATTCTGAAAAATCCTCATGACTTTTTCTAAAACGGAGGGATTATCCGTATTAATTATCATTTTCAAAAGTTCCAGTTTTACACTCTGAATATTCATGGCATTATTATTTCACGCAAAGTTACGAAAAGCAGATAAAATTTCAATGAATTACGAATAATTTCGAACCTGATGCGAATATTGATTCTCCGATCAAACTATTTCCTCGGACGGTTTTTCTTTATGAAAGCCGTTGGATCGAAAAAGCCTGTGGTATCGGCCGAATAGCCACCTCCCAGTTCCATATCAGCCTTACGTCTTATTTCAAAATGAAGATGGGCATAATAATGTCCGTTGCAGTTTCCTATCTTGCCAATTTGGGTTCCTCTTTTGACAAATTGGCCTTTTTTAACCAGTATCTCCAGAAAGTGTGCATAGAGCGACTCCACGTAAACATGTTTCACCGTGTCGAGGCAATGAACCATGCGCACCACATTGCCCCAGCCACCGCCAAAGTCTTGAGCGCAGGAAACGTAACCCTCGCTTATGCTATAAACGGGATCGCCCAAATCGGTATTCCCTCCGGTGTTTGAGTTCCAGTCGTTGCCCAGATGGGTATTCTGACCATAGGGTTGTGCATCATAATATCCTTTTGCATCGGGTTTGCCCACGGGATAATCGAAGCCGCTGCTGATATAGTCAGGGTTATATCTGAATAGCGAATCGTAAACCGAGGCATAGCGCGGGAGATTTACGGAGTTTTGCCCCGAACATCCCGTGATCAATACCAGGCAAAGAAAATAGAATAGGTTTTTCATTATTTTACAGGCTTGCTTCACCTTTACAAACAAACCTTTCTTCAAAATTAGAAAATCATCCACACTAATCCATTAATTCTTTCAGATTTTTTTTCCCGTTTACGTGACATATTGGGTAGGGCATTCATGCCAGATAGGACTAAGCGGGTTTGATAATTTCAAATGACGTTTGAAAAATTCGGACGACGTTTTAAAAATTCAGACGTCGTTTTAAAGATTCGGACGACGTTTTAAAAATTCGGACGTCGTTTAAAAAATTCAGACGACGTTTTAAAAATTCAGACGACGTTTTAAAAATTCAGGCGTCGTTTTAATAATTCGGACGTCGTTTAAAAGATTCGAACGACGTTTGAAAAATACAGACGACGTTTGAAAAATTCGCGCGACGTTTTAAAAATTCAGACGACATTTTAATTGTTAAATTAATTTATAAATCTGCGACATTTTCAATCATTTTTCTTTTCAACGCTAAATTCTCAACTTCCGGATTCAAAAGGATGCTCTTTCGTAAAATCGGGCTGGTAATGGTCGCGGCTGTCCAGTTCCTGAATCCAGCCATTGACCAATCCCAAACGTTCCATTTCGTTCAACACGGTATCGTATTCCGCAGGGGTGATGCTGCGCTGCAAATTAGTGAATGAACCTGAGCGGTAGGTTGGATAATACTGCGACATCAACGAAACATGCACCTTGGGCGAAAGCTCATCGGCAATAAAACGCAGCACTTCCAAACTATTTTCCACATGACCGGGCAACACCAGGTGACGCACTATGAGGCCCGACTCGGCATGATCCTCGTCCTGACGGTGCAGCACGGCGCCTTTCTGCCGAAACATTTCTTTCAGTGCCTTGCGGCTCACAGCGGGGTAGTCTGCTGCTTCTGAATATTCTTTTGCCAAAGTTGGCGATGCATATTTGAGATCGGGGAGGTAGATATCAATCAGTCCTTCCAATTGCTCCAACACATCCACCTTGTCGTAGGCATTGGTATTATAAACAAAGATAGGTTTGGGACTATAGGTTTCAAAAGCCCTGATAATAGAGATCACGTGAGGTATATGATGCGATGGCGAAACAAAACCTATGCTTTTGCATCCCGATTGCAGATGACGGCTGACCACGCTGATTATGCGCTCGAGGCTCCATTCGGCTTTGGGCATCACCACCTGATTGTCGCTGATCTGGTGATTCTGACAAAAAACGCATTGCAGGTTGCAATGGTTAAAAAATATATTGCAAATGCCGTGGGTGCCGCTGATCAGGGGTTCTTCGCCTTTGTGATTGACGATGGTATCTATGTTATAATGATGATCCGATTTGCAATAGCCCAACCTATCCGAATATCGGTCGGCTTGGCAATTGCGCGGACAGAGAGTACAATTTTTAAGTGATCCGAACGACACTTTCATGTCAGCGGCTTAGTTGTCAACAGATACACTGGTCGAAAACACGAATCGTATCATCACATTATAGTGCAGACCGAAAGCACTGTAATGCATCAGGTTGATCTTAGAATAATATACGCTGCCCAACAGATCGACAGCTGCATTGTCATTAAATCTGAACTCAAATCCGGGCGAAAGGAAGGCTCCTATGCCCAAACCACCTTCTTTAATAGGGTACTCCTGCAACTGCGTATTGGGCACCCACTGCTGGTTTCCGTAAACATTGATGATGCTGAACTCGCCCACAGGGTCAATAGCTATCATATTTTGCTTCACACGGGTATTATTGATATTGAGCCCGCCTTCCAGAAAACCGTAGATCTTATCGGCCAGTTTAATCTCCCCGCTCACACCCAGATCGATATTGATGCGGTCTTCCTTGCCCCAAATGGGACAATTGATCAAACGCAAATTGGTGGTGGTTCCCGGAGGTGTTGCGCCAAGCTTCAGGGTAAATACATCGGTGGTCTTCAGTCGCGAAAAATTGAACTGGGCAAAAGCCCCTATATGATTATTGAATTTCTTTTTAATGGAAAACCCTACACAAAATGCAGGTTGATATTTCATGTCCGTAGGCATGCCATACAGCGCGAAAGTATCATTGATGGCATTGCGTATGCTGTTTCTGATGTATTGATTGTCGAGAATATAACTGATCTCGTTCTGGTTGCCTTCGGCG
This sequence comes from uncultured Bacteroidales bacterium, assembly GCA_964599365.1. Classification (GTDB taxonomy): domain Bacteria; phylum Bacteroidota; class Bacteroidia; order Bacteroidales; family CAIWKO01; genus CAIWKO01. The sequence goes on from CAZRFL010000005.1 coordinate 15,957, forward strand.
CCATTATAAAAGTTGGCATGATACTTACTGGCAAACATAACCCCGGTATTGATAGAAAAACTCCATGATTTGTTCTTGGGTATCTCGTCATCCTCATTGCCTTTATGATGCTTTTGCGAAAACGATGCCAAAGGTACAGACAGGAAAACCATTAACAGGAATAAGGAAATAAGAAATAAGCGCAGTGTATCTTCCATTTTTCCTTTTGGAAACCGGGTAGATAATATTTTTGTATACTGGTTCATAAAGCAGGCAGTTATTTTTTAGGATCGCATTTTTGTATTTACAAATTTACTAACTTTATAGCAACGAAAATAAAAATGAAATTATTGCGTTTGACAACTATCATGCAAAAATAATCCCTTTTAATCTATAAATTTTGTAAAGTTTTTGTTTATTTTGCAGTAAGAATACGATGAGAAAGATAATAGCGCTATTTGTTTTATTGCTGAGTGTTGTCACTCTCCGGGCTCAGGACTCCATTCCTGTGGCCGATTCATTAAAAAATCCCAAAATATTTATCAGTGGTTTTGGAGGGGTTTTAAGCGAAACTTCTATTTTGCGGGGCAGCGTTGCCGAATGTATTGGAGCGGCAGGTGCTTTAACCATCAATCATTATTTCTTTCTGGGAGCCTATGGCCTGAGCCTTACATCCAATCATTCCATCAAAGATCTGGTATTGCCCGAGGATTATGATTCGCTGCATTATTACGGCAAATCGCTACGCACCAATTTCAGCCATGCCGGTATTTGGGTGGGGGGCATCTTCTTTCCAAAAAAACGCGTCCATTTGGGCATTAGTACCCGAATTGGATGGGGGAGTATACACCTGACCGAGTCAGAGAATTATTCCTACATTTATAACAATAATTTGCGTCTGGATTACACCAACGATAAGGTTTTTGTCCTGACGCCCGAAATAGAACTGGAAGTGGCGGTCACTTCCTGGTTAAAATGTAATTTAGGTGTCGGCTACCGTTATGTTTCGGGAGTCGATTTCGACCGATATAAAGATTTTAAATTCAGTGCTCCTCAAATTACCTTTGGGATATATTTTGGAGGTTTTTACAATAAGGAAGAAGGCAGGGAGAACCTTACTGAACCCGAAGAAGAGTAGCACGAATCATATTAAATGTAAATCATGGAATCAATTCAATTTAGTTTCGAAGATATAAGACCTTATTTCGATGAAGAAGTACCGGCAGCAGTGGCCGATCTGATAGCCGATCCGCAGTTGAAGCCGTTTTTTTGTAGCTTGCTGGCCAATTTCGATCTTGGCAAATTCGTCTCTCAACTCAAACAAGTTCACAATATTTTCGATTTTCAATCAATGTTTGCCTATACGGCATTGCAGGCCATATTAAAGAACTCTGTCAGGAATTTTAGTTCCGAAGGACTCGATAAACTCGACACCAAAAAAGCCTATCTGTTTATCTCCAACCACCGTGATATAGTGCTGGATCCCTCTTTGCTCAATTTTATATTGTTCGAAAAAGGTCATAATACATCACAGACCGCCATTGGCGACAATCTGTTTGTTTCGCCTATAGTCACCCACCTGCTGAAGCTGAACAAGAGCTTTACCGTGAAACGAAACATTCAGCCACGTGCTTTCTATGATTATTCCAAGACACTTTCTGCTTATATCGAACATGTTCTCAACGAAAGGCACGAATCGGTATGGATAGCACAACGCGAGGGCAGGGCCAAAGACGGAAACGATAAGACACAACATGGCCTGCTGAAAATGCTGATGATGAATATAGAGAAATCGGAAAAAGAAGCCTTTTTTGACATGAATGTCATCCCCGTGGCCATTTCCTATGAATACGATCCCTGCGATTATCTAAAAGCCATAGAACTCTATATGGCCGATCATGAACTTCCCTATGAGAAAACCACTGATAAGGACTTCAAGAGCATGATGCAGGGTATTATGGGTTATAAGGGCAACGTGCATATTGCTTTCGGTGATGCGATGAAAGAAGACGCTGAAACGGATACTTCTGATTTGGCTTATAATGATTGGGTGAAATCGGTGGCAGAGAAGATAGACCAGCAGGTATATTCCCTGTATCAGTTATGTAAGACCAACTATATGGCTTATGATATGCTGCACAGAACCAAAAAATATGCTGATCAATATACAGATGCAGAAAAAGCAGAGTTTCTCGAATACCTTCACAGTCGTGCCGAAATGGTGCCCGACAATCTGGATAAAGTAGAAATAACCATCATTCTGCTCAATATGTACGCCAATCCTGTTAAGAATAAAATGGCGCTGATGCAGGGCTAAGTAAGCTGATTAGAAAACTTCAAGTATCCTTCCTTTGTTCCCTCTGAAATCATAAGTATCCCCTTTTTTCATTCCTTTTAGTGCCTGAAATATGGGTACCGAAGGCGAAATGGCATAGAACATCCCTTCATCCACCTGTATCTTGCCTACCCCGGCACAGACAAATAACTTTTGAGAATCGGTGATCACCACAGATCCAAAACTTACCACATCATAAAGCACGTTGGGATTGATCCTTTCTATGTTCTTGATCTCTTCCAGGGCTTTCTGAAACTGTTGGCCAAATGCATCGCGTTTGGTAAGCATATCAGTTTTGTAGGTATCAAACCAGTCTTCGGGCGAGCCATACTCGCTGGCATTCTCATAAGCTTCGTTCATTTCGGTCATGGCATTTTCGGCTACCTTTTTTTGGTAAGCAAGGCAGTAGTCCACCAATCGCCTCTTCAGATCCTTCTGGTCCATCTGGTAATTCTTTATAACAAAAATAGTCTTTTTTTCCTCCAAAAGCAAGTATTTGGTCACTTAACTTGAAATTGAGGGCGCAAAGATAAAACCAATTCGTTTTATTTATATTGACAGATAAAAAAATAAATTCCGTGGGGGATAAAAACAGGGCGGCACATGTTTCCCTAACGCTATATTTCCTACTTTTGTATTATAATTCATAAATCTGATGAGCGACAATTCACAAGATAAAGTCCACTCGAAAAACGTCATAGAAGTCATTACCATTGCTAATGAGATTTGCATTTTTCTGGAAGAGATCGATAAATACGAGAAACGCTATATCTGCCTTTATTTGCAGAAGATTCTGCCTTTGTTATATCTGAAGGGTGCCTTATTGCCCGATATAGAAATTGGCTCGGATGACGCCAACGAAAGGTTCGTTACCCAGGAACAATGGGAAAACGTGTACAATGCTTTTCAAAAGAAATTGGGAAAAGACGATACCTTTATGTACATCGATCAGGCCACCCGTCTGGACGACGAAACCGAAAAGGGCAGCATTGCCGAATTTATGGCCGACATTTACCAGGATATGAAGGATTTTATTTTACTCTACCAAAAGAATACTCTTTCAGCCCGCGAGAATGCAGTTTATTCCTGTAAAGTATTGTTCGAAGAAAGCTGGGGAACCAAACTTATCAACACCCATAAAGCCATTCATATGCTGCTTTATGGAAAAAGAAAAGGGACCAATCAATTGTTCACCGGATTTTCAGCCAATTAGTATCGTATTATGTTTCTGCAAAAGCTAATACTTACCAATTTCAAGAATTATCCTTCTATTGAACTGGAATTGTCGGACAAGATCAATTGTTTTGTGGGCAGCAATGGTGTGGGTAAAACCAATCTGCTGGATGCCATTCATTATCTTTCCTTCTGCAAGAGCTATTTCAACGTCATTGATACCCAAAACATACTACACGATCAGGAATTCTTTTCTATTCAGGGTGTTTTTGTAAAGAATGCCGATGCTCCTGATGTCATTTTCTGTAACCAGAAACGCAATCACCGTAAGGTCGTAAAGCTAAACAAGAAGGAATACGAACGGCTGGCCGATCATATTGGTTTGTATCCATTGGTGATGGTTTCACCTCACGATTCCGATCTGATATATAGCGGAAGCGACGAGCGGCGTCGTTTTCTCGACAGCTTCATCAGCCAGTTCGACCGCATGTATCTCGACAACCTGATCAACTACAATAAGGCTCTTTTTCAACGTAACCGGCTGTTGAAGATATTCTTTGAAAACCGAACCTTTGACAAGGACTCTCTGGATATTTGGGATTCGCAATTGGTGATGCTGGGCAATAAGATACATGATACCCGCCTTTCGTTTGTTGAAGACTTTACCCCATTCTTTAATCGTTTCTACCAGTTTATTAGCGGTAACAAGGAACAGGTTTCTCTGGTATACGAATCACAGATGAATGAGTCTTCCTTGGAAGACCTGTTGGCCGATTCCTTGAAAAAAGACCGCATGGTTCAATACACCACCTGCGGCATTCACAAGGACGATCTGGTATTTCATATAGGAGGTTTCCCCTTACGTAAGTTCGGTTCGCAGGGGCAGCAGAAGTCTTATACCATAGCTATCAAACTGGCTCAATTCGAATATACCAAGAACATCAAGGGATTTAAGCCTATATTGCTTTTCGATGATATCTTCGATAAACTGGATGACCAAAGGGTAGAACATATTGTAAAGCTGGTGACCGACAACAATTTCGGACAGGTTTTTATTACCGATACCCAAAAAGAAAGAATAATTCGCACTATGCAGAAAATAAATTCACCCGGAAAGGTGTTTATGATAGATGATAATAACGCACACGAAATCGAAATAGGATGAACCATAACGAAAAACCTTTGAAAGATGTGCTCCGTGAGTTTGTAGAAGTCTACAGGCTGAAAGGAAAGCTCAACCAATACCGTCTGATCGACCGTTGGGAGCCGGTGGTAGGCAAAGTGATAGCCAAACACACTAAAGGACTTTCTATCAATCGCAAGACCCTATATGTTGAAATGGATTCGTCTATTGTACGTAATGAGGTGTATCTTTTGAAGTCTATGATCATCGAAGAACTTAACAAGGGCTTTGGTGAAAAAATAATTGACCACATCGTTTTTAAATAAAGAAAGAGTTATGAAAACAAGATCTTATTTTATTGTTTTGATGCTTTTTGCATCAGTTATCCTATGCATCACTTCATGTAATTATATTAAGCCTGTAGAGGGAAATGGCAAATTTACAAAGGTCGATCGCGAGCTGAAAGACGACTTCACTTCTATGGAAATATCCGGGAACTTCAATGTGGTTTTGACTCAGGACAGCCTACCGAAACTAAGCATTGAGACCGATGAGAACCTGATGGACTATATCGACACCAAAGTAAAAAACCATAAGCTTATCATAAAAAGTAAGAAGAGGCTGAATTCTGCCAAAGGCATTACTATATTTGTAGGCATTACCCAACTGCAGCAAATGGAACTTTCGGGAGCTGTGGTGTTGCGTTCTTCGGGCAAGATCAATCTGGATGCCATCAAAATAGAGCTTTCTGGTGCCAGCAATGTATATATGGACCTGAATTGCACCACCCTGAATGCGGATATGAGCGGCAGCAGCACCCTGAGACTAATAGGGGCCGGCATTGATGCAGAAATAGAAGCATCGGGTGCCTGTGATATAGATAACAGCCTGATGCCGGTGGAGAATATGAATCTGGAAGTGAGTGGAGCCGGAAAGATAATAGTAAATGTACTGACCAAGCTGGATGCTAAAGTTAGCGGAGCTGCCGAAGTAGAATATATGGGCGCACCTGAAGTGCATAAGGAAGTGAGCGGGTCGGGCAGTGTAAGTAAGATATTTTAATCAATAACCATGGATAGAGAATTAACTGTAGGAACACGCGTCGATCACGACCGTTATGGTGAGGGCGTGGTAAGCAAAGTAAACCTGACCAATTACGAGATCATTTTTGTAAGAGGGGGTAAAATAGAGTTTTCGAAAGGCAACAAAGACCTGGAGGTACTCGAATTTAACGAAGCACAAGCCAGCAGCAGCGCATCGCCCATTGATCTGAAAACATTCGAACAGATGATGAATTATTTTCTGGACAAGTTTGGATCTTTTAATGAGGTGATAGAAATGGGCGAAAAATGGACTGGCGGCACTATGATACTCCAACCCGGCAAAACGGATCTGAAACCTAAAGAAATACCTATTGAGGCCTTCTTTCATAAGGTAGTGATGCTGCGCGACCGCCTGCGTGTGCTGGAACAAAACATCAACAGCCATGCAAAGCTTACCGATCAGGAGAAAGTGGACCTACAGCAATATATTACCCGCATCTACGGCAGTTTGACTACCTTTAATGTTTTGTTTGCCGAAAAGGATGATTATTTTGTAGGTACAGGAGGGAAGGAATAGAAGAATTCAGATTTCAGAATTTTGATTTTTGATTTTAGAATTGGTCTGTAATATGCGGCCGACAATGTAACAATTTAGCAATAGAACAATAATTTTATTGATTTGAAAATAAACATCATCACCGAGTATTCTTTATGGTTTGGCATGCTTTGCCTTTTGCTGGGTTTGGGTTATGCGTTTTTGTTGTATTACCGTGAGAAGCATCATGAATTTAAGAAGCTGACCATTCGTATTATGTTCGCTATGCGGACACTTAGCGTGGCACTGATTGCATTTTTGTTGCTGTCGCCTTTGGTGAAAACCACCACACGTACTATTGAGAAACCCATTGTGATAGTGGCTCAGGACAATTCAAAATCTATAGTTTTTTCTAAAGATTCCACCAGGATTCGCAAGGATTATGCGGCCGAAATGCAAAAGCTGACCGATGATCTGAAAGAGGATTACGATCTGAAAACATTTTCGTTCGGCGACAAAGTGAGCGAAGGATTGCCTTTCAACTTCGGCGATAAACAAACCAATATGTCGGCCATGTTTGAGGAGATACAGGCACGATATACCAACCGTAATATAGGCGCTGTTATCATTGCTTCCGACGGACTCTACAACGAAGGCGCCAATCCTGTATATGCCTCGGAACAACAAAAATATCCCATTTATACCATTGCGCTTGGCGACTCCAATGTTCAGAAGGACCTTATCGTTTCGCGTGTCAACTATAACCGCATCTGCTATCTGGGAAATCAATTCCCGATGGAAATAGTGGTGGTGGCCAATAAATGTACCGGCCAAAAAGCCACCCTGACCGTGAAAAAAGGCAATGAAACCGTTTTCACGAAAGTGATAAGCATGACTTCAGAAAATTATCTGGAAACCATTCAGGTGCAACTGGATGCCAAACAACCCGGAATTCAGCATTACCGCATATCGCTTTCCACACTGGAAAATGAGATCAGCTATGTGAACAACTATCAGGATGTATTTATCGAGGTGCTCGATGGCAGACAAAAGATACTGATTTTGGCGGCAGCCCCTCATCCCGATGTATCGGCACTGAAGCAAAGCATGGAAAACAACATGATCTACCAGCTGGACGATTTTCTGGTAGACGACTTTAAAGATGCTATAGACAAATACAATCTGGTGATTCTGCATCAGATCCCTGCCAAAGGAAAAAACCAGACCAGCTTGCTGCTGAATCTTTACAGGCTGAGGATACCGGTACTTTATATCGTGGGTGCCTCCTCCGACATCAATGCGCTGAACGCCCAGAAAACAGGACTTATTATCAGACAATCTGGCAACAAAACCGACGAAGTAACGCCTATAGTAGCCAATGATTTTACGCTGTTCACCGTCTCCGAAGAATTTAAGAATCTGGCCAAAGACCTGCCGGCACTTATGGTGCCTTTTGGCGACTATTCGGCAGGCAATTCCCTGAACCCTATGCTGTATCAAAAGATTGGCTCGGTGCCTACCAACAAACCCCTGCTGATGTTCAATACCGCTTCCGATCCTAAAACGGGTCTGCTGGCAGGCGAAGGCATCTGGCGATGGCGGCTGACCAATTATCTGCATTCGGGCAACCACAATGCTTTTAACGAAATTGTGGATAAGGTGATTCAATACCTTTCGGTGAAAGAAGACCGGGGGCGTTTCCGTGTGAACAACAAGAGCAGTTTCCGCGAAAATGAGAACATTGAGTTTGATGCGGAAGTATATAACGACAGCTACGAACTCATCAACGAGCCTGAGGTAAAACTGACCATCACTAACGAAGAGAACAAGGCTTTTCCATTTACTTTTTCGCGTACCGAACATGCTTACCATATCTCAGCCGGATTGTTCCCTGTGGGCGATTACCGTTTCAGGGCCGAGGTGAAAGTAGGGGATAAGAGTTTCCAGAAAGCAGGAGCCTTTACGGTGACGCCTGTGAATGTGGAATCGCTCCATCTGGTGGCCGACCATCAGTTGCTTTATTCGCTGGCCAACCAGCATGGAGGCAAAATGGTATATCCCGGACAACTGGAACAACTGAAAGCCCTGCTGAAGCAACGCGACGATATCAAATCGGTTTCTTACTCCAAAAAAAGCTACAGCGACCTGGTAAACCTTTTCTGGGTATTTCTGCTCATCACAGGCCTGCTTAGCGCCGAATGGTTCCTGAGGAAGATTTACGGGGCGTATTAAGAAGGCTGGCTATGTGGCTCGAAAAACTTGAGTATTGAATATTTTTGATTTTAGAATTCAGAATCAAGAATATAGCCACCAAGGCACCAAGAGATACAAAGAAGATTTTAAGAAATATTGAATCTTGAATTTCGATTGATGATGTGAAAGGGAAACTTCAACATTTCCCATAGGACTAACATGTGCAGGATTTAATAGTTGATATTCAAAATTCATTTTTAAAGATGATTAACAAAGCACCAATCTCTTGCTTTAAACTACAACTAATGCTATGCTTTTGCATTTTTAAATGACGACAAACAAGCAATAAAACACTATCAAGCGATAAATAAACTTTATATTAGTTAGTCAGAAACTCTGACTAGCGACTAAAAGGTTTTAAAATGGTTAGTCAGAAACCATGACTAATGATAATAAAGTTTTAAAGTCATTAGTCATAAACACTGACTAACGATAAAAATGTTTTAAAAAGATTAGTCATAAACACAGACTAAGGATAAAAAAGGTTTACTATCATTAGTCATAAACTCTGACCAATGATAAAAATGTTTTAAAATCACTAGTCAGAAATGCTGACTAAAATAAAACAAGATATTGAGAACTGCCTGAATTTTATTTACATATAAAAAAGATACTAGAAAGGCACAAGGCGGATAATAATCTCTTTTCAAAAATGCATTTTTACCGAAAACTATTTTTAAAATTTCTGTTGTAATTATAACATTAGACGATTAAAATTCGTAGATTTGGGGGTGTTTTAATAACTTAAACTTATTTTTTATGAGAAAATTAGAGGGTTATACCAAATATCCTTTCGAAGGTGTCAGGGTAGGTCGCAGTTTGTTTGCTCAATTTGTACTTATATTAATCGACCGATTAATAGCTACCTCACTCGCAGTGTACGATCCAATTATTCAGGAACTGAAGGATGCTTATGATGATATGTTTGGCGAAATCTCGCGAAATCAGCAGAATTTGTCTGAGCAGATATCCGAAACCAGCATTATTAAGCAAATCAGAACGAATTTTTGTGATGTGGTCGACAAAGTTCAAAGTGCTGTCAGATATAAATTTGGCAAACGATCCACTGAAGACAGAAAATTTTTTCCTCATGGGATTACGCCCTATAAGCATGGAAAGCTACCTGATTTCCTAATTAAAGCGGAATTATTGGAGAGTTTGTGCACTATTTATGTGGCCGATCTGGGTGCACCTCTTCTGGCCGAAGTCACGGCTATAAAGAACCAGTACATTTCGGAGCGTGACAATCAGCTGCAATATATTGGTAAAGTAAAAAGCATCATTCCTCATTACGAACAAAAAAAGGAGGACATGATAGAGCTCACTTACAAGGCCATGCTCACCATTTTGTTGCAAAATGTAAAACATCCTGAAGTAATGCTGACATTTTTTGATGAACATCTTATTTATCCGAAAAACTTCGAACCCTATGAATTGGTTCTGGGGCCACAAAAACGCGAAATCGCCAAAATAAAATTCAACCCGGTCAATACAATTATGATTGCTCATATCGAGGGTAAAGAACTGTTTTATTTTTTTGCAGCCACTCCAAATGAAGCTGCTCCGGAAAATCCCTCAAAACTTATAGCAGACGAAGAAGTCGAGATTAATTGTAATACTATTCCTGTCGGTAAAAAGTACCTAATCTTTCTGAATCCTAACGATACGGAAGGCAAAGTGCAAATAGCAGTTACCAAATCCTGAAAAATAGTCATGCGCAATTGCTTATGAACCTGGCAAGCCTTTTTCTCTTCCTTTATAAACTTAATTCCTTCAATTAACTTATTCTACTCTTAACCCCTGAAACACTCCCCAATCATCCCCAACAATTCCGCTTGTATCCATCCGTTGGAACAAACTATCTCTTTACCGAAAAGATAATCTGTGCCGCCTTTGAAATCGTTTACCTTACCGCCGGCCTGTTTCACCAGCAAGCTTCCGGCTGCCACATCCCAGGCGCTGAGATGATATTCGTAAAAAGCATCGAAACGGCCGCAGGCCACATAGGCCATGTCGATGGCTGCACTGCCCAATCGTCGCAAGCCCTGGGTATCGAACATGAGTTGCTCGAATAGCTTCATATATTCTGCCAGCTTCGAATAATCCCTGCTGGGAAAACCGGTCGCCAGAAAGGAATCGCCCAGCTTTTTGGTTTCAGACACCCGTATAGGTTTTCCGTTCAGTAAAGCTCCGCTATGGGCATGGGTGCTGAAACACTCTTTGAGGTTGGGTTCGTATATCACAGCCAGAATTTCCTGTTCCTGATCCGTCAGCGCAATGCTCACGCAATAGGGGGCCAATCCGTGAATATAATTGGAAGTGCCGTCCAGCGGGTCCACTATCCAGCAAAAGCGGCTGTCTTTTCGCTGGCTTTGGCTTTCTTCGGCCACAAAGGCTGCTTCGGGCATCACTTTGCTCAAAGCTTCTATCAGAAACTTTTCCGAAGCCTTATCCACCCAGGTCACATAATCGTGCTCCGATTTGGTCTCTATATCGCTTTGTTTTAGATTCCTGTTCTCTTTGATCAGGAATTGCCCGCATTCCCGGGCAATACTGCAGGTATTTTTTAGTATTTTATCGAGGTTCATTTTTTAGGCTATTAGGTCTTTAGACTATTAGGCTTTTAGGTTTTGAGACTGTTGGGAGAATCAGGTCGGTCAACTACAAACACATAACAATTTAACAATAAAACAATTTAGCAATTCTCTTTCCATTCTTACTAGCTTCTTCTAAGCCTCAACGGCCTCTTCTTACGTTTCACCGAATGATTGCTTTGTTTCTGGAATTCGTTCGACAGCACGCTTATGTTTCCATCCACTTCCAGCACGGCCAAATCCACCAGGCGTATTTCTTTCACTCCGTGCTCTCTCACGGCCTCTTCTAACTCGGCCGGGGTAATGTGGGTTCTGAGCAGGTTTTCCTGCTTCACCTTTCCTTTGTAGATCAGCAGCACTTCTTTTCCGGTCATCACCTTATTGAACTTGGGGAAATAATAAAGAAGCAGCTTAAGCAGATAATTCAAGGCGAAAAGGGTAGCGGCGGCAATCAGTCCTCCCTGCAGGGTATTGTCGCCCACCAGCATGGCATTTTGCACCGCATTGCTGATCAACAATACAAACACCAGGTCGAATATAGACAATTGTGCCAGTTCTTTTTTACCCAGTATTCTGAAGGCAACGATGATAAAGAAATAAACGGCAGTGGAGCTAAGGATGATGGCAAGATAGGGATTCATGATCTTGATTTTAGATTTCTGATTTAAGATTTATGATTTGAGATTTATAGAACAAAGTTATGAATCTGCGGGCATAAAATATGATTCGTTTAAATAAAACACGAAAAATTTTGGTAATTTTGTTCGGCATAAAATTTTAACCATAAGACACAAAAAAGATGATGACATTTCTGACCAACTTCTTGCTTTCCTTATTTTTCGTAACAAACTCTGCAACTTATCATCCAACCGTACAGGTCGATCCCGGTTATAAATTTACTGTAAAGGTGAATGGTGTAGTAGACAGCACCTGTTATTTGGGGCATTATTACGGTCAATATCAGTATGTGGACGACACAGCTGTGGCCAATGCCAAAGGCGAAATGGTGTTTCAGGGTAAAGAAGCGCTTCCGGGAGGTATTTATTTTGTGATCATTCCGAAAAAGAAGTATTTCGAGTTTATTGTCAACAAAGAAGAGGTATTTTCTCTGGAAACCGATACCATAGATTTTGTGAAGTATATGAAAGTAAAAGGCTCTGCCGAGAATAAGTTATTTTACGAGTACCTGAATTATGTGAACGGTAACCAAAGTCAGTTTATGGCTATTAAGAAGCGTCTGGATCAGAACAAAGGCAATAAAGATTCTACTGCCATTTTAAACAAACAGTTGGAGGGGGTAGATAAAAAGGTGAAGGATTACAAACTTGACTTTATCAATAAGAATCCTGACAGTTTTATTTCGAGGATTTTCATTTCGTCCAAAGATCCGGATGTTCCTAAAACACCCATATTGCCAAATGGCCGCAAAGATTCCGTTTTCGAGTACAATGCTTTTAAGGACCATTACTGGGACAATATCGATTTCAGCGACGAGCGTATCATTCGGACACCGGTATTTTACAATCGCATCAACAACTTCTTTACCAATGTTGTCATTCAGCACCCTGATTCCATTTGCAAAGAAGCCGACAAACTGGTTGAGAAAGCCCGTGCCAGCAAAGAAATGTTCAAATACGTGGTCTGGTGGATAACCTACACTTACGAAACCTCTAAGATCATCGGCTTTGATGCAATTTTTGTGCACATGGTCGAGACCTATTACATGAGCAACCAATGCTACTGGCTGTCGCCGACCCTGCTCGAGAATATTACCAAACGCGCCATGAAACTAAAACCTCTTTTGCTTGGTAAGGTTGCTCCTCACATGGTAATGCAGGACACCAACCTCCAGTTACAATCTCTGGAGGCAGTGGTAGCCAAATACACCATTGTACTTTTCTGGGATTACAATTGCGGACATTGCAAAACTGAGATGCCCAAGATAGTAGATTATTATAACAAGAAGAAGGAAGAACTGAGTATAAAGGTATTTGCGGTTTGCACCGATACCAGCATGATCGAGATGAAGAAATTCATTCGCAAGAACCAAATGAACTTCATCAATGTGAACGGGCCAAGGGCTATAACACCTCATTACTCCGAGTTATACGACATCTACAGTACCCCGGTAATATATTTGCTTGGCGATAAAAAGATCATCATCTCGAAACGCATAGAGGCCGACCAGATAGATGGTATCATCAAGCATGATATCAAGATGAAGGCCTTACAAAAGAAATAGCAGTAGGTCGGATTTAAGATTTATGATTTTTGATTTAAGATTTCTGATTTAAGATTTCTGATTTATAGTTTTTTCAGAATCTTTTTTGCCGTAGAGCACAATCCTTTGGAGGATTCGCTCAGGCTCAATTCGAGCATGGCTTTGAATTCTGACTTGAGGTCAGGCTCATGATCGCAAAACTTTTTACAGATAAACATGCAGTAATACCTAACCGAAATAGCTTCTTTGGGCGAAACCACCCTATCGAACACCAACTGCAGCAGTTTGGAATTATCTTTCAGCAGATTGAAATCAACGGACTCGGCCAACAGTTTCAGGAAGCTTCGCTTAACGCCTTCCACTTTTGTCATCTCCATATTGGCTATGACTTCGTCCAGATAAGGCAGAATAAATTCAGGATGCTTTTCGCAGAACATCTGCACCACCCTCGACGATCTCATACTAATGGGGTAGGGCTGGGTAAAACAAATATCCAGCAAATGCCTGAAGTAATCAGGATTGTTGTCAATGGCAACCACAGCCGCTTCTGCGGTGTTTCGTCCGGAATCCCATAATCCTCCGATAAAATCAGGAAATTCTTTCTCTGGCATTAAGATAAAATAATACTATCGCTACCTGCATCAAATCATGCAGGCGTAAAACTCTTATAACAATTCTTAAATAAAAACCATGTTCCGCTTATCGGTGATCTTTTCGCAGTAGTTGCATTTCAGCTTCGATTCTGCTTTGTTGACCACCTTAAACTTTGTGGAAACCTTCTCAATATTGGTAATACAGTTCGGGTTTACACACTTCACTACCTTTTCAATGGTATCGGGAATCTCCACATTTTTCTTTTCTACTACTGTAAAGTCTTTTATCACTATCAAAGTGGCCGAAGGGGCTACCAGTGCAATTTTATTGATTTCAATAGGTTCGAAATACTTATTATTGACCTTGATGATACCTTTTTTACCGTATTTGCTGCTATCGAGGTTGGTTCCGAACAACAACTGATTGTCGATCTGATCGAGATTAAGAATATGAATAACCTGGAATACGCTCTTGGTGGGTATGTGGTCGATAACGGTTCCGTTCTCTATGGCCGAAACCACTAATTGTTTTACCTGTTTGTTTTCTTGTTCCATAGTTTTATAATCCTAAAATTAATTTTAAAATGGCCTGGCGCACAAATAAACCGTTCAACGCCTGCTGGAAATAATAAGCCTGTGGCATACTGTCGACATCCTCGTCTATCTCGTTCACACGGGGCAGAGGATGGAGTATTTTCATATTGGGTTTGGTATCGGTAAGCAGACTGCGTTTCAGAATATAGGAGTTCTTCACTTTTTCATACTCAATAGGATCGGCGAAACGCTCGCGCTGAATGCGGGTCATGTATATGATATCCGCTTTGGGTATCACTTGCGAAAGGTCGGTATACTGATAATACTCGAGGTTCTTTTCTTTGATGTGCATCTTGATAGAACTGGGCAGTTTCAGCTCCTGTGGCGAAACCAAATGGAAACGGCAATTGAAATTGGTCATAGCAATTACCAGAGAGTGAACCGTACGTCCGTATTTCAGGTCGCCGACAAATACGATATCCAGATCATCTAGTTTGCCCTGTGTCTTGCGAATGGAATACAAATCGAGCAGACACTGGGTAGGATGCTGGTTGGCTCCGTCGCCGGCATTGATAATAGGTTTTGAACCTACTTCACTGGCGTATCGGGCACTTCCTTCCACCGGGTGCCTCATCACGATCAGATCGGAATAGTTGCAAACGGTAAGAATGGTGTCCTTTAAAGATTCGCCTTTTTTCACACTGGTACTCGAGGCATCGGAAAATCCAATCACCTTTCCACCCAAATAATTCACTGCACTTTCGAAGCTCAGGCGCGTACGCGTTGAGGGTTCGAAAAACAAAGTGGCAATCACTTTTCCATGAAGGATATTCTGCACTGGATTTTGTTCGAACCCCGCTGCTGCATCCAAAACGGAATAGTAATCTTCTTTGGTGAAATCATCAATAGAAATTAAACTTCTGTTTTTCATGTTTTTCTTTTTAATTATTTATTTGGTTTTTCACTGTTTCAAATATACAAAATAAATTCAATGGCAAAAAAAAAAGGCGACTAACGTCGCCTTAATTTTAATTTTTAGGAGCAGCAGGAGCAACCTGTGTTTTTGATGAGATTGTGTTTCTTAAGAAAATCACAAAGAACATCATCCAGGTCGGGACGGCCGATTTCCTGTAAGTCATAACCAACTTTTACAGAAGGTTTGTCAATCTTAACAATACGCTTCAGATCGATAGGAGTAGCAATAACTACTGCATCGCAAGGTGTATTGGCAATGGTTTTTTCGAGGTCGATGATCTGCTGTTCACCATATCCCATAGCTGGTAACAAAGTACCGATGTTAGGATAGATTTTGAAGGTTTCAGCCAGTTTACCAACTGCGTAAGGACGTGGGTCAACCAGTTCGGCAGCACCAAATTTCATAGCAGCTACTGTACCGGCACCTATCTTCATTTCACCGTGGGTGAGGGTAGGACCGTCTTCAACCACCAATACTCTTTTGCCTTTTATCAGTTCGGGTTTGTCCACTGTTAGAGGTGAAGCACCGTCGATAACGATTGCATTAGGATTAACTTTGGCAATACTTTCGCGAACGATCTGAATGTTCTCAGGTGAAGCGCTGTCCATTTTGTTGATAACAACGGCATCAGCCAGACGTAAAGAAACTTCGCCGGGATAATAACTCAGTTCATGACCGGGACGATGAGGATCGACTACAGTGATGCAAAGGTCGGTAGCGTAGAAAGAGAAGTCGTTGTTTCCGCCATCCCAAAGGATAACGTCAGCTTCTTTTTCAGCTTCGCGAAGAATAGCTTCATAATCAACACCAGCATAGATCACGTTTCCGCGAACTACATGTGGTTCGTATTCTTCCATTTCTTCGATGGTGCATTTGTGTTTTTTCAGATCTTCCACAGTAGCAAAACGCTGAACTTTTTGTTCGTTCAGGTCGCCGTAAGGCATTGGGTGACGAATGGCAACGACTTTCAGTCCTTGTTTCATCAGGATCTCGATAACGCGGCGTGAGGTCTGGCTTTTTCCACAACCTGTACGAACGGCGCAAACTGCGATAAGAGGTTTGGTGCTCTTAACCTGAGTTTGTTTGGGTCCGATCAGCATGAAGTCGGCTCCGGCTGCATTAACGATGGCGCTCATGGCCATAACTCTTTGATAAGGAACATCGCTGTATGCGAAAACACAGATATCTGCACCTAACTCTTTGATCAGTTTTGGCAGATCGCTTTCTACATAGATTGGAATTCCTTCGGGATACAGATCCCCGGCTAATTCTTTAGGATACTTTCTCCCGGCGATGTCGGGAATTTGAGCAGCTGTAAAGGCTAATACTTTGTAAGCATCGTTTCCTCTGTAGTAGGTATTGAAATTGTGAAAATCTCTACCTGCTGCACCAATAATAATGACTTTTTTCGGATTCATATATATTTTGTTTAGAATATGTTATCAGGAGACAAAGATATAGCTTTAAGTATTCACTCCAAATTTTAGATAAAAAATTTCATAACAGTCCTTTGCGGAAAAATTCTATAAGCCTGTGGTGGCAAGGTGGGCAAAATGATAAAAATTTTTTATTTTTTTTTCAACAGGCATAAACCAATTATGGGTTCGCTCTTCTGGAATGAAGCCTTTTGAGAAGCTTATTATGAACTTATAATGCCTGAATCGCATTAAATAACAGATAGTTGAAATGTGGTAGTCCTACATTGAGATATGTCAATATGCATTTCCTATAACTTTGTCGTTCCAAAAGAGGTGGTTTGACATATTTCGGCCCGAAAAGCATCAAATAAGAAACTTTCTTCCGATATTCTTCCTTTTCGATGAAAATTTCAGGATATCTGGTCTGGCATGATGGTGCATTAAAATATTATCTTAATTTTAACCCAAAATTCGAATTATGAAAAAAATTCTCTACGCACTAGTTTTAATACTGTTTTTCTTATCCTCTGCTGAAGCCCAGATATGGCCCGCCAGTTTGGCCGGTCGCTGGACCTTTGATAATTCGTCGAACCTGCTTCAGGCAACCTTAGGAAATGATCTTATATTAAGCGGTTCGCATGGTGCAGTGACCGGAGCTCCACCCGGAGATGGAGCTGCCATGATAGGCATAGGGAGTTATTATCGCTGCATTCACGGTATGGCAGCCAACGGAGGCGGCACTTTGGTAAATGAGTATTCTGTTCTTTTCGACGTGATGGTCGACAACCCGGAACAATGGCATTCTCTGTTCCAGACCAATTTGCAGAACACCAATGATGGTGATGGTTTCATCAGCCCAAACAGCCAGATTGGAATATCAGGAACGGGATACTCCGGCTTTGCCATCAAGGCCAAACGCTGGTATCGCATTTTACTCACAGTAGATAATGGCAGCAGTTTCCGTTATTATGCTGACGGGCACAAAATACTGGAGGGAACAAGTCAATCGCTAGATGGTGTTTATGGACTCGATCCTTCCATTTTGTTCTTTGCTGATGAAAATGGGGAAGACAACAATATTTATGTTTCTCAACTGGCCATATTTAATACCTGCCTTACGGCTGCTCAGGTACACGATCTGGGTGGTTTCCGGACATCGAACATACAGCCTTATTTGCAATCGCCTACCGTGAATTCAATGTATGTAAGCTGGCTTTCGCTGGAAAATACTGGGACATTGGTTCAGTATGGCACTACGCTTTCACTCGGACAACAAGCTAGTGGAAATTATCAGGATATAGGAGTGGTCCGCTGGCATTCAGTGAATGTTACGGGATTGACTGCCGACACCAAATACTATTACCGCTGCATCAGCGGAAGCGATACTTCGGATGTTTCGTCATTTCGCACGCCTCCTTTGCCCACAGCCACAGGAAAACATATACGCTTCCTGAAGTTTGGTGATTCGCAGGACGACGCAGCCCGAAGCACTATGATAGCCGATACGGCCGCATGGAAGATGAAGCAGTTGTTTGGCAACAATTGGTACGATTCTATCAATCTGGTGATGCATTCGGGCGATATGACCCAGGATGGTACCGAAGTGGCCCGATTCATGAATGAGTATTTCAATTCTTTTGCGTCTTTATCTGCTCATATTCCTTTTATGGTGGCTATTGGCAATCATGAGGGCGAAAGTAACAACTATTACTACTTCATGAAATACGAAGGTTATACAGGATTTAACGAGAGATACTATACCTACAATCTGGGCAATTGCCAGTTCATCGCTTTGAATACGAACGGACTCTATAACAATCTGCTTCAGACCAACTGGCTTCAGACACAATTGACGGCTTCGGCCAATGATGCTAACATAGATTTTGTTTTTTCGCATTTTCATCATCCGGCTCATAGCGAGATATGGCCCGATGGCAACACATCCTATGTGCAGGACAACCTGCTGCCTGTTTTTAAGAATTATCCCAAAATGGCAATGTACACTTATGGACACTCGCACAATTTTGAAAGAGGAACCATACGCAGCACCCATGCCCAGAACTGGGATTTCAGATCGGTGCTGAGCGGGGGAGCCGGCGGTCCTTTGGACAGATGGGGCATGTATACCAATCAGCAGGATTATCCCGAGAATCAGAAATCTATTGACAATTATAACTTCCTGCTGGTGGATGTGGATATGGACAAGCAAACCGTTAAGACCTATACCTACAGCCTGGGCAATACTGACAGGCCGCGCAATGTGGAACTGATAGACAAATGGCATCGTTATCTGAACCAGGCGGCTCCCGACAAGCCTTTGGCACTTTCGCCCGCTACCACCGCTTCTGCTACGCCTGTGCTCACCGCAGGGCCTTTCGCGGGGCTGGATACGCTGATGAGTTCCGAATTTCAACTGGTGGCTACCACGGGTAGTTTTGCCAGCCCTTTAATCAGTGTGAGCCGCGATACAGAAGATTATTATGGGGATTCAGGCAGTCCTTTGTATAATCCTTCCAATCTGAATGCCACTTTCGATCTGAAACGTTATTACGTGCCTGTTGGTGAGCTTACCGTGGGCCAGAGCTATATGTGGCGCATGCGCTATCGCGATCAGAACGTAAGATGGAGCGACTGGTCGGATACCCTGACCTTTACCGTTCAGAGCAATCCTGCCGATGCTGTTGATTTTATCGCCGACGTAGTTTCGGGAAATACCCCTTTGACCGTTCATTTTACCGATCTTTCGGTAAATAATCCTTTCACATGGCAATGGGACCTAAACGGAGACGGCTCTTCGGATGATTATTCCCAGGATCCTGTCTATACCTATACCATCCCCGGATTGTACACGGTTTCGCTGACCTCGCAGGTAGGGGCACAGATACTGACGAATACCAAACCCTCTTATATCAATGTGATGGTGAACGGCGTGGCCGAAAACGAAGAGACCCATGTTTCGGTTTATCCCAATCCCACCTCAGGCAAGGTTACCATAGCTTATAGCGGAACCTATGGCAAGGCGGAGATATGCATCACGGATATCAATGGGAAGATCATCAGGACTTTCGCGGATAACAGCACCAAGGGCGGCATTCAGAGCCTGGAATGGGACGGATGCAATGCTGTAGGCCAGACTGTGGCTCCGGGCATCTATTTGTGCCGTATTCAGACGGACAATGTCAGCAGGACGGTTAAGATGATAAGATATTAGGGAGATAGTATTTGGTATTTAGTAGTTAGTATTTAGCCCCGTAGGGGTCCCTTCGGGATAGTTAGGAGTATTGTTGGCAAAATAATGTGCCGGGTTTAAAACTTTGTCACATTATAGATATTTTTGCATAAAAAAATCAACATGATACACGACCTGCTTCTTGAATATACCCATATTTCCCTTTTTACCCTTTACGAACAACGCGTTGACCCTGCCCAGATCAGGATAGAGAGGACCAATACCCAGTTTCGCAGCGATGCTGATTTTACCTTGCCGGTATTTCCTTTTCTTAAACTATCGAAGAAGTTGCCGGAAGCTACCGCCAACGAGTTGGGGGAGATGCTGCAGGGAAATACAAATTTCATTGAGCGATACTCAGTTATCAAAGGTTTCCTAAACCTGAAGATCAGGGATAGTTTCTGGATAGATTATCTGATGAATCGGCGTGACGACCACCTGATACGCTGGGTGCCCGACGAAAAGAAAATAGAAAAAGTACTGATTGAATTCTCTTCGCCCAATACCAACAAACCCCTGCATTTGGGGCATATACGCAACAATCTGCTGGGCGAATCGCTGGCGGGAATACTGAAAGCCAACGAAAAGGAGGTGATCAAGGTGAATCTGGTGAACGACCGCGGCATTCATATCTGCAAATCCATGCTGGCCTGGCAGAAATGGGGAGGGGGCGAAACTCACGCATCCTCAGGCATGAAAGGCGACAAGCTGGTAGGCAAGTATTATGTGGAATTCGACAAACATCTGAAGCTGGAAGTGGCCGAACTGGAAGCCTCCGGTATATCCAAAGAAGAGGCTGCCAAAAATGCACCTCTGATGCTGGCAGCGCAGGAAATGCTGCTGAAATGGGAGCAGGGCGATGCCGAAGTAAAAGCCTTATGGAAGATGATGAACGAATGGGTGTATGCCGGTTTCGATCAGACGTATCACGACCTGGGCATCAGTTTCCATAAGA
This sequence comes from uncultured Bacteroidales bacterium, assembly GCA_964599365.1. Taxonomy (GTDB): domain Bacteria; phylum Bacteroidota; class Bacteroidia; order Bacteroidales; family CAIWKO01; genus CAIWKO01. The sequence continues at coordinate 36,918 of CAZRFL010000005.1, forward strand.
CCTATCACGAATCGGAGACCTACCTTTTGGGTAAGGACGTAGTAATGCAGGGTGTGGAAAAAGGCATTTTTACACGCAAAGATGATGGCTCCGTTTGGGTGGACCTTACGGACGAAGGCCTTGACGAGAAACTGCTGCTGCGTTCTGACGGAACTTCCGTGTATATGACTCAGGATCTGGGCACCGCCATTATGCGGCATGAGGAGTTTCATCCCGACCGTATGATATACGTGGTGGGCAATGAACAGAACTACCATTTCGAGGTGCTGAAAAAGGTGCTAAAGAAGATGAACTACGAATGGGCCGACAATATACTGCATTTCTCTTACGGCATGGTGGAACTGCCCGAAGGCAAGATGAAATCGCGCGAAGGCACGGTGGTGGATGCCGACGACCTGATCAGCGAGGTGACCGAAACGGCCCGCCAAACAACTATGGAACTAGGCAAACTGGAAAACTTTGAGACCAAAGAAGCCGAAAACTTATTCCGTCAGATAGGTATGGGCGGTCTGAAGTATTTCATATTGAAGGTAGACCCTGCCAAGAATATGATGTTCAATCCTTCCGAATCCATTGACTTCAACGGCAACACAGGTCCTTTCATTCAGTATACTTACGCCCGTATTCAGTCGCTGATGCGCAAATCGGGGCTGGAAGCTGACAAGATTGCTTTTCCGGCTACCATTTTCCTGCAGGATGAGGAAAGGGAATTGCTGATACTTTGTCACGATCATGTCAGGGTGCTGCATCTGGCGGCGGCTGAGCTTAGCCCTGCGCATATTGCCAATTATGTGTACGACCTGGCCAAACAATACAACCAGTTCTATCAGCATATTACGGTGCTGAAGGAAGAGAATAAAGACCTGCAGCATTTCCGTTTGTTCCTCTCGCATTTCACTGGGAGCATTATTGAAAAGATGATGGGGCTGTTGGGGATAGAGGTTCCACGTAGAATGTAGGAGATAGGAGGTGTAGGGGCGTATGGCCCCAAAGGGGCTCCTGCGGAGCATACGCCCTTTAAGGTCGTTATTCAACATTTCCCGTTGGGACCCCTATGGGGCAGTATTCGATATTATTTTAAGAGCTATTTCACAGAGACACACAGAGCAAACGGAGATTCACAGAGATATCTTTGGTGCGTCTTGGTGTCTTCGTGCTCCGTAGGAGTCCTATGGACCTTTGTGGCTATAATTTCTTTTTATTTCGAAAATATCCCAACTTGCACACCCGCTACCAAATCCCATTTTTTATCAAAGAGCCAATCGGCGGAGCAATAAACTGATACAGGGATCTTTTCTTTATTAATAAGATAACGGATTTTTATGGATGGTATTGTAAAATCTGATGCCTGATTGCCTTCACCGAATGGCTGCCGAATTACATTTGATGTTTGAACCGAATTATCAATTCGTACATTTCTTTTGTGATCAATCATTACTAAAATAAGACGTGTACCTATTAATGTGCTGAATCTTTTATAGGTATAACCGAAATAAAAGGGAATTTCAATACTTTGTTCGTTTTTTATTAATTCTTTGCTATAAATATAAGGTGGCCTATCCCATTTTGTAAATTCGTTCAAAATATTGATCTCGTTGGTATCGGTGCTATAAATATTCCTTGATCGTCGCGAGAAATACATCAGGCCGCCTTCCACACTAAAGTGCTTTGTGATTTGAAAAGCACAACCTAAACCTGCATGAAAACTGAAACCGGGGATACTGGTATAACTCACATTTGGATAACCAATTGAGGTTGATGAGTAGTTGGTCTCCCTCTCAATAATAAATTGCCCCGTATCCAAAGGAAAATGCTTTTTCCAAAAATCAGCATAATAATTTCCACCGGCATTTAAGGATATACTGAATCGCTTGTTAAAGGCATTGGCTTCCCGGGGGGCATCGTGATATTTTTGTTGGGCATTGAAAGCAAGCGTTTTTGCACGTAGATTTGTATTCTTACAACATCTTCCAATGGAATGAAAGAACCGCCTCAGAATGACGGAATCCTTAGGCGCGGACTGCTGCTGCGCCAGCAATAACTTAGCCGGGAGCAGGAGGAACAGTAGGGGAATAAGGCGTTTCATATTAATGTTATTTTTGCCACCAATGCACCAAGACACCAAGAAACACCAAGGGAAATCTTCGTGTATCTTAGAGTCTTAGAGTCTTTGTGGCTATCTTTTATTCTTTACATTACAAACACAATCCCATATGTAACGATAAAAATCGTGATTTAGTATAAGCAATGCTAACACTATACGCGTGTGTTAAAACGGGTATAAATGTATCCTCATATGAAAGAAAAGCAATGTAAGTAAGGCTTTTGTACAAAGCGACTTTTATTCCAAAATTGAAATTGTAAGAACAGTTTAATTTAAAACCATATGTAAGACTTGACGGATATATACCCGGATTATCTCCATCAATAAAACCATCCGTTTGGTGCCATAGAGGGGCAAGACCCGTATTTACAAAACATTTTACTTTTCCTTTAGGGTTAATATCCCATAGGAAATTTACCGGGGCTCTGAGAAAGACCGCTTTCGGTTTAAATGAAAAATATACGGTATCCGGGTTATTATGAACGTAATCATCAACAAATTCGAAAGACTTCTTATAAACGGAAATTCCCAATCCCCAGGTAATTCCCAGATGTTTGGTGAAATGATAATTCACAAACAAATCACCGCCAAAGGAAAGCTTGCTTTTATGGTCAATTATGCCTTCGCCATAGACCGGTGGTGGAAAAAAGGCAGAAACGGTCATGCCGATCTCAAACTTCTTTGTTTGCCATTTCTTCAAAGGAATGCTGTCCTGCGCTTGCAATGATGAATAAGAAAATATAAGGGACAGCAGAATGAAATTACAGAATAGTTTACTCATATCAACAGGATTTTGTTTAACACTGTATTAATATAACGTAATTATGATTCAAATGCTTTGGTTGATGCCACAAAAAATAATCAAGTGCAAATTTTATTTTCATTTTTCTTGCCACCAACCTGCCTGCCGCATGCAGGGTTCAGACAGTTTAACCACAAAGTTCACAAAGATTTACACAAAGGGCACAATGATTCTTTATTCTCTAATTTCTTTGTGTCCATCGTGCCTTCTTCGTGTTCATTGTGGTTTATATTTTATTTTTCGCAAAGAACAACTTCGTGTTTCTTGGTGTCTTGGTGCCTTTGTGGCTATCTTTTTTTCTTTTCGATTACAAATATAATCCCTTTCACGATAAATTTTGCAATCTGATAAAATTATATTAAGTAATTTTTTAATTTTGGCATTAAGCTATTGGCCATCAAGCCTGCTTAGTTCACATATTCATTAATCTAAAACCACAAATTTTATGAAAACTGTAAAAACCATTGAAGATTATAAAAAAGAAAATGCCGAAGTGAAACTGGAACTCGAAATCGTTAACAAAATGTATTCCGAACTGCTCGCAAAGAGTCCTATATCCCAGCAATTGCTCCACCGCATGCCGGGGGCCGTTTGTGTGAGCCGTTTGGAAGGTTACGGCGCCGACGAATACCTCTGCCACGAATACAGCAACTCGGGACTGAGGCGGTTGTTGGACTACAGCCTGGTAAAGTTTAGCGCTTTGGGCGACAACTTCTTCCCGGCCATCATCGACAAAAAAGATCATCACTGCATAGACGAAACCATTGAATTTTTGAAACTCAACCTACGAAAACCCTATCTGAGCATGTGCCGCATGCTGACCAGTGGGGGCCAAGTGCTGCCATCCGTAATCATCAGCTTTGTGCTTAGTCGCCACCTCAATGGCCGCATCAACCAGATACTTAGCGTGGGCATACCCCTGCATATCTGTTTGCATAATCCGGAAGTCATGACTGAACTGCTGAAGCAGCAAAAGCAGAAGGAACAGAAGGATATTGTAGGGAAGCTGACCGAAAGACAAAAAGAGGTGATACAACTAAGAGTAAATGGATATAGCGAGAAAGAAACTGCTGAAAAACTTTGCATAAGCCACAAAACTGTTAAATCTCATTGTCAGGAGATCAGAAGCCTTCTTAATGTGCACAACCTATTACAGCTCATCAGATTGGCTGTAACCTGCGGACTCAACTAAGGCAATTTAAAAATACTCCCTGAAGGAGTATTTTGAGGGATAATTTCGATATTAACTTTGCTTCGTCAGAAGCAGGGATGTTTATATTATGCGCCGGGCTTCACGCTAAAAATGATCAGCCGGCGTTCTTTTATGTGATGAAAGTAAGAAATACTCCAAAGGGTATTTTCGGATTGCAAAGCGAGTTTACCAAGATTCTGAGCGAGCTCGCGAGCGATGTGAGCTAGCTCGCAATCGATGTGAGCTAGCTCGCAGACACTGTGAGCCAGCTCGCAGACAGTGTGAGCCAACTCGCAGACAACTTGAGCTAGCTCGCAGACAACGTGAGCCAGCTCGCAGACAGTGCGAGTCAATTCGCAGACATTGTGAGCCAACTCGCAGACATTCTGAGCTGGCTCGCACGTGATGCGAGCGAACTCAGAATGATGCGCAAACAACCGTGATTCGATGTAAGTACTTGATAATACGAATAAAATAATTAATATTATTTTGGAATCCAATTATAAATCACACCCAATCACGAATATTTAACATTTTCAGACAGTATACAAATCAATACAAAAATGAATTAAAAACCTTAAAATTTTACAACTATGAAAACAAGAATTTCAACCAACAAAGAAAAGTTCAATGCCTACATGATTGCAACCGACAATTTACAAACATCAAGTTTACCGGCTCCCTCTACCGAAAAAAGGTTTACAATCTGGGGTTGGAAAGATGAAGAAAGCGCCCAGTGGACTCTGTTTCGGAAAACCAGCAATGAATTGATGGAACTAATCAACGATCCTGACAAAACCGGACCGGCAGTGATCAAGAAAATGAACAAGAACATAAAAGATACCAGGTTGTACGATAACAGCAAATCCAATGGCCATCATTTGCTGGATAAGGTAGCCGACTTTGGCAGTTCTGACGATCAGATAACTTTTAATGTAAAACGCAACACCTTTATGGAGGAAAATCCATCGGAAGGAGAAAAGAAACCCATGATGATAGTACCCTTTTTAAGTATCATTGAGTTCGGGTTGGGGCAGCAGTTGATAAGTGCCTCACAATCGGATGCAAAAAAAACCAAAGCCCTGCCCGAAGGCATGAAGTTCCTAAAGATTTACCGTGCCATAGCCGGCGCAAAACCCGAAAGCGTGGACGATTATCATTTTCTGGGCAATGCCAATCGCGGGCGCTTGCTGAGTTCGTTCGAAGGCATACAAATCCCTGCCGACAAAAAGTTGAACGCCTATTACATCGCCCGCTACGAAAGCACCACCGGCGTGCTGGGCGGAACCAGCGCCGTGTTGGAAAGCCCTATAATGCTGGCGGTATAAATTAAGTAACTCTCTTCTCGGCACTCATCCGGTGATTCTAAGTCAAATGTAGGACTTAGTCATCGGGTGAGTTTTTTTTTGGAGAGAATGGAAGGATGGAAGAGGAGACGCGGATTATCGCGGATTTATTATGAACGGGTATGATTTGGTTTTAAGATGGTTTATGATAGGGGATAATGGAAAATTGGAAGGATGGATAATGTCTTCGTGAAACTTCGTGGTTCCTGCCTACGGCAGGCAGGCTTTGTGTAACTTCGTGTAATAGCTTTGGTGTAATTTTGTGCCTTGGTGCTTTGGTGGCTGAAAAATGGAATGAAAAGGAGACGCTGATTTGCACTGATTATTTATGAAGAGGTATGATTTAATTTTATGATGGATTATGATAGGGGAGGAACAAATAATTTCTCTGCACCCATTGCGCCTCTGCGGTGAATAATATGTATTTTTACATTCGTGAATTGAAAAAGAGAAAATGAGAGTTCGATGTTTTTCTATACGTAAACCTATAATGGCATTCTCATTGCTTGTTGTCATGCTTACTTCGGTTCATGCCCAGGAACGCTCCAAATGGAGCATAGGGTTCACCGCCATGCCGCAATACTACAACTGTATACTTGATAAAGGGTATTATAACAACGTGCATCCTTATGCTGACAAGCATTCGGACCAAGGTGGTCCCGGTTTTGTGGTGGGGGCCCAATTGAAATATGATTTCACAAAAAGGTTTTCATTGCAAACTGGGGTTGTCTTAAATAAATTCTGGTTTCGTACCGGTAAGATTACGGAGAAAGTTCCTTACTTAGTTTCACAATATCCGCCTTACACCGTTTATTATACCACCAAAATATCAAATCCGGCTTACTACAACACCAATCTTCAGTTGCCCTTGATCCTTACATATAAGTTGATATTGAAACCTGCTTTCTACTGGGACATGGGTGTAGGATTTTCGTGGAACTGCTTACAATACGTTAAAGAGTTAGACTTTACGACAAAGACCAGAGAGGATAGCTATATGTTCTCCAAATTCTATTTCAGAATGAATACTGCCTTTGCTTGGAAGATAAAAAAGAAATACGTCATTTTGGATATAGATTATTCCTTATCTCCCTTCAGCGAGAACGAAGGCCGCTATTATTACAGTCTGGGAGCAGGAATCAGCATGATGTTCGATCTGAAAAAAAGAGGGTCCAAATAAAATTCTCTGTGTAATAGCTTTGGTGTAATTTGGCGCCTTGGTGCTTTGGTGGCGAAAGAATGGATGAATGGAAGAGGAGACGCTGATTAACGCTGATTGCTTATGAAAAGGTATGATTTGCTTTTATGATGTTTTATGATTTCGGAGGAATGGAAAATGGAAGGATGGATAATTTCTCTGCGTAAATCTGCGAGATCAGCGGGAAACAAAAAAAAGATAGCCACTAAGGTCAATAGGACTCCTACGGAGCACATAGACACGAAGTTGCACAAAGGTTTTCTATTGTGTTCTATTGTGTCTAATGTGGTAAAAAAGGAAGAAAAGATAATTGGAAAGATAAAAGTTGTCTCTGTGTAGCTTCGTGTCCTTCGTGTCTCCGTGGTTCATTTCCTAATGAAAACTTTCCTAAAAGTCTTTCCTCAAATGACACTAATGACAATTAATGACCATTAATGACCACCAATGACTATGAAAGACAAAATAAAACTATAAATTTGTAGTATCAAAAACAAACTGATTATGAAAACAACCAAAGTACTGCTTTTACTGTCCCTGTTCATGGCCTGCTTCGCCACGGCCCAGGCTCAGAAAGACAAATGCAAATTCGACGTAGAGAAAAAAGACGCCTTCACCGGCAAAGAATATAAGTCGGTAGCCATAGACATAATGGCCACCCAGGAAAAACAAAACAACCGCTACACCTGGGAATTCATCAAAAACGACACCCTGCTCAGCGTAACCATCAGCCGTCGCTTTGCCAAAGGCCTCACCGACGTGATCCCTGCCGGACAGGAATTCCTGCTGAAACAAGCAGGTGGGTTCATCATGCATCTCATCATCACCGACGAAGTCACCCCCGAGCTCAACTCAACGGGCACCACCGTAGCATCCACCTATAAGATACCCGTCAGGATAGGCAAAGACGACCTGAAGAAACTCTCTCTCAAAGCCATCACCAATATTAAGTTCAACGTTGGCAAGCTGGAAGTGCAGGGCGAACTCTCGGGCGACGAAGCCGAAAAGATACAACAGGTGTGTAAATGTTTGTTGCAATAAATTGGTAAATTACCCAATGAATAAGATAAGAAACAGCTTTACCCTGATAACCGCCCTGGCCATACTGGCAGTGCTGGCCTATTCCTGTAAAAAAACCAAGCTCGAAACAGGCAGCGTCACCGATATAGACGGCAACACCTATAAGACCGTTAAGATAGGCGAACAATGGTGGATGGCCGAAAACCTGAAAACTACGCACTACAGCGACGGAACACCCATTGAGCGCATTTCTGCTTCCTCTGCCTGGGTTCAGGCAGGAGCCGACACCGCCGTTGTGAAACAAGCGGCTTATTGCTGGTATGGCAATGATTCCACCACCAACGCTCCCATATATGGGGCCTTATACAACTGGTATACGGCTTCGCACGCCAAACTGGCTCCTGCCGGCTGGCATGTGCCCACCGACGAAGACATTAATGTGCTGATTCGCTTCATAGGCAATGCCCGGGAATCGGGCGGCACCCTGAAAGACGGGGGAGTGGACTATTGGAAAACTCCCAATGCCAGCGCCACCAACGAAACAGGCTTTTCGGCACTTCCGGGAGGCTACCGCGATGCTACCCCCGCCGCATTTCACGAACTAACACTGAGTGCCTCTTTCTGGACATCCTCCGATTCGGCCAGCGTTGCCGGCAAGAACATCAAACTGGTTTATACCGATTATGTGCTTCACCGCCAAAACACAGCCAGAGGCATGGGATTTAGTATTCGTTGTGTGAAAGATTAGTAAGTACTTACAGCTTTTACCTAAACCTCTTTATGAGAAGATTCGCCAGCCTCATCCTCCTTAGTTTTTCTCTTTACAGCAGCGCACAGCCAGCCTTCGATTGCACCAAAAATGAAGAATTCCAGCTAAAGATGCAAAAGTTCAGGTATTCTCTTTATGCCGATCTTTCGCCTCAAAAAGACAGCCTGATGTATCATTTCGAAGATTTCTTCAGCGATACCGCCAACCTGATCTATCGTAAGTCCCACCAATTCTTTCTCGACAACCAAAAGGACATCAGAGCCTGTCAGCTCTACAACCTTCAATACTATACCCACATCGACATCGACCTGTCGAAATGTACGCCCGACTCCACCTTCAACGCCATTATTGCCGATTCGGTCAGTTGGGCATGGTTTTCCCAAGCTTACACTTCCTACGTGTTTCTCAACTACAATCCCATCTCCAGTGTCTTCACCTGCAACACCCTGCTGCTATCGCGCATAAAGACGACCACCGAAATGGGCAACACGGCAGTGCTTAACAATTTCACCAGTCCCATGGTAAAAACCAAACTGCTGCACGACGAGGTATGGGAGATTATAACCGACACCTGGCAGTATGTTTTTGTTTACGAATACAACCTGAACAACAATACATTCCGCGCCGTGAAAGTATTTAAGAGAAATTTCAATTGATGACAACTCCAAACTTTATATCCGTACGACTTCTTCGGAGCATTTAAGTGCACTTTAGTTCACTTTCTCTTGTTTATAATTTCTAATAAAATCAATTCTTAGCCTTACAGAGAATGAATACTTTTGTATAAAAGTTTACCATTATTAAACCATAAACAAGCTTGATGATAAACAAGATCAAACTTTGCCTTTTACTATGCCTGTTGTGGCAAGGAGTAGCTAATGCCCAAAAATCATACGAAGCCACCGGCGATATCAAGGTTGCCAAGCAATTTTTCTTGTTCGGCGATTATGTAACGGCCCTCAAGGAGTTTCAGTATCTTTATGCGCTGGATTCCAACAATCCTGAGTATATCTATCCTCTGGGCATCTGCTATCTCAACACCAACATCGACAAGAGGAAATCCATACCTTTTCTCGAAAAAGTAGTAGCTCAGAAAGACTTCGACTACGAAGCCATGTATCAGCTCGGAATGGCCTATATGGTTACTTACCGTTTCGATGAAGCCATAGAATGTTTCGAAAAGTTCAAGACCCTTTCGGCCAAAGACGGCGATAAAAACTACATACCTGTTGGTAGATGTATAGAAATGTGCGAAAATGCCGTAGAACTCATGAAGAATCCCGTCAATGTCGCTTTCGAGAATCTGGGTGCTCGTATCAACTCGCCTTTTCCTGATTACAGTCCTTTCATCAACAAGAACGAAACCGTGATGTATTACGCCTCCAAGCGTCCCGGTAATATAGGCGGCCTGCTCGACTACGACGGATACTACACCGCCGATGTATTGCAGTCGGAAAACAAATACGGCGAATGGGCCAAGGCCAAGCGTCTGGCACCCACCTTGAATACACCTCTGGTGGAAGAATGTGCCGGTATGTCGTCCGATGGGTCACAGTTGTTTGTTTTTGTCGATAACCTGAATGCCAAGATGCAGATGCAGGTTTCCACCAAAAAGGGGAAAAGCTTTCTGGAACTAAAACCCATGGGTCTTAATATAAACGCACCCAACGACGGAGCCAATGCCATTACCATCACTGGCGACAAGAAGATTGTCTTCTTCTCTTCAGCCAAAGACGGCGGGCAGGGGGGAAGCGACATTTACATGTCGAAACTCTTGCCAACGGGACAATGGGGGCCTGCCGAAAACCTGGGTAAAGGCATCAACACCCAATACGACGAAGATTTCCCTTATCTGGCTCCTGATGGCAAAACCTTCTATTTTGCGTCCGCCGGATTCAACAGCATGGGCGGCCTCGACATCTTCAAATGCGAATGGAACCGCAAAGAAAACACCTTTACAGAACCTGTCAACATAGGTTATCCCATCAATACTCCGGAAGATAACACCACCATTTGTTTCAGCGGCTCGGGCCGATACGCCTATATCTCTACTTTACGAAACGAAGACACTTACGGCAACCTCGATATCTACCGTGTCATCTTCCGCGATGTCAAAGCCGGATATACCACTGTGAAAGCCATACTCACCGAAAAAGATTCAGTCAACATCTATTCGGTCTTCCGCAAAGAGATACAAAAAGGCATTGATACGCTCAGCCGAAACACCGACTCTTTGTATCTGACCACTCACAAACTGCCTGATGCCGCCTTGCAGGCTTACAAAACCATACTGGCCGAAGCCCGTCAGAAACTTATCAACGGACCTGATGTCAGCATTCAGGTGCAGGATGCCATCAGCCTAAAACCCGAAGGCATCTACAAACCCAACCGCGAGACCGGCAAGTTTATCGTCATACTCTCGCCCGGCAAATACAATATTACCATCAATTGCGAAGGCTTCCAGGAATTCAAGGAGACCTTCACCATAGAAGACCGCGAAATGCCCGTTAAAGAAATGGCCAGGTCTTTTCTGCTTACCTCAAAATAAAAAATTATGAAACTGAAACTAACCCGCCCTCTGGCTACCTTTGATATTGAAACCACAGGTTTGAATATCGTCACCGACCGCATTGTAGAGATTTGCATAGTGCGCGAAAACACCGATGGCAGTCAGGACATAAAAACCATGCGCCTCAATCCCACCATTCCCATCCCGCCTGTGGTAACTGCCATTCACGGCATCAGCGATGAGGATGTGAAAGATTGTCCCACCTTTGCCCAGGCAGCCAACCAACTGCATCAGTTTTTCGATAATTGCGACATAGCCGGCTACAACTCCAACAAGTTTGATGTGCCTTTCCTCGTGGAAGAATTTTTAAGGGCCGGCATTGAGTTCAACCTAACGGGGCGTAGGTTTGTGGATGTGCAGAACATCTTCCACAAGATGGAATCGCGCACCCTGAAAGCGGCTTACAAGTTCTATTGCCAGAAAGAGATCGTCAACGCCCACTCGGCCGAAGCCGATACTTTAGCTACCCTGGAAGTACTGAAAGCCCAACTCGACCACTACGACAACTTCGAATTTACCGATAAAGACGGCAAGACTTCTATTCCTATTGTAAACGATGTGCAGGCTTTGCACGATTTCTCCTTCAACACAGCCAATGTCGATTTGGTAGGACATATAGTCTTCAACGAAAAGAAAGTAGAAGTATTCAATTTTGGCAAGCACAAAGGAAAAGCGGTAGAAGAGATCTTCCGCACCGAACCTTCGTATTACGACTGGATGATGAAATCCGATTTTGCTTTATCGACCAAAAGAGTGCTCAGTGCCATCAAACTGCGCGGATTCAATAATTCATCAGTAAAGATCAACTCAAAATGAAGATCATTTGTATCGGAAGAAACTATTCCGACCATGCTAAAGAACTGAAGAACGAACTCCCTACAGAGCCTTTGTTCTTTCTGAAACCGGATACGGCCATAGTTATCCGCAACCGGCCTTTCTTTTATCCCGAATTCTCCAAAGAGATACATTACGAAGCCGAACTGGTGTTCCGCATTTGCAAGGTAGGCAAATATATAGATGAAAAATTCGCCCATACCTATTACGATGAAGTTGCCCTGGGCATAGACTTCACTGCCCGCGATCTGCAGCGCGAAGCTCAGGCCAAAGGCACTCCCTGGGAAAAAGCCAAAGGTTTCGATCGTTCGGCACCCATCAGCAGTTTCTTTCCCATCAAAGACTTTACGGATGTAAAAAAGCTGAACTTCTCCCTCAAAAAGAACGGAGAATTGGTGCAGCAAGGCAATTCATCGGACATGATCTTCAGCATAGATCGCATCATAGCGCATGTTTCTCAGTTCATCACCCTCAAGATGGGCGATATCATCTTCACAGGAACGCCTGCAGGTGTAGGTCCGGTTCAGATTGGCGACAAACTGGAAGGTTTTATCGAAGACAAAAAGGTGTTGAGCTGCAACATCCGTTAAGTATTAGTTTTGTAAATTTGCAGTGCCCCAAATAACAAAAAGATCATGAGAATATTGGTTAGAACGATAACGCTTATCATATTGGTTAGTCTTTCGGTGAAAGGATTTTCGCAGAAGTCGTCCGAATGTAAATTCGAGGAGGATAAAACCAATGCCAACGGTAAACCAGAAAGAAAGATCAAAACCAAACTCAACGGAACCGATACTTTCTACTTTATTATTTCGCGCAACGACACCACTTACACACTTACATTAAACTTCTGGATAGCTGGAGCTATAAAGACCGTCATCACCCGCGGCGAGATCGTTACCATCAAAATGTCAGGCGGATTTGACATGGTGTTGAAAACGACCGGCACCACGAAACCTGTGGCACATTACAGCGACCAAACCTGGTCGGAATACAGCCCGGAATATCCCATTCGCTCAGCCGATATCGTCAGGCTGAAGACCGTGGCACCCATCAGCCTCAAACTGGATGTGGGCGACGAAAAAGTATTCTGGGAATTCAATCCCAAGGATATAGAAAGAATACGCGGAATTGTACGCTGTATTTTAAAGTAAACTGAAACTTAAATTTCGTCCAGCACCAGCCTGATAAGGTCGCAGGTCATGTGAATCTCTTCTTCGGTAATGATTAGGGGGGGAGATATTCGGAAGGCGGTATTGCAAAACAGAAACCAATCCGAAACGATTCCCTTGGCAAGTCCCAAACTTATAAACGACTGCAGCTTATCGGCATCGCCCAGTTCCACAGCCATAAGCAGGCCCTTATGTCTTATCTCCTTAACCTTGGGGTGATCAGCAAGCAATTGACAGAACAATTCACCTTTGTAAGCAACGCTTTCAATCAAATGGTTTTCCATCAGGAAACGGAAAGAAGCCATTCCGGCAGCACAGCTAAGCGGATGGCCGCCAAAAGTGGTGATATGCCCCAAAACAGGGTTGCTAGTCAGGCATTGCATAATTTCTTTGGAAGCAATGAAAGCACCTAAAGGTAAACCGCCACCCAGCGCTTTGGCCAGAACCAATATGTCTGGGACAACATCGTAGGCCTCAAAAGCGAAATGAGTTCCGGTACGGCCGATGCCGGTCTGAACTTCATCAAACACCAGTAGGGTAGAGGTCTCTTGGCATCTCCGGGCTACTTTCGAAAGGTAATCGTTCTCAGGCGGAATAATTCCTGCTTCAGATTGCAGTACTTCCATGACCACACAGGCCGTGCGCTCCGAAATATGCTGCAGATCATCTTCCTTATTGAACTCAATGAAGCGGATATCGGGCAGCAACGGGCGGAAGGATTGTTTCATTTCTTCGTTGCCCAATATACTCAAAGCGCCCTGCGAACTGCCATGGTAGGCATTTTTGCAAGCAATGATCTCAGTTTTTCCTGTGAAACGTTTGGCCAGTTTCATGGCTCCTTCTATGGCTTCGCTGCCGGAGTTGACAAAGTATACATTGTTCAGCTTTTCAGGCAGGAGGGAGGTCAGGAAATCGGCAAACTGCACCTGAGGCGATTGTATAAACTCCCCATAAACCATCAGGTGGGAATAAGCCTTGAGTTGCTCTGTAACGGCATGAGCTATCTTTGGGTTATTGTGCCCTGCATTGCATACCGAGACTCCGGAGATCAGATCAATGTACTTTTTCTTATCCGGGCCATAGAGGTAAATACCATCAGCCCCTGAGATTTCGACGGCTAAAGGCGATTCTGAAGTTTGAGCCATAAACTGAAAGAACAATTGTCGGTCGGATAACATAATTACGATTTTACTTGCTTTTTCAGCAAAAATACCGTATTTTTATTGAAAATTTGAAACCATGAAAACAAAACTGGTAAACCTGACATCCTGTCTCTATTATAAAGCCATTTTGTTGAAAAGCAGGCTTGAGGCAGAGGGTATCGAAGCCTATCTGGCAAATGTCAACCTCATACAGTCCGACATCGCTTCAGGAGTCAATGTTTTGGTGAAAGACAGCGACCTAAAAAAGGCATCGCAATTGATGCATTTGCTCGATAAGGAGGTGGGGAAAGATGAAAAGATCCTGAAAAAGAAAGCGGAAAGTTTTAATAAGATCATTTGTCCGGTCGACTTTTCCGACGATTCCATGAATGCGGCACATTTTGCTTTATGGCTTGCAGTACATCTGAAAGCTGAGGTAAAATTCGTATATACTTATAATCCGGCTCAGCCCATGGCCAATGTATTTCCTGATTCATTCAGTTACCAGATCGAAATGGGGAATATGCTGGAAGATGATTTGTTGATCTCAAAACAAAAGATGCAGAAGTTCAAGGAAGGGATCACTGATTATGTTTCAAAAAAATTACCGTCCAAAGTAAAGTTCAGTACTCATCTAATTGCCAATGATCCCTTCAGAGGTATTCCAGCTTTTTGTAAGAAATTCAAATCTGCTATGGTGGTGATGGGAACCAAGGGTTTGGGCAAATCGAAAAGTTATGTGGCAGGCAGCGTTGCTTTAAATACCATAGAGAAAGTGAATATTCCTGTTATGGTAATTCCTAAGGACTATAAATTTACTGCTCTGGAGAACTTCAAGATCATCTACCTGACTGATTTTGATGAAAAGGATTTTTCATCCTTCAGAAAGTTAATGAGCATAGCCGGCATTTTCAACCCCGAGATTCATTGTGTTCATCTGGAACACGAAAAGAGCGTGGTCAGCCAGGTAATGCTCGACGAATTGACAGACAAACTGAAAGATATTTACAGTTCTTATAAAGTAGACTGCAACCTTATCAAAAGCCAGGATGCAGCAAAAAGCATCAATTCATTTATAAAAGGTAAGGGGATCAATTTATTAGCTATGAGCGAGAAAAAGCGAAATTTCCTGTTTCAGTTTTTCAACAAGAGTTTTATCAAAGAGATGCTTTTTAACGTAAATGTTCCCTTGCTGATATTCAAGTACTGATCTTAGGCCTGATCTTCTTTAATGATATCTTCCGGATTGAAGCGCGATGCCAGTATATTGATCAATGGTTTGAATTCATTCCTTACCAGTGTCCATTTATCGGGATGGGCAGCCATCAGATCCTTGATGGTCCTGCGATGGTTCTTCAGTTTATCGCTTATGGCAGGCGCGGTGATAGGCGGATCAAATTTCTCTGCTACGTTTTTGCCGGTGAGAGGCATCTTATTCTCATAAACTATTTGGGCAGCTTTTTCTAAATTATCCAGCCACAACATGGTCTTTGCCTGACGGCTGGCAGGCTGCTGTATGATCTTCTTTGGCTCAGGCAATTTTGGTTCAATAAAATTCAGATGATAGTCGTCTATCAATATTTCATGATGGTCAGCGCTATTGCGTATGCTGCTGGTAAATAATAAGGCATTGCGCAAGGCATCTCTGAAGGAAGAAATATCTCCGTCGAACTTCCTGATCTTGGTAATGGCATTTTCAGTAAGTTGAAAACGGTTGCGGCTATAATTGGCTGAATGCTCTGCAATAATTTCACGAGCATAGTTCAGCATGACATCATTGTGTTTTTCGCGGTAATTCTCAATAGTGGCCCTGGCTTCCTCCATGGAAGAAATCACATGATTCACATTGCCTTTGAAAGATTCGAAAGCAACTTTATCGCTGCGTATAATGTCCAGCATAGTAGTAACGGCATTGAACAGGAGGGAACCCACTATGAGTTTGTTTTCCTGGTTCAGGGGGCGCTGCGAATGCGTAATAGTGAAATTGCTGATGTTCTCGTGAAAATAGAAAAAATAGAGGTCGTTGGGTTTGTTCGAAGGTCCCGGTATGGAAAGCATCAGTATGTTCTTCTCGAGTTCATCAAAAACATTCAAAGATTTGATCTTCGCCTTTTCGACATTGAAAGGCAAATCGTCTACCGAGTACCATTCGAAAGTGATCTTTTGCTTTTGCATGACAAAGATCTTCTCTATCACTTTATCGTCGGGCAGCAATTGCTCGTGAATACTTTTGGCGGTAGGAGAGTCAATATAGTAGATTTCAGGTTCTCCTCCATAGCTTTCGCAACTGATAGCCATAACCTTGGTGATACCAGGAACAAGGGCATACGCCCTGCTGAGCACATTATAGATATCGGATTGATTGAAAGAGAAATTCTCCAACGTAAAAAATTTTGCACAAATATAGTACAAAATAAGAAAATAAGCAAGAATTAAGAAAAATAAAAATTAAGTTAATTTTCAAAAGCTAAATTAATTCAGGCTTTTTATTAAGTTTAATTTATTAAGATTTTGCTTAATTTACTTTATTTTAAAGCATTAAGATATTATTTTTGCTTCTCAAATTTCGAATCAGCTAATCACAATTTATTTTAAACATCATGGAAATATACAGCCCAAGAAGCAAAAATAAGAATTTATTCAGAAACAATCAAATGAAATCTGAAGTTAAAAAGGTAAATACACCGGTGGAACAGGAAATTATTATACCGGTTATTGTACCGGAATCGGTAGTCAGTAATCAGGAGAATTTAATACTCAGAATGCACAGAAATCTCGTCGAAAGACTGAAGATATTCTTTGAGATGAATGAAACAGTAGGTTAATTCCAGAAATCTACTAGATGAAGGGAAAGATGGCCTTTCGGTCAGTAGGGTATTCTTCGAAATGCTGCTTGTACCATTTGTGGTTGGATATGGCCCTGGGCAATAAATTCACTACGGTCCAAACCGCGAAAGATAAGCCTGCCAACTACCACGACATCATGGCAAATCCCATCCATTCCATCATCTCGCCCAAATAGTTGGGTGAAGAAATAAACTTGTACATGCCTCCATAAGGTATTTGATAATCGTGGGAGTTTTTGCGGATGCTAAATAGTACGTTATCAGCATGAATGTTGATACCAAAACCGGCCACAAAAATTATTAAACCTACAATGAACCTTGGATCAAGAAACCAATCGAGGGAATAATTAGCAAGGTGTCCCAAATAATATCCATTGAAAAAGGTATTAAATCCATTGAAAATAAGCCCAAAAGCCATGATCATAGCTGGCATTTTTTTTCCTTTGGTTTTGATACGGAAAGGGAAAATTAGATCGCGGTTGATGTAATGCATCATCCATAAAAGATATAGTGTGAGGCAAACTACGTTGGTGTAGTTTTGACCGGACCAGAAAAAATAAGAGAAAAGCAATATGGGAGGTGATTCCATGATGATCCAACCTGCACGGTTGTTGACCATAGCACCCCATTTGTTGCTGATGAATTTCCCGTAAGGGGCCGTTATTTTAAATAATACGCCAAAAATGAGCAATCCTGATAATAACCAGGCCAGTACAATATAATTGAAGGTGATCTCTGTAAACATAATCTGTGGGTTTGGGACTTATAAATATCCGTTTTCTTTGAACCAATGAAATGAATCGGTGATGCTTTCTTCGAGTGAACGGCAAGAGAAATTCAACTCTTTTTGTGCTTTGGCCGAGGAAATGTTGCGGTGGCCATCTTCGAGGATTTCGAGAGTTTGGCGGTTAAAGATAAGTCGTATTTCTTCGTTGAGAAAGAGTTTTGCCAGGGGCAAACTTACTTTTGCCAACCAAATGGGACAAATAAACCCGGGACGCTTAACACCTGAGGCTTTTTGTATCAGATCGCCGAATTCGGCAATGCTGTGCCATTTGCCTGACATGAGATATTTTTCGCCCGGACGGCCCATGGTTATGGCATTTACTGTGCCGGCAGCTAAATCGCGGACATCGACAAAATCGTAGCCACCTTGGATGAGTGCCGGTACTTTCTTTTTATAAATATTGATGAGCGAACGACCCACCATAGACGGTTTGAAATCAAATGGACCTATTACGGAAGTGGGACTAAGGATAATGGTTTCCAGCTCGCTGTCATTAGCATCGGCCACCAGTTTTTCGGATTGGGCCTTGGTGTTATCGTAAATATAGGTATGGTTGATGACGAGGTCGCGGGTTTCGTCTAATGGGTTTTCGTGGGGATAGGCATTGAAGGCATGAATGGAACTAAAGTGGATCAGACGTTTCACTTTATGTTCACGGCATTTGGCAATGATATTGCGGGTGCCGTTGACATTGGTATCGATAACGAGCTGATCGTTGCTCTGGTTAACGGAAATGTAGGCTGCCGCATGAATAACCACATCAGCGCCACTAATGAGGCGATCGAGTGATTCGGGTGAGTTTACGTTTCCTTTGATTACGTTTAGTGGAAGACCTTTGATGGCGCGTTCGTCGTCGTGGATGAGTGCATTGATTTCGTAGCCTTTTTCGATAAGGGCACGGCATAGGTTGGACCCTACATGGCCGCTGGTTCCTGTGATTGCAATTCGCATTAGTTATGATTTGATTTAGTTAATAAGTCGTATTCCATCGGTTTCGATGATGATGAGGCGCTGCTTGTAGAGCGAGCCTATGGCTTTTTTGAAAGATTTTTTGCTTTCGTGAAACATTCCGTAGATGAGTTCGGTGGAGCTTTTATCGGTTACAGGCAGAAAACCGTTGTGGTTTTGTAGTTCCTGAAGTATGCGTGGGCCCAATTCTTCGGCGACTATTATGCCGACTTTGGTGAGGCATAGGTCGATTTTGTTGTCTTCGCGAAGCTTTTTGATGAATGCTTTGCATTGCATGCCTTTGGTTATGGGCTGAAAAATCTCGTTCTTATAAAGTAATCCCCAAAAGGATTGGTTTATGATGGCATTGAAGCCTATTTCGGTTTCGTTGCAGATAAGCAGGTCGACTTCCTGACCTTCGACGAGATCGATCTCTGTTTTGTTGAGATATTTATCGATTTTGGAGGAAGCTGCGATGCGCTGGGTGAGTTGATCGAGGAAAACGGCTACGATGTATGATTTCCCTTCTTTCATGTTCATTTTTTGCTCGCGAAAAGGGACCAGAAGATCTTTGGGCAGGCCCCAATCGAGAAAAGCACCCTGGTCGGTGACGGAAACGCATTTGAGAAAAGCAAATTGACCGACTTGCGCGAGAGGCTGCTGGGTGGTGGCTATGAGGCGGTCTTCGGAATCGCAATAGATAAATACTGAAATGGTTGAGTTGATCTCGAGATGATCGGGGGCATAGCGCTGGGGGAGAAGTATCTCGCCAAGCTGGAGGCCATCGAGATAGTAGCCGAAGGGGACGCGTTTGACGACTGTGAGTGTGTTGAAGTTTCCGATGAGGACCATGGTGGGTTTTTATTGGGGTGTAAAATTAGTCTATATTTTTATTTATAGGTGAAAATTTAGTGTTGAGGAATTTCAATCCTAATTCATGCGAAGAGTGATAATGACTCAACATTGATTATAATATTTCAAAGGCACGCGGTGTTCCAAAGCTTAAATAATACAAAGGAATCGTATTTGTTTACTTTAAAGAACGAAAAAAGGGGAGGAGTATTTTGTGCATTTGAATATACTAATAGGGGATGGAAAATCATAATTTGTGTCACTACAAACTCTTCCCATGCAACTATATTGAATTTCCAGAATACCCGAAAATACTGAGGAAATTTTGGTTGCGTCGAACTTTTTTATGGTTGCGTCGAATTTCTTTTTAGTTGCAACAATGCTTTTTTTAGAATCAATAAAACCCAAACTAGTATCGTTGGAATTTTTTCTGGTATCGTCAGAAATTCATTTAGTATCAACGGGACTTTATTAGGAATCGTCAATACTAATTATAGAATCTACGATTTTTTTTTGGGTATCAAGGATAGTATTCTTGGTGTCGTTGAATGGTTTTATTTTTTCAGTACAGATTTAGTTTAATTTCCCTGCATTATTTAAAATAATATTTGGCCGGATTGAATTAAGCACTCTATAAAACAATCTACACGAATCAATGATTGGAGTCAAGGAAACATTGCTGACAAGAGCGTCAAAAACAACTAAGGATTTAATGCCCATAATTAATATTATGTATAATAGGAATTATGAAAAGAAAGGAGAAATTTATCTCTCCTTTCTTTTATTTGATTGAATGTTGTCTTATTTTAAAGTCTTTATCTTTTCGTCAATAGCTTTGATCTTCTCTGCATCCCCTTTTCTGGCGTACAATTGTTTCAGTGTGATCAAAGTGTTATAATCTTTTGGGTTGAGTTTTTCAGCAGTTTCAAGTGCTGGCAATGCTTTTTCCAATAATTTATCAGCTTTGGTTTTCAACTCATCATATTTTGCTGTTTCAGTAATGGGTAGTTTATTGGCTTCTTCCATAACCGTAGCGGCAGTATTGACATACAAAGCTCCCAGATTGTAATAAGCATCGAAATAGTCAGCTTTCAGTTCAATTGCTTTCAGATAAGATTTCTCTGCTTGCTCGTAATTGCCAAATTCGTCCATGTTAGCGCCTACTGCAAAATGCAGGGTTGCATTGTTGGGGTCTTTAGCTACTGCCAAATCGAGCAGATCCTGGGCTTCTTTGGTTTTGCCTTTGGCCAGGTATATGTTGATCTCGGAAATAATAAGGTTCAGATCGGATGGAAAAACCCTACGACCCTTGCCAATGGTAATAGCCGCTTTGTTTGTGTCGCCTTCTGCCTTATAAATTCCAGCTAACTGAGTGTAAACCATAGCCTGCTTGTAGTTCATTCTTGTCAAATCTTCAAGATATGATTTTGCCTTTTTGTTGTCTTTAAGCTGAATAGCACAAAGCGCAGCATTGAAGGTTGCTGTGGAATCTTTCGCTCCAAAGATGTTGTTGATCTTTTTTGTCATTTCAAATTTTGACATGGCGTTAAGATAATCCTTCTTGTTATAGAGATCCACTCCCTGGTTGTAGTACTGCTCCCCTATTATATACAATCCCATCATAGGTGATGGAGGCATTAGGTTTTCGTTTGAAATTTGAGGATCCAATTCAACCGCTTTTTGATAAGCATCATAAGAAGCCTGTAAAGCATTTGTATCTAAAGCTTTATATTTTGGCTCTTTGGTGAGATAAATACTCAGATAAATGTTTCCACGATAAAACCAGGTTTTAGCCTGTCCTTTGGTCTGATCGTTGACAGTTGCTTCATCAATATTGATTTTAGCTTTTTCGAGTTGACCGTTTCTGAGATAATTAAATGCACTTACGACTTTTGTTGTTTGTGCAAATGTTGAAGCAGCTATAAATACTGCGACGATGGTTAATGTTAGCCTTTTCATTTTTTATAGATTTAATTCCACTATATTTTTAGTTTACAAAAATAATTTATTTTCAATTACGCAACTTCTTTGCCAAAAATTAATTTTCTTCCTCTGATTCAGTATTTTTATCATCTTCTGAATCTTCTTCCTTAGGCTGATTCTTGATCAACTCGTCGGCAATGTCATCATTAGCAATAGAATAATTGGTTTCGACGGCTGGAGAATCTTCGTCAATTTCATTTTCTAATTCGTTGTCGATATCGTCTTCATTAATCTCAATTTTTGTAACAGCAGCAATTGTATCTTCGCGCAAATCGATAAGGCGCACACCTTGAGTAGCACGCCCCATAACCCTCAAATCGGCAACAGCCATACGAATAGCGATACCTGATTTGTTGATAATCATGAGGTCATTTGAGTCAAGTACATTTAAAATTGAGATCAGATTGCCGGTTTTTGGAGTGATGTTGATGGTTTTTACGCCTTTCCCTCCCCTATTTGTCACACGATAATCTTCGAGTTTGGAACGTTTTCCATAGCCATTTTCGGATACTACCAAAATGTCGTATGATTCGTTTTCGAGGCAGATCATTCCAACTACTTCATCTTTTGCACCTGCCAGGGAAACGCCACGGACTCCGGCAGCATTGCGACCCATTGGCCTTACTTTAGCTTCGTTGAAGCGAATAGCACGACCTGATCTTAATGCCATGAGAACCTCATTATTTCCGTTAGTGAGTTTTGCCTGCAGCAGTTCATCCTCTTCGCGAATGGTGATCGCATTGATTCCGTTTTGGCGTGGACGGGAATAAGCTTCCAATGTGGTCTTTTTAATAACACCTTTTTTGGAACAAAGAATGATAAAGTTGTTTTCTATATACTCCTTATCATTAATGTCCTTTACATTTACAAAAGCTTTTACTTTATCGTCAGGCGGAATATTGATCAGGTTCTGCATAGCCCTGCCTTTGGAGGTTTTAGTTCCTTCAGGGATCTCAAATACTCTTAGCCAGAAACATTTGCCTTTTTCAGTAAACAGCAACATATAGTTGTGCATAGTGGCAACAAACAAATATTCGAGGAAATCTTCGTCGCGAATATCAGAGCCTTTCGATCCTCGTCCTCCCCTGTTCTGTCTTCTGTATTCTATCAAAGGAGTCCGTTTGATATAGCCCATATGCGAAATGGTAACAACCACCTGCTCGTCAGCAATGGTATCTTCAATTTTGAAGTCGCTGGAAGCATATACAATTTCGGTTTTGGGTTCGTCGCCGTATTTTTCTTTTATTTCGATGAGCTCATTTTTAATGATCTGCATTCTGAGGTTTATATCTTCTAAAATGCTTCTCAAATATTCGATGTGTTTCATCAACTCATCATATTCTTTCTGAAGGTTATCTCTTTCGAGACCAACCAGTGCTCTTAGACGCATATCTACAATAGCACGGGCCTGAAGATCGGATAATCCGAATTTTTCCATTAAACCGTTTCTTGCATCTTCTACTGTTGCAGATGAACGGATAATTGCTATAACTTCGTCAATATGGTCAAGTGCAATCAGCAATCCTTCTAAAATATGAGCGCGTTTGAGGGCCTGATCCAGATCGAATTGGGTACGACGAACAACGACTTCGTGTCTGTGGTCAACAAAATGCTTGATGATCGCCTTTAAGTTCAATAATACCGGACGTCCTTTTACCAAGGCAATATTATTTACGCTGAAGGAAGATTGAAGTGCAGTTTGCTGATATAGTTTGTTGAGAACAACATTTGAAATTGCATCTCTTTTAAGTTCATAAACGATGCGAATTCCATTTTTATCGGATTCGTCGCGTATCTCAGAAATACCGTCGATCTTTTTATCGTTGATCAAGTCAGCTGTTTTCTTGATCATCTCAGCTTTGTTTACCTGATATGGTATGGAAGTGATGATGAGATTTTCGTGGTTATTCTCTGTTTCAAAAACAACTTCGCCACGCATCACAATTCTGCCGCGGCCGGTTTCAAAAGCATCGCGAACGCCTTCGTATCCATAAATAATACCGCCTGTAGGAAAATCAGGGGCTTTTATGAATTTCATCAATTCAGCTATGGTGATTTCGTTGTTATCAATATAGGCAAGAATACCATCAACCACCTCTTTTAAATTGTGAGGCGGCATATTTGTGGCCATACCCACGGCAATACCGGAAGTTCCGTTTATTAACAAATTGGGTATCTTTGCCGGCATGACAGTCGGTTCTTGCAGAGTATCATCAAAGTTAAGACGAAAATCAACCGTATTCTTTTCAATATCTGCTAACATTTCTTCCGCAATTTTCTGAAACCTGGCTTCTGTATAACGCATTGCAGCAGGGCTATCTCCATCAATCGATCCAAAGTTCCCCTGGCCATCTATCAAAGGATATCGTAACGACCATGTTTGCGCCATACGAACCATGGCATCGTAAACAGATGTATCTCCGTGGGGATGGTATTTACCAAGCACTTCCCCTACTATTCTGGCGGATTTTTTATATGGCTTGTTTGCCATAATTCCTAAATCATACATGCCGTATAATACCCTTCTATGGACTGGTTTTAGGCCATCCCGGATATCAGGTAACGCCCTCGAAACGATAACCGACATTGAATAATCAATGTAAGCGGTTTTCATTTGTTCTTCAATATTGACCTTTACGATTTTTTCAAATTCACTCATAAGTGTAGAGTCCTCATTTTTAAGTATTTGCAATTTTCATTTGTGTAACGAAATTACTACATTTTTTTGAATCAGAGAGCGTTTTTCTTGCATATTATTACTAACAAAAAAGTGTTGAAAAATTTGACAACATATGCATTCAAAAGGTTGGATTCTAAGTAATTTTGACATATTGAAAATAGTTTCGTAATTTTGTATAAATTATCACATTAGTACTATGGAAGCAAAATTCTCACAACGCGTAAAAGAAGTAATATCATTCAGTAAAGAAGAAGCTGTTAGGTTAAGGAATAGTTATATCGGAGTAGAACATTTATTTTTAGGAATGTTAAGGGAAGGTGAAGGCCTTGCCATAAAGATCCTTCACATTCATAATGTTGAGATCCTTGATGTACGACGATCTATCGAAAGAACTATCAAAAGTTCAGGAGAAAATGATAGTGACAATCCTAATATTGCCTTAAACAAACAAGCGGAAAGAATTCTAAAGTTCACTTATCTAGAATCGCAAACCTTTAAGTCGGATCTGATAGGTACTGAACATTTATTATTAGCCATATTGAAAGACGAAGAAAACATTGTCACCAAAACCCTTATGAAGCATAAGGTAGATTATGATTCGGTAAAAAACGAGGTCAAAAACCTGATATCAGATGGAAGTGAAAACACTTTTGATCCCAAGGATGAAATTCCGGGAGGCACTGGGAGCGACGAGGCTGAAGATGGACCTTATGGCGGCGAAACAAAGAAACCCTCTGATTCAAAGTCAAAAACACCTGTACTGGACAATTTTGGAAGAGATTTGACCAAACTTGCCGAAGAAGACAGATTAGATCCTGTGGTTGGTCGGGAAAAAGAGTTGGAACGTATTGCCCAGATTTTAAGCAGACGTAAAAAGAACAATCCGGTATTGATTGGTGAAGCAGGTGTTGGAAAAACTGCCATTGCAGAAGGTCTTGCTCTGAGAATTGTTCAAAGAAAAGTTTCAAGGGCCCTCTTTGATAAACGTATCGTCACTTTGGATCTTGCGTCTCTGGTGGCCGGAACCAAATACCGCGGTCAATTCGAGGAAAGAATGAAAGCGGTTTTGAATGAACTGGAGAAAAATGATGACATCATTATTTTTATTGATGAAATTCACACTATCGTTGGTGCTGGTGGTGCATCTGGATCGCTGGATGCCTCCAATATGTTTAAGCCGGCATTATCCCGTGGTGACATTCAATGTATAGGTGCCACTACCCTCGATGAATACAGACAGTATATTGAAAAGGACGGAGCTTTGGAAAGACGTTTTCAGAAAGTGCTTGTGGAGCCTACCAGTCCGGAAGAAACCTATGAAATACTTAACAAGATCAGAGATAAGTACGAGAAACATCACTTGGTAAAATACTCTGAAGAAGCTATTAAAGCCTGCGTTACGCTGACATCAAGATATATCAGCGACAGATGCCTTCCCGACAAAGCCATTGACGCACTGGACGAAGCCGGTGCCAGAGTCCATATCACCAATATTCATGTGCCTGAAAGTATCATTAAGATTGAAACTAGTATTGAAGAAGCACGTCAATCGAAGCGCAAGGCTATAGAAAACCAACAATACGAAAATGCTGCCCAATTCCGCGACAACGAGCGCACTTTGCAAAATCAACTGGAAGATGCCAAGAAGAAATGGCTGAATGAAAGTCAGGAAAATCTCGAAGTGGTTACTGAGGAAGATGTTGCTGCTGTGATTGCCATGATTACCGGAGTACCTGTTCAACGTATCGCCCAAAATGAGAGCAACCGTCTGGTGCATATGGAGGAAGAATTAGCAAGCCGCGTGATAGGTCAGGACGAAGCCATTAAGAAAGTGGTTAAAGCTATTAGGCGTAATCGTGTTGGATTGAAAGACCCCAATAAACCCATTGGCTCCTTTATTTTCCTTGGGCCTACCGGAGTTGGTAAAACATACCTTGCCAAGGTTCTCTCGAAATATCTTTTTGATTCAGACGATGCATTGGTGCGTATAGATATGAGCGAATACATGGAGAAGTTTGCTGTGTCACGCCTTGTGGGAGCGCCTCCGGGATATGTAGGTTATGAAGAAGGCGGACAGCTTACCGAAAAAATCCGTCGTAAGCCATATACTGTGTTGTTATTGGATGAGATCGAAAAAGCACATCCTGATGTATTCCATTTACTATTGCAGGTATTGGACGATGGTCAGCTGACTGATAGCTTTGGAAGGAAAGTAGATTTTAAAAACACTATTGTTATCATGACCTCCAACATTGGCTCCAGACAGCTTAAGGATTTCGGTCAGGGTGTAGGTTTCCAAACCACCGCCAAAGATTCGAATAAGGCCGGCTATGCAAAAAGCATTATTGAAAATGCTTTGAAAAAAGCTTTTGCACCTGAGTTTCTTAACAGAATTGATGATGTGGTAATATTTGATGACATCACACGAGATGATATTCACAAGATCATTGACATTGAACTTACTTACGTTGAGAATCGCATCAAAGCACTGGGTTATAAATTCAAAGTTTCGGTTAAAGCCAAAGATTTTATTATAGAAAAAGGCTGGGATCCTAACTTTGGTGCCCGTCCGCTGAAGAGAGCTATTCAAAAGTATATTGAGGATAGCCTTGCCGAGGAGATCATTAAATCAAATCTGAAAGAAGGCGATACCGTTTATGTTGACTTCGATGCCAAAAAGGAGGAAATCACCGTTAAGATTAACGAGCCCAAAAAAGGCGCTGACAAAAAAGAGCCTAAATAAGCCCTCCCGGATATTACAAGATAGAAATTGATTTTTCTAAAACAGCTTCTGCCCTATTCATTTCGATGAAACTTGCGGCAGAAGTTTTTTTTTTGAACTACAGGCTGAGAATAGATTTATGAATGCCTGCTACCTGCGGAGCTAATAATTCCAGGCTGTTGTTCTGGATACAATAATCAGCCCTGTCCACTTTGGTTTCGTTAGGAAACTGATTCGACATGCGTTTGAGCACCATGTCGCGGTCGATACCATCGCGCTGCATAACGCGTTCGATGCATAATTCTTTTGGAGCTGTGACGGCTATCATCTTGTCGAACATAGTATCATAGCCCGTTTCGTAAAGTATGGCCGATTCCATGATCACATAAGGAGCCGAACTATTTTCCATTATCC
Organism: uncultured Bacteroidales bacterium; assembly: GCA_964599365.1. Lineage (GTDB taxonomy): Bacteria > Bacteroidota > Bacteroidia > Bacteroidales > CAIWKO01 > CAIWKO01. The sequence goes on from CAZRFL010000005.1 coordinate 64,295, forward strand.
AGTTCTCGAACTTTTGCAGCACGTAGGGATGAATGATATCGTTGAGCTTTTCCAACTCAATCTTGTTGGAGAATATAAGATTCGAGAGTTTGATAAAATTAACACTCTGATTGTCGAAGATGCTCTCGCCGAACAAGACCTTAATCTTTTGAAGAACTTCCGGATCGGAGTATGCTTTTTTTGCATCCTGATCAGCAAAGAAAATGGGGATACCCATTCCTGAAAAAATTCCTGCCACTACCGATTTGCCGGTACCTATTCCACCTGTCAATCCAATCTTTATCATTATTTCTTTATTGTGTATTCAACATTTTCGGGTTCGATGCGAAGTATCTTTACCCATGCGGGTGAGTGTTTAATAGTAACTTTTGAGATATTGGTTGCTGAGGGAGTATACGTAGCGGGAATCTTAACCGATACCCGGAACGAATCGGTGGCTACATTCTTGATATCAGGAATACAAACCGTATAGTATACTTTAACTTTGGCAGGATTGGTGGTGATATGCTCATCCCAACCCACTGAATCGGTCAATACAGGGACTTCGACAAAGTCTTCGGCATACTGAACCACCGGTATAAATACTTTGACATAATCGACGGAATATCGAAGATTTAGAGGATTGTTATTGTTAATCAGTTTCAAACTAACGGAAGTGTTTGAGGATAAATTATTGAAGGTGCGTTTTTCGGTTCTTACAGATGTGATGGCCTTCAACAGGTCCTGATTTCCTGTGACCAAAACGGAATCGGGAGTGAATAGCACTTTGTGGTACAGTCCATATTGTTTTTCGTAAGAAATATCAGCATCCAGCACAATGGGAACCTTTTTGATAAATGCCTTATCCAGTCGGATGTTCAGGTTTTGCGGCATGAAAGCAACCATCTTATCCTTTTGCTTAAAATCAGGGGTAAGCTTTTCGCGAAAGCCATCCATATCAATATTGATCTCGAAATTGTTTCCCTGTAGTTTGGGAGAATATTGCGACAGATCGATTTCGAGGTGGTGCTTTACCTGCTTAATTTTTCTTAATAATATATTGTATCCGGTGCTTTGCAGGGTGACAAAAAACACGGTGTCGGAGGCCGGCATGATTATTTTGTCGCTTTGAAGCCCTTTATAAGTTACCGAATAACGAACTACCTCAGTATATTCACGGGAAAGCCTGATCATCATCCACATTACTATGGATACGAACAGGCAAATAATAAAAATCTGCAGATTCGGATGTTTCCGCTTCTGCAGGTTTTTAGGTTCACCAAGAGATTCGTCAGTATTTCCTGATGTCAAAATATTTGTTTTTGGGTAAGGGTTATGCTGTCTGTTCGCCGGAAATGGTCGAGGCAATAGACATTTTTTCTATCTTCAGACGGCCCTGTCCTTCGGTTTCGATGATCACTGTGGTTTCGCCTACTTCGAGTATCTTACCATGAACACCACCAGCGGTAATGATCTTATCGCCTTTGGCCAGACTTTCTCTGAATTTTTTCAATTCTTTGTTCTTTTTGCTTTGCGGACGGATGAAGAAAAAGTAGAAAACTACTACGATCAATACCATCATTACGATAGTACTTACTGCGCTGCTTCCACCACCTGCGGCTCCACCGGTTGACGGTGACATTAATAAAACGTTCAATAAACTCATTTTTTCTTGTTTTTAATTATTTAATACTTCTGTTATTTCAGCTTTTATGGTCAACACTTTGGTATTGGGCTGGGTGTTGGCAACCAGTGTTACTGTTTTGTTTTGAATTCCTTTTTTGCCTTCGGTATTGAAGGTAACCATGATGCCACTCTCCTCACCCGGTTTTATGGGTTTTTTAGGATAATCGGCCACGGTGCATCCACAGGTGGCTTTGGCATCAGATATTATAAGGTCGGATTTACCGACATTCTTGAATTTGAAAGTGAAAGATACTTTTTCGCCCTGACCGAGTTTGCCAAAATCGTGCTCTTCGGTGGTGAACTGAAATTGCGGCAACTGGCTCATATCAACGTTGCCCGAAGCTGAGATAGGATTGTTTACATCCGATGAATTGATCTGACCATTTTGATTTTTACAAGATACCATGAAGGCCAAAATACCTGCCAGAAATAATATAGAAAACCTCATTTGATGTTTATTTTTTTGCAAAATTACGAAAACATTAGACATCTAGCCAATTAATCCCCGTCCTTTTTTCTTAATGCGCTTTTTTTCCTGAAGATCGAAAAGCAGTTTGTCGAGAATGCCGTTGATGAATATTTTGCTTTTGGGCGTGCTGTACATTTTCGATATCTCTATGTACTCGTTGATGGTGACTTTGGTGGGTACGGTGGGCAGTTCGATGAACTCGACCACGGCCATTTTCAGTAGTAAGGAATCCATCATAGCAATACGCTCAATTTCCCAATTATCGACTTTGGCTTCTATCATATCGTCGAATTCGTCCTGATGGATGATGGTTTTGCAAAACAGATCGCGGATGAAATCGAATTCCTGCTTTTCGTCGTCTTCGCTGCCTTCGCCAAAGAGTTTGGGCAGAAATACCGGTTTGCCGTTGGCGCTGCGCAGGTGTTTGAATGTCTTGATGACCATGAAACAGCCTATATCGAAATCGTCGGCCCAGAAGATGTTGAGCTCTTCGAAGTATTGCTGCAACTCGTCGTTGCTGGCCATGAAGTTGTCCACAATGTATTCCAGTATCTTCTGATCGGATTCGTCGGTACAAATCTCAGCCGCCATATAATCCTGATATGCCTGGGTTTCGGTGATGGCCAGATAGACGCGGCGTATCATATCTTTCTGGTCGGTCCAGTTGATATGAAGGTTTTCGCGTTTATGAAGATAATCGGGGTTGTACTCTAATATATGAATGATGGAGTTGTCGACAAAGCGGGTGTTGGGGTTCTTTTCGGCTTCGGTGGGGATGTATTTGTTGCGCTTGATTTCAATGGTTTCGCGGGCAAACTCCACTATCTCGACCAGGAAGGAAAGCTGGTATACGTAGAGGTCGTAGATGGCCCTGATGTTTTTCAGGAGGTTTTTTTCGGCAAGGTCAACTCTTTCGTTGTTGTTTTGAAAGAAAGCATATAAGGCTTGCATCACCTTTATTCTAAGAACTCTTCGGCTGATCATGAACGATAATTGTGTGTAGTGAATGTTTCCGCAAAGGTAATGTTTTATTTGAGATTTATGATTTGAGATTTGTGAATTGTGGGGAGACGGAAGACCGAAGACGGAAGAAATAACCACGGAGACACAGAGTCCATGGAGTTACACGGAGGAATCATTAGTCGGCCCCGGATGGGCCCCTTCGGGGCAGTCGGCAATAAGCATACTGCCTGCGAAAAGCCGACTATAGACTATAGACTATATACTAAAGACTATATACTAAAGACTATATACTAAAGACTATATACCATAGACTGAGGCCTCCCAAAAAACCATCAATTACAGCTTACTGAGTAGCCGGTGCTTTCGTAAAGTGCTTTAAAGGCGTCTTCGTAGTCTTTTATGTCTTTGGAGTTGCCGCAGGTTTTGCCTCCGTCGACTTCGGCCTGGCCGGCTTTGGTGGCTTTGCAGGTGGTACATTTTTTACAGGAGGAAAGTCCGCTAACGACGAGGGCTGACATTGCCAGGAGGAATACTATTTTTTTCATGAGTGCAATAGATTAAATGAGTTATTGGGTTTGGAGTGTAAATTTATAGGAATTTCTTTTGGGAAGGGATAATTTTTGTGATTTTTTTTGTTGCTATGCCACTAAGGCACGAAGACACCAAGAAACACTAAGAAATTTTCCCGCTGATCTCGCAGATTTCCGCAGATTAATTTCCGGTTGTTTTTCTATCTGCGTTTATCTGCGGGAAATTATTGTCCTCATCAAATATGGAAACTTTTCTGATACACCCATAAAAAAAACCACCGCCTCTTTTCCCAACAATAATTTCTTCAGATTCAGGTTCGGGATGAAGGGGCGGTGGTTGGGTTATTTTTGCCTTAGATGACAAAAATATGACGGTGCTGGCTCCAGGGCTGCATTCCGTCTTTGGTCACAGCGCAATAACGCACGCAAACGTCGCCTTTGGTGATTCCCGTCAGGGTGGCTTCAATTTGCGCTGTCACTGTTTTCCATTTCCAAAGTTCTTCATCAGTCGGTGGATTCAGACCATAAAAAATTTGCCATACATAAGATACGGCTTTATCTGTTTTTCTGCAACGGGCAACAACTTCGTTGGCAACTTCGCCAAGGCTAAGTTCCAGTTCGTCGTATTCGTGCTTAGCAGGTTCGTCGGTGGCGTGCAAGCCGCAACCTTCGATGATGGCACGGTCGCCATCGGCAGTCCTGTCGATACTTCCGGCAAATCCGCCCAAAGTAGCTTCAAGTTTTTTACGGGCAGTGGCTTTTGCCAGTACGGCCATATGACCGCCATTAATGGCAGCTATGTTGGCATCGCGGAATCCCGTGGTGGCTGCTTTTACTTCGGCAACTGTTGGGTCGGCATTGGCAGCATTCGGATTGTTTTCCGATTTTGCTACCACGTTTTCACCTTCAGTTACCAGCTCGTCATCTTTATAATGCGAGTAGTCTATTTTAGCATGTATTTTTTTCATGGTAAAAATTTTTTATTAATAATTAAATCGTTTACTAAAATCGGGGATGCCAGCCTTGCTGAAGTGATTGTTTTTAGAACCTGAATACCGGGTTGGCATCTATATAGAACCCTTTTGGGGTGAATTGCGAGGATGAATAAATCAATTGAAAACGAACTCCCAGCATTTAATATCCTTTGGAAAGTATCCGAAAGGATATTACTGTTCGCCTGTCGGAGATTACTTATAAGATTGAGGTTTTTGCTTATCTCTGTGAGGTTTTTCCCTTTCTCCTGTCGGATATTTCTCATCACCTGAAGGTTTTTTCTCATCACCTGAAGGTTTTGTCCAATCACCGTCAGGGTATGAGCTATCACCTTGAAGTTTTTGGTCATCACCTTGAGGTTTTTGGTTATCACCTTGAGGTTTTTGGTCATCACCTTGAGGTTTTTTCCCTTTTGCAGAAGGTTTTCACCTTTTCTGTATATAATATCGGATATCTCACAAAATTTGAAGCAGTTATGAAATCGGAGTTCAATGGACGCTGGAAAAGCCATTCCAACTCTCCCCTGTCGGGAGTCAATTGAAAAACGTAAATCAGTAAAATGCCAACCGAACATACTTACCAACAATTAATAAATTAAAGTCCAAAGATACATCCTCAACAAAGAAAAAGCAAGATATTTTTGCTGAAAACCAAAATTTTAGTGAAACACGTATGTCAAATACAAAAAGGTATGTCTGTTAATTTTCATCGAAAATCGACACTGTTTTTTCGTTTGTCTGTTAATATCTAGTTTTGGTCGACTTTTAAGTAGGAGGATGAAAAAATTGGAAAATTGGAAAGATGGAAGGGTTATATGGCACTATTGCACTATTGTTTTATTGTTAATTTGCTGGTCCGCACTTCGAAAAGCTCAGCACTCACAGATCGAAGTTCTGTAATTCGCGTCATATATCTTGGCCAATTAAGTCGCCACAGATTATTCGCGAATAAATTCGGCTCATGAGGTCGCTTCGCTTAGTTCGCAGATTAAATTTTGCTTAGGAAAACGCTTCGCTTTGTTAGCAGAGTATAATTTTATAATAATTAGCGCTGAGCGTTAATTTTAAAAATGAAATTTTTAAAATTAACGAATGTAATCTGAGAAATTGCTCTTAGTGAAGAAAATCTGCGAATCTGTGGCTAATAATTTTAGTTATCATCAGAGTGATTTTAGGTTGCTTAATTAAATCCAAAATCCCCCAAAAATAATCTTTTCTTAACATCAATAAATCCCTGAAAAACAAAGCCATTTGGCGATATTTGACAGTATGGTGCGTTTTTTTTCTTATAAATAGTGATTTCACTTATTATTTTTCGTAGGTTTGTATTGAATAATTAAAACGAAACCGAGGATGGACGGAAAAGATCATAATGATAGAAGCGACCGTGTTGAAATTTTTTCGAAAGCAGTCAGGGCCGGCAAAAGGACGTATTTTTTTGATGTAAAAGCCACCAAAGACGGCGAACTTTACCTCACCGTTACCGAAAGCAAACGACGTTTCAGCCAGCAAGAGGGCAAATTCTTTTATGAGAAACATAAGCTATTCCTTTATGGAGAAGACTTCGACAAGTTTCGCCGCGGCCTCGACGACACCATTAGGTTTATCCACACGGGCGAACGCCCCCTCCCCGACGAAGACGACGATTTTGACGAAACCACTGATATCGATCTGCCCATCGATCCCATTTTAAAATCGGAATATTCTGATCTGAAATCCGAATTCACCGACCTCAATTTCGACGACCTTACGGACAGCGACCCCAAACTGTAATCTGCCCGGGTCTTATACCCATAAATCAGACTTTGTCGGTGCGCATCAGCACTTTGCAATTGTGCATAATTCTGTATCACAATAGGCTGAAATTCGACAAAACAGCGTATTTTTGCAAATGAATTTTTATAACTTAAGTTTCGTATGGGAAAAGTAATTGCAATTGCCAATCAAAAGGGAGGCGTTGGTAAAACGACTACGGCTATTAATCTGGCTGCCAGTTTTGCCGTGTTGGAATACAAAACGCTTTTGATCGATGCCGATCCCCAGGCAAATGCTACTTCCGGCGTAGGATTCGACCCCAAAAATATCAAAACCAGCATCTACGAATGCATCATTGAGGAAGTGGAACCACGCAACATCATACTGCAAACCAAAACCCCCAACCTCGACCTGATTCCCGCACACATCGACCTCGTGGGAGCCGAAATAGAACTGATCAACCTGCCCAGCCGCGAAAAAATGATGCGCAAGGTGATCGCCAAAATAAAAGACCAATACGATTTTATCATCATCGACTGCTCCCCTTCTCTGGGTCTGATAGTGGTCAACTCTCTGGCTGCGGCCGATTCGGTGATCATACCCGTGCAATGCGAATATTTCGCGCTCGAGGGCCTCGGAAAACTGCTGAACACCATCAAGATCGTTCAGTCGCACATCAACCCCGAGCTGGATATAGAAGGCATACTGCTGACAATGTACGATATGCGTTTGCGATTGTCGAACCAGGTGGTGGAAGAAGTCAAGACACATTTCCAAACCATGGTATTCAACACCATCATACAGCGCAACACTAAGCTGGGCGAAGCGCCAAGCTTTGGCGAAACCATCATCATGTACGATGCCGAAAGCAAAGGCGCCGTCAACTATCTGAACCTGGCCCGCGAAATTCTGCAAAAGAACCAAATGACCCAGATCAATCAAAACGAAAAAATAATATTCCCTGAAAAATAATATCCCCTCATAAAAATGACAACCAAGAAAAGAACAAGCGTGATCGGCCGTGGTTTAAGTTCGCTGCTCGAAAGCCCCGAAACAGATATCACCAGCAAAAGCGACCTTACGGGGAAATATACAGTGGGTTCGGTGAGCAACATACTCATTTCGCAGATAGAAGTGAACCCCTTTCAGCCCCGCGACACTTTCGACCAGGTGGCCCTCGAAGAACTGGCCGAATCTATAAGAATTCATGGAGTGATACAGCCCATCACCCTGCGCAAGATGGGATACGACAAATACCAACTCATAGCCGGCGAACGCCGCCTCAGGGCCAGTATCATGGCCGGCTTGGAGGATATCCCTTCCTTCATCCGCATTGCCGATGATGAGCAGATGTTGGAATGGGCGTTGATTGAAAACATCCATCGCGAAAACCTCAATCCTATCGACATAGCCTTATCCTACCAGCGACTGGTAGATGAGTGCAAACTCACTCAGGAACAACTCAGCCAGAAGATCAACTCCAAACGTACCACCGTCACCAATTATCTGCGTCTGCTGAAACTCCCCGATTTTATTCAGAAATCGCTGAAAGAAGAACAGATCAGCATGGGTCATGCCCGCGCCATTGCGGCCATTGAGAATGCCGAAAAACAAATGGCCATCTTCCAAATGATCATTGAAAACGAACTCTCGGTGCGCGATGTAGAGAAACTGGCGAAGGAAGAAAACCAGCCGGTAGCTAAGAAAACCATCATCAAAGCTGCCATGCCTCCCAAGATCATGGAACTGAAAAAATACCTGAACGAGCACTTTGCGGCAAAAGTTGATATCACCTACAAAAATAAAGGTAAAGGGAACATCGTTATAAGCTTTGACTCCGACGACGAACTGAACCGCATCATCGGCCGGCTGAAATAGTAAACCCCTGCAATGACAAAAACGCTTCTACGATATTTACTGTTCCTTTTTGTCAGCTTGTTTTTTCGAAACGCTAACGCACAGGTAAATCCTGCCGATAGCACCCTTAAAGATACCAACATCGTAACTCAGATGGCCGACACTTCCATGCATCCCAAAGGCAAAGGAGGCGTGAGCGAATTACCGGAAAATGCAGTAGTAAAGCAGAAGAGCCACACCTGCGACACCATAACTTATAAGGTCAGAAAATTCCTGAACGAGTTTGCAGAAGAAACAGGCATCCGTAGTTTAGAGAAGCCCATTTACCGATTTCTGGAGAAACGACTTCCCGGCGATACCACCACGATCTTTAAACACTCGCCCAAGAAAGCTTCATGGCTATCGGCCATAGTTCCGGGTCTGGGGCAGATATACAACCGCAAATACTGGAAACTGCCCATCATTTATGTGGGATTTGGGGTGATAGGCTATCTGGCAGTGAATTATAATAACAAGGCTCAGCGTTACAAAAGCACCTATCTCTTTCGAAACGGCGATCTCGGCAAGAAAGACTATTATCCTGAGATATTTAGTTCGGAGGTACTTTATTCAAATTTCACTTACTACCGCCGCAATTTCGAGCTAACCTGCATCTTCGGCAGCCTGTTCTATGTGCTGAACATCATAGATGCCTCGGTGGATGCCCATCTCTATAAATTCGACATCACCGACGAGCTGTCGATGAAGATTGAACCTGCAATCATTAATTACGAATACACCTCCTACAACACCCCTTCTTCAGGATTGAAGATTTCGCTGCACTTCTAGAGGGAAATCCCAAAATTCAAAAAACAAATAATGCCATAGGCACCCCTATGGGGCAAATAAATTCCAAACAGTAAATTCAAAATACCAAACTTGGGATAACCTGGTTTGAAATTTTGAAAATTGAATTATTGGAACTTATTTGAGATTTATGATTTGAGATTTGAGATTTAAGATTTGAAACTTGGAATTTGAAATTTGGAATTTGAGACTTGGGACTTGGTCAGTCGTTTCTCTGCTTAAGGCACTGCATCATGTTTGAAATCTTGTTGTTCATGGCCATGCTTGAGAAACCGCCATCATTGTAGATGTTTTGCATGGTAATGAAACGCGTGTAATCCGAAAATAACATCACGCATACATCGGCACAAGAATCAACTGTAGCATTGCCGAGAGGCGAAATGCTTTCAGAAAAATCAATTACCGCTTCCATATAGCCCAACCCATTGGTAGCTTTAGATCTTACCGGCGATTGCGAAACCGTATTCACCCTGATTTGCTTATCGCGACCCAATACATAACCAAAACTGCGCGAAATTGATTCCAGCATAGCCTTGGCTTCAGCCATATCATTATATCCATGACTGGTGCGGTGTGCAGCGAGAAAAGACAAAGCCACTATGGACGCTCCGTTATTCAGCACATCCAGTTTGTTGGCCGTTTGAATCATTTTATGAAATGAGAGCGCCGAAACATCAATGGTTTTCAAATAGAAATCGTAATCCAAATCATCGTATTCGCGCGATTTTCTAACGTTATACGACATTGCCACGGAGTGCAAAATAAAATCAATATTACCCCCTAATATTTCAGGTGCTTTTCTGAACAGGTTTTCAAGGTCACTCACACTACTGGCATCAGCAGCAATTATTTCTGAATTGCAATTTTTGGCCAGTTCGTCGAGATTTCCCAAACGCATAGCGGCCGGCATATTGCTCAGCACAAATTGAGCGCCTTCAGCATGTGCATGCTCGGCGGTCTTCCAGGCAATCGAATTTTCATTAACGGCCCCAAAGATAACCCCTCTTTTTCCTTTTAATATATTGTTTCCCATATTATCATTTTAATAATGCAAAATTACAATAGATTAGCCTGTAAGAGGCCAAATAAACATTTAAGAAATGTTAAAAACTCAGGAAAGCATTTGTTTAGCGATAGTTATGGAGGCCTCGGAGATATCTTTTCCGCTGAGCATTTCGGCCAGAACCCCTACCCTGTCCGTCTCTTCTAATTTCCTGATGTTGATGAAGGTCGAATTCTTGTCGACGGTCTTGTATACCTGGTATTGCTGATTACCGCGGGCCGCTATCTGGGCCAGGTGAGTAATGGTGATCACCTGCATTCCCTGCGAAAGTTCCTTCATAATCTGCCCTGTTTTGTTGGCTACCTCGCCCGAAACTCCGGTATCTATCTCGTCGAAGATTATGGTGGGAAGCATACGCTTGCGCGAGATGAGCGATTTAAACACCAGCATCAGACGGGAGATCTCACCCCCGGAAGCGATCCTGGCAATTTCTTTCAGGTCGGAGCCTTTGTTGGCACTGAAAGTAAAGTAAATCTCGTCTATGCCATTGTCGGTAAGAACTTCTGATTTGTTATTCTCTATCCTAATCCTAGCGTCTGGCATGCCCAGCATTTTCAGTATACTTACTGCTTTTGATTCAATTTCGGCAAACACCTTGCTCCTCTTTTGCGATATGCCCTGAGCGATTTTCATCAATCCGGCATGTTTTTGTTCAATACGCGAAGCAAGTTCGTTTATCTGGGTTTCGAGTGACGAAATGGCCTGAAGTTTATCGTCAATATCGTTCTTTACCGTCAGCAGTTCAGCCACCGAACCCACATGATGCTTTTGCTGCAAGCGGTAGATCTCGTTGAGGCGAAGATTGATATGTTCGAGCCTGTCGGGACTGAAGAGCGTTTTTTCTTCTATCTGCTCCAATTCCTGACCAATATCTTTCAATTCGATGAACAGGGATTGCAATCGTTTCGCGTTTTCCTCCACCCTTTCGTCGAATCTGGCGATTTGTGAAAGTTGCGACTGAATAAAACTGAGTTGTTGCAAACTATTGTTTTCCGTTTCATTCATCGTAAACAGAGACTTTGCCAGCGCTGTTTTGATCAGCTCCACATGAGTTAAAACTTCAAGTTCCTGTTCCATATCCCTTTGCTCGGATTCAACCAGATTTGCTTGTTCCAGTTCGTTGAACAAAAAACTGTAATAATCGGCATCCGCCCGGGATTTCTTTTCCAGTTCTGTTTTCTGAGCTAGTTCCTTTTTCAATTCTTTCAGCTCAGCCAATTGTTTTCTGAAATCAACCGCTTCAGAATAAATATCAGCATAATTATCTACCACAAACAGTTGGAAATCGGTTTCGTTAATCAACAGGGTGTTGTGCTGCGAATGAATATCGATAAGCTTGTCGCCAAGTTCCTTCAATTGAGAAATGGTAACAGGCGTATCATTAATAAAAGCCCTTGATTTACCTTCGGGATTGATCTCGCGTCTGAGCAGAACCAATTTTTCGTAATCC
>CAZRFL010000005.1:75894-91095 GCA_964599365.1 uncultured Bacteroidales bacterium
AGAGCCCACTTGGTAATTCTGAATGTCAAATGAGCCTTCTATGATGCATTTACGGCTTTTGTCCTTCAACATCTGCGTATCGGCCCGCTGACCAGTAATTAACGAAAGAGCGTCAAGGATAATGGATTTCCCGGCCCCCGTTTCGCCTGTTATAGTGGTAAACCCCGAAAAGAAATCTATTTCGAGCGTGTCAATTAATGCGTAATTGCGGATTGACAGATGGGTGAGCATGTATCAGGATTATTGTGCGTTCAGAATACGCGTATTATAATCGCTCGAATGCGCCGGATCAATATCTTTTAAAATGGTAACTACTCTGGGCTTGTCCGAAGCCGGAGCCTTAGAGTAAATATTGATAATCTCGTCGCGTTTGGCATCCATAAAAATAGTGGTGAAGTAAAGCCCCGGTGTTGCTTTCGCGACTGACTGCATTTTTTCCAAGCCTGTTGTGATGGCATTTCTTCCTGTGGCAAGATCATCCTTCATTATGTCCAGGCCCTTCAAATGATAATAATACAGACAATCTCTGAACCCGCTGCCATAGGAATCGTTCAACAGATTCTCGACCAACCAGTAACGGTTCTTCTTTGATTCAAATGACTTCCAACCGCGATCAGGGGCATTTTGTGCCATAGATACCAGATTCTGAGCCTTATTATAAAATTCACCGCCACTTTTGGATGAGAAAGAATCAAAATCAACTCCAATGATGATATAGGCATAATAGCCCAAAACAGCCGTCAGATTAGAATAGAAGTTGTTATCATCATACTCCAGAGATTGCTTTTGAATGTATTTAAAACTAAAATCCTTGTCGATCAGATTGATCATAGGTGAAAAATAAGATGTGTTAAAAATAGGCCTTCTGGATTGTATCTGCAGCGTACCTTTGAATTCGACGTCAGAAACTCTCTCGGTAACGTTTATAAAGAAATTACATTCTATTTTTTCTTCTGTTTTATAGGTGTAATTTGTCCATTTACGGTTATTCAAAAACTCCCGAATAGCTGTCTGCAGATCGTCGAAAACAGTTTTATCGCTTCCGCTGATCTGCTGCGAGTTGACAGTAACCGTGGCATTTAATTCCTGTGCCTGGGAGACTATTGTCGAACAAATTAATAACAACGCAATTACTATTTTTTTCATAAGCCGTTTTTGATAAATTCCAATATTTCGTTTGCAATGTCTTTTGACACTTCATTCTTAGGTTTCAGTGTAAAAGTTTTAGGTTCAGAGTTCTTACCAAAGATTGTGACTTTATTATTCGGTGATTTGAACCCAGCTCCAGCATCATTGAGCGAATTAAGAACGATAAAAGTAAGGTTTTTATTGTCCAGTTTTAATTTTGCATTCTCAAATTCCTTATCTGTTTCCAGAGCGAACCCAACCAAAACCTGTTTTTTGGTCTTTAACTTACCGAGGTTTTTAAGTATATCAGGGGTTTTGATTAGTTCAAGGTCAAGCCGTTCTGTTTTCTTTTTGATCTTTTTGGTCTCTGCCTTTTTCGGCATATAATCAGCGACAGCGGCAGCCATAACAGTGATGTCGGCAGAATTGAAATGCTCTAGACATGCTTCATTCATCTGATGAGCCGAAACTACATCAATTCTGTTGATAGCTGAATGAGTTTGCTGAAGATTTACCGGACCTGAAATTAAAGTAACTTGAGCTCCCCTTTCTGCAAATTCGTTTGCCAATGCAAAGCCCATCAAACCTGAGGAATGGTTGCCTATGTAACGTACAGGATCAATAGCCTCGTAAGTAGGTCCGGCAGTTATCAGAACTTTTTGCCCTTTAAAATCTTGTTTTTTTTTTAAGAAATCCGATAGAATTTTGACTATTCGTTCGGGTTCTTCCATACGGCCGGCACCGCACAATCCGCTGGCAAGCTCTCCTTCGTTAGGAGAAATGAGATGATTACCGTAAGAAGTAATGGTACTGACGTTCTTTTGTGCAGAAGGATGCTTATACATGTCCAAATCCATAGCCGGAGCAAAGAAAACAGGACATTTGGCAGCGAGATAAGTTGCCATCAGCAGATTGTCTGCAAATCCTCCGGCCATTTTGGCCAGTGTGTTGGCAGTTACCGGAGCAATGAGATATATATCGGCCCAATAACCCAATTCAATATGACTGTTCCACCGACCATCTGACTGCGAAAAACCTTCGCAAAGAACAGGATTCTTTGATAGGGTTGATAAAGTTAAAGGAGTGACAAAATCTTTAGCAGCAGGCGTAACCACCAACTGAACTTCTGCACCTTCTTTTATTAATAGTCGAACAAGGAAAGGTATTTTATAAGCTGCAATACTTCCAGTAACGCCAAGCAGTATTTTTTTACCTTCCAGAAGCATTTTATTTTAAATATTCAGTAGTGGTGGTTTCTTTTAACGGATTCCTGAAATATAATTTATCTCCCAGATACTCATGAATTGCAATCAAAGTTGATTTTGGTAAACGCTCATAGTACTTTGCGATTTCAATTTGTTCGCGGTTTTCGAAGATCTCTTCCAGATTGTCCGAGGTAGTGCCAAATTCTTCAATTTTAGAATTTAACTCTTCTTTTAATTCGAGTGATATTTTATTGGCCCGATTCGAAAGAATAACAAGAGTTTCGTAAATATTTCCGGTATCTTTTCTGAAATCATTGATATTCCTCGTTACTGCAAGAGTTCCGGCTTTTACTTTTTTGTAGTCCATATTAACTTTTGGGTTTATTATTATTTTTTACTTTATTATCTGTTGGGTCGACCTTGGTGGTCTTTGCTGTTAATTTCTGAATTTCCTTTTCAATACTCTTCAGCACCCCTTTGGATTCTTTATCATAGGTCGTATTAGGAAAAGTTGACACCAAAGCATTGTAGGCATCTTTGGCGGTGCTAAGCCTTTCCAGTTTTTTATATTCAATACTTTGCATCGCATAATTGTAGTTAGATAACAAAATATAGTAATGTGCAGTCTCCTGATATTTTGAGTCCGGAAAATCCTTTAGCAGGTTTTTAAAGGCAATAGCTGCCGATTGATAATTTTCGATCTTGTAATACAACTTGGCAATCTCAAATGCCTTGCGTTCCAGTTTCCCTCTGAGTTCATCAATCAGTTCGTTACATTTGGCTACCTTATCGCTCTTTGGGTATAGGTTAATAAACAACTGAAGTTCTTTAATAGCATCAACCGATATCGTTTGGTCGAGATTGTATTTAGGCGAATACATATACTGGCAATAAGCCGACATGTAGCGACATTCTTCAGCGTATTTGCTTGTTGGAAAAGTGGAGGAGAATTTCGTAAAATAGAATCCAGCTTGCAAAAAATCGCCATCACCAAAATAGCATTGAGCATAATAGTAATTGACCTTTTCAGAAGTATCTGTTCCTCTGTAATAGATCAGCAATTCATCGAAAAGTTGCATGGCACGATGGAAATCGCCTTTTTCGTATAAAGTAACCGCAGTTGCGTATTTCAGTTTTATATCGGTGCCTTTTAATACCTTCTTGTAAGAACTGCACGAAGCGAACAGAAGGCCTGTCAATAAAGCAATGCAAACAATTATTAGCCTGGGATTTTTAAACATGGTGCAAAATTAGTGTTTTTTTTGATTTGTAATAACTAAAATCAGCAAAATATATTGTATGAAAGGGCTTTAAAATTGAATAAAAATGCAATTTTTTGTAAATGGTTTGTTCTTAAAAATCCATGTATTGCTGAAAAACACATTGCATATAAGATTTGCCTTCCATGATCAGGCGGTCCTGAGAAATATTCGCCGTTGAGTCAATCTCAATAAGATTGTCCTTCTTCCAACGGGCATCGTAAATATAGCGCGCCCCCGGTCTCACCCATCCAAGACCTTCTTCGAAAGAATAATAGGCGAATTCAGGACAATACGCATTCAACAGGTTCTTACTCCAAGAAAATGCAGTGTCTTTCACATGTAATTGATTGAGCAAAGTAGAAGCAAAATCGACCTGCGAACCTATTTTATCGATCTTTATTCCCCGGCAACTGTCTTTTATTACATCGCCGCACATCATCATAACAATCCTGGCATAGTCTGATGAATACATATCCCAGTTGCGGTAAGTGCTATGCCCATGGTCGGAAATGAAAACAAACAAAGTATTTTTATACCAGGGTTGCTTGCGAGCTTCACCAAAGAATTTCCGAAAACAATTGTCAGAATAATAAGCCGCATTCACGTACTCCTTCTCCATTTCAGGCCATTGAATTACTTCCGGCATATTCTGGTCGTAAGGCGAATGGGTGCTTACTGTAAAGATATTCGAGAAGAATGGCTGCTTTTGTTTGTTTAACTCGGACAAGAAGAACGGGAAGCTATATTCATCATGAATTCCTAGTTTGCCGCGGGGTAAGGAAGAAGGAAAATCTTTTTCGTCAACAATCTTGTCGAAACCTTTCAGCATAAGATAGCCTAAAATGTTTCCATAAGTGAGGTCGCCACCAAAATAATATGAAGTATAATATCCCTGAGATTGCATTACGGCTCCTAAAGAAGGAAGTTTGCGACACTTCTCCAATTGATCGGTAATTGTAGCAAGAGGATGACAGGGAAAGCCACTAAAAATAGCTGACATTCCTTGTTGTGAACGGGTTCCACTTGAAAACACCTGCGTAAACAAAATGCCCTCCTTTTCCATTTCATGAAAGAAGGGTGTGATACCTTTTTCACCTCCAAGATCCTCTATTAGATCGGCCGACCAGCCTTCGAGGATAAAGACCACAATATTGGGCCTTTCGGTATTCAGAATATTGATGGTACTGTCTTTTTTTACTTCGTATAGATCTTTGACTGTTTTCAAAGCCAAATGCTGATCATAATACTGGTAAGGATTTTCTTTCAACAAAACCGCATTCTGTTCAATGCTGTGTATAAGGTTCCATCCCGAGTTCATAGAAGCGAGGTTCAGAATGTCATGCTTTGAGAAATACGACCGGCTCTGATTGATAGGTATCTGCTGCACCCCTCCTCTCATTCCGAGAAATATGAATCCAGGCACGAGAATGAAATATACCAGGCTTACCCAAATGTTCCTGCTATCTTGTTTGAAACTACGAAAGAAAATGCGGTTATATATCCAGAAGGCTCCACCAACCTGTACAATCATCAAGACTGATAACACGAAAATTTGCCATGTTTGTGCCGTTCGGAATATTTCTGAAGGATTGGTCAAGTACAAAAGTGCCTTATAATGCAATTTGGTTTTCCACTCTGAATATACTCCGGCTTCAATCGTGGTGATCATGCAGAATATAAGAATAAAAATAAAGACGTAAACCTTCAGAACATAACCTACCCATCGGGAAGGGAAAATGCTCTGTACGGTTATAATGATCCATGGCAATATCATTAGATAACAGGCGGTGGAAATATCAAGTGGCAAGCCGTACCAAAATACTGCTAAAACGGAAAAGAAATCAATGCCTTTGAGAAAGCTCAGGTTGAACACAAGATACAGCAGACGCGTGAAAGCGAACAGAAGCATCCAAAAAATAAAATTCCTGAAATAAGAGGAGAATATTTGCTTGATTTGTGCCAACAAAAAAAATTTCTGCAAAATTAAGTTTCCTATTTTAAATCAAATATCCTTTTCCCAAAACTTTTCATATATTTGTTAACTCAAAAAATTAATCCAAACCACCTTATGAAAAAAGCCTTATTCCCTTTTCTTTTAGCATTGGTATTGCTATTTGCAAACAGTTATGCTCAGAATTCTGTAAAAATTTCTGACATCGCTCAACAAAAAAACACCAAAGGATGGATAAAATTCCTTCCAAATAAGAACATTTCTTCTGAACAGGTCTTTACTGTTTATAAAAATGCATTTGGTTTAACAGCCTCAGACGAGATGCGCCTGATCAGAACAGAAAACGATCTTCTGGGATATTCGCATAACAGATATCAGCAATATTACAAAGGCATTCCCGTGGAAGGAGGAGTTTACCTAATTCACAGCAATAATGGCAAAGCCAGCTCCGGAAATGGCAAGATACTGGCAGGGATGAATGCTTCGGCCACCCCTGCTTTCAATGCAAAAACTGCTATAAATAAAGCCATACAAATGGTTAAAGCCGAACGCTATATGTGGGAAAACCTTAACAACGAGGCTATGCTGAAACAAATGAAAAAGGATGTGAATGCTACTTATTATCCTAAGGCAGAACTGGTATTTATTGACAAGAAGTTCTCTAATAATGTTTCCACTTATGTATTGGCCTGGAAAGTGAACGTGTATGCTGAAAAACCTTTAAGTTATCAAAACGTTTATATTGATGCCATCAGCGGTGAATTATATCACAAAATGGATCTAATGATGACAGGTGATGTCCAGGGAACAGCTCATACCAAATATAGCGGGGTTCAAACCATCACTACCGATTCTATGGGAGTAAGTAATTTTCGTCTGAAGGAAACCGGACGCTGTTGTGTACAAACCTTCAATATGCTTACCACTACCAATTTGGGAAGCGCTGTGGATTTTACCGATGCCGACAACAACTGGAATAATATTAATGCTGCTCAGGATGAAATAGCAACAGATGCTCATTTCGGAGCTGAGAAAACTTATGACTTTTATCTTAGCAAATTCAACCGCCAAAGCTATGACAACCTTAATTCTCCTCTGTATAGTTATGTGCATTACGATGTGGATTATGCCAATGCTTTCTGGGATGGCAGCAAAATGACCTACGGTGATGGCGATGGAACTTCCAATGGCCCTCTTACCTCTTTAGATGTTTGCGGACATGAGATCACACACGGAGTTACAGAATATTCGGCCAACCTGATTTATCAGGATGAACCGGGAGGAATGAACGAAGCTTTCAGCGATATTATGGGCGCTGCTATTGAATTTTATGCATCTCCTGCTACAGGCGACTGGTTTGTGGGTGAAGATTTTGACCTGACCGGAGGCCACGGTTTCCGCAACATGTCGAATCCAAATGAATTTCAACAACCTGATACCTATCTGGGAACCTATTGGTATATTGGAGTTTTGGACAACGGAGGAGTTCATACCAACAGTGGTGTAGCTAATTACTGGTATTATTTGCTAACCGAAGGAGGAAGCGGAACCAATGATATTGGCAATGTATTTACCGTTTCGGCTATTGGTCTTGAAAAGGCAACTCAAATTGCTTATCGGGCCCTTACGGTTTATTTAACCAGCACCTCGCAATATTTTGATATGCGTGAAGCTACCTTACAATCGGCCATCGATCTTTATGGCCCCTGTTCAGCTGAGTATATTTCGACAGCCAATGCATGGTATGCTGTTGGAGTGGGACAGGCTGTAGCTGACAACGATGTTTACATCAGTGAAGTTTTATCTCCAAAAACGGATTGCGGCTTGACCTCTGAAACAGTTAAAATACGAATGATCTACAACGGTTGCAGCACTCCTATTTATGCCGGAGAAAAGCTACATTTTTACTATAAAGCCGACGCAGGTGCAGTGGTTGCCGACAGTCTGATTCTGGCAACGAATCTGAATGGAGGTGATACTATTGACTTCAGTTTTTCTGTTCCTGCCGATGTTCATATTATTGGGCCACACACTATCAATTGCTGGGTGAATTATGCCAGCGACACGATAAATAACAACGACACCCTTGCTACTTATAATTTTACAAATAAGCTTTATCAAAACTCTGATGTGGGTGTTAAAAAGATCATTTCTCCACTTTCCGAATGCCATATGGGCAACAGTGAAACCGTCACCATTCAGGTTGGATTTTTCGGTTGTGAGTTCCTTCCGGCAGGAAATATGATTCCTGTTTCTTATAGCATTAATGCAGGAAGTCCTGTGAATGATACTATAACCACTCCATGGGATTTTTATCCTGATTCGGTGCTCACCTTCTCATTCTCGACACCTGCGAATCTATCTGCTACTGGCAATTATACGATTGGTGCTGCAACACATTTCGCTATTGACAGTCTGAATACCAATGATGCCCTGAACGGATACCTAGTAAAAAATCCTTATGCGGTGAAAGATACTACCATTACTTTTGACGAGGTGTCAACTGCCAATAATTTCCTCATCAATACCAGCCCCTATGGACATGCATTGGTTTCTACTGCCTCGGGACATACCGGAAAGATCATGAAAATGACGGGAGGCAATGTATTCTCCTACATAAATCAGTTAGAGTTCCCTGATGGAACAAATACCTGGACCATCAACGATTTTCTGTCGGCTAAAGTTACATTCTGTGTTGATGCCACATCATGGACCACAGCCAATTTGCGTTTCGACCTGAAGCAGACCTTTGGGAAACAAGCTTACGAACTTTATCTGGGAGCCGGACAAGATTTCTCTATTGCCAGCAATATGCGTATATTAGTAAATGGAACAACACCGATATCCCAAACTTTCAACCCCATCACGGCCAGTGCTGATCCTTTTACAAGCCATTACTTTAATTTGGATGCTTATGCAGGAACTAAATTTACTGTAACTTTCGAAACAAGAAATATCAGCAGCGATACCATCATTTTTGTGATGGACAACGCTTATCTCGAAAATGTGAAGTTTATGGAACATTCAGATGTTGGTGTAGAATCTTTCCCAATTAGTGATTATATCTCCGTGTATCCTAATCCTGTTATTGATCTGTTGAGTGTGAATTTCTTTGCCGATAAAGCTCAGGACATTGAATTACAATTACTCGACCTGCAAGGCAAAGTGATACAATCGAAAAACGAGAAAGCATCCAATGGACAAAATCAGTTCCGTTTGGACTTGAATACTCTTCCTTCAGGCATTTATTTTATCAGAATAGCTACGGAAATAGGAGTTTATAACAATAAAATAGTGAAGCAATAGTTTAACTGACTACAAGGTCACAACCAATTAAAACTCCCGGAGGTTAAATCTTCGGGAGTTTTTTTTTCGGGGGACGCTTAAAGTTATTTTACTGGTCGAAACTTTCCGAAGTGTTTTTTTTATTTCGGTCGGATGGTACTCCATACAAGTTCAAAAAAGTCGGAAACATTTTGGGGAGGAGCATTTTTAGTATCACCCCATTTTATTTCGTAGTTTTTTTGATTGGCCTCAATGCGTATATATGAGGTCATATTGCCAGGATGAGAGAAATTGAGTGTGGGAATATTCAATTGGTCAAGTTTCTTAAAAATATTTGTTGCCTGTTCTTTGGTAAGGGTGAAAAACAAAACAGGAGATTGGCCGTTACTGATATTATAAACCTCACCATTACTTTTTACCAAGTATTCGTCATATTTTCCGGTGAAGCCTCCACCACGACCTATACTGAAAGATTCTTCCATTTTTGTGGTTTTACATGATGTGGTGAGCATAAGTGCGGAAATTAGGATGAGGGTTAGATTTTTCATTTTAGGCTATATGGCTGCATTACAATTAGACGATATTGAGAATGGTTCAAAATTCGTTATTTTTTCGTCACCATTCAAAAACCGGCGAATAAAAATATGAAGTTTTATAATTAAACAACTCATCTGACTGATACCGACCTTTTGTTTGCAGCTAACAATACTGCAAAGTAAAAACGTTTTTAACTACTGGTATCCCGACTCAGTTTAAGGAGGGCTTCGTTGATGAGATCGATTTCATTAGGAGTAAATCCAATGAATTTGATGGCAGCGCCTAAGGTTGAAAACACATCGTACTCTATGATTGTGGCACTTCCCAGTTCCTTGAATAAAGTGGCCAAAGCCGTTTGGTAGGGTTTGTCGACCAACAAAGCCACACGGCGCTTAACCGGTGTATCTTTCAGAAAATCAAGAAACCCTTTTAACTGATTCAGGTCATCTTCGGCCTTAATTTGCATTTCAGTATCGCGCAAGTCGGTGATTATGTTGAAGGCGGGGTTGTAGTTTTTGTCGCGAAGCAATGATTTTTTATAGTTGATGGCATCTTCGGCTACAAGACGTCCTTTGTAGCACTCAACCATGAGTCTTAACTCACGTAAAATAATATAATTTGCCAATCTTTTCATTCTTCTGTTTTACGATGTTAAAAAATAAAGATCAATAACCCGTGTTTCGCCCTCTGAAATAAGCCATTAAGCGAAGAAGCGATTTGGTATTAAATTGCATTACAAATATACAACAATATGAGGCAGATTGAAAGTAATTCATCAATTAATTACAACGACTTAAAATCCGCTGCTAAGCTATTCGAACTTGCTCACATTCTCTGAGTGCTTGCTCTAGTCGCCTGAAAGCTAGCTCACATTCGTTGAAAGCTAGCTCACGTTCGCTGAGAGCTAGCTCACGTCTCCCGAGAGTTAGCTCACGTCTCCTGAAAGCTAGCTCACGTCGTCTGAAAGCTAGCTCACATTCGCTGAGAGCTAGCTCACGTTCGCTGAGAGTTAGCTCACGTCGCCTGGGAGTTAGCTTACGTTGCCTGAGAGTTAGCTCACGCTCTATGAAAGCTAGCTCAAAATGTTTGTTTACTGACTTACTGATCCGAAAATACCTTAATAGGTATTTGTTCTTATCATCACATAAAATAAAACCGGCTGAACATTTTTATCGTGAAGCCCAACGAATAATATAAACTTCCCTGCTTCTGACGAAGCAAAGTTAATACCTGTTTACGTCCGGAAAATTACGACCGACCAACGTAATTTCAGTTTGCTCTGCTTGGCTGAACATTAATGTCTATGAACTAAAAGGCATGATTTCTTATATCTTTTTCCCCAATGAACTTCCTTTCGAGTCAACACTCTATTTGCTAGACATACAGTTTTATTTTTTCAGGCATAAAATAATTTGTATTTTTCGAAATAATAATATATTTGTATTCAAAAAAACAGTGTTATGGACCATACAAGAATAGAAGACGTTGCCCGCACTTTTATGTTAATCTGTCACCCCGACAGAGAACGAATAATTTATTTGCTCAATGCCCATGGGCAGCTTAATGTTACGCAAATCTATGAACATTTAAATTTGCTTCAAGCCGAAACCTCTCATCATTTGGGTCTTTTGCGTGATTACAAAATAGTAAAGCGAGTCAGAAAGGGCAAAGAGAGTATCTTTTCACTTAACCATGAGCTGCTGGAAAAGATTATAGGATATTCTGAATTGCTTTTTTCAGAGTATACCTATTTCAAGCAAGTTAGAAAACAGGAAAACAGGAAAATGAAGTCTGAAACCGATATGAGATCAGAGCAAACTGCTGTGAAGTTAAATAAACAACAAATTGATGAGAAATATGCCCAGGCACTGGCTTATCTTGCTGAACTAAAGAAGAAAAAGAAAGGGCAATAAAAAAGCAATCTTCTACTCCCCTGCTTTTCTACATAATAAATTTCTATAAAAAAAAGGACTCCCCAAATTAGCGGGAAGCCCTTTTTCCATTTACAAACCTAAATTATTAACTAAAAGTAGAAAGGTTTTTGATCGCCTTTCAATATCACAAATTTCCCTATGATTGTATTATAAATGGCTACACGCTCGTTGGTATCGAAATCGTAGATGGCCACAAAAGTATCCGTTATCTTATGTACGGTCCACATCTCCTGCTGTACAACCGAAGCATCTTTAATGGTTTTAAACACCTGATCGATGATGAATTTATTCAACAAACGACCGTTATACCAAACCACCTGCTCAATATAAATGTCACGGTCTTTCAGTCCGGGATAGTAACGTTTGAACTGAGGCACGGTACGATTGTAATAAGCACCAATCTGAACACGTGCGTAATACTTCTTGATGCCTGCACTATCGAGCTTGCGCTCCATAATGGAGAAGCGGTTGGTATCCATCACTACCACAATACTGTCTTTTCCTCTCACTGTATCCACCGGTTTTGGCAAATGAGTGACCAGGTGACCCCAAAACAGATCATCAGCCCCCTTGCCTCCCTCCCTATCCGAAGTCAGGAAGAAAGCCGAATCGCAATCGAAAAAGTAACGGTCGTCACCTTTCGAATTGATGGGCAAAGAAAAAGCCACCGGCTTCTGCCATTCACCGTTTTCGTCAAGTTCCGAGTAATACACATCGTAGCCACCTATTCCATTAAGTCCATTCGAGGCAAAATACAATTTATTACCATCACGACTCAGACGCACATCCACTTCATCACCATCGGTATTCAAAGCTGTAATGGGTTTGAAATCGACATAATTACCCTGCGCATTAGGTTTGGCCTGAAACAGATTATGAGTTCCGTCTTCGGCTCCACGGTCGCTGGAAATGATCATCACATTATTCTCTTCAGCAGCCGATTGTTCGTGGGCATCAGTATTTATTGGATTTTTCAACCTTTTCGGCTTCGACCATTTACCTTTTTCCTTGACAGAAAAAAACAGGTCGCCATTACCAAAGGTCTTATAGATAAAGAGTTTTCCACTGCCATAGCTTACTCCTGCCAAAGCCGACTGGTCGTCGGAATTGAAGAAGTAAAAAGCCCGGGGCTTCACCCAGTTGGTATCTTTGGCCTGGGTAACGTAGATCTTCTCATTGTAAGCCAGTGCGGCTTTGTCGCCTTCTTTATTGCGACGGTCCGAAGTAAAATAAAGCTTATTATCTTTCAACATAATGGGAGCATAATCGTCCCATTTGCTGTTTACCGACATATTGCTTATCACCAGCGAATCGTACTGACCACGCTTATACCAGCATTTCTTAGTGCCTTCGTTATCCTGTGCATGAAGTAAGGAAGCAGCACCAATGAGTAAACACAGGACAAAGGTTGGTTTCATCCTCATTTTTTCGACCTCCTGCCATCGTTAAACACCTTACGTATAAAAATGGAGTTGTTCATACCTTTATACGTATATTTGGTAGCATCTACCCAGGCACCATAGCTGAAAGCATATCCGAAATTCCACGACTGGGCTATGATTCCTGCATTGAACTTAAGCGAACCATTGGAACGATAAGCAGCACCTACCGTAAACATTTTCTTGATCTTGAAATCGAAACCTGCTTCGTACTGATAAGCCTTTGAATTCACCAAGGCACCAATTCCTAATAATTCGAGGTCAAGGTCCTGCGTTTTGCTCAAATTGATGGTATAGGATCCCATAAGGTAATAATGAATTCGCTTTAAGTTATCAAATTCGGTATTGAGATAGCTGGATTTGCTTGGAAATAGCTGATGGGCACTTATGCCGAAATAATACTTGTTTTCGCGCAGAAAAGCAATACCTGCCGAAGCATTGCCATTAGGCGATGTTTCGGAAATATCGGCCAGGCTGGGATCGTTAGGGTCGATCACAACAATATCATTGCGTTTGATTCTGTCCTGAATAAAATGTCCTGATAAAGAAAAAGAAAACTTGTCTCCGGCATTGCCGCTGCTTTTTCCGTCAGCTTTTTCTTTATTTATGAACACATAATAAACCAGTCCGAGTTCGATATCGGTCTTGGAGGAAAGTCCCATTTGTTCGTAATTCACTTTTAGGCCTGTTCCCAGATGGTCGATTAGGAAGCCACTACCATAGAAAGTAGCCTGTAAAGGATGATGTCCGAAACCATCCAAACGACTTCCGCCGATAAGTGTGGCCGAAGGCACAGACGTTAGTGGCACCAAAGCCATATTATGAATTTCGGGTAAACGGTTGTAGAAATCGTTGATACCTTGTCCCACTTGCAGCTGAGCCATAGTGGTGGTGCAGATAAACAAAAACGCGATAAGGGAAATTGATATTTTTCTTTTCATGATTCTATCCTCCTCTTAATAATTAACATTGATTGAATTCCTAAACTCCCAGGCTTTGCCGCCATCACTTACTTTGATATAGTAATAGAAAACCGTGTTGGGTGAAGCTTTTTCGGTAGCTTTCGGATCCCAGGTAAAATTACAGTCGTCCGATTCCAGAACATTCTTTCCGAGATCGGTAAAAATACTAACGTGGAAAGTTTCATATTCGCAACCACCCTGCACTTTGAATACATCGTTATATCCATCGCCATTAGCAGTCACCAGATTAGGTATAAGTAAGCAATTATCTTTACCCTTATCCACATAGATATTACCACGGGCACTGCAGCCCATTTCGTTGATCAATACCAAAGTATAGGGTCCCGGTGGAAGATCGCCAATCACCTCTCCCGCACTGGCGCTGTCAATCAAATTATTAATACTATCGTACAAAATGAACATGTTGTTGTAAGGCGACCAGTAAATATCATTTGGATAAACTACCACCTGTCCGTCTTCTGATTGTTGACAAGAAGTTGCTGTAACCGTAGCAAAGAATTTAATTGGCTCATAAGGCTGTTCGATTATGTAGGTTTGGTCTATGGAACAACTCTTCGAATCAGTAATGGTGACATGATAGGTGCCTGACGGAACATTTACCAAAGGATTGGCCGTAGTGGTATTACTCCATAAATAAGTATAAGGTGCCGTTCCCCCATGAACATCGTCAAGAGTAACCGAACCGGTACTATCACCATAACACACTATAGGAACGATGTCAGTTAATCCAACTGTTATAGGCAGAGGCTGAACAAAAGTTTTCACAAAATCCCATTTACAACCATTACTTGCAGTGATCTCGCAGGAATAAGTTCCCGCTGCCAATCCTGCTATAAATGGTGAAGGAACTGTATCAGTACTAATGGTATCAAAAGTGCTGAATATAGCAATGTAAGGGTTATAGATACCGGAAGGTGTAATATCCCAATAACCATCCGCTCCATTGTTACAGCTAATAACATGCACTGAATCTGTAAAAAGTGTTGGTGAAGGCTGGGTAATAACAACATCCAATGTACTGGTACATAACAATGAATCAGTTACAGTAAGATGATAAAATCCGGCGGGAATATTTAATAAATTATTAGTTATTTCAGGAAACAAGCTGCCATTAAGCAACCATTGGCAATGTAAGGTACCTGAACCGCCAATGGTTGATGTCCAAATATCTCCGTCAGAAACACCAAAGCAACTAACATTTTGCTGGTTGTTTAAGGTAGTGACCAAGGCTGGTGGTTCCAGTATTTGCACCGAAGCACTTTTCGAACAACCCACGCTGTCTGTTACAGTGAGAGTATAAGTTCCTGCTACAAGATTATTGATTTGGGATGTTGTTGCACCATTTGACCATAAATAATGTAAGGTACCCTGTCCACCGCTATAGAATGCTGAAATGCTTCCATTGGTATTTCCATGACAGGCGATATCGTTTTTAGTAGTGTATCCCTGCACAGGCAATAAAGGCTGAATGCGTATA
>CAZRFL010000006.1:0-83756 GCA_964599365.1 uncultured Bacteroidales bacterium
CAATACAGGTGACCCTGTTGAAATCATCGGCATGGGTGCTGAAAAATTGAAATCAGTAGTTACCGGAGTTGAAATGTTCCGTAAGATACTTGACCGCGGTGAAGCTGGTGACAATGCCGGTTTACTGTTAAGAGGTATTGACAAAGAATCTATCTGCAGAGGTATGGTTATTGCAAAACCAGGTTCTATTAAACCTCATACCCATTTCAAAGCTCAGGTTTATATCCTGAAGAAAGAAGAAGGTGGACGTCATACTCCATTCCATAACAAATATCGTCCTCAGTTCTATTTCAGAACAACTGACGTAACTGGTGAGTGTACTTTACCAGAAGGTGTTGAAATGGTAATGCCAGGTGACAACTTAACTATTGAAGTTACCTTGATTTCTGAAATCGCTATGTCAAAAGGTTTACGTTTTGCTATCCGCGAAGGTGGCAGAACTGTAGGTGCCGGACAGGTTACAGAGATTATTGATTAATAATAATATTATTGGCGACATGGCGTTCCAGAATTACCGGAATGCCATTGTTGTCATAAATACCCTTGTTATGTGACTATAAACGGGTGTAGCTCAATTGGTAGAGTGGCGGTCTCCAAAACCGTAGGTTGTGGGTTCGACTCCTACCACCCGTGCAAAGAAAGGCCTTTATGAAGAAAATAAAAGAATATATTAAAGAGAGTTACGACGAATTGATGCACAAAGTCTCCTGGCCTACATGGAGCGAATTACAAAACAGTGCTATTGTTGTGTCCATTGCTTCCCTAATTATTGCAGTAGCAGTATATCTGATGGATGTTTCATTTAGTACTTTACTAAAACAGTTTTACAACCTGTTTTAGTTATTAAATAGATCGTTGTTATATCTTTTACATTACGTAATCTCCGAACGGAGTTAATTTATGAGTGAGCAAGTTAAAAAATGGTATGTTGTAAAAGCCATTAGTGGAAAAGAAAAGAAGATTAAGGAATTAATTGAAAGTGAGATCAGTTACCGTAATCTTCAGGACTATGTTTCACAGGTTCTTATACCAACCGAGAAAATTTATCAGGTTAGAAAGGGCAAAAAGATCAGTAAAGAAAGAAATTTCTTTCCTGGTTATGTTCTTATTGAAGCCTTATTGGTTGGAGAGATTGCTCATATAATAAAGAATGTTCCCGGAGTTTTAGGATTTCTTGGATCAAAAGGTGAAGCTATTCCTATGCGCCTCTCAGAGGTGAACAGGATCTTAGGCAAAGTTGATGAACTTTCAGAAAAAGGAGAAGAAATCAGCGAACCTTTTATCATAGGTGAATCAGTAAGAGTAATTGATGGACCTTTCAACAGTTTCAGCGGAATTATCGAAGAGGTTAACGAAGAGAAGAAAAAACTGAAAGTAATGGTTAAAATCTTCGGAAGAAAAACTCCTTTGGAACTTGCATTTGTTCAGGTTGAAAAAGAATAACGATCAAGTGTTTTACTATGCTAAAATAATAAAAAATGGCAAAAGAAGTAAGCGGATTAATTAAATTACAAATCAAAGGAGGTGCAGCTAATCCTTCACCACCCGTCGGACCTGCTTTAGGTGCCAAGGGTGTGAACATTATGGAGTTTTGCAAGCAATTTAATGCAAGAACTCAAGATAGTGCCGGAAAGGTTATTCCTGTAATCATAACAGTTTACAAGGACAAATCTTTTGATTTCATAATTAAAACTCCTCCTGTAGCAGTACAATTACTAGAGGTAATTAAAAAACAAAAAGGCTCTCCTGAACCCAACAGGAATAAGATTGGTTCTATTACATGGGATCAAATCCAGATTATTGCAGAAGCAAAAATGGTAGATTTAAACTCTTTCACTCTTGAATCAGCAATGAGTATGGTAGCCGGTACTGCACGCAGCATGGGAATAACAATACAGGGAACTCCACCTTTTACAGTATAATATGTGGAAAATTTAACTTTTGAAAAATGGCTAAAATATCAAAGAAAAGAAAAGAGGCATTAAAACTGGTTGACAAAGGTAAGGTCGTTTCCTTAGAAGAAGCTTCTGAATTAGTAAAGAAAATCACCTTTACAAAATTTGATGCTTCGGTTGATATCGATGTCCGTTTAGGTGTGGACCCCCGCAAAGCAGATCAAATGGTTCGCGGAATTGTTACACTTCCTCACGGTACAGGAAAAACCATCAGAGTACTTGTTTTATGCACCCCGGATAAAGAAGAAGAAGCAAAGAATGCCGGAGCAGATTATTATGGACTCGATGATTATATCACCAAGATTAAAGAAGGATGGACCGATATCGATGTTATTATTACAATGCCGAGTGTTATGCCTAAGGTAGGTGCTTTAGGACGTATATTAGGTCCCAGAGGATTAATGCCAAACCCTAAATCGGGAACTGTGACCATGGATATTGGTAAAGCAGTTACCGAAGTAAAGGCTGGTAAAATTGATTTTAAAGTCGATAAATATGGTATCATTCATGCCGGTATTGCTAAGGTGTCTTTTGACAGCAATAAAATTGCTGACAATGCAAAAGAAATCTTACAGACCATTAACAGATTGAAACCATCGTCTGCAAAAGGAACTTATATTAAGAGCATTTACTTGTCGACAACTATGAGTCCCGGAATTCAGATTGACACAAAATCAGTTGTATAAATAATTAACAGGAAATAATCTGAAATATATGAAAAAAGAAGAAAAAGATCAGGTTATTGTAGCTTTAAGCGAAGAACTAAAGGTAGTCAATAACTTTTATATTACTGATATTTCCGATCTTAATGTTGAGAAAACAAATGCGCTCAGGCGTCTATGTTTTAAACGCAACATAAAGCTCACAGTAGTGAAAAATACATTGCTCAAAAAAGCAATGGAACGTTCCGAAAGAGATTTTGAGGCCTTGTTTCCCGTGTTGAAGGGTGGCACATCTGTAATGATTTGTGAAACCGCCAACGTGCCTGCGAAATTGATAGCTGAATTTAGAAAATCCAATAAGATTGAAAAACCAATTTTAAAAGGGGCTTTTATTCAGGAATCAATGTATATAGGCAATGATCAACTCGAGGTATTGGTTGCTCTGAAATCTAAAACTGAGCTTATCGGAGAAATTATCGGATTGCTACAATCACCGGCTAAGAACGTAATAAGTGCATTACAATCTGGCGGTCATACGATTTCAGGTATCGTAAAAACATTATCAGAAAAACCTGAATAAATAAGATTAATTTATAAACATCATTAAAAATTAAATAAAATGGCAGATTTAAAGGCTTTTGCAGAACAACTAGTTAATTTAACCGTTAAAGAAGTTAACGAACTGGCAAAAATTTTGAAAGACGAATACGGGATTGAGCCCGCAGCAGCAGCAGCAGTAGTTGCAGCTCCAGCAGCAGCTGAAGCAGGTGCTGAAGTTGAAGAAAAAACACGTTTTGATGTGGTTTTAAAAGCAGCAGGTCAAGCTAAATTAGGCGTTGTTAAACTTGTAAAAGAATTGACAAGTTTAGGCTTAAAAGAGGCTAAAGAATTGGTTGATGCAGCTCCAAAAACAATCAAAGAAGGTGTTAGTAAAGACGAGGCTAATGCTTTAAAATCTCAATTAGAGGAAGCTGGAGCTGAAGTTGAGATTAAGTAAGAGTATTATAAATATTCTATAAACGGTTTAGACAGGCAAAAAGCCTGTCTAAACTTTGTTTTATTTATATTGCGTTATATTTTTTTTCTTACCCTTAAAACTTAATACTTTGGCTTCAACTAAACTTGAAAAAATAAATTTCGCATCCACAAAAGTCCAGGCAGAATGTCCAGATTTTCTTGATATTCAGCTAAAGTCGTTTAAAGATTTTTTTCAGTTAGAAACTACACCTGAAAACAGACAGAACGAGGGCTTATATAAAGTTTTTGCTGAAAACTTTCCCATCTCGGATGCACGTAATAATTTTGTTTTAGAGTTTCTTGACTATTTCATTGATCCACCCAGGTATGTACTGGAGGAATGTCTCGAAAGAGGATTAACTTATAGTGTCCCACTAAAGGCAAAGTTAAAATTATATTGTACAGATCCCGAACATGAGGATTTTGAAACAATTATTCAGGATGTCTATTTAGGAATGATTCCTTATATGACTCCTAAAGGTACTTTTGTTATCAATGGTGCTGAGAGAGTGGTTGTGTCTCAATTACACAGGTCGCCCGGAGTATTTTTTGGAAAAACAAGACATGCTAATGGTCAGACTTTGTTTTCTGCCAGAATCATTCCTTTTAAAGGATCATGGATCGAATTTGCTACTGACATTAATAACGTCATGTATGCTTATATCGACAGAAAAAAGAAATTGCCGGTTACCACACTTTTGAGAGCAATCGGATTTGAAAGCGATAAAACTATTCTTGAGATTTTTAATCTTGCTGATGAAATTAAAGTTAATCGTGCTTCACTTAAAAAAATTATCGGGCGTAAGCTTGCGGCGCGCGTTGTAAGATCATGGATCGAAGACTTTGTAGATGAGGATACCGGTGAAGTTGTATCAATTGAAAGAACAGAAGTTTTGATCGATCGTGAAACTGAAATTGAAAATGAACACTTAGATATTATTCTGGATTCAGGAGTTAAAACAATTCTGATCCATAATGAAGGTGTCGATAATAATGATTATTCTATTATTTTCAATACGTTGCAAAAGGATCCAGCCAACTCAGAAAAAGAAGCGGTTGAATTTGTGTACCGA
The DNA here is from genome assembly GCA_964599365.1 of uncultured Bacteroidales bacterium. Classification (GTDB taxonomy): domain Bacteria; phylum Bacteroidota; class Bacteroidia; order Bacteroidales; family CAIWKO01; genus CAIWKO01. The sequence continues at coordinate 4,708 of CAZRFL010000006.1, forward strand.
TTATTGAGAAATGCTGAGCCACCCGATGAAGAAACCGCCAGAGGAATTATTGAGAAGTTATTCTTTTCGGATAAGCGTTATGATCTTGGTGATGTCGGACGCTACAGAATAAATAAGAAACTGAACTTTGATATGAGTATTGATACCAAAGTTCTGACTAAAGACGATATAATCTCAATTATTAAATATTTGGTTGAACTTCAAAATCTGAAGACAGATGTTGATGATATCGACCATTTAAGTAACAGGAGAGTTCGAACTGTTGGTGAACAGTTATACGGACAATTTGGAGTGGGGTTAGCCAGAATGGCTCGTACAATCCGTGAAAGAATGAATGTTCGTGATAACGAAGTTTTCACTCCTGCTGATCTGATCAATGCAAAAACTCTGTCATCTGTTATTAATACTTTTTTTGGTACGAACCAGCTTTCACAGTTTATGGATCAGACCAACCCACTATCTGAGTTGACTCATAAAAGAAGAGTTTCAGCTTTAGGACCAGGTGGTTTATCCAGAGAAAGAGCCGGATTTGAGGTTCGTGACGTACATTTTACGCATTATGGTCGTCTTTGTACTATTGAAACTCCTGAAGGACCCAATATTGGTCTTATTTCATCACTTTGTGTTTTTGCTAAGATTAATAAACTTGGTTTTATTGAAACGCCTTATAATAAGGTAATTGATGGGATTGTCCAGAATGAAGAAGCTCCAACTTACCTTTCAGCTGAAGAGGAAGAGGATAAAATTATTGCACAGGCAAGTACACCGTTTGATGTAAAAGGAAAAATTCTTCAGGAGCACATAAAGGCACGTTTTCAGGCAGATTACCCTATGGTAGAACCTGAGAAAATTGACCTGATTGACGTGGCTCCAAATCAAATAGCATCCATTGCTGCATCACTTATTCCTTTCCTCGAGCATGATGATGCGAACCGTGCCCTAATGGGTTCGAACATGATGCGTCAGGCCGTTCCATTGATGGTGCCAGAAGCACCAATAGTGCAGACCGGAATTGAAGGGAAAGTTGCAAAAGATTCACGCGTTCTTATAAATGCTGAAGGTGATGGCCTTGTTAAGTATGTTGATTCAAAAGAAATCACTATTGAATACGAAAGAACCGACAGAGACAGAAAAGTTAGTTTTGAAGATGATGTTAAAACCTATACTCTTCCTAAATTTGTTAAAACCAACCAAAACACTTGTGTAAATCTTAAACCTATTGTTCGTAAAGGACAAAAAGTTAAAAAAGGGGATGTGCTTTGCGAAGGCTATGCTACACAAAATGGCGAACTTGCTTTAGGTCGCAATTTAAAAGTTGCTTTCATGCCCTGGAAGGGATACAATTTTGAGGATGCTATCGTAATATCAGAGCGTATTGTTCGAGAAGATGTTTTTACTTCTATTCATATTGAAGAATTTGTATTAGAGGTTCGCGAAACCAAGCGCGGGATGGAGGAATTGACCAATGATATTCCTAATGTAAGCGTTGAAGCTACGAAAGATCTTGATGAGAACGGAATTATTAGGATAGGTGCTGAAGTGAATGAAGGAGATATTCTGATAGGTAAGATCACTCCAAAAGGTGAAACTGATCCTACCCCTGAAGAGAAATTGCTTCGTGCCATTTTTGGAGATAAAGCCGGTGATGTTAAAGATGCATCATTGAAGGCGCCCCCATCAATGAAGGGCGTTGTTATTGACAAAAAATTATTCTCCCGTGTAATTAGGGATAAAAAGAATAAATCGAAAGAAAAGGAAACGCTTAAGGATTTTGAGGACGATTTTACTAAAAATGTTCAAGCGTTAAAGGTTAAACTTGTTGAGAAACTTTTGGATCTTTTGGATAATAAAACTTCTCAGGGTGTTTATAGCAACCTTAAAGAAGAATTGATTCCGAAGAAATCCAAATTTACTCAAAAAGCACTTCTCGGACTTGACTATATTTCTATTAATCCTACTAAATGGACTTCTGATAAAGATACCAATGAGTTGATAAAACAGTTGTTGCACAATTATACTATTAAATATCGCGAGTATTTGGGTGTTTACAACAGAAACAAGTTTATTGAAACTGTTGGTGATGATTTACCATCAGGGATCGTTAAGCTTGCCAAAGTTTATGTAGCCAAGAAACGTAAGTTGAAAGTTGGTGATAAGATGGCCGGTCGACATGGTAATAAAGGTATTGTTGCCAGAATTGTCCGTGATGAGGATATGCCATTCTTGGAAGACGGAACACCAGTCGATGTTGTTTTGAATCCTTTGGGCGTACCTTCCCGTATGAATCTGGGACAGATATACGAAACTGTTTTAGGCTGGGCAGGGCAGAAACTTGGAATGTCATTTGAGACACCGATTTTTAACGGTGCTTCACTGGATGATATCAATTCTTATATGCGCAAGGCAGGCTTACCTGATAACGGGAAAGTATATTTATTCGATGGTGGGACAGGTGAGAAATTCGATCAACCGGCAACTGTTGGAGTAATTTATATTTTGAAATTACACCATTTGGTTGATGATAAGATGCATGCCCGTTCAATTGGACCATATTCTTTGATCACTCAGCAACCATTAGGCGGTAAAGCCCAATTCGGGGGACAGAGATTTGGAGAAATGGAAGTTTGGGCACTGGAAGCATTTGGTGCAGCAAATATTTTACAAGAAATTCTTACTGTTAAGTCGGATGATGTTACAGGACGTGCTCGTGCGTATGAGGCTTTAGTAAAAGGTGAAAATATGCCAATACCAGGCGTTCCTGAATCTTTCAACGTGTTAGTTCACGAATTAAGAGGCCTAGGCCTGAATATTACGTTTGATGAATAATATTATTTTTCCTTTTAGGAATTTAGAAATAATTTAATATGGCTTTTAGAAAAGAATTAAACACAAAAGGTAATTTTTCTAAAATAACAATCAGTCTGGCTTCACCTGAACAGATTTTAGAGCGTTCAAGTGGTGAAGTTTTGAAACCGGAAACTATAAATTACAGAACATACAAACCTGAAAGAGACGGTTTGTTTTGTGAAAGAATCTTTGGACCGGTAAAAGACTGGGAATGTCATTGTGGAAAATACAAAAGAATAAGATACAAGGGAATTGTTTGCGATAGGTGCGGTGTTGAAGTAACCGAGAAGAAAGTCAGAAGAGAAAGAGTTGGACATATTCAACTTACTGTTCCTGTTGCCCATATCTGGTTTTTCAGGTCATTACCTAATAAAATAGGTGCTTTGCTTGGATTACCATCAAAGAAGTTGGAAACTATCATTTATTACGAAAGATACATTGTAATTAATGCGGGTGTTAAGCAAGACCTCAATTATCTCGATTTTCTTACTGAAGAGGAGTATTTTGAGATTTTGGAAACTTTGCCAAAAGAAAATCAATATTTGGATGATAGTGATCCTAATAAATTCATCGCAAAGATGGGTGCAGAGGCTCTTTATGATCTGTTGGTAAGACTTGATCTGGACAGTCTCTCATATACTTTACGCGATAAGGCTAATAAAGAAACTTCGCAACAGAGGAAACAGGAAGCCCTGAAACGTTTACAAGTAGTAGAAGCATTTCGCGAAGCTAACTTAAGAATGGAAAACAATCCGGGCTGGATGATTGTAAAAGTTGTACCGGTTATTCCACCTGAATTAAGACCTTTAGTTCCTCTTGATGGCGGACGTTTTGCTACTTCCGACTTGAATGATTTGTATCGTAGAGTAATTATCAGAAATAACCGTCTGAAAAGACTGGTTGAAATTAAAGCACCTGATGTAATCTTACGTAATGAAAAAAGGATGCTTCAGGAAGCTGTTGATTCTTTATTCGATAATTCCAGAAAAGCTAATGCAGTAAAAACGGAATCAAATCGTGCTTTGAAATCCTTGAGCGATAGTTTGAAGGGTAAACAAGGTCGTTTCCGTCAGAATCTTTTAGGTAAACGTGTTGACTATTCAGGTCGTTCGGTTATTGTTGTTGGACCGGAACTTAAATTGAATGAATGTGGATTGCCAAAAGAAATGGCTTCAGAATTGTTCAAGCCTTTTATCATTCGCAAAATGCTCGAAAGAGGCATTGTTAAGACGGTTAAATCTGCAAAGAAAATTGTCGACAGGAAAGACCCTGTTGTATGGGATATTCTCGAAAATGTTTTAAAAGGACATCCTGTTATGCTTAACCGTGCTCCGACTTTGCACCGTTTAGGTATCCAGGCATTCCAACCGAAACTGATCGAAGGAAAAGCAATTCAACTTCATCCTTTGGTTTGTACGGCTTTCAATGCCGACTTCGACGGTGACCAGATGGCTGTTCATTTACCATTAGGAAATGCTGCTGTTTTGGAAGCCCAAATACTAATGCTTGCTTCACATAATATCCTGAATCCTGCCAACGGAGCTCCTATTGCAGTTCCATCTCAGGACATGGTTTTAGGACTTTATTATACTACCAAAGGAAGAAGAAATATTCCTGAGAATCCTGTAAAGGGCGAAGGATATGTTTTTTATGGTCCTGAAGAGGTAATTGTAGCCTTTAATGAAAAGAAAGTTGACCTGCATGCTTATATTAAAGTAAGAGTAGGTGTTAAAGAAGACGGAAAAATTACGACAAAACTTATTGAAACTACCGTTGGACGAGTATTATTCAACCAGGTAGTTCCAAAAGAATATGGTTACCTGAATCAGCTTTTAACTAAAAAGGCTTTGCGTGATATTATCGGTGATATTCTGAAAATCTCAGGAACAGCGAGAACAGCACAATTTCTTGATGACATAAAAGATCTTGGATTTACCATGGCTTTCAAAGGTGGATTATCATTTAATCTTGGTGATCTTGTTGTTCCTGTCGTAAAAGCAGAAATGATTAGTAAAGCAGAAGATGAAGTTCTTGAAATAAAGAACAACTATAATATGGGATTCATCACTAACAATGAGCGATACAATCAGATCATTGACGTGTGGACACATACCAATTCGAGATTGACCCAAACTTTAATGAATCAGTTAGCACAGCATATGCAGGGTTTCAACCCCGTTTATATGATGCTTGATTCAGGTGCCCGCGGTTCCAAAGAACAGATTCGTCAGTTATGCGGGATGAGAGGTCTGATGGCAAAACCACAGAAATCTGGTGCCACAGGTGGTGAGATCATTGAGAATCCTATCTTGTCAAATTTCCATGAAGGATTATCAGTTCTTGAGTATTTTATTTCTACTCACGGTGCTCGTAAGGGTCTTGCTGATACCGCTCTGAAAACGGCTGATGCCGGGTATTTAACACGTCGTCTTGTTGATGTTACACAGGATGTGATTATTTCTGAACCTGATTGTGGTACACTCAGAGGTTTGACAGTTACCGCTTTGAAGAAAAATGAGGATGTTGTTGAATCTTTGTATGATCGTATTTTAGGACGTGTTACCTTACACGATATCTATCATCCTCAGACAGGAGAGTTGATTTATGAAGCTGGATTAGAAGTTACCGAGGAAATTGGAAAAATCATTGAAGATTCTCCGATTGATACGGTAGAAATTAGGTCCGTATTAACTTGCGAATCACGTCATGGTGTTTGTGCAAAATGTTATGGACGTAACCTTGCAACAGGTAATATGGTTCAGAAAGGAGAGGCTGTAGGTGTAATTGCTGCTCAATCCATCGGTGAACCGGGTACACAGTTGACATTGCGTACTTTCCACGTTGGGGGGGTTGCCGGTGTGAACATTGCTTCACTTTCTAAGATAGAAGCAAAATATGCTGGTATACTTGAGATCGAAGAGTTAAGATCCGTTGAATACACTAATGCTGAAGGTGCAAAATATGATGTAGTTATTGGTAGATCGGCTGAAATGAAAGTTGTTGACCCGAATACCAAGATCGTACTGTCCTCTAATAATATCCCTTACAGTTCCAATCTTTATTATAAAAACGGAGATACGGTTAAGAAAGACTCCATCATTTGTGATTGGGATCCATACAATGCTTTGATTATCTCTGAGGTTTCCGGAAAGATCGTATTTGAAGACGTTATCGAAAATGTTACTTTCCGTGAAGAATCTGATGATCAAACAGGTTATCATGATAAGGTTATTATTGAGACCAGACATAAAGCTAAAAACCCATCTATTAAAGTTATCAATGAAAAGACCAAGGAAGTCATTAAACAGTATGACATGCCGGTTGGCGCTCATATTAAAGTAGAAGAAGGTGGTAAGATCATTGCCGGAGAAACCATTTGTAAAATCCCGAGAGCTGTAGGTAAAGCTGGTGATATCACAGGAGGTTTGCCACGTGTAACCGAATTGTTCGAAGCACGTAATCCTTCCGAGCCTGCTATAGTTTCTGAAATTGATGGTGTTGTTTCTTTTGGTAAAAAACTGAAACGTGGTAATAAAGAAGTAATCATTACTTCTAAAACCGGCGAGGAAAAACACTACCTTGTTCCCACCACCAAACAAATTCTTGCACAAGAAAACGACTACGTAAAAGCCGGAACCTCATTGTCTGATGGCGCTACAACTCCTGCTGATATTTTAGCAATTAAAGGACCCACCAAGGTTCAGGAATATATTGTGAATGAAATTCAGGAAGTTTACCGCTTACAAGGTGTGAAAATCAACGATAAGCATTTTGAAGTGGTTGTTCGACAGATGATGCGTAAAGTTGAAGTAGAAGATCCAGGTGATACACGTTTCCTCGAAGGAGAAATGGTTAACAAGATCGATTTCCACGAAGAAAACGATTGGATCTATGGTAAAAAAGTAATAATTGATCCGGGTGATGCCTTAAACCAAAAACCGGGACAAATTATCGCTGCCAGAAAACTTCGCGATGAAAATTCTCTGCTGAAACGTAAAGATAAAAAACTCATTGAAGCACGTGATGCCCGCCCTGCTACAGGACGCCAGGTTCTTCAGGGTATTACAAGGGCTTCTTTGCAGACCAAGAGTTGGATATCAGCAGCTTCGTTCCAGGAAACAACTAAAGTTCTTACGGATGCAGCCATCTTTGCTAAATCTGATGATCTGGCCGGATTGAAAGAAAACGTAATTGTGGGTCACTTAATTCCTGCTGGTACAGGACTAAGAGAGTACGACAAGATCATTGTCGGAACCCGCGAAGAATACGATCTTTTAATGGCTTCGAAAGAAAAAGCAAGTATTGCCGAAGCAGAAGAGTAAGATTACTTGAAATATAAAAAGGCGCTATGATAAAAAATAGCGCCTTTTTTATTAAAAAAAATGTAGCTTTGTTATTATATAATGAATTCTATGGAAAAGAAAAACGAACAGCAATTAAATATTGAACTAAGCGACGAGATCGCTGAAGGCATTTATTCAAATTTAGCCATTATTACTCATTCACAGTCGGAGTTTATTCTCGATTTTGTAAAGATCATGCCGGGTATTCCCAAGGCAAAAGTTAAGGCTCGTATTATTCTAACACCCCAACATGCAAAACGTTTGTTGAACGCTTTGAAGGACAATATCTCAAAATTTGAAGATAATTTTGGACCTATAGAGGATAATAATCCCGTAGATCTTTCTCCGTTTAATTTCGGAGGGCCTACGGCACAAGCCTGATAGCTCTATTATAAATTGGAATCCGGGATAAAGAATGCCCGGATAATTGTATTATTCCTCAGTATCGTAGGAATTGTCTTCTCCGGCTTTTCTTTTCTTTTGCTTTATTCCTCCATTGATTTTGTAGGACACTCCGAAAAACAAAACCCGGGTTTCACGCTTACGTTCCACTTGTGAGAAGTAATTGCTGCCCTGGGTTTTCAGAGAATACAGGTTGGTATTAAAGATATCACTCAATCGCAGGCTAAGGGTCAGTTTATTTTTGAAAAAGTCTTTCTTTAGGCCGATATCAAAAAAGTAGTTTGCTTTTTGTTTACCAATAGAGCCACCACCGGAACCTCCGAAATAGTCCCGGCTATTCTGAGCCGTAAATATTGCCGATCGGTAATTAAAACTCAATTGTACATCAAAGGTTTTCCAAAAAGTCATAGATGAATTTACTTTGGCGGACCAACTTGTGTTGATGTCGTTGAAATCCATGACATCCGAATTGCCATAGAACTTTACCCCAAAATAACTGAAGTTCCCGTTCATTTTCCACCATTTAAAGATCCCTTGCGAAATAATAAGTTCAACTCCGAATGAACTGCCTTTATCCAGATTTGAATAGGTGCTGCGGGAGATTCCCAGGCTATCAATTTCTACAACACGCGTTATCATGTTTTCTGTTTCACGATAAAAAAGAGTGGTATTTATGGAGGTAGATTTGAAATCAATCAGATGTCCCAGTTCAAATGAATTGGTAAATTCAGGTTCCAGATAAGGGTTACCTGACGAAATATTCATAGGGTCGGTGTAATCCACAAATGGATTTAAATTGCCGGAGCGTGGTCTGTGAACCCGGCGGCTGTAGCTTATTTGAAGAGCATTGTGCTCAGTAAACTCATATTTTAAGTGAACTGTTGGAAATAAATTGAAATAGTTATGCCTGAAGGTTTGTTGCATCGTTTTTTGTTCCGAGATGGTCAGAACTTGCTCGGCCCGAAGGCCCAACTGGAATTTGAATTTTTTTATAGCGGCCGCATATATAAAGTAGGCCGAATGAATTTGCTCCTGATATTTGAAATTGTTGCTCGATAATAAATCTTTGTAGTGTACACCATCGCCTATACTGTCTAATGTGTAATCATTCTCATTTATTTTGTAGTTTCCCTTATATCCTGTTTCTATTCTTCCCCACTTCCCGAAAGGATGAACATAATCGATCTGCCCGTTATAACTGGTGTTTTTGTAAAGGATATCTGTATTTTGATTCAGCAGTGAGCTATCTATAGGTGTCAGGTCAGGATAAAACCAAAGGGTGTTCAGGTCAGAATAGGAATCGCCTCCGGAATTAGAGTAGAAAAGATTGGCTGTAAGCTCTTGTCCTTTGGTTTTAAAAGTTTTCTTGTAGTCAATGTTTATTTCAAAACCATCATTGTTCGATTTTCCGGTGTTCCCTCTTTTATAGAGATCTGTCAATATCTTTTCTGAATCAAAATACTGGTAGCTTGTGGTGTCGTTAGGTTTACCGCGACGAAAATTATATACCCCATAGAACGATAGGGTGTTTTGCGAATTAATAAAAAAATCCGCTCCTGCCTTGAAATTTCCGTAAAAGCCTTTCCTGAGCGAATTATTATATTGTTCATAATAAGTAGTGGTCGTATCATTAACAAAGAGTTCACGATAAGTATCACTGCTGGATTTGAATCTGTTGCGACGTACATCTACATTGGCATACAGATTGAATTTCTTTCGGTTGTAACCCAAATTCAACGATCCGCTGTATTGTCCGTTTGTACTGGCGTTACCTGAAATCTGACCGTTGTAACCCGGTTCTTTTTTACGTTTGGTTACTATATTTATGATCCCCGACATACCATCCGGATCGTAACGGGCCGAAGGATTCGTAACTATTTCTACCTTGTCAATCTGGGCCGCAGGCATCTGGTCGAGGCTGGTAAGACCCGAAGGTCTTCCATCGATAAATATGGTTACATTGCTCGAGCCGCGTAAACTAACCGTTCCATCTATATCTACATTCACCGAAGGAATGGTTTGCATAACATCGAGAGCGGTACCACCGGCAGCCAGAATGTTTTTATCAACATTAATAACTTTTTTATCGAGGTTATATTCTATCTGGTCTTTTTCGCCACTAATGTTTACTACTTCCAGGTTGGTTGCTGTAGTCTCAAGTTCTATGGTTCCCAGGTTTAAGGAAAGATTATCGGGAGGCTTGATCATAAGATCAGGTATGGTCTTAATCCCAAAACCAATGAAGTTCACTTTCACAAAGTACTTGCCCGGTGAAAGTTTTTCAATGAAAAATTTCCCCTTACTATTGGTGAGACCTCCTGTCACCATCGATGAATCCTTGCTCTTATATACGATCACGTTTGCATAATCAACGGGGGCTTTGTTTTTCTTGTCAATTACAATACCCTGTATAGTTCCCTGAGGACCTAAATCAGTATTCCCCTGGGTTTTGTTCTGTGTAAACGAGTTAAGACTGAGAAACAGCAACCCCAATAGCAGACTGAAATATTTCATTAAAATGGTATTATAGGACTTATTTGGAAATGGTATTTTGTATTATGATCTCTACATCATGGGTCGCATCCTTCATCACTTCGGCAATGATACCGCCTATAGATGCGGCGATCATAGCTGAGTTAATCCTTGAAAAATATGTTTTCCCGTTGGTTTTTTCGTAAACGGAAATTCGGCAGGGCATAAGTGCCGAAACCACTCTTTCGTCATTCAATTCGAGAATGCGCGAAGAGTGCTTTGGATGGCATATCTCAAATACCTTTACTGCCATAACATCCTTGCCAAAGTTACGCATGGTTTGTTGAAGATCGTGAATAGCAGGAGTCTTCCAGCCTGCTTCATTAATGGTTTCGGTGAGTTTTTCTACCGATGTTTCAAAATGGAAAGGGCTTTCCGATTCAAAAAATAATTCTTCTAGTTTCATATGGTTTGTTTAATGGAAAAAGAGACGGATATAAACATTTTTATGTTTATACCCTGTCTCCTTAAAAATATTATTATTATTTTTTATTGCATCCCTTGCCTTCGCCATTTCCGTGGCCCTGGCATCCCTGCATTTTGCCTTGTCCGTCTCCGCCTTTGCATCCTTCTTTGTGACCCTGACAACCATTCATTTGTCCGTCTCCGCCTTTACATCCTTCTTTGTGTCCCTGGCATCCGTTGCCTTCACCTTTTTTGCAACAGGCTGCATCGCCTTGTCCTTTGCAATTTCCTGCTCCTTGGCCCATATGTCCGCAGCCTTGGCTACCGTGTCCCATGCCTTGTCCGTTTCCGTCCATTTTGCATGAACCCTGGCACATGCCGCCCATTTGGCATCCATTTCCATGACCTTTTCCGGCATGAATATCGAACATCACTTTTTGGTCAGCAGTCAGAAGTTTCCTTACATCCTGTTTAAAAGCTTCATGTTTTTTCATCATATCGGCTTTCAGAACGAAGAGTTCGTCAATAGTCTTATTCACAGCAGCCATATCAACATTGTCACCTGTCGAAACGGTTTTCAAATGTGCCTGCTTTTCGGCTATCAGGTTTTTGGTGTTTATGCTTTCTTTAATTAAATTGGTTTTCAAAGCATCAATTTGTTTTTGCTGCTCAGGAGTCATGTCTTTTATAAAGGCTAAATTCTTATCGCCTTTACACATGCCGCCCTGCATTCCTTCTTTTCCGTGTTGGTCGCATTTCCCTTGTCCCTGGGCCATGGTTTGAGTCGTACCCAGACTTGCTATCAAAATAACAAGCATTACAATAAAGCTGATTTTTGTTGTTTTCATTTTTTCTATTTTAAATTATTAGTAATTATTTATTAGTGTTTGTGATTTCTTAGAATTTGTTTCCTTCATTGGCTTTGCAGCTCTTATGTTCTCTTTTATGATCTTTTTCAGGACCCATTCCTTCGCCGCGACCCTCGCAGCAAAAAACATTCCCGATGATGGAAGCCAGTTTTTTCTTTTGTTCGTCGTTGCAAATCTTCGACAATTCGAAATAATGATTGACGTATAATTTTCGCGTGGTAGCATATAGCACTCCCAACTCGTCGGCCGCACTGTACAATAATGCCGTATCAGCATTGGGTTTCGACATCTCGTGTGTGATGAATTCTCTTTTAACCACCATTATTTTATGCACAGCCATTACCGTATCATGATATTTTTCTTTTTCAGCTTCAAATTTTTCGGCCTGAACCGGTGTCAGTTTCAGTTCGTTTTTCAGATACGACTGAAAACATCCTTTTTCTTCCTGGCAGGGTTTTTTGCAACCCCTGCTGTTCGATTTGTAATAAATGGTCGCTACAGCCGCAATGTTGAAGAGGACTACGGCCAGCAATATCCATAAGGTCGTTTTGTTTTGCTTAAAGTAACTCATGTTCTTATTTTTGTTCGTTTAAATACATTTCGATCACTTCGTCATTGGTAGTCGTCAAATAATTTTCGGAAGCAAATTGTGAGGCTAGATCTGTTTTCGCATCAGCAGCCAAATAGGTATTAGCCTGGTTTTCATTCAAACTGTTGCTAATCTCTATGCCCGTGAAAATGCCCAGCACCACCAGCGAAACGACCATGACCGGACGCAGGAAATACTGTACCACCCTTACCCTTGAAGAGGAAGATTTTTCGTTTTCCAGTTTCGCTATGACGCGAGTTGCCATAAAATCGTTAGGTTTTATTTCGGCAGACAGGGAAGCACTGCTTAATACTCCCGACATCTTATCGAACAATACCCTGCAATGATCGCAGCTTTCCAGATGGCTCTGAACAGAAGCCGATGCCTCCGAGGGTAGTTCTTTATAAAAATAATCCAGTAGTTGAGATTCTGTCTTTTTGCAATCCATTTTTCTGATGCGTTTAATGATTAGACACCGATGTTTTTTAAAACTTGCAGTCCATGAAAAATATTTTCAAAATAACCATCCGCCGCCGCGGACACTTAGAAGCATTAAAAAATTTATTCGCAAATTCTGCTGATTAATTTTTTTTCTGCGCATATCTGCGTAATCCCTGCCTGCCGTTTAAACGTCAGTCAGGCAGGCGCGGGAAATATAAACCACAAGCCACTATTTCACTTGTATTTCTACACCCTTCAATGACAACGAATGACCATTAATGACAACGAATGACAACGCATGACAATTCAATAATTACCTATTCAACTGTTTCACCAGTTTCTCCTGCAGTTTTTGCTTGGCCCTATAGATAAGGGTTTCTGTTTTGGAAAGAGATATCTTCATAATGTCGGCTACTTCGGCATACGAAAAACCGTCCATTTTGTTTAAGGTAAAAGCAATCCGTTGCTCTTCTTTCAGCGAATCAATGCAACAATAAAGTATGCTATTGTTCTCTTCGGTTATTTTTTTGGTTTCCTCACCTTCTTCCGAGGCCGAAGGGTTGTGTTTTTCCATTTCCTTTTCCACCGAAGAACTCAGTCCCAGGCGCTCCATGAAAGAAAACTGTTTTTGTTTGCGTTTAAAATTCAGCGAACGGTTGATGGCAATACGGTAAAGCCATGTCTGTATTTTGGCTTCTTTTTTAAAAGCATGGATATTCGAAATGGCCTCTATAAAAACATCCTGAGTCAGTTCTTCGGCGTCTTCTTTATTATTGAAGAAACCCAGGCAGATACGGAAGACCATATCCTTGTGCAGGTCGATAAACCTTCGGCAGGCGTTTTCGTCCCTTTGTTTGATCTGCTCTATGAGTTGGTGTTCTTCCATTCCGAAAAATCAGAATGCAAAAGTATAGAAATAAAACCGTCCGAACCGATACTGTCTGTGAAGTAAGGATTATTTTGGTGGTGCGAAGCTGAATGATAAGCAAATCATTTCCTAAGCATATCCGTAAGCACTAAAGCCTCTAAAGCATCTGGAGTTTTATGGGTTCCCAGCAGATATCTTTTCCCATCGGTCATCACTATTTGTATTCCCATAAAGCCTGAAACAGTGTAAGCCTTTCCTTTTCCGGAAAAGCTGCCCCTGATCCCCCAGCCTCCATAATCTCTTATGGCTTCGTATTGGGTGACTACACAATCAGAAATATCTTCCTTACGTAATATTTTATACGATACCTGAAAAGGAAAAAAACGAAAGTAAATCCCATCCGTCCTGATCTCTGTGTCGAGACGAATCAGCAAAAACAACAGCGTAAGCAATAAGGTAAAAGCGAGGGCCGCGAAAAGTACAGCATTGCTCATCTTCGGCCCCTGCGTACTCATTATGTTGTGAACTATGCCGTAAACAAACAATGAGTTGATGGCCAATAGTACCAATCCCAGCCATAATTGCCTGAAGTATTGGCGTTCCGAAAATAATACGGCTTTTTTCATTTCTCTTTTGAGTTTTGGGTACCTAAATTTAATTCCTATTTCTAATCGAGAATGTATTCTTCGTCGCCTACAAACAATTTATCCCCCTCATCCACTTCCTGCCAAAGCCCGTACATGCGCAACAATCGCCTGAAATAGTAAGCAAAATCGCGGGTAGTTTTATAGGCGTACAAGCAAACATCGGTTACAGTTTCTTCCTTGTTTTTTTTATTAATCTTATGTTTCGGGCTGCAGCCGAATTTCTGAATGGTGATGTTCCCCGTCAGAGTCGAAAAGGTAAGGGTTTGCACGAGGCTGTCTTTTACATAGTAGCTGATCAGCACATTGAAATGATAGAGCAGCGCCCTCTGATAAATAAATGACGAATTATTCAGCAGTCTTTTGTTGAGCGACTCAATTTCCGAAGGAAACAAATGTTCGGAGCGTATTTTACTGATATCTTCCACCTCCGCCCCCGTTTCTTTATCGCTGTAATGATACACCGCCAACACCACACTATCCGTCTGGCCAGTATAAACAAATTTCGTATCATCCACCTGCGCAAACGTTTTGCCTGCAAATAAAAGCAGCAATAGAAAGGTGAGGAGAGTGGTTTTCATGTTTTTTTATTTGGGGCATAACGGTTGAGGCTTGCTATTCGGTGGGGCAAATCCCTGCCTGACCGATGTCAGTCGGGCAGGGAAGCCGTTTCCTGTCCTAATAACACAAAGTTAAATAAAAGAACGATACTTGACCAAAACCCCGCTCCCCCGCTGATAGAAAGCCTTTGATATTCTCCCCTGCGTTTCGTCTCTTATTCGCTTTAAAATATATCAAAATAACCCTGCATCTATTCCCGTTAACGCTATGCTGTGTCAAATATACTGATTCTAATTTTTTATCTATTTTTTTATTTCTTTTAATCTTTTATTAGAGTCCAAAAAATTTCAACGTCTAAGAAACTGTTTTGATTTTATAAAATGAAGCTCGCCGTCTCAAGAGTAAGGGTAAATTGTATTTCGTGTGTATTACTATTGAAAATATAAATCGATACAACTAATTTATTTGAAATCATGACTAATAAAACGTATATTTTAATTTTAGCAATATTCTTCATAAGTTGTAACAAGAATGAAAATTATATTATTCCAGAAAGAACTTTTTACAACTTTCCGTCCAATAAACTATGGGCACATCGTGTAAACACTGCACTTGAAGCAAATGGGTTGCTAAAAAAATTTAGTGGAATTGAAACAGACGTTTTTTTTACGGATGAGCAAAACGAATTTCAAACAGGGCATGATGGCCCATCTGGTCGAACGTTAGACTCATTTTTTGATAGCATTGTAAATCCTTCAAAATTTTACTATTGGATTGATTATAAAAATTTATCAGATAAAAATGTTCTATATTCTCTTTCGGAAATGAAAAGGATTGTCAATAAGTATAATTTAGCAGGAAGACTTATTGTAGAATCATCGCATCCTGAGTTGCTTTCATATTTTAAGTGTGATGAAATATTTACAAGCTACTGGATTCCAGAAATCAATGTAGCGATACCCTATTTTGCAGAAAACAAACTTGCAAAAGAAATTAAAGCAGATATTGAACAATATCATTTTGATGCATTGTCTTGTAGTTACGAGATGTGTGATTTTTTTCAACGATATTTTTCGAACTACAATATACACCTTTGGACGAACGATTTAAAAGGGAAACTTGGTGTTAAGAAAATTAGGGAATTAGCTTCTAACCAAAATGTAAAAATAATTTTGGTCGATTACAATAGAAATTTTATGAAAGACCTTAAAATTCATTAAGAAACTGTTTTGATTTTATTTTTCCTCTCGTCGATTCTCGTATGGAGCATAACTCGTTTATAGGCACCACACCCCCGGTTACTTTATTAAATCAAAAGTAAAAAAATATTTCACAACAAATCTGCCTATATGCATTTTATTTTATGCGTCAAATGTCAACGTAAGAAAAAATGGGGGGGAATGACTGTTTTCGGAAAACACCGACTGTTTTAGTAAAATACTGACTTTTTTGCTAAAACACTGACTTTTTAAATTCTTGATGTAATTATTTACCATTCTGAAATCAAAAAATCCTAAATCAAAAATCCTAAATCCTAATTCCCTTCCATTATCTTTGCAAAACAAAATCTCATTCCCTCAAATGCTCAGTTTGCCGAAAATATTTCTGATACTGCTGCTCATGCTTTCCGCAGGTCCACTCTTTGCCCAAACCGCTAACTCCTACTACGAATCCGGCGTTGCCAAATACAAAGCCAAAGACCTGCCCGGGGCCATCACCGAATTCACCTCCTGTGTCACCAAAAACGAATTCTTCTACGAGGCCTATCTGGAGCGTGCCCGCTGCTACACCGATCAAAAAAAATACGATGCCGCCCTCAAAGACCTCACCAAAGCCATCACGGTAGATATCAAATACTATGATGCCTATCTGATGCGCGCCGGCACCTATATTATACTGAACCAGGAAAAACCTGCCCTGGCCGACTATGCCAAAGCCATTGAGCTGAAACCCGCCGACGAACGCGCCTTTCTGGGCCGCGCTGACCATTATCTGACAACCAACGAGCTGAAGTTGGCATTGAAAGACCTCAATCAGGCGGCCCTGCTCAACGATAAAAATCCTCAGACCTATTATCAGCGCTCTCTCGTGAACCTTGAACTAAAAAAAGAAAACGAGGCCCTCACCGATCTATCGAAAGCCATCACCTTCAAGCCTGATTTCAAAGACGCTTATCTCCATCGCGTGGATATTTACTCTCAAAGGCAAAGCCATGCCCTGCTCATAACCGACATCACTCAACTTATAAGTTTGAAGACCGAAAGTCCCGATTTGTACAAAAAACGCGCCCTGGCCTCTTATGCTTTGGCAAAATATACCGATGCCATCAACGATTTCACCATGCTCACGGTGAAATACGCTTCCAAGGATGCTGATGTGTTTTACAAACGCGGCCTCTGTTACCAGAAACTTTCGAAAACCGCCGAGGCTTTGAAAGACTTTACCAAAGTTTCGCAGCTGCAGCCCCGCAACGATACCGTTTGCCTGCGCATTGCCGAAATAAATATTGCCATGAACAAGGCTCCCAACGCCCTCATCAATTACAACAAGGCTCTATCAATCAATCCCGATAATCCCTCGGCTCATGCCGGCCGGGCACAACTTTTCATGAACCAGAAAAAATATCAGCAGGCCTCCGACGATCTCGATCTGGCCATACGTACGGATGCCAACGGCGAATATTATTATCTTCGTGCCTGTTGCCGCGATCAGTTGAACAACCGCAAGGGAGCGTGCGACGACCTGCAGTCGGCCCTGGCCCTGGGCTATAAAAAGGCCGGCGAAACCATCAGCAAGATCTGCAAATAATTCCCGCTTGGGATAACTTACTAAATAGACTTTGCGCACTCTGTTTTTCCACCTTTTGGCTCTGTGTGAAAAAATTTATTTTACAAAACCCCTTAATTATTTTCAAAAAAAATTATATTTGTACTTCTTTTCGTCTAAATTTTTACAATATGGAAAAAATAAAACGCTTTTTATTAATTCTCATCGGGGTTGCTCTGATGATTCCTGTAATGAATTCCTGCAAAAAAGGCGAGGAAGATCCTTCGTTTTCCTTCTATTCGCGCAAGCATCGTTTGTGTCAGGATTGGAAATTCTCTTATTATAAAAGGATACAGCAGGACAACGATACCATCACTTCCTGGGAATTCGACGGTTCCTCCATGCGAAAACTGGTAGGCACCCAATTGTTCATTTCTTCGGCTGTAATGAAAATCACCTTCAAAACCGATGGTTCTTATGTATGGGACGAAAAAGTAACTACAGATACTTCTACCTACACCTATTATGAAGAAGGCAGTTGGTATTTCACCGGAGGCGGCACAGACAGCGATACCAAATACAAAGAACTGCTCGCCCTGCAAACCAACAAAGCCACCCGTACGCTTCAGGCAGGAGGCATCACCGTAACCGATAACTATTATAGCACCGGCAATGTGGAAGCCACAGTTTACGAAATCATCAAACTGGCCAGCGAAGAAGTGAAACTGAAATCGCGTCTGGAAACTAATTTTATACAGATTTCGCCAAACGAAACGGACATGCAGATATTAACGGTAGAAATAACCCTCAAGAAAAATTTATAATAAATTAACACGAGTTTTGTTAAAGTGAATTCTTTTTGATTAAATTTGTAATCAATTATTAACCCAAAAAAATAAAAAACAACCATGAAAAGATTATTATTAGTATTGTTGGTAGCCATGATTGCTATCCCAACATTTCAGTCTTGTAAAAAAGGCGAAAACGATCCTACCATTTCTCTGAAATCCAGAAAAGCCCGTCTGTGCGGCGAATGGAAACTGGCAGAGGGCTCTCTTACTCAGGTATCCGGCGGAACCAGCGAAATCTTAACCTATACTGGAACAACAGTTTCTTTTAGTTCAGGTGGTTCGGTAAACTACACCCAAACAATGGAAATCATTAAAGATGGTACATTTAAAAATACAATTAACTATAATGGCGCAGTACGTGTAGAAGATGGTCAGTGGTATTTTATGGGCGCCAATAAGGATAAAGAGTTGAAGAACAAAGAAGCGGTTGCTTTTTTTGTAACTCAGGTATCTTATACACCTGCCGGCGGAACAACATCTATCGGTACCTACAAAGGAGTCACTCCTGATTATACCTGGCAGTTAGATGAGCTAAAGAGCAAAGAAATCATCGTAATCTATGATGAATCATCTACCAGCGGCGGAAGCACTGATACCTATTCAGGAACTATTACCTACGAAAAGAAATAAAACTCATTTCTGAAAAAAGAAAGTCCCGCTTTGAACGGGACTTTTTTTTTGTAAAAAAATCAATGTTTGATTGCATCAGTAAAATTATATTATGTATGTTTGTGTTTAATTATTAACCAAATACCCAATAACCCATGAAGAAATTTTTATTAGTTATGCTGGTGGCTATGATAGCTATTCCAACATTTCAGTCCTGCAAAAAAGGGGAGAACGATCCTGCCATTTCTTTAAAATCCAGAAAAGCCCGTCTTTGCGGCGATTGGAAACTTATCAAAGGCAATGAAACCATTATTTATAGTGATGGAACTACCGAAACCTATACTTACAACGGGACATTGGTTGTCCATGAAAAGACCGGTGAGCCAACCGAAACATTGGTCTACACCAAACAGATCACTATCAATAAAGATGAAACCTACAAAACCAGCATTACAGATGATGATCACCAGTATCTGGATGAAGGCGTATGGTATTTCGGTCCGAAAAGCAAGGAACTCGAACTGAAAAACAAAGAAACAGTTTGTTTTGCTCAAACACATTATGTCTCCACTCCCTCGGGCGGAACTACTACCGATATCCACATGGGCGGAACTCACGCTGTGGGTTATCCCAGTGTCTGGCAACTCGACAGGCTGGCAAGCAAAGAGATGGTAGTACTTATCGATGCGGTTTATTCTGTAAATTCTGGCTCGCGCACCTCAACGGGAAGCATGACCTTCGAAAAACAGTAAGATTCATTAGCAACCTGAAGGAAATCCCGTTTTTACGGGATTTTTTTTTACAAAATAATCTTGTGTTTTTGTTTTGGTTGATCAGGTATAATTCTGTATGTTTGTATCCTCTTAAAGACTCAACCCAATTTTATAATGAATAATAATCGGGTAGTAAATAGAAAAAATCATCTCTTTTAAGAAAAAATAGACGTAAACATTTGATTGATGACATAATGTTTTTATATTTGCATGGGATTTAAATTATTGTACAATGAAAAAAATCAACTTTTCGGTTCGCATAATGTTGTTAATTGCTTTTGTAAGCATTTCTCTCGCTTCATGTAAAAAAGGCGATGGCGATCCATTCTTTTCCATTTATAGCAGAAAAGCCCGTGTGACGGGCGATTGGAAGGTTTCAACGCTAACCTCAACCTATAAATACAACAATAAAACTTACGAAACCACTTACGACGGGTATAAGAAAAAAGTAGTTTGTACTGTTAAGGATACCTTGATAGATGGATGGATTACCAACTATATTACCCAACAAACTTATACCGGAGAAACCAAAACGGATTATAAAAAAGATGGTAGTTACTACTACACCGAAACTTTTCAGGATGATTCAACAGGCCTTTCGATAACCATTGAGGTTAATGGCGATTGGTATTTCATGGGTGGCAACAGCCAAAACGAATATAAGGACAAAGAATTGCTGGCAATGCAAGTGACTGATTATATCTACAACCCTATGAGTGGCAATGATTATTCGACCATTTTTCAGGGAAATAACTCACTTGATGTGTATGAGATATACCAACTGAAGAATAAAGAGATCATTTTGAAAGTGAATAAAACGGAGACTATTAATTTCACAAAGTATACCACTGCCATGGAGTATACTTTGATACCCAGATAAAGAGAAACCGGATTTTACATAAATCCTCCGAATCATCGGAGGATTTTTTTTTGCTAAACGGATGAAGCGAATCTACAGAAGAATATTTTCAGACACTTTCGATAGGATACAATCAGAGCATACTGAGTTTTTGGCCGAAGGGCGAAATGCCTTTTTCAATCGAAAAGTCCTTATCATTGCTGTGATTGCTTGTATTTCTCTTAGCTGCATAGAGTACCTTGGGAAGAACGACGGCTATTATATTCTGATCAACTTTTTTAGAGGATTAGGCTTTGTCGATATTTCGGACAAGTTTAAATTTTTCGTAGAACACAATGTCAACCAGCAATTGTTTTCTTTGGGATACTGGGTGTTCATCATCCTGATCTTTTATTTTCTGCTTCCTATACTCATTATAAAGGTTGTTTTAAAAGAGAAAACCACGGATTACGGATTGAAAGTGGGGAACCTGTTCAAAGATTACAATATCTACCTTTTGTTTTTCGTGATCATGATACCTGTTATCTTGTTCTTCTCAACCACCGACAGTTTTCAGGCTCGTTATCCTTTCTATCGCATGGTGAAAGGCGAACCGCTTTATCCCAATTTCTGGATATGGCAACTGCTTTACTTTTTTCAGTTCATAGGTGTGGAGTTTTTCTTCCGAGGTTTTTTGGTACACGGATTTAAGAAACAATTTGGCTATTACAGTGTTTTTATTATGACCATTCCTTATTGTATGATACATTTCGGAAAGCCTTTCCCGGAAACCATAGCGGCCATTATTGCCGGAATTGTCTTGGGAACTCTAAGTCTGAAAAGCCGCACCATTTGGATGGGGGTTCTGATACACTATTCGGTAGCACTTACGATGGACCTTTCGGCCGTGTGGCAAAAGGGATTATGGTAACATTAATAATTCGGTAAATAACATCAGTTTGGCTGAATGTTATTAACTTTGCACCTCAGAAATTTACAAATATGGAATACAGCTTGAATACGACGGAAGAGGCTATTGAAGAATTCAGAAAAGGGAATATCATTATCGTGGTGGATGACGAGGACCGCGAAAATGAGGGTGATTTTATTACCGCTGCCGAAACCATTACGCCTGACAAAGTAAATTTCATGGCAAAACATGGGCGTGGATTGATTTGCACACCCATAACTGCTGAACTTTGTAAAACTTTGGAACTAGAAATGATGGTTTCGAAAAATACTTCATCGCACGAAACCCAATTCACTGTTTCTGTTGACCTTTTAGGCGACGGATGCACCACCGGAATTTCGGCTAGCGACCGTTCGAAAACCATAAAGGCCCTTTCGAACCCCGACACCAAACCTTCGGAACTGGGTCGTCCCGGACATATTTTCCCATTACGGGCTAAAGACGG
This sequence comes from uncultured Bacteroidales bacterium, assembly GCA_964599365.1. GTDB lineage: Bacteria > Bacteroidota > Bacteroidia > Bacteroidales > CAIWKO01 > CAIWKO01. Next base: position 26,461 of record CAZRFL010000006.1, read on the forward strand.
AGGCGTGCTGCGCCGCGCCGGTCATACCGAAGCTACCGTTGATCTTGCTCGTCTGGCAGGCTTGAAACCTGTGGGAGCCTTGGTCGAGATCATGAACGAAGACGGCACCATGGCCCGACTGATGGATTTGTATAAAATTGCTGAGAAGTTCGGATTGAAAATGATCTCAATAAAAGACCTGATAGCTTATCGAATCAAGAACGAAAGCCTCATCAAAAAAGAAGAGGTGGTGGATATGCCTACCGAATGGGGCGATTTTTCGCTTACCCTATATCGCGAAATCAATACAGGTCAGCTACAGATTGCGCTGACCAAAGGCACCTGGGAAAAGGACGAACCCATTTTGGTCAGGGTACATTCATCCTGCATGACAGGCGATATTTTCGGATCTTGTCGTTGCGATTGCGGACACCAGTTGCACCAAGCCATGCAGATCATCGAAAAAGAAGGAAAGGGAATTATTCTTTACATGAATCAAGAGGGCAGAGGCATTGGTTTGGAAAACAAACTGAAATCTTACCATTTGCAAGAACTGGGTTACGATACCATAGAAGCCAACGAAAAACTGGGATTCAAAGCCGACGAACGCGATTATGGCATTGGTGCGCAGATGCTCCGCGATTTGAATGCCACCAAAATCCGTCTGATGACCAACAATCCTACCAAACGGACAGGGCTGATGGGTTACGGACTCGAGATAGTAGAGAACATTCCTATTATTGTTTCGCCCAACAAATACAATAAAAAATACCTCAAAACCAAGCAGGATAGGATGGGGCATATCCTGAACATGGAGTAAATTCTATCAATATGGAAAATCGTTGTCCCTGGCCTTCCGATGACGCTTTGATGATAGCTTACCACGATACCGAGTGGGGCATACCTTTGCACGATGACCGCAAGATATTCGAATTCATGGTGCTGGACTCTTTTCAGGCCGGACTAAGTTGGAAAACGGTACTGCACAAACGCGAAGCTTTCCGCAAAGCTTTTGATAACTTCAATCCTGAGGTCATAGTGAATTATGGCGATGATAAAATAGCAGAACTGATGCAGAATGCCGGTATCATTCGCAATAAACAAAAGATATTGGCCACCATAAAAAATGCTAAACACTTTCTGGAAGTGCAAAAGGAATTCGGCAGTTTCGATAAATACATTTGGGGTTTCGTAAACGGAAAAACTATCATGAATGGTTTTACCGAATTGAAACATATCCCTGCCCGATCAGCCGAATCGGATCTGATGAGCAAGGATCTGAAGAAAAGAGGATTTTCGTTCGTAGGCTCCACCATTTGCTATGCCTTTATGCAAGCCGCCGGAATGGTGAACGATCATTTGGTGGGATGCCCAGCTTACGGAAGCCGTTAAAACGCTCAAATTAGTTGCCCAAAGATACTTTTCAGATAAAGAAGCTCTGTAAATACTTGTTTTATAGGGCTATTATTGAGAGAGACGAAATAATCATACTCTCATTCTGCTCCAAAATGATCTCATTTTACCTTAAAATGGTCTCATATTGCTCCAATATGAGACCATTTTGCTCCGATATGAGACCATTTTATCATTAAATGGTGTTGCGAAATTGCAATATGAGATCAGTTTTTGGCTTTATGATGCCATATTAAATAACTCTGATCTGATTTTATCAGGGTTTGATATCATTACGAAACCATATGTCATCAGAATTCGAATTATTCGCCCTTTGGCTTGTTTTTATTTTTCCGACTTCTATGGATGAAGAACCGAATGGTGAAATAAACCACCACGTAAAGCATCAAACTGATTACAATAACCGACCAGCACTTGGTTAAGAATAAAAGAAATCCTACAAAAATCTTCCAGCCAAACTGCAGCGAATCTACAAATTCGTTGCCAAACCCGGGTTCATATTGTTCGGGATCGACGCTGGCAATGGTGGTTTTGTAAAGCACTTTATCCTGATACATGTGCAGGGTGATATCGCTGTAATCAATTCGGTCCTGAAGGGTTAGGTTCTCAATTTTCTTATTAATAGTGCTTTCAAGATAATCGGCGGCAGTTTTTTCGGCTTCTACCACATCGTTCAGTTTGTTTTTGGGTTGAGCCGAAGCATCATTAATTTTAGATGCAGTCTTCTGATACAGTCTTGCCCTCAGTTCGTTGGAAAGCAGTTGTATGGTGACATCTTCCACTTTCAGCGTGCGATGATCCAATTGTGTCCAAATCTTACTGAAATGGTAGAGCACCGAATCGAGATAAAAATTGGGAACGCGAAGCGTTATATTATTTTCGATATTCCTGATGCCAACCACCTTTACCGAATCTTTGCTGATACGGTATTCGTTGTAAGAATAATTGCTGTTAGTGATATCCGAGGAAGTGATGAACCCGCCAAACTGTTTGGTGATGTTCTCTATCTGGTAAGTAGCTTTTTCCACTTCAGCCACTTTACATTCCAGATTTACGGTTTTGATCAGCTTACGATCGGCGTTTCTTTTGATGAAAGCAGAATCCCAAATGGGTTGCTGTTTTTTGACTGCCGTGGGTTTGTTTTGCTGTTCTACTTCTTCTTTCGAAACATTTCCTTCCGTAGAGGCTGACTCGGGGGGTGGAGCTTCTTCGTAAACCGCTGCAATGGAGTCCTGTTTGACTTTTTCTTTGGCTGATTTCTCTTCAGCCGAGGGTGCACATGCTATCAAAAGCATTAAAGGAACAATTACAAAAATGAGCTTTTTCATGGTGTGGGGTTTTTAAGAATTAATAATAAAGCGATAACTTAAAAAATGTTAAAATTATTGTGCCCCACCCAACTTTTTTCCTGACTCCCTCTTCTGACTTCGGACTCCCGACTTCCGTCTAATTCATTCCCCTTTGTTTTTTTATTTCCTCATAAGCCGCATTCAACTGCTGAAATTTTTCGTTGGCTGCTTTCTGCATATCCGCTCCCAAATGAACCACCTTGTCGGGATGATACTTCACAGCCATGCGTCTATAGGCTTTTTTCACTTCTTCGTTGCTGGCCGTGGGCTCAATCTCCAATATTCTGTACATGCTTTCCGTATCCTTTACGAACATGGCTTTTATAGAAGAAAGATCGGCATGCGAAATACCTATTCCGACAGCAATTTGTTCTATTACATTAATCTCCGAACTGTGCAGCTCGCCATCCGAGGATGATATCCCATAAAGATAATGCAGCAATTGCAGTCGGGCTGAATAATCCATGTAATGCTTAATCTGCTGACAAACCTCCTGAACCGGAATTTCCTGTTTCAGAATGTCGCGCAGCATCAGCATATACTGACTGGCTTGCTCTTCGGGAAACTGGACCATGAAAGTTCGTTTCACATAATCCAGTTCCGATTTTAGTATTTTGCCGTCGGCTTTCATCACGGCCGCAGTGAGCACGAGCAAACTGGCAATAAAATCGCCTTGCTGTGTGGGCGAGTGTGAAGTTTGAAGGGATGTGATACTGATATTATCGACAGCCGCTCCCAGTGCAAAGCCAAGCAAGGCTCCAATGGGCCCGAAAAAAGCCCATCCCAGTCCGCCGCCTATCCATTTACCGAATTTCATAGGTCCTATTTATTGAAGATTTTCTGAAAGAGGCAAACCATATTCCTCTATCATCTTGATGTTGAGTTTTTCGAGGTTGTCGAGCACAGGATTGTAAATATCGGCAATCACAGGAATGTAAACGCCCTTCACTTTGATCTCCTGTTTCAGTATCATCTCTACGGCAATGGCCGCCGGCAATGCCACCGTGCGGGCAATGGCTGTATCGGTCTGCAAGGAACCAAAATCCAACATGCGGGACTTGATGATCTCGGTTCTACCATCGGGATAAGAGGCTTTGAAGATGTGCATCATAGCCACCATATCGCGGTCTTTTTCGGTGATCATCATCTTTTCTATCATCAGGTCAGAAGTTATCTCATACATAGAATCTTCCTTACGGTTCATGGGTTTATTATCGAACAATCCCAGCCATTCGATAGCCTGCAGTGCATAAGCATTCTCATCCAGGTTCAGCAGTTTGGCGATAGATTTTCTGATGTTGTTTTCATCTGCGATGCCATTCACCATGGCCACTGCTCCGGCAAAAGTTTTGCCTGCAAAGTCGTGTTTTTCGGGTAAAGTGCATTTCAAAGCTTTCAACGTATCCAGTGTTTCGCACCATCCATGGAAGCGGAAAGTCCCGCGATACATAGTTTTGGTTTCGGGAATTCCGTAGATGTCGATGTAGGAAAGAGAATCGCGGTTGGGATAAATGTCGAGCTTACCAACATCAGGGAAATTGAGGTTCATTGGTTTTTTGAACAGATCGGCGGTGGGCAATTCCACAGTTTTTCCATGTTTTAAATAAACGGCATCGTTATTTCCGGCCAGCACCACACCTTTAGGACTCCATGAGAATTTGTAATTGAATGGATTGTCGCATGATTCTGGTGAAGGCAAGGCACCGCAAAGCGAATAGAACTCTTCAATCTTTCCGCCCTGAGCATGCACCTTATCGATGATACGCATGGCCGACATATGGTCAATACCCGGATCGAGGCCAATTTCATTTAAAATGATAATACCGGCTTCCTTGGCGGGAATGTCCAGTTCGCGCATTTCGGGTTTCACATAAGAGGTGGTAACCATGTTCTTTTTGTGTTTCACACAATGTTTGGCTACCATAACATGGAAAGCATACGGCAGCAAGCTAACCACCACATCATTCTGTGAAATCATACCGTCAAGCGCTGCTTCATCATCAGTGGTCCAGTGAATGGCTTTTCCGTTAGTAGCGTTTCCAACCATCTTTTTGGCATCGTCTATGTTCAATGCCGCTACGGTTAGTTCAATGTTTTTCGAAAGCAGATGCTGGATAATAGGGTTGGCAACCATTCCGGCACCGAGAATTAATACCTTGTTCATATAAGTGAGTTTTATAGTAAAACAGTAATTTTTAGGCTGCGAAATTAAATATTTTATGCATCAGGTATCAGATTTCTGAAAAAGATTATTTGGCTACTTTTAATAGAAATTATTTCTGAAGATTCATGATGTTCAATCTATAAAACCTCTATTTTTACTGCAAAAATCTTTGTGGAAAAGAAGAAGAAAATAATCACCCGTCCTATATGGATACTTTCGTTAGTCAGTTTGTTTACTGACGTTTCGAGCGAGATGCTGTATCCGGTGATGCCTCTTTTTCTGAAGAGCATTGGGTTTTCCATTGTCCTGATAGGTATTCTGGAAGGAATAGCAGAGGCAACGGCCGGATTGAGCAAAGGTTATTTCGGACAACTTTCGGATAAATCCGGGAAGAGAGTTCCTTTCATACGTTTCGGATATCTACTCAGTGCCATTTCAAAACCCTTGATGGCCCTGTTCAGTTTTCCTTTATGGATATTCTTCGCCCGAACCTCTGATCGTTTGGGTAAGGGCATTCGTACCGGCGCCCGCGATGCTTACCTGTCCGATATGACTACCCCGGAATTCAAAGGAAAGGTGTTCGGATTTCACAGGGCTTTCGATACCATTGGTGCCTTTCTGGGCCCTGTTCTGGCTCTTATCCTGCTGAATTTTTACCCTCAGCAATACAAATTGCTTTTCATGCTGGCCATATTTCCTGGGATCATAAGTATTCTGCTTACTTTTTTCCTGAAGGAGTATATCCCGAAAGCACCACCAAAGGTCAAATCAAGAATCGGTTTTTTTTCGTTTATAAAGTATCTGAAGAAAGCTCCCCGACAGTACAAACTTTTGCTAAGTGGTTTATTGCTGTTTACTTTGTTCAATAGCTCCGATGTCTTCCTGTTGTTGGTAATGAAACAGGCTGGTGTTGGCGATCTTTACCTGATTTTGGCTTATGTTTTCTACAATGCGGTCTATGCCATTTTTGCTTATCCCATAGGAGCATTGTCCGACAAAGCAGGGTTCAAAAAAATGATAGTGTTGGGTTTTGTTTTATTCTCCGTTGTGTATTTTGGGTTCGCTTTTGCTACCAACCTTTATTTCTTTATGGGTCTGCTGTTTTTGTATGGCATCTATGCTGCCTGCAACGAAAGTCTGGGCAAGGCCTGGATATCGAATATTGTGGATAAAAGTGAAACGGCTACCGCCATTGGCTCCTTTACGGCACTGAACAGTGTTCTGACTATGATAGCCAGTTCATTTGCCGGCTTGGTTTGGTTCTTATGGGGAGCAGTTGCTACCATGATTATTTCTTCTGTTGCGGTTATTTTTGTTGCCATATATTTTTTAATTTTCGTCCCTGAAAAACTTCCTTTGAAAAATGGATAAAGAAATGAAAAAATACAAGACAGGCCTCGTCCTCAGTGGGGGAGCCTTGCGTGGTTTTGCACATGCCGGTGTGCTGCAGGCATTGAACGAAGCGGGTATTTTCCCCGATGTGGTTTCGGGTGCAAGTGCTGGCTCTATAGTAGGAGCATTTTATGCGGATGGCTTTTCTCCTGATGAAATCTACGAGATATTTTTCAACCGAAAGCTTACCAAATACCTGGAGTTTATCATTCCCAACAAGGGGTTCGTAAGGCTGACGGGTTTGTACAAAACTTTGCTGGAAAAACTTCGTGCAAAACAGTTCAGTGAGCTGAAGATGCCGCTCTTCGTGGCTGTAACCAACCTCAATGAAGCCAAGTGCGTTTATTTTTCGGAAGGAGAACTGGTCCCTTATATCATTGCTTCCTCCACCGTTCCCATCATGTTTCAACCCATGGTAATTGATGGGGTGACCTATGTGGATGGAGGGATCTTAAACAATATTCCTCTTGAGCCTATTGAGAATGATTGTGAAATGCTGATAGGTGTAAACATCAATCCCATTGTTCCCATGATAGAATTCGAAGGCATGATGAATGTGGCCGACCGCAGTGTTCACATGATGATTCATGAGATCAATGCTCACAAGATCCCCAAATTCGACATCTATATCGAGCCAAAAGAGCTTTCCAAATACTCACTTTTTGACATGTCGAAAGGCAAGGAAATGCGGCAGATAGGTTATAAAGAAACCAAAAGGGTATTGAAGGAGAGAGGGTACTAGAGATTTAAGATTTTTGATTTAAGATTTATGGAGGTTGGAAGTCAGGAGCCCGAAGACCGTAGAAGAACCCCGAAGGCAAGAAGGTCACTAAGCCTAAAAACAATTTAGCAATCCTAATATCATCACCCTTCCGGCTTTTTGCGGTTTTGTTTCTTTTCCGAAACCTGCTTTTTATCTGCCAGTCGTTTTTCTTTTTCGCCTGATGGAGTTTTGGTCGATATCCTTTTTTTCTTTGGCTTTAGGCATTTGGCGATCAGCTGGAGGAATTTATCGACTACCATTTTCTTGTTCATGTATTGCGAACGGTCTTCCTGACATACCATATGGATACAAATATCGTCCTTCAAAAAGGAACCGGATTTCATTAGTATCAGGAGTTTTTCTTCTTCTGAAAAGACCAGTGAGGCATTCACATCAAATATCAGTTCAACCTTGGACGAAACCTTGTTGACACTCTGGCCTCCCTTGCCCGAACTGCGCGAGGTGCGGAATTTGATCTCTTTTAACAGGCCTTCTTCGTCGAACATATTGAGGGAATTTTTTTCCAAAAGTAGTGAAAGTTCGCGGAAGGTATGATGATCAGAGATTAAGAAAGCTTACTGATTCTCGGTGATTTTATCTAAATTTGAATCACAAAATAAATGATCATGCCGAGATTTTTCAGTTTACTTACTTTATTCTGCCTCATTGCGCTGCAGCATGTGCAGGCGCAGTTTACCTTTACTCCTGATATTAAGTTGACAGCCACCTCTATTAAGGATCAGAGCCTTTCAAGCACTTGCTGGAGTTTTGCAACCACTTCTTTTATCGAGAGCGAACTTATGCGCATGGGCAAAGGGGAGGTGGATCTTTCGGAAATGTTTTTCGTGTGGAACATTTATCCTCAAAAAGCGGTGAATTATGTCCGCTGGCATGGTAAAGTCTTTCTGACTCCGGGTGGTCAGCCACATGATGTGATGAATGCTATTCGCAACTATGGAATGATGCCGGAGAAGGCTTATTGCGGAAAGGATGCCAACATGGTTGGCTATGATCATGCAAGAATGGATACCCTGATAAAAGAAAAGGTAAAGTTGTTTATGCAGAGTGGAATGAATGGCGGTTATCAAAAACTGGAGGATGATGTCCACAGCATACTGCGATCGAATATGGGGGAACCTCCTACAGATTTTAAGTTCAATAATACCACTTTTACTCCCAAAGAATTTGCAAGAACTCTGGAATTTACTCCTGACAATTATATCGAGCTGACTTCTTATGATCATCATCCCTGGTATAAACCCTTTGTCTTGGAAACCAAATACAATTGGAGCCACGATTTGTATTACAATTTTCCGTTTGATGACTTTTTCGGGACAATTGATACAGCCCTTCAAAACGGATATACGGTTTTATGGAACGGAGATGTGAGCGAAAAAGAGTTCTCTTACGAGTATGGAATGGCTCTGCTTCCTGAGAAAAAGTGGGATGATAAGTCAACAGAAGAGAAGGACAATGCTTTTCTAAAGCCTGAGAAAGAAGTGAAAGCAGATGCCGCTTTGCGTCAGACTACTTTCGAAACCCTGGAATCGAAAGTCGATCATGTGATGCACATCATTGGCACGGCTCACGACCAGTTTGGGAAGAAGTATTATATGGTAAAGAACTCCTGGGGCTATACAGAACTGTCAGGTGGATTGATATACATGTCGGAAGCTTACCTGAAATTAAAGACAATTTCCATCATGCTGAATAAATCGGCTATACCGGATAGGATCATGAAAAAGTTAAATCAATAAGCAATATACCCTACTGAAAAACTGATAAGAACAATGAAAAGACTATTGACATTTATACTTTCTTTTCTGTTGGTGTTCTCTTTATTCGCTCAAAAAGAGAAAATAAAGATCACCAAAGAGATACCCACTACTTCAGTAAAAAATCAGGCCATGACCGGCACCTGCTGGTGCTTTGCTGCGGTATCCTTCCTCGAAAGCGAGCTGCTGCGCATGGGCAAAGGCGAATACGACCTGTCCGAAATGTTTTACGTAAGAAAGGCTTACCCACAGAAAGCAGAGGGCTATTGTTTGAATCAGGGTAACACCAACTTTGGCGAGGGCGGACAGGCGCATGATATCATCAGGCTTTTCAAGCAATATGGTGCTGTGCCCGAAAGCGCTTACAGCGGCTTGCTAAACCGCACCAACCATGATCAGATGGAAATGGATGCAGCCCTGAGCACACTTATGTCACATGTAGTAAAACAGAAAACCGGAACCGATCCTGCCCCCTGGAAGTACTCCTTGGATAGCATTATGGATGTGTATATCGGTAAGCTTCCTCAGACCTTTGTTTACAACGATAAATCGTACACCCCCGAAAGCTTTGCTGCAGGTTTGGGGATAAACCCGGATGATTATGTTGAACTGACATCTTATACTCACCATCCCTTTTATCAACCTTTTGTGCTGGAGGTTCCCGACAACTGGATGTATACCTCTTACTATAACCTGCCCCTGGATGAACTCATGGCGGTGATTGATAATGCGCTGGCAAAAGGCTACACCGTTTGCTGGGACGGTGATGTGAGCGATAATAAAAGTTTTTCGTCCAATGGGGGAGTGGCGATTCCCGAGGACGGACAAAAAAACATTACTCCTGAACAACGACAAAAAGCTTTCGACAATTTCTCGGTTACCGACGACCACCTCATGCAGCTTTGCGGATCTGCAAAAGGTAAAAAGGGTGGAAAATACTATCTGACTAAAAACTCCTGGGGGACCAAAAGGGGGCATAATGGTTATTGGTTTATGTCGGCCGATTATGTGCGTCTGAAAACCATAGCCATACTGATACACAAAGATGCCATTCCTGAGAAAATCAGGGGAAAACCGAAATTGTAAATAATTTTTAAGTAAATTTGTACTACTGTAATAAATCAAGGTCATGAACCATTATAGCGAAATAATTACCAAAGACCCGAATATACGATTTGGGAAACCCTGTATCAGGGGACTTAGAATAACGGTTTACGATATTTTAGGTTGGCTGGCGTCAGGTATGACAGCAAAACAAATCATTAGTGACTACCCGGAACTAAATGATGCGGATATTTCGGCATGTCTTTCTTATGCCGCTGACAGGGAGCATAAAATCAGACCTATATCATGAAACTGCTATTTGACCAGAATATTTCATTCCGGTTAATTGCCAAACTGAAACATTTGTATCCGGATGCAATTCAAGTAAGAATAGCTGGTCTTGAGAATTCAAAGGATATTGAAATCTGGCAATACGCAAAGACTAATGGTTATACTATCGTCACCTTTGATGCAGATTATTATGAAATTAATTTATTACGTGGACAACCACCAAAAATAATTTGGCTGAGGACAGGGAATACAACCACTGATAATTTGGTCAAATTATTTGAGGATAACTTCGATTTGATTTCCGAATTCATATTAAACGAGAATTATAGAGACGTTGGCTGCATAGAAATAGAATAAAGTTTCTATAGTACACAGGATCTCGATTTCTTTGTGCCCAAAGTGTTCTTCTCATGGTCCGCCAAACGGCGGATTGTGGTTTCTTTTCTTTTTTTGTAAGAAATTTATAAAGTTTGTGAGGAAGTCGATAAAGTGTGTGAGGAATTCAATATTGCATGTGAGGAAGTGAATATTGCTTGTAAGGAAATCAATTTTGCATGTGAGGAAGTGAATATTGTTAGTGAGGAAGTCAATATTGCGTGTGAGGAAGTCAATATCGTTTGTGAGGAAGTCAATATTGCGTGTAAGGAAGTCAATATAGCTTGTGAGGAAATCAATAAAGTTTGTGAGGAAGTAAATTTTGTCAGTAAGGATGTCAATTTCGTTAGTAAGGAAGTCATTATGCTTTGTAGGGTTTATATAAGTATCTAAAAGCGCACAACTTGAGTTCGCAGGGTGAATACTTTAGTTCACAGTTGAAGTCATTTCCTTTAGTCGAAAGTCAATAACCTTTGCTGGAAAGTCGATATAGCTTGTGAGGAAATCACAAAAGTTTGTAGGGAACTCAATTTTGTCTGTAGGGAAGTCAATTTTGCTTGTAGGGAAATCAATATGGCTTGTAGGGAAGTCAATAAAGTTTGTAGGGATGTAAATAAAGTTTGTAGGGATGACTTAGTTGTTTCAAAACAAATTACTTTGGTCGGCAATAGATTCGCTTGCCTGTGCGGTCATACCTATATCGTAAAGCTTTGTTCGATTTTGATTTTCAATAAGTTTATTAGTTAGGGTTTTTCTAGCTCGCGCGGATTTAGCGCAGCGTAATCCGTGTGCAGCCCAATCTGTCTCAAATTTTTTGGTGCTTCTTGGTGCCTTGGTGTCTTGGTGGCATTTTTCTAAATCTGCGAAATAAGCGAAGCGTCCTCACGAACACGGTAAACAATAGAATATTTTGTGAGTAATCTGTGGCAAACATTTTTCTTCCTTTTTATGGAATCTCCCACTTTTTTCATCTAAGAGTAAATACCAATTTTCCTGATGATAAAAATTACAGCCATGAAGACCATTATACTAAAAAAAGCCTTACTGCTTTTACTCATCCTTCAAACTTTGGGGGCAAGCTCACAGACATTCCTCAACGGAGATTTCGAAAATAACACCGCTACTTTAGGTTACGACCAGATCAATTTACCGAATGCGAGTTTCAATACGATGATGACCGGCACTTATGCCTTTGGTACCTATGGCGATATGGATATCATCAACACCGCTACTTATACAGGAGGTCCGCAAAAAGGTTCGTGGTTCGTAGCATTCACCGGCGGAGGTACCGATGCCATTTCCATGGAGTTGTCGTCTAATCTTATTCAGGGAAAAAGTTATACCATCACTTTCTGGGATAAAAGCGGAGACGGATTTGTGGCCCAACCCTTTCAGATAGGTGTATCGGATACCAAAGATTCCTTCGGCACCGCGGTGTATACTGCTGATCAGATTCCCACGGCAGGTGTGTGGACCAAACGTACCTTTAGTTTTGCAGCACCCATAAGCGGTAAGTACATAACGGTTCAACTTTCCGGTGCAAACAACATAGGCGATTGGTCTCAGGCCGATAATTTTTCTTTTGGCAATAACGAAAATTCTATCAGTACGGGGCAGATCCCGGTGGGTCCATATTGCGCGTGCAGCAGCATTCAGGTCCCGTTTACGTCAACAGGTTCTTTTGGCAACAGCAATATTTATTTTGCTCAATTGTCGGATAAGAATGGGAATTTCAGGAATTTCACCGAAATAGGTTCCATGCAAAGCAGTGCCAATGTCGGGATGATCTCTTGCACATTTCCATGCGAAACGGAAACTTCTAATAAATATAGAATCAGGGTGGTCAGTGCTGATCCCAGTGTTGTTGGAAGCGACAACGGAAACAATATCGTTATTAATGCAACTGAAAACCTCACAATAACCATCAAGGCTTTGCCTTCCAGTGTTATAAAAGAGGGACAGCAGGTATCTTTCAGATCGGACATGGAGAATACCGGCAAGGTGATCTCATGGCAATGGAAGGTGAACGGAGTGGTGCAATTGAACACAGTTTCGTTCGCTTCTTCTACCTTACAGGATGGGGATGTGGTGAATCTGACGGTGGTTACGGAAAATACCTGTTCGGGAAAACAAACCGTAGTTTCTCAGGATATTGTCATGACGGTAACCGTTCCTTTGTTGCCTTCGGTGAGCATACAGGATATTTCAAATCCGGGAAGCGGTAAAGGAATGCTGATGACCTTTGAGGCAGATCCGGTTAATGGAGGCGACAAGCCTGAATTTCAATGGATGGTGAATGGAGTGAAAGCAGGAAGCAATTCTCCAGTTTTCAGCAGTAAAACGCTTAAGGATAAAGATAAGATTACCTTATTGATGACCTCAAATGCCGATGGTTATGTGGGCAGGAAAGTGATCTCCAATACCATTGAAGTAAGTATTCCTGAAAAAGAAGTAAAGACTATTGTAAAAAAGGAAAATCCTAAAAAGGATGTAAAAATTCATGCTTCCGGTATTTTAAAACACAAATCCGCATTCTGGAGCAAAAAAGGAAGACGTTTTGTGAAGGTCAGAGGTATAGGACTTCGTAAAATGAAGAAATCCGGAACGGTTTGTTATAAAGACTAACTCTTTAATTCCAAAATAGTAATAGCAAAAAATCCAAACTTTGGGTAACACTGGTTTGGATTTTAATTTATTGATAATTGGATATTCTTTGTTATTTGTTACGCGTTATTTGATGCTTTTTAGGAAGCGCCTTCAATTTCCCGCATTCTCAATCTCTTGTTTCAACGAAAGTTTCCGAATCTTCGGTGCAAATCCCAGAACGGAACCTACTACCACAAAGGTCATACAACTGCCGAAAATAACCGAAGGGACCACACCCATCAGGCGCGCTGCCAGGCCCGATTCAAAAGCCCCCAATTCGTTGGAAGAACCGATAAAGATGCTGTTCACTGCTGCCACCCTGCCCCGCATATGGTCGGGAGTCAGGAGCTGCAGGATGGTAGAGCGTATCACCACGCTCACATTGTCGAAAACTCCACTTAGCAAGAGCAGAAAAAGCGATAAATAGAAATAATCCGACAAGGCAAACAGAAGATAAGATAATCCAAAACCGGCAACTCCAATCAAAAGTATCTTGCCTGAATTTTGCATAGGCGGACGATATGCCAGAAACAATGACATAAGTACGGCTCCTGCAGCAGGGGCAGCCCTGAGAAATCCCAATCCCTGAGGACCTACTTTTAGTATCTCTCCGGCAAAGACGGGTAATAAGGCAACTGCTCCTCCAAACAGTACGGCAAACATATCCAAAGCCAGGGCGCTTAATATGATCTGGTGATTGAATACAAACTTCAATCCTGCCGAAAGATTGGACAAAAGAGATTCTCCCATTTTCCTTTCAGGGACAGGCCTTGACTTCACATAAACTAAGAGTGTAAATCCTATCATTATGGATACTACCACTGCCATGTAAGAAGCCGTGACACCCCAAAACCCATAGATCAGACCGCCGATAGCCGGTCCTGTGATGGCGGCAATGTGCCATATAGCGCTGTTCCAGGTAGAAGAATTGGGATAAAGTTCTCGGGGTACAATTTGGGCCATAAAGGCCGATTGTGCCGGAAAATAGAATCCGCGTGCTATGCCTGCAATAAAGATCAAAATATATACCGGGACCACTCCATAAAGCTGAAGTACACCCGAAAGGTGAGAGCTGAAATACAGCAAAATGGCAGAGGTTATAAACATGAAGACGCTGGCAATAAGAATAATGTTCTTACGTCGGTACATGTCGGCAACAAAACCGGAAAACAGGGATGTGACAATAAAAGGAATGGCCTCGGCCAGTCCGATGAGGCCCAGAGAAAGTACATCTTTGGTGAGTTCATAGATCTGCCATCCCACAATAATGGCCTGCATTTGTGTGGAAATGGTCACAAAGAACCTTCCAAAAACAAAGAATCTGAAATCCCTGATGCGCCAGACGGCGTAGGGATCTTTTTTTTGAGGTGCAATTGCCGTAGACATAAATGTGCTGGCAGTTCAGGGCCGTTTAAATTTATTTACAATCAGCGAAAGTTTGGCTGTCGTTCCAGATGTAAACATAATTCCTTTCGAATTCGCTAACCTCAGATCCGGGACCGCAAAAATTCTGTTGATTCTTCTGGGAGTTATCCACACGATCGTAAGCCGTGCAAGTGATGCACTTTTTGCAGGAGCTAAGAAATATGGTCCCTCCCAGGAGTAATAAAAGGAGTAGAAATGTTGTTTTCATCGACAGGGATCAGAATAACTGACGTACTTCTTTTTTGATGTATTCAATGGCTGAAGTAACCGGAAGTTTATCGGTTTTGGCAGACATTTCAAAAATAACAGAACCCAGATCAAGTGCTGTAGCTGATTCGTTCAGTTTCGATGCAGCGATATTTACCAGCTTAATAGTTTCTTCTTTGGCATTCTTGGCAAGCTCCCAGGCGGTGGAAGAAAAATATATCTGCTGAGCCAGGTTGTGCTCAAACTCGTCGCGTATGTTTTGTATCAGGGCAGTTTGTAATTGAAAAGCCGTCATGCCCGGTTGAGTCACTCTCATCACCAAACTTCCCGGAGATATGCGTTCCAGCAATAGAATAACGCGCTCGTAAGCTTGCAGCCTGACGGGCATAGTAGCCGTTTGATTGCTCATTTTCATCTCAATCATCTTTTTTTGGTTCCCGTTATCGAGAAAAGCCTTTAATAAGAAATAAGCGGTTGCAAATACTACCCCTGAAGGCAAAACGTATTTTAAAATTTCCAAAAAATCTTCCATTTTATTCAAATAATTATTGCTGCAAATATACGGATTAATCTAAACCGGAAATCCCTGTTTGTGATGAAGGTTGAGAAAGCGATTCGTATAAGCAGTCAGGTATTATCTACTTCGTGAAAAAATCGTTACTTTGCTTAAAATTATTAATACAATCAAGAGTAATAGGATTCTTGCCACAAAGGCTCTAAGGCACTAAGAAGCACTAAGCTGTTTTTCTTTTTTTATTTCTTTGTGAAACTTTGAGTCTTTGTGTCTTCGTGGCAAAAAAATTATACTGTTATCTTTCTCACTCTTGGTTCTCATTATTTGTAATTATGGATGGACAAAACAGATGCGATATTACTATTGGAGCTTTGGTAGGAATAGTGAAGAAAGAAGATCAGCGATCGGGCCGTATCACCGAAGGAGTCGTTAAGGATATACTTACCAAAAGTCCTTTTCATCCGCATGGCATCAAAGTGAGGCTCGAAAGCGGGGAGGTGGGCCGCGTGAAAGAAATAATCGAAGAATGACCTTATAGGATGAAAGCATTTTCTCTCAAAGAACTCAAAGCAGAACTTAGCACACTATCGCCGGTGCAGGTGGCGGAGATATGTTTACGCCTGGCAAAGTATAAAAAGGAGAATAAGGAATTGCTGGCTTATCTGTTGTTTAATGCCGGTGATGAGGTTACTTATATTGCGGAGGTGAAGGAGCAGATGGATGAGCAATTTGAGGACGTCAACCAAACCAATCTATACCTGACCAAAAAGATGTTGCGCAAGATACTGCGCACCACCAATCGCTTCATTAAATATTCGGGTGCAAAGCAAACGGAAGTGGAGTTGCTTATCTACTTCTGTCATAAAGTGAGAAATTCGGGCATACCTTATCAAAGCAATAAGGCGCTGGATAATCTTTACCTGAGATTGATAGCAAGGATACAGAAATCTATTTCCCTATTGCATGAAGACCTTCAGTATGATTATTCAGTTGAGCTGAAGCCATTGATATAGGGTATAATAACGGGTAGTTTTATTTGGACTAAAGTCCGGATATATGGGTTAATTCTTTTACACGACCTATGCCATAGGCATCCCAATGGGAAAGGTCGTGCCTAATGAAATCTAAGGTATAACTAGGCCCGACCTTTAGGTCGGGTATCTATTGCAATCCGTATTTGGCTTCAGCCAAAACTATGGTTAATTTCAGAAAAAGAGTACCGTAGGTACGATATTTTGGTAGAATAGTTAATTACACCATGACATTAAGTGCCGTAGGTACGACATTATTAATTCAGAAATTTCGAGGCAAATAATATCTATCTCTATTCCTGTTTAATCAACCACAGATAAAGATATTCTACCTTTTCGCGTGCCCAGGGAGTTCTTCTCAGGAACTTCAAACTCGATTTTAAACTGGGATTGGTTTTGAAACAATTGATGCTTACCTTGTAGCTTAATTCTTCCCACCCAAAATGATCGACCAGGTGGATCAATATGGTTTCAAGCGTAATACCATGAAGCGGATTGTTGGGTTGTTGCTGAGGTGTATTAGGGTTCATTATCAGAAAAGTGATGGAATGATAATTAATTCAGAATATTTCTCAATACCTTGTTTTGCCTGATTTGTTATTCTTTTTGATACGTTTTCCACCTTTGGTAAATTTCGGATTACGTTTGTAGGCACTTCCCAGGTTGATCTTTTTGTTCTTTTCCTTTTTCTCGTGAAAAGCTCCTTTCAGGTTCTCGGGATCGGGATCTCTGAGGTAGTTCTTGTCGAAAAGAATGCCTTGTTTTTCGTCCTCCCATAAAACTTTCGAAATCACAACTCCTTTGGGCAGAGGTTCTATGGGTATGGCTTTCTGCATCATTTCCTCTATTTCATGTTGATAAGCCTGTTCGCCTGGATTGATAAAGGAAATAGCGATACCTTCTTTATCGGAGCGGCCGGTACGACCAATACGGTGAATGTAATCCCCGGGCATTTCACCCAGATCGAAATTGATGACGTGGGAAACATCGGAGATGTCCATACCTCGCGCAATGATGTCGGTAGCTATAAGCAGACGAGAAGTCCCTTCGCTGAACAACTTCAGGGCATGCATACGGTTGTTGTGTGACTTGTAGGAGTGAATCACGCCCACCTGTTCGGGGAATATCTTGTCGAGTTGTTCGAAGAGGCGGTCGGCGAGTTTCTTGGTTGCTACAAAGACCAATACCTTGCTCAGTTCGCTTTCCGTTTCGAGCAGGTATTTCAGCAGATTCACCTTGGTATTAAAGTTGGGCACATGATAGGCAATCTGATCTATTTTGTCGATGGGGGTTCCGTGAGGGGTTATAATTATTTTTTCGGGCCAGGGAATGGTATCAGTAATAAAGGCATCTACCTCTTCGGTAAGGGTAGCTGAAAACATAAGGGTTTGGCGTTTGACAGGCAAGATATTGAGAAGATTGTTGAGCTCGGTGCGAAATCCCAGTCCCAGCATTTTGTCCACTTCATCTATAATGAGTGTCCTGATGAATTTTAAACGCAACACTCCGGTCAATGCCAGGTCGGTCAGGCGACCGGGAGTAGCCACCAGAATATCGAGGCCTTCGGCAACCAATTGTTTTTGGGTGTTGATATTGGTACCTCCATAGATGGCGGCAGAACGAAAATGGGTGTACTTGGTCAGTTTAACGACTTCGTTCAGAATCTGAATCACCAGTTCGCGGGTAGGAGCGACTATCAGAATGCGTGGCTCATTCTGTGCCGAGAATCTTAGCTGGCGTAATACCGGCAACAGATAGGCAAAGGTTTTTCCGGTACCTGTTTGGGCGATGCCAACCACATTGCGTCCCGACATGACCACAGGATATGCTTTTTCCTGAATGGGTGTGGGACACACATATTCAAGATCATCCAGCGCCCTGATCAGGGGAGTGTTAATATTAAGTTCTTCGAAAGTCACAACTATGTTTTTTATATTCCGGGGCAAAGGTAGTGAGAATCTGCATGAAACTAGCCTATTATGTTTGAATAACAAGAAATACCTGAATGGAATGATATAATTAGTAACACTAACAGGAGTTATTCTGCCTAAGCTTTGCCCTTCATGTCAGTAAGTATTGACCGTTCGGTCAGAAAAATAATAGTGTTCTTTTAGTGTCAATTACCCGAAGTGTAAAATAATCAAGAATTTATCATTGAAGTCCTTAAAGAATTCGTACCTTTGTTGCCGTGTTAGATGGGTTGAATATATCTGACCCCTTGACAGAAAGTCTGGTATAAGAATTACCATAGGAAATAAATCCTTAAAACAAAAAATGATGGAAGACGGAAAATTCACTCTCCTATGGCTTAAATACGCTGCTGTACTTCATGTGCTTTTGAAAAACACTGATACTGAGAACCAGAAACTTCAAATGTTTAAACACGAATTTGAGAACACAGGACAAAAACAAAAAGCCAATGTGGCCTTTAGCATCGACCTGATTCAGGGCAGGGCTGTAAATGTAGTTGCTACCACCACCATTGCCCGCGATCTTTGGCAGGTTTTGGATAACCGTTCCTCCTCAAAAAATATGCTCAAAGAGCGCAGAATCAGGATCACTTTAGGCAAGACCTTTGAACTGGAACTGGAAAAAATTGAGGAGTTGCCCGAGATTGAAAATCAGCCTGACGACACCCTTTTAATCCAGGAATCATAAACTGTTTTTTACGGCTTAAGGCCTGGTTGGTTTTGCTCTCCTTAACTATTCCTCAACCCTGATTCCCTGGCTGGCTGCTATACAGCTATTGCAATATGTTTTACCATCACATCCCTTAACTCCGGGGCAATCATGTGTGCAATTATCATTTTTGTGAAGATCGTAAAGCTGCTGGTCAAAACATTCCCCTTTCTTTTTACAAGTTGTGAATGTCAATAAAACAAAAAGAAAGGTAGCAGAGAGTAAAATCGATTTTCTCATATTCTATGTGTTTTTAAGTCATTACTTGCATTTTTGCAGCTTCAGGGGCTTCATCTTTCCTACATCCTTCTTTTTATCTGAAAAATCGTCCAGATAATCTTTATACACCCATTTGCCATCCTGTTTTTCGAGGAATTCCTTTATTTCGGTAAAGACAGGAAACAGCTTATCGTCCGATGTTATATCGAAAGCCCCTTCGTGAATGCCGAATTCCTGCAAAAGTTTCCATTGGTTGCTGCACAAAGCATAGATCTTGCAGGTGTTCACCCGACTGTAGTCGAGATAATCCACCACCAAAGCTATTTCGTCTTTGCCATCCTTATTGTTGTCGCCTATGTTGATCAGGCAATACAAACCCTGCCCTAAACCCAGATGCAGGGTGTCACAGTTCTTTTTGTCAATTGCCAAATAAATGTCGGCCTTCTGATGTTCGAACCATTGTACCACCGTATCCCATTCATTGGCAAAAGGATCGGCTGCATGATCGATTTCCTTTTTAGTAAGCTTCGAAAAGTTGTGCTGAAAAAGTATTTCTTTTTGTCCGTCGCCATCGAAGTCGCCTGCAATGCTTAGCTTTTGCAACAGATGGAGTTTTATCTTTTCGGCCTCCATTACATTTACCGGCGGCTGAAGCTTGTCATTTTCATCGGCAGGTACGAACATGCGGTAGTAATTCGCTGCCGAATAGAGTAGTTGCCCTTCTTTCGACTGTGAGTCGAAAAATTTTTCATCGGGCAGCAGCATAGTCTTTCTTTCCCCTACTTCTAGCCGTTTTATCATTTTGTCATTATTAAAATAATATTTGGCATAGAAGCCCGGCATATCAATGCGGCGGTCCTGAGTGCCTGCACTGTCGATGAAAATATCCGGTCCTTCATGTTCTTCTTCATACACATAGATCAGTTTCCCTTCGGCGAAATAATAGTTGGTATAGGCGATCTCATGTAAAAGTCTCAAGCCAATCATTTCCTTTATCATGCATACTTTACCCTTCTTAAAATATCCTGTCAGTTGACCATAACCTTGACCCGGCTGACGGATAAATGCTGTATCGAGGAAGGCTTCATTTTGTATGACCGATGTCCAGTAATCGCTTACCTTATTCATGGATTGTACCTGCAACTTTATCATCTTAACTGTATCGGATTTGGTTTGTGCTGAAACCCATTGAAAAGACAACAGCAGCAGAATAACAGGAATATATGATCTCATAAGCAGAGGTTTTGTGGATAGGGTGCTCTTAACAGTAGCTATGGCGAAGTTAAGAACTTAGCAGAAATATTGAGCAAAAATTGTTCCGAAAATGGTGATAAAAACTAAAAAAGATTTTGTAATGATTAATCTTGTATTCTTACAGCTTACATGCCTTTTCATTGTTTTTTTTTATCAATTACATAACCTTCAATTTGACCATTACTCATTCCCAACCCAAAGACTCTTATCTCCCAATTCAGATTCATTTGCAACCATAGAAGCATCGTTTGTTTCAAATCAAAATCACATGGCAACAAATCAATATCGCTTTGCATCTATGTTTTATTGCTATCAAACGAATGAATGTCGTTCCTATGAAAGCAATATCGCTTTTAGGCGAATTAAGATTACTTTCGAACGAAATAATATCGCTTTCAATCAAATGAAGATTGCTTTGCTTTAAATGAAGTTTGCTTTCCGACGAATCAATGTCACTTCAACCAAATGAAGATTGCTTTAAATCGAAGCGATATTGCTTCAGAAAAGACCGATAATGCTTTAGCTTAAATGGATCTTACTTTAAGACGGATGAATTTAACATAAAACAGAACCAATATTGCTTTAAACCAATGCAATATCACTTCCGGGCGACATAAGTTTACTGAAGGTGAATGCAATCATTCTTCTCACAAAAACAATCGATTAGTGTTTTAAAGCAATATTCGCATAGTTGAAAAAGTAATCACAATAGATAAAACAATAAATAGATGCGTAAACGAAACCATTTGATATTTTTAATTTTGCAGTGATCCACAATACTAAAGTAATTAAATTTTAAAGCACTTAAAACAAGAGGAAAGATAAAATACAAGAACGCTTAATTACCTTTATGCAAAGTGGAATTAACATTTTAGTGTAATACGGATATAAAATACGTATAATACCGATAGCGTTTCCAAAGAATAGTGTTACTTTTGTGATGTAGTAAACCAATTAAAAATTCATTTATTATGATGAAAATTACATTTGCTCTTGCATTAGGCAAAAAAAATAATGCAACCGTAATTGTTGACAGTAATAAATACCAAACCCAAATGACGGAAAGTGGTAATTTTACTGATGCTTCTTCTATCGCTCAAATAGCTGCCACCAAAACAGCTACGGTTGATCTGGTAGAAGAGATGAACAAACCAATTACGGAAGATAAAGATGCTAAAGTTCAGGTAGCCCGCGATGTCCTGAATTATGAGCTTGACAACCTAAAAAGTGTTGCCTCCAAAAAGAGCAACGATCCTTCCCTGCCGAAGATCAGCGCGAAGCCATTGCCAAATCTACCGGCATGTCTTATACCAAGCGCGGTGGTTCGCACAAACTTACCTTTACTGTAAACAATGGCACTACATCCGGAACAATGCGTATTACTATGCCGGCCGGTGCAGCCAGCTATCTGGTGGTTTATACCAAAGACATTATTAATTATAAAGAGCGCAGCGAGCCTATTACTTCTACTACGGCTAAGGTCGATATTGAGAATCTTGAAAAAGATACCAAGTATGCTTTTTTCTATAAGGCAGTTTATCCTAAGAAAAAAACCGACTGGGTAGGTCCTATTACTAAAATGGTGCTATAGAAACCGACTGGTCTAAAACGAAACAGGAACACAGGCGGGCTGGGTTCCTGTTTTTTTTTAAATTGGAATAAAGAAAAGTGTTAAATAGTTTCTTTGTGTTGATAAAATGATATATTTTTGGGGAAGGATAAAGACTCTGACAAGAATAAGTTATGAATAAAAAACAATCAATAATAAGCATAATGGTTAAGGTAATAGTCGCGTTTATTATTGTTACTGTTCATAACAACCTTAATGCTCAATTATTTATTGTAGGCGATACTTTAAGCACTACAATAACTTATAAAAATATTAAAGACACAATTATAACTAGCAGTGCCCCTCAATATAATATTGACATTGATTATGATAGCTTAAACGATTTGCATTTTTGCATGGCAAATTGGTCAGGTTCTCCGGCAAACAATGGTGCTTCATTTACGGTTGGACAAGCTGATACTCTATTGCCATTTCGCATTCAATTTGTGTGTATTGGAAATAGTTCCATTGCTGATACCTTAAAGCCCGGGTCAATTCTTGACAATACACTTAACTGGAATACTACAGCAAGGGATGTATATTTATATTGGTACGACAGTTGGGCTTTACCTCCTCCTGGCCATACGACAGCTTATGGCATTTGCAATCGTTTGAATACCTTTATTGGTTTTCGAAAAATTACAACTAATGATACTTTGTATGGATGGTTCTTTTTTAATTTATCTGGAAATTATAAAATTAGATCTTATGCCCTTAATAAAGTAATAAGTTTGGGACTACAAGATCATGGTATTATCCAAAATGAAATTGCAATTTATCCAAATCCTTGCAAAAGCATATTGACTATTGAAACGATTGAAAAATCTGTGATAGAAATTACAAATATGCAAGGGCAAATAGTGAATTCATTAAAAATAAAAGATAGTAAGCAAAACCTTGATATTTCATACTTAGCACGTGGGGTTTATATAATAAAAGCACAAACTGATAAAGCAATTACAACCAAAAAATTCATAAAAGAATAAAATGACTTAGCGAGAATAAATGGCAAATTGTAAATCTTCCATAACAATTTAGCAATTTACTCATTTAACCATATAACCATATCCATTCCTCCATCTTTCCTCTTTTCCATTCATCCATTCCTCCATTCTTCCATAAATAATTATTAATTTTGACCAAAAATCTTAAACAACAGCTTTATGAACTACTTATCAAACCGCATCAATAGTTTATCCGAATCCGAAACCCTTGCCATGACGCAAAAAAGCCGCGAGCTGAAAGCACAGGGCCATGATGTGATCAACCTCAGCATTGGTGAGCCTGATTTTAATACACCAGAATTCATTAAAACAGCCGCCAAAGAAGCCATTGATCAAAACTTTACTCATTATCCTCCCGTACCCGGTTATCCCGAACTGCGCGAAGCCATCTGCAAAAAACTGAAACGCGACAACCATCTGGATTACACCTTCGATCAGATAGTGGTTTCAACAGGTGCCAAACATTCTATTGCCAACGTTATGCTGGCTCTGGTCAATCCCGGCGACGAAGTGATAGTGCCTGCTCCTTACTGGGTTTCGTACAAAGAGATCGTAAAGCTGGCCGAAGGCACTGCCGTATATTTGCCTTCTTCCATCAAAACCAACTTTAAGGTAAGTCCTGAGCAAGTGGAAGCCGCCATCACCGAAAAGTCGAAAGTGTTTATCTTCAGTAGCCCCTGCAACCCCAGTGGCACCGTTTATACCAAAGATGAACTCAAAGCCTTTGCTGATGTATTTGCCCGCTATCCCAACATCTTCATCATATCGGACGAGATCTATGAATACATCAATTTTGTTTCGAAACACGAAAGCATTGCCCAGTTCGAAGAGATCAAAGACCGTGTGATCGTTATCAACGGGGTTTCCAAAGGATATGCCATGACAGGTTGGAGAATAGGCTACATAGCCGCGCCCAAAGTGATAGCCAAAGCCTGCGACAAAATGCAGGGTCAGTTCACCTCGGGTGCCTGCAGCATTGCACAACGTGCTGCCCTGGCTGCTTTGCTGATGGATCCCAAAGATTCTCCTGAGTTTGCCTGTATGCTGGCTGCCTTCAAACAACGCCGCGATCTGCTGCTCGACCTCTTGAAAGAAGTTCCGGGCATCATCACCAATTCGCCCGAAGGTGCTTTTTATGTCTTCATGGATGTGAAACATTATTTTGGCAAAACAGACGGAACGCTAACTATTGAAAATGCAGAACAGTTGAGCATGTATCTGCTCGATAAGGTTTATGTAGCGCTGGTTTCGGGAACCGCTTTCGGCGACAACGATTGTCTGCGCTTTTCGTATGCCACTTCCAACGACAAAATAATTGAAGCCGTCAAGCGTTTGAAATCTGCTCTGGGTAACTTACACTAAAATCATAGCCTCATGACAACGGGATTTTCTGCTGCAATCATTATACTGTTAATTACGTTGGCGGTTGCCAGCGTGGGTTTGGTATTATTTATTCTCGGTCTGATACTGAAGAAACCCGGTCAATGGATTCCCGGTATCATATTGACAGCAGTCTCGCTGCTATTCGGCATTTTCGGTCTGGGGCTTTTCGTTAGCGCTATGGATCGTAGCTCTTATCGTTCCAACGATTATTCCAATTACAATTACAACGATCCTTATTATGAAAACCATGATAATAACGATCAGAATAATTTGTCAGAGGATATTGCCAAACCTGAAAGCGATAATGAGGAAACCAGCAGTCGGGCCAGTGGTTTCATTCAGGATGCCGATAAATCTTTAATTTATATAAAGATCCATCCGGCTGCCGATCTCTATGATATGGGGATTAAGGTCATCAAGATCGACACCTACAATGGTTCGGGAAAAGATAAAAAGGTGATACCCCTGGAGATCAGTTTTGGCAATAAGTTCAAAGGCAACCTGCAATTGATACTGTATTCTTCTGCTGACGAGGAATTGGGAAGCAGCAATGTGCAGATCAATCAGGATGGAAATACTACCTTTACAGTGAAATTCGTGTTCGATAAGACTGCCAATTTTATACAAACCGATCACGCTGTGCTAAAAACTTCCAATTGATGCTAGATTTACAAAAGCAAGACATAAAAAAACTATTCGACGACTTTTCGAAAGTAAAAGTGTTGGTCATAGGCGATGTAATGATCGATTCTTACCTTTGGGGCAAGGTCGACCGAATATCGCCCGAAGCTCCTGTGCCTGTGGTATCGGTCACCAAACGCGAGAACCGTTTGGGTGGAGCCGCCAATGTGGTATTAAATCTGCAATCTCTGGGTGCCACACCCATCATCTGTTCGGTGATAGGAGAGGATGCACGCGGCAATGACTTTTGTGAACTGCTGAAAGAAAACAACATCACCGATAGGGGAATATTGAAAAGCCCCAGTCGTGTCACCACCACCAAATTCAGGATCTTAGGCAACAATTCACAAATGTTACGCGTCGACGAAGAGATAGAGACCAACCTGGACGAAAAGGATAGCATAAACTTTTTGAATCACATAGAACATCTGATTGAAACCGAAAAACCCGCCGTTATTATTTTCGAAGATTACGACAAGGGAGTGGTGACGCCTTATATCATTCAATGCACAGTTGATCTGGCCAACCGAAAGAATATTCCTGTGGCCGTGGATCCCAAACGCAAGAATTTTTCGCAATACAGGAATGTAAGCCTATTCAAGCCCAATTTCAAAGAACTCTGCGAAGGCATGAAGGCGGAACATGTGTCCAAAGAAAAGGATAATCTCATCAGGATCTGCTCCGGATTTCAGAAGCAGATGAATATTGATGTCATGTTGCTCACCATGTCTGAGAGCGGAGTATTCTTTTCTGAAAAGGACCGTAGTGGAAATTTTCATGGCGAGATACTGCCTGCTCAGATCAGGAATATAGCTGATGTATCGGGAGCGGGTGATACCGTTATCTCGCTGGCGGCTCTGTGCCTTGCCTTTGGATTGAAAACTGCCGATATCGCCTTTATTTCGAACATTGCCGGAGGGCTGGTGTGCGAGGAGGTAGGAGTGATGCCCGTAAAAAAGCAAAGGCTTATGGAGGAATTGCTTACCTTTGCCCAATAAACATCCTTCCTGAGAATGAAATCCTTGCTGCAAGATAAGAAAAACGAAGATATTAGTAAACTGTTTGATGACATCTCGCATCAATACGACTTTCTCAACCATTTTTTGTCCTTTGGTGTAGATAAGCACTGGCGTAAAAAACTGATAAAGATTATACGCAATGAGGGAGCCGTCAATATATTGGACGTTGCTACCGGCACGGCCGACCTGGCCATTTATTCTTCTCTATATATTCCGGGTTCTCACGTCACCGGTATTGATATCTCGGAGAAGATGTTGGAAGTCGGCAGACAGAAGATAGATCATTTGAACCTGAAAAAGCGTATTGAACTCTTTGCTTCGCCTGCCGAAAAACTGACATTCGAAGACAATTCTTTCGATGTAGCCATGGTGGCATTTGGAGTGCGTAATTTCGAGAACCTGAATAGCGGCCTGAAAGAAATGATACGGGTGATAAAACCGGGTCATAAGTATTATATCCTCGAATTCTCCAAACCAGGCGGACCTTTTGGATTTGTTTTTCGTTTCTATTTTAAATATATTTTACCATTTTTGGGTAGATTGGTTTCCAGAAATAAAGATGCTTATACCTATTTACATGATAGTGTGCTGGACTTTCCCCAGGGTAATGATTTCCTTAAGATCATGCAGGACTGTGGCAGCATAAACAATTCTCAGAAAAGGCTTAGCGGGGGAATTGCCACCATATATATTGGTCAGAAACAAAAAAACGTTTAGTTTTGCAATAATTTTTAGAATATAGCGTTAGCAGCAGGTAAAAATATTTGACCTTGAAATCAATTCTGAAATATACTCTCATTCTCTCATTTGCCATAGCATTGTTCTCGACCTTTGCCTATGGACAAAGACGTGAAGGTAGAATGGAGAACCTTCCTAAATTCGATCGACGCCCTTATCATTTTGGATTTTTGCTTGGTGCCAACCAAATGAACTTCTCTTTGAAGACTGTTGGCGACCTCACTCAGTTCGATTCACTGCTTAGCATAACCACCAAGCCCGACTTTGGGTTTGATATTGGGATAGTGGGCAGTTTGAAACTTACCAAATACTTAAGTTTTCGATTTATTCCTACTTTATCATTCGGTAGTCGTTCGGTAGAATTTTCTATGCGTTATAAGGATTCTATCAATATTCAGCAGGTGAAAAAAGTGGAATCCACCTTTATGACCTTCCCGTTTTATTTGAAATATCAGTCAAAACGTCTGGGTAACTTCAGGGCCTATGTGTTAGGAGGGGGTAGCTACAGTATTGATATGGCATCACAGGCAAAAAAGAAGAATAAGGAGGGAGAAGCTCCCATCAAGCTGCGCAATAGCGATTATATGCTGGATGCAGGTGCCGGATTCGATTTCTTTTTGCCTTATTTCAAATTTGGGATCGAGCTGCGTATGTCCTATGGTTTGCGCAATCTGCTGATACCTGAGAATACCATTTATACCAATAGTATCAAGAGCCTTCACTCTAAAATATTCCAGCTTTCTTTCACTTTCGAAGGATAATACCTGCACTTTTCTTTCATTTGGTCTGATTAATTCGTAATTTTGGAGTATTCAAAATCCAAATCCTTATGAAATTCAAAGTAATATTCAGTGCATTCATTCTGTTCTTATTGTGTTTCCAGTTATTCGCTCAAACGGAAACCCGTTTGTTAAGATTTCCGACATTATCGGGAAATAAGATTGTATTTTCTTATGCCGGCGACCTATACACGGTTGATGTAAAAGGCGGTATTGCCCGAAAACTTACCAATGATGTGGGTTACGAGATGTTTGCCAAATTCTCGCCCGACGGAAAGAACCTTGCCTTTACCGGACAGTATGACGGCAATACAGAGATTTACCTTATGCCTGCCAACGGAGGCGTTCCCAAAAGACTTACCTATACATCCACACTAGATCGCGATGATCTTGCCGACCGCATGGGTCCCAACAACATCGTGATGACCTGGAAAGATAACCAGCATATCATCTTCCGTTCGCGAATGAAATCTTTCAATGCCTTCAAAGGACAGCTTTACAGCATTTCCACGGATGGAGGCATGAATGAGGAACTGCCATTGCCTTGCGGAGGTTTTTGCAGCTATTCGGCCGATAAATCAAAGCTTGCCTACAATAGGGTTTTCCGCGAGTTCCGCACATGGAAATATTATCGCGGAGGTATGGCCGACGATGTCTGGATCTATGATTTCAATACCAAACAATCAGTCAATATTACTGACAATCCTGCCCAGGATATTTTCCCTATGTGGAACGGCGACAACATCTATTTCCTGTCGGATCGCGACCGTACCATGAATCTGTTTTGCTATAATCTCACCACCCAACTTACGAAGAAACTGACGGATTTCACCGAGTTCGACATCAAATTCCCCTCCATGGGCGACAGCGCCATAGTGTTTGAAAACGGAGGGTATATTTATACTTTGGGCTTTAAGGATCAGCTGGCAAAAAAGGTCAGCATTCAGATTTCCGACGATATGAATACCGGCCGCTCCGAAATGAAAGATGCTTCGAAAAACATCTCTTCTTATGATATCGCTCCCGATGGCAAGCGTTTGGTGTTTAGCGGTAGGGGTGATATTTACACCCTTCCGGCCAAGACTGGCATTACCCGCAATCTTACTCAAACTTCTGGCATGCACGAACGCAATGTTGCATGGTCGCCCGATGGGAAATATATTGCTTATATTTCGGATGCTACCGGTGAGGATGAAATTTACATCAGACCTCAGGATGGCTCGGGAACAGCCATTCAGCTGACGCAGAAAAGCGATACCTACAAGTATCAGCCGGTTTGGTCGCCCGATAGCAAGAAGCTTTTATGGGCTGACAAGATGTTGCGTTTGCGTTATATCGATATCGAAAGCAAAAGCATCACCGAAGTGGACAAATCTCCGGATTGGGAATTCGACGAATGTAACTGGTCTCCCGACAGCAAATGGATCACTTATATCAAACCTGAAAAGGTCACGGAGAACAAGATATGGCTGTATAATGTAGCCTCAAAAAAAGCAACTCCTGTGACCGATGGTTGGTACAGTTGCGGCAACCCCGTATTCAGTTCCGATGGCAAATATCTCTTCTTTACTTCAAACCGCGATTTCAATCCAACTTATAGCTGGTCCGAATGGAACCACAGTTATAGCAATATGACCAAAGTCTATTTTCTCACGCTTGCCAAAGCCACCACATCACCCTTCAAACCGGTGGACGATGAAGTGAATGCCAAAGCCGAGGCAAAAGACACTGCTAAAGTAGTTGAGGTAAAAGTTGATCTCGATGGCATAGTTGATCGTATTATTGCTTTGCCCATTGGTGCCGGATCGTATTGGAATCTGAATGTATCTGGTAGTTCGGTGTTTTATGTTCGCACCACTACTTCGGAACCCACTGCCGCACTCATGCTTTTCGATCTGAAAGATAAAAAAGAGACCAATCTGGGTGGTTACAGTTCTTATATCATTACCGCCGATCAGAAAAAAATGATGGTGCATGATAAGGGCAAGTATTCTGTGATCGACCTGCCTAAATCACATATAGAACTAAAGGACTTCGCCGATCTTTCGAACATGAAAGTGTGGGTAAATCTCAAAGAAGAATGGCATCAAATCTACACCGAATCGTGGCGACAGATGCGCGATTTCTTTTACGATCCCAACATGCATGGCGTGGACTGGAAGAGCATCTATAAAAAATACGAACCCCTTTTGGCTTATGTGAATCACCGTTCCGATCTTACATATCTGATGGGAGAAATGATTGGCGAACTGAGTGTGGGCCATGCTTATACCGGTGGTGGCGAAAGACCAAATGTGAACCGCATCAAAACGGGAATGCTGGGAGCCGATATCACCAAGGATGCCAGCGGATATTTCCGTATCAACAAGATACTTCGTGGCGAGAACTGGGCCGAAGATACCCGTTCGCCATTGACCGAGGTTGGTGTAGATGTGAAAGAAGGCGACCTCATCATAGCTGTGAATGGAAAATCGGTGAAAGATGTGGGAAATATTTACGAATTGCTTATCAACACAGCCGGAAAGCAGGTTGAACTCACCGTGAATTCCACTGCTTCGGATCAGGGAGCGCGCAAGGTGATAGTGGTGCCCATTGATGATGAAGCCGGTTTGTATTATTACAACTGGGTTCAGAACAATATAGACAAGGTGAACAAAGCTACAGGCGGCAAGGTGGGCTACATCCACATTCCTAATATGGGAGCCGAAGGCCTGAACGAGTTTGTGAAGCATTTCTATCCCCAGTTGAGCAAGAGCGCCCTCATCATCGACGATCGCGGCAACGGTGGCGGAAATGTTTCTCCTATGATCATCGAACGTCTCAACCGCGAACTGATTTATATGAAAATGTCGCGCAACGCCAGCCAGGATATTGCCGGCATAGCACAGCAATATGGACCCAAGATATGCCTCATCGACCAGTACTCAGCTTCCGATGGCGACTTGTTTCCTTATCAGTTCAAAGAATTGAAGATAGGCAAACTGGTGGGCCAGCGCACCTGGGGTGGAGTGGTAGGTATACGAGGCTCACTGCCTTTGATTGACGGAGGCTCCCTCAACAAACCCGAATTTGCCCATTACGCTGCCGATGGTAAAAAATGGATCATCGAAGGCCATGGTGTCGATCCCGATGTGGTGGTGGTGAATGATGCTGCCAAAGAATATGCCGGCGAAGACGAGCAACTGAACAAAGCCATAGAGCTGATACTGGAAGAACTAAAGACCGTTAACACCAAATTGCCCGAGATACCTGATTTCCCGGATAAGTCGAAATAGGGGTTTAGGATCATAGACAGACAGGTATATAAGGAGAATCCCCGGAGTGAGGAACTCCTTATTGGCTGTATATGCCTCCGACAAGTGTTCGGATAACATGTTTGCTTGAACAAGTACCTTCGACAAGTGTGGAGATAATCGGTTGGTGTAAACAACTGCCTTACAAAAGATTGTGAACAGTATGTTTGTCTGAACATATGCCTGCTTCAATTGAAGTGATAACATGTTGGCGTGAACATATACCTCACTCACCAGAAGTAATGCCATGTGGATTCAACATATGCCTGCTTCATTAGAAGTAATGACATGTTGCCGTGAACCTATGCCTGCTTTAAGAGAAGTAATGATACGTTTGCCTGAACATATGCCTGCTTCAGGTGAAGAGATAATATGATGGGGTGAACCTATGCCTGCTTCAAGTGAAGAGACAAGCAGTAGCGGGAAACATATGCCTGCTTCTGATGAGGAAGGAAAATGATGATTTATTTAAATTCCAAAGGATTATGTGCCAAATGACATTCCACGCATTTCATATCCGGATTATGATCTTTCATGTCTACCTGCTTGGTATTTCCTGAAGTTTTACCGCTGGCGTGACATTTTCCACAAAAATCCCTGCTTTGAGGTTTATCAATGTTTTTGTGATTGGCAGATAGAATATGTTCGTTTCCTTGTCCGTGGCAAGTCTGGCATCCAATAGATTTATGATTGCCCGACAGTCGAATTTTATTGATGTTCGAATGACAACTTTCGCACGAAGCACCAGAAACCTGCCTGGTGTCCCCGAATTTCGAAATGGCATAAGTCAATAAGGGCGAATGAGGATTATGACAGGTGATGCATTGTGCACTATTGGGATTATGTTTCAGCGAATCTATCTGATGTTCTGGTTTCGAAGCAGCTACATTGCTAAAATCATGACAATTTAAGCAAAATGCTTTTGATGAGTTTACCGTAAGTTCAAATCTTTGAGGATATCGGGTATGTTTATCTGCCTCACCATGACAAAACTGACAAGCAAGTTCCGAGTGCATGCCAGTTCTTTTTACAGAATCAATTTTAGTATGGCATTTTTTACACCAAACGGCCTCAACATTACTTTTGCCCGAGACTCTAACAGGATCATTGGTTGCCTGTAGCTGTTTGTTTTCAGGCAAATCATTCGGACTTAATAAAACAAATATGGCAGCGACCACACATATTATTACTCCGAGAGATATTAAAATTATTTTTACTTTTTTTGACATGCTTCTACAATTAAATGAGCTAAAAACGTTCTGCTATTCTTTCGTGATACATTATCCGATGTATAACTTAAAAAGCTGACAATTATTTATCAACACAACAAATATCAAACTTTTTCTTTGATTACAGCAATACATATTCCAACATATGCCTGCGCTAATGAAATTGTGTGCCTGATAAGCTTGTTTGCTTATCGTATTAAAGTGAGTAAAAAGTCACAAATAGAGGGGAGTAGCTATCATATAGGCCAGCCTATTTATTCGAATGATATTTCACCATTTTCACCTTGATATTTATCCAAGGGTTCTATTTTAAAAAAAATCCCGAAAGCATAGCCTTCGGGATTTTGTATTTGGTGATTATTAAGTTCTATTAATTGGGTCTAACTGCTTCTTCTTTTTTGAATTCAGGGACTCTGGGTTTTATTTCTTCTGCTTCCACATCCAGGAATTCTTCGGCATCGTCATACGCTTCTTCTTTACGGCCCAGTATGGGGAGTATTTTACCAACAAGAAAGCCGGTGGCTAAAGCAACCACAACGGTGAGCAACATACCCAGCATCTGGCTCCCAATATTCAATCCTTTCACTAATGGTATCACTGCCAAACCTCCCATCAAACCGGGGATACCGTGCAGGTTGGTTACTCCGCAGGTATCAATAATTTTCATCCATGATTGCTGACGCGACTGAATAAGTGCAAAACCCATGGTAGAAACACCACCGGCCATGATACCTATGATAGCAGCCATAGTGTGATTGGCAGCCACACAGGACGAACCTATGGCAACGCCTCCTGCCAGTGCCGCATTGGCAATATCCGCAATACTGATCTTTTTTCGCAACGAAATAGAGAAAATGTAAGTAGCCAGTGTAGAACCGCAAAGAGCCATGATAACGTTCACCACCGTATGAGGCATTTCTGCCGGGGTAACTAAAGCCGCACAGAAACTGGGCCAGAATATCCACAGAGCCATACTTCCCAACATAGAATAGCGGTCGCTGGTAGCATCCGATTCAATGGTCTTTTCCATCTCCTGTTTGGTGGTCATGGTGAGTGCAACTCCCAATCCGAAAATAGCACCAAACGCATGTATCACTATGGAGCCTCCCACATCTACTACACTACCCGGATCGATAAGTCCGAGGCCTCCACCCAATACCATCCATTCGTTAAAAGCATAAGCTGGAACAAATAAAATACCGAGTAGAATGTATTGTGGCATTTTTAAACGTCCCAATACGGCACCGGCAGCTATCAGCAAACTGGCAGCTCCAAATTCGGCCAAAATAAGTTTTTGTACTTCGCCGTGCTCGTGACCATTAATGCCGGTACTTTTAATCAGAAAATACAAAGGCAAGGCGGTACTGACAAGCAAAAAAGTGGCTGTAAGTGCCGATCGTCCGTATTTGCGGACAAATACCATGAGAAATCCAAACCCGATCAACAACATAACCATGATATGTATGGCACGGTTGTACCTTTGGTCATTAATAACTGCATCGGCGAGATCGTTTGTTGCAGCTTCTTGTGCAAACGAAACCAGCGATATTATTGCAAAGAATAATGTCGCTGAAATTTTTTTGAGAATACCTGAAAAGTTCATAGCAAAATATTAAGTGGTTAAATGATTTTTACGGGGCAAAAATATCCTTTTAAACAATAAAAAAAATAATTCTGCAATTTTCGGTAATTCACTTCGTGGAATCACCTAAAATAAATCAATGAAACACTTATTAAGATGCTTTTGCGAATGGTTTCGCTGAAAGGGAAAAAAAATGAAGACCCTGTATTGAAAACAGTGTCTTCGGGGGTGATATAATTTGAATTACAAAGCTCCTTCGTCGTAGGCCTTCTCTCCATGGAGAGCAATATCCAAACCTTCTTTTTCTGCAACTTCCGATACCCTTACCGGAGTAACCAGATTGATCAATATTAACATAATGTAGGTAAAGATAAAAGCATAGGCTGAGGCAATCACAACAGCAATAATCTGTTTGCCAAAGAATGTGGCATTACCAAACCATAATCCATCAGCACCGGCTCCATTGATTGCTTTTGATGCAAAGACTCCCAGAAGAATGGTTCCTAAAACACCACCTACTCCGTGTACGCCCCAAACATCCAGGGCATCGTCCCATTTGCGTTTGTTTTTAAATTGTACGGCAAGGTAGCATACAATACCGGCCGCAACACCAACAATGGGTGAGGCCCATAAGGGGATAAAACCTGCACAAGGGGTAATGGTGGCCAAACCTGCTATACCTCCGGTAAGCATTCCTATCAGTTTGGGTTTCTTTTCACGCGACCATTCAATAATAACCCAGGTTACCGTTGCGAAGGAAGCGGCAATATCAGTATTTAAAAAGGCTAATGACGTAATAAAATCTACGGCAACTTCGCTGCCTGCGTTGAAACCATACCAGCCGAACCACAAAAGTCCACTACCAATAGCCACTAGAGGAATACTATTAGGTGTATTGTTTTTCTCTACACGGGCACCAACATAAAAAACAGAAGCCAAAGCTGCAAATCCAGCTGTAGCATGAACTACGATACCACCGGCAAAATCGAGAACTCCCCATTGTGCCAACAGTCCACCGCCCCATACCATATGAACAAAAGGATAGTACACCAATATTTGCCAGAAGGTGAGGAAGATCATATACGATTTAAAAGTAACACGGTTAGCAAATGCTCCGGTGATAAGAGCAGGGGTGATGATAGCAAACATCATCTGGTAAGCAATAAATACGAATTCAGGAATTTTTCCGTTGGAGTACATAGAGTCCATACCTACTCCATAAAGGAACACCTTGTCGAAATTTCCAATGATTCCGCCAGCTCCACCGCTGAAACAAAGCGAATAACCGAAAATTATCCAAAGTACCGTAGTCCATCCGAGTGAAGCAAAACTTTGAATCATAATACCAAGAATGTTCCTCTTGGTTGCCAGACCTCCGTAAAAGAACGCGAGTCCGGGCGTCATTAACATAACCAGGCTGCATGCAAGCAGCATAAAACCTGTTGAACCAGTATCCATAATGTATCTCCTTTTTTAAGTGATTAATATTAATTTAAAATGTAAGTCCGAATACAAAGTGAAAACTCGATGCCTGAGGATTGAAAATAACGGATGCTTTCAAAGGCAGATCAAAGTGTTCAGTGATTTTTATTTTTCTATATCCTGTGATACCCATATTCATAACAGCAAATCCACCGTCGTAAGCAGGTGTGCTATACACGCTGGAGAAAGGGGTAGCTCCAACAAAAGCATCGAAGTTGAATTCCTTTATGGCAAATGAATATCCTAATTCGACGTAAGTAGAGTAGCGGTTTTTAAATTTTAAGCTCTGAAGTTTATGGGTCTCAGTAAATATACTGTCTCCGGAAGTTTTGTCATTTCCGTAAACATAGGTGCCTACCAATACGCTGATAGGGAATTTTTCAGGTCCTTTATATTGCAAGGTAGCCTCTATAGAATGTGAAGTATATTTTGTCAAATTTACACCCGAAGTGGTGTCAAATTCAATTTCAGAAGGTGATTTGCAATAAGAATAACGTGTGTCGTTCAAGTCAGTCGCCAATGCAGGAATATAATAATCGGTCACGGTGAGCGAAAAACCTTTTAATGAGTATTTCAAATAAAGGTCCGATTCGAGATAATTGTTGGTGAGCGCAATGGCACCCCAATAACCCAATTCGAAATTTCCTAGGCCAAAAGAAAGGGTAGGCTGAATGCTCGGAGAATTGCCATAGTCCATGCCACGCCATACATAACGACTCATCAGGTCGGCACCTACATTTAACTTAAAAGGAAATTTGCATTTTTTTTCCTGTGCAACCGCATTAGTGCTTGCAAAAACAGCAAGCATCAAAAAACATAATGGTAAAAATCTTTTCATAGTGGTAAAATTTTCAAGCCGTAAAAGTATCTAATGCCTGAACACGCACTAATAATAGATTATGCGTAATTTACACTAAAGATTATACCTAAGAGTAGGTAATTTACCTAGTTGATAGAAAAGGTTGAAATTTATTCGGGAATCTCTATGATCTTATTTTTAATACCATAGATAATTAGCTCAGCGCCGGATTTGATCTTTAGCTTTTTCATGATATTGTTTTTGTGGCAGTCCACAGTCCTAACACTGATAAACAATTTGTCGGCTATTTCTTTATTAGATAACCCGGCTCCAAGTTTTTCTATAATCTCTTTTTCGCGCTGGGTAAGGGGTTCGTCTTTGTCAGTTTTCTCGAATCCGAAACGGGATTTTTTAATGTAGCTCCGCAAAATGTTAGATGAAATCAGCTTGCCGAGGTACTCCTCACCAGTTGCTATGGTATTTATGGCTTCCAGCAGTTCTTTTCTGGAGGTGTCTTTGGGCAGGTAGCCTTTGGCACCATTCATCATAGCACCTACTACAAAATCCTCGTTCTTGTGCATGGATAGGATAAGGATATTCACATCGGGATATTGCTCCGTAATGATCTTTGCGAGTTCAATGCCCGAGGTTTTGGGCATGGTGATATCGAGTATCAGAAGGTCGGGTTTGTGGATCTTAAGCAAACTCAGGAGTTCGTCGCCATTGGATGCTTCGGCTATCACTTCCAGATTTTCTTCGTCCGAAAGCAGCGATTTGATGCCATCGCGAAAGATCTGATGATCATCGGCAAGTATGATTTTTATTCTTTTTACCATGATTTATAATTGTCAATTGCGTTTTAAATTTTTAACATGCCCTGAAAAAACTCATTTAATAGGTTTATGCCTTATTCTATTCGATTATGCGGAATTACTGCCCTGAAAGGGCTTAAGCAATAGCATAGGACAACGTCCTATGCTATTTATGAATGAAGAATCTTCGCCCTGTAAGGGCATCAGCCTAATCCCACACATATCTCTCATCATATTCGACGTTGTATTTCTTAAGAAAAGCCCTGAACTCTTCCTGAAAACTCTTGATTTTATGATGTTCGTATTGATTAATAATATAATCAACGACTTTGTCTGTTTCAGCAGGATTAACTGAAAAGATTCCATATCCGTCCTGCCAATAATACTGAGAATATTTTTCGTCTTTCGTTTTTATCCATTTGGATGATTGTTTTTTTATTTCTTCTACCAATTTCATCTGTGCTACTTTACGTGATAAAAGGCACAAAATGTGAACATGATCTTTATGTCCTCCAATTCTAACAGGATTACATTCCATTCCTTTGCAAATGCCCCCTATATATTCATACAATGAGGATCCAATGTTTTCATCGATGAGGGGTTTCCTGTTTTTTGTACTGAACGTTATGTGAACATAAACCTTTGATAATGATTGTGACATTTTTTTATGCTTTCGTCCCTACAGGGCTTATAAATAACATTTACTATGGCTCAAAGGGCGATGCCCTTTGCTTCTGCTATTGCCCTTACAGGGCCTTTATAATTCTAATCATATCCTTTCCTAAGCAATTCACTACACAAAAATACAAAGGATTATCCACCTATGCATGAATTCTCAACTTTACTTCTATCAGGGTTCCCTTGCCTGCTGAAGAAGTGATCTGGAAGGTCCCTCCTAAAATTTCTGCCCTGTCGTGCATATTGTAAATACCATTCCCGCTTTTTCTTTTTAGTTCTGCATCAAAGCCTTTACCATTGTCTGCGATGCTGAGCTTGATAACATCGTTCTCAAACCAAAAGCTCACATCCACTTGGGAGGCTTCCGCGTGTTTTACAATATTATTCAGGGCTTCCTGAATGATACGGTAGAGGTAGATCTTAATATTGTTATCGCATTTCTCTGGGAGTTCGTTAAAACTAAAATTGATGATGATGTCTTTGTTGGAACGTATCTCTTCGCAAAGGTTTTCAATGGCGCTGATCAGCCCGAATTGGGTCAGCACCGGAGGCATGAGGTTCTCTGACATACTGACTACTTCCCTCGAAGCCATAGTCAGAAGGTTTTTGGCTTCGTCAATGATCTGTTGCTTTAGTTCGGGATTGGCTTTTTCGGCTCTTTCGAGTTTCATTTTGATGGCCAAAATGTGTTGACCGAGCCCGTCATGCAGTTCACGCGACAAGCGCTGTCTTTCCTGTTCCTGACCATCGATAACGGATGTGATGCGTTTCGATCGTTCTTCCTGTATTTCTTCGGTCTGCATTTTTATTTTTCTGGACATCTTATTGAAAGCCCGGGTCAGGTCGCCAATCTCGTCGGTTGAATCGTTTTCAAGTTGGGTATCGTAATCTCCATGGGAGATTGAATCAGCTGCCTGTTTCAGTTTTACTATAGGCATGGAAACCCTTCTCGAAATAATTAATACGATACCAAAGATTATTATGGAAATAATCAGACTCAGAATAATGATGCTGTTCCGCAGGGTATAAATGGGTATCATAGCCTCTTCCAGATCTATTTCTACCAATATTACCCAGTTCAGTCCCGGGATATTGATCTTGCCATAAGAGCCCAGCACGGTTATATCACGATAATCTTTGTATTCCCCTGTTCCGGTAAGGTTCTGAAAGGCTTTATCAACGGCAAAGGTCTTCACCAGTTGCTTGTTCACAGAATTGCTTTTAAATCGCGAAGAGGTGCGCATGATACGGTCGGAACCTACCACATAAGCTTCACCTGTTTTTCCCAGTCCATTCAGTACATTGGTGTTGAACATAATGGAATTGATGGATGCCATATCCATCTCAAACAAAATCACTCCTTCATTAGCCTTGTATATTCCATTATTGATGGGGACACCTAAATAGAACTTTTTTTGGTAAATATCCTCAACAATACTGGCGCGATTCACTTTTTCGATTTCTTCAATTTTTTTTGCAAACTCAGAGGAGAATTTTTCAGGAAAAATGATGTCTTTTTCAGACAGGCTGTCATTCGACGGAATCACTATATTCAGGGTGGGGCTATCTATAATGATGTATTTGTAGTTTAAATTGGTTCCAATATGCTTTCTGATTTTTTCTTTGTATTCAGTTAATAAAAGCGATCTGAATTTTTTTTCATCAATCTTGTGGCTAACTAACAAAGCTGTTTTTTCAAAAATTACGGACCAGTTTTCATAACGGCTGATCTGGCTCACTTCGTCCATTCTTTCCAACAGGTAGTTCTCAATATTCCTCTCTTTCTCGAATTTTACCGAGTTCAATTGATCGTAGGTGCGCGAGATCAAAGCATTCTTAGAGGTAAAATAGGAGTAGAGGCTCAAAATAAAGATGGTAACCAGACTCAGGGCGAAATAATAGCCGAATAGTTTCTGAACCAGTGATGTCTTGCTTCTTTTCATTTTTTTGCCTAAGCGTTACAGTTCCAAAAGTAGATTATTTTTTTTACCAAATAAAAAAAGGCCGGACAAATTGCCCGACCTTTTTACAAACCAACCAATTATTTCTTATTTATGACTAACTGCCTTGTTGTATCTTTCTTCTACCACATTCCAGTTGATCACATTCCAGAAGGCACTGATATAATCCACTCTTTTGTTCTGATATTTTAAGTAATAAGCATGTTCCCAAACATCCATGGCCAATAGGGGAGTGCCTCTTTTTTCGGCAACATCCATCAAAGGATTATCCTGATTGGGTGTCGAACTGATGAATAGTTCACCGTCAGCATCCACACTCAGCCATGCCCAACCGCTTCCAAAACGGGTCATGCCGGCAGCGGCGAAATCTTCTTTGAATTTTTCTACCGAACCGAATTTCTTGGTAAGCTGATTTATGAAACCTGTCGACATGGCAACACCATTGGGCGCCATATTGTCCCAGAACAATTCGTGGTTATAATATCCACCTCCATTATTTCTTATGGCCACAGGATATTTATACATTTCTGCAAATATCTCAGGCAATGTTTTATCGTCAAGCCCGGCGCCGCTGATGGCTTTCATGAAATTATCAAAATATGCTCTGTGATGTTTTGAATAATGGATTTCCATGGTTGCTTTGTCGATGTATGGTTCCAGTGCATCATAAGCATAAGGCAAGGGTTTGAATTCGAAATTGCTT
Source organism: uncultured Bacteroidales bacterium (assembly GCA_964599365.1). Classification (GTDB taxonomy): domain Bacteria; phylum Bacteroidota; class Bacteroidia; order Bacteroidales; family CAIWKO01; genus CAIWKO01. The sequence goes on from CAZRFL010000006.1 coordinate 66,733, forward strand.
TTTGGGGTGTTTTCCTGTGTGTTCATATTTTTATTGTTTTTTAAATGAATAGATTGCTGTTCGGCTTTGTTATACATGACGGGTTGCATCAATGCAAAAAGCCAGAAACTGATAAAAATGTTAATCATTGTCGATTATTTAGATTTTGTCCAAATAACAATTATTATACCAATAAAGAGTTACTGAGAAATGTCAGTATTTGAGGCATAAAACACTGACAAGTCAGTTTTTTAACTGCAACTTTGTCATAGTTGAGCTGACAAATTTGAAGACATGACAAAGTGTCATAATGTGAAATGGCTATATTGACATTAAGAAAAACAGACAAACCCCATTTAATATAGGGTTTGTCTGTAAATGATCATAAAATGTAAAGTGCAATTCTGTTTTGACAGACTCCTTTCTACTTTTTATCTTTCGCTTTTGCGTTTTTAATGGAATCAATTTTAGCCTGATCCGGCGCATTATGGATTATAGCGTTGCCATTGCCATGCGATGGAAGGCTATCTTTTTTTATTCCACCATCCATACCGGCAGTTCCTGAACTTTCGGTTCTCTGATGACTGCTTTTCGATGAGTCGGATACCGTATAAGCATCTATTCCTGCCTTACTGGTCCCGCCAGCATTTCCCGATCCGGTTTTTTTCTGACTGCAACAGGAAGCCAGGATAATTACAAAAACAAGCGTACTAGCCAGCAATAATAATTTTTTCATTTTTCAGAATGCTTAGGTTGCTTTTAATAACCAAAAAATAGGTGCCTTTGGCAAGGTGGGCTTTGTTGAACGAAAAATTATGATCTCCCTGCAAAGCATTGCCATTGTAGAGTTCTTTTACCATTCTTCCGTCCATATCCACAATGTTGATCTCGAGGGGGGTATTTTCGTTCAGAGTGAATTCTACGGTAAAGGTTTCAACAACCGGGTTGGGGTAAAGATTGAACTGTTCCTTTGAATTCACACTGCTGATACCGCTTCCGGCACCCGGATGTAATTCAGCATTCCAGGCGCTCCAATCGTTGGATGCTGTGCCGAAACTACCACTGATCCATACGGAAGGATTAGAACTATTATGTTTTCTGGAAGCTCCGGTATAATCACCCCATCTTTCGTTGGTAGAGGAGGTATAGCTTACAAAACCATTACTGGATTTCACTAATATTGAATTTGACCAGTTCATGTTATTATCGCAACTTACCGCACGTATTTCAGGAAATATAGCGGTGCTTGCTCGGCCAAAGTTTATCAATACCGATTTGTCGCTGTTTGAGAATCCAAAAGAGGCAACGGATGGATAAGAAAAGTCGTAACTGCCGGCCGAACCGAACATACTCGATTGATTGGTTTTCGAGCCAACGTTAAGCCTGTTATAGTTAATGCCATTCCAACCGCTTCCTATGTCCGAATGAAAAACAAAATGTATAAAACCATTTAGGTAGAACCCGCTTAAAGTGCGGCAATCTCCATTGCTTAGCAGACAACTCGTTCCGGCCTGTTGAGCATCTGCTGCCGGTGAATAGGCAGTGGTCGATACATTATAAAGATTCAAAGCAGGGCTTCCGGTCATATCGTCCGTCAGATCGTAGAGTTTTATGTTCGAACTGCCGCCGGCATCGGTGGCTACCAAATAACAACCGGGTCCATAATTGTTGCCCCTACCGTCAGATACCGGAAGTAAGGTAAAGGGTGTCCCGTCAATAGCATACCAATATTGCCATGTCAGCGAACCACCGGAATATCCACTGCTTTTATTGATCTGGTATAAAATAGCCTGATCAAAGGTTCCGGCAGGTTCAAAAAACAAATTACCGGCAATATAAAGTTCGTTGTTCGAAACGGCTAATTTGGGATAGTCAAAACCTTCGCCATTATTCATAGGGTTACCCGAAAGTTTATAATACCACCATCCATCTGTGGGGTTATTGGTTTTAGAAAATAGCACCAGTATTTTCGAATCGCTGGTGATAGGTGAGGTCTGGACGAAAAGGATAAATCTGTCGGCAGCTACATCGTAAATTACTACAGGGTCGCATACGCCCGATATGGTTCCATCGCCCAAAAATGTGAGAAGATCATTATAATAAGTGGTAGCCCCGCTGATGTTATCATATTCTATTGTTGTATTGGCTACGCTTACTATCCAGCCTCCGTTCGAAACGGCTACCGTATTGTCCAAAGGCGAACTTCCATTGTTTTCGTTTCCCAGATAATTGGTGCCTAACACAGGATCAATGGCGGTGGTTGATTTATTGTCGGGCAATTCGCCTTTATAAGATTGTATTTTTTGTTGAAGTTTTTCGGCTTTCATCTGTTCTATGAGCTCTTCATTAGGTGTCTTAGGTTCGAATGACTTGATTTTTTTGGTTAAAATGGGCCTCCACTGCAAGTCGGTGGATGCGGTGTTGATACTGCCCTGGCAAGCAACCGTAAACTTTTCTGATTTGGTGGCACTGCCGGCTTTGTTACTCTCGTCGAGTTTAATTTTCTGCCCCTGAGCACTATTGGCTATGGCGAAGGCAAACACTAAAGTGGTAATAGTAAAGATTTTTTTCATAATTGTCAGAGTTTATACAAATTTACCCATTATTTACGGAATGTAAAAATTAATTTCGGACAAGCACTACCTAAATAGAGAAAATGGTATTTCTATTTTTGAGTTTTAGTCTTTTTTTTATGAAGGATGATGCAGCAAAAAGCTAATGTTTACGGGTATAAACGAAAATATTCCCGGCATTAACCCCTCCGGTCATCCGGCATAATTGCTGAAGATAAACCTGATTTATATCATAGTTGGGAGAGGAGTCTGTAAGGAGCTGAGTGATTATTTTCAATCCTTTTTTGATAGAAGGAATGAGGCTGACTTCGATTTTTACCTCATCCATCGAAAGGTCCTCGTATTTTATTTATTTTTTAAACGCCACGTTATTAGTGGATAATGATTTTATAATTGTAATAGCGAAAAAATATTTTTGCTAATTTGTAATTAGTATAAATAATGTTAGTACTTTTGTGAGTGAACACTCACTTATTTTTTTATTTATGGAAACAAATTTAAGCAAACGTCAATCCGAGATCATTCAAACCGCCATCAAACTTATAGGCGAAGGAGGCATTCAGGCTTGTACGATTAAAAACCTTTCTTCAGAAATTGGCGTAGCCGAATCTGCCCTTTACAGGCATTTCAAAAGCAAGACAGAAGTGTTAAGTACTTTGCTCGATTATCTGGGGAATGAAATGGTATCGAATTTCCAACAGGCAAGCGAACTGAAAGCGGGTTCTATAGAAAAAATTAAGGCACTGGTGTATGGTCAGTTAAAACTGTTTGCCGAAAACCCACCCTACGCAATCGTTATCCTTTCGGATGGTTTGTATAAAAATGAAAAAGAACTTCACGACAAGATCTTCCATATCATGCAAAAAGGCAAATCGACCTTCATCAGCATTATTGAAGAAGGTCAGAAAGCCGGAGAGATCAGAAACGACATCAGCAGCGACCAGATAGCCTTTGTAATTATGGGTAGCGTCAGGCTAAAAGTGAACCAATGGAGCATGTCGGGCTTTGGTTTTGATCTGCAGAAAAGAGGCGAAATATTATTCAATACCATAAAAACATTGATACAGACTAAAAACTAAACTGAAAATAAAATGAAAGCGATCGAAATTAAAAATGTAGAACCAAATCCCAATCCGCATGGAGTGGAAACCCGCAAATTTCATGAAAACGAGCACGTTCAGGCTGTGCATATCACCCTGAAACCCGGCGAAAAACTTAAGAAACACATCACCGCCGTGGATGTATTCTTTTATGTGCTGGAAGGAACAGGAATAGTAGAAATAGGTGATGAAAAGAAAGAGGTAACCAAAGATACTTACATCGACAGCCCGGCACATATTGCCCATTGCTGGTATAATGAAAGCAATGAAAACCTGAGGGTGTTGGTGGTTAAGACTCCGATGCCGACAGGAAAAGCGCAAATATTATAAATCCACAAATAAATTTACAACTAACCTAAAAATTAAATTAAACATGAAAACAAAAAAACTCTGGTTTGCATTTATTGCAGTTATGGTAATATCCTTTTCAGTATTGGGATATTATGGTTTGGAAATCTATCACAAAGCACCCCCTATTCCCGAACAGGTTGTCAGCGAGGATGGTCAGGTTCTGTTTACTGCACAGGATATCAAAGATGGTCAGAATGTCTGGCAATCTATCGGTGGTCAGGAATTAGGAACGGTATGGGGACATGGATCTTATGTCGCTCCCGACTGGTCAGCCGATTGGCTTCACAGGGAGGCAGTATTTATTCTTGACATGTATGCATCGCAAGATTCGGTGAATGGATTTAAAAACCTTGATTTGGAGAAACAAGCTGCATTGAAAGCAAGATTGCAAAAAGAAATAAGAACAAATTCTTACGACAAAAACACAGGCATATTAAAGGTGTCTGCATTAAGAGCTACTGCTATTAATCATAACGCAGATTATTATTCAGGATTGTTTACGAACGACAAATCACTTGATGCAACCCGCACAGCCTATGCTATTCCGGTGAATACGATAAAAGACTCTGACAGGATGCACAAAATGAATGCTTTCTTTTTTTGGGCAGCATGGGCGTGTGTAACCAACAGACCCGGCTCAAACGTTAGTTATACCAGCAACTGGCCCGCTGATGAATTGGTAGCCAACCAGGCACCCCCTACTCTTTACTTTTGGTCATTTTTCAGCATTGTTGTGCTGTTAGCAGGTATCGGTCTACTGACTTATTATCTTGTACGTGGCCGTTCAGCCGAAAATGAATCCTTCATTTATCCTACTAAGGATCCATTATTTGGTGTGATTGCGACACCTTCAATGAAAGCAACCCTGAAATATTTCTGGGTGGTAACCGGTTTAATACTGGTACAGGTACTTATGGGTATTGTAACCGCTCACTATGGCGTGGAAGGAAACGGATTTTATGGAATAGATCTGGGAAGTATTCTTCCTTATTCAGTTTCCAGAACCTGGCATGTTCAGATCGCTATTTTCTGGATAGCCACTTCATGGCTTGCCACAGGTTTATATATAGCCCCGGCAGTTTCGGGACATGAACCAAAGTACCAAAAGTTGGGAGTGAACTTTTTATTTTCTGCTTTGCTCGTAATTGTATTAGGTTCCCTTGCGGGACAGTGGATGGGTGTGATGCAGAAACTGGGCTTAATACAAAACTTTTGGTTTGGACATCAGGGATACGAATATGTTGATCTTGGAAGATTCTGGCAGATATTCCTGTTCGTAGGTTTGATCATCTGGCTGGTGTTGATGTTCCGTGCTCTGTTACCTGCTCTCAGGCAGAAAGCAGAAAACAGGCAGTTGCTTATCATTTTTATTATTGCATCCATAGCCATTGCAGCATTTTATGGGGCAGGACTTATGTGGGGCCGTCAAACCCATTTATCAGTAGCTGAATACTGGAGATGGTGGGTAGTACATCTTTGGGTAGAAGGATTCTTCGAAGTATTTGCAACGGTTATCACTGCCTTCATTTTTGTAAAACTTGGTTTGATAGGCATACGTAATGCAACTACAGCAGCGCTGTTTACCACGGTAATTTATCTTACCGGTGGTATTCTTGGTACCTTTCATCATTTATATTTTGCCGGGACACCCACAGCCATAATTGCATTGGGGGCTTCGTTCAGCGCACTCGAAGTAGTTCCGCTTGTGTTGATAGGTTTTGAAGCTTTCCATAACTGGAAACTGAGTAAATCGACGGAATGGATAAAAATATACAAATGGCCTATCTGGTGTTTTATTGCTGTTAGCTTCTGGAACCTGGTGGGTGCAGGTTTGTTTGGTTTCCTTATCAATCCTCCCATTGCATTGTATTACATGCAGGGACTAAATACAACTCCTGTTCATGGTCACACAGCCTTGTTTGGCGTGTATGGCATGCTGGGAATAGCCTTAATGCTTTTCTCGCTAAGAGGTATGACCAGAAAATACGAGTGGAAAGACAGATATATAAAAATAGCTTTCTGGTCGATCAATATCGGCTTAATATTAATGGTGCTTTTGAGTGTGCTTCCGGTGGGAATTGCACAAACTGTTGCCAGTGTTAAACATGGTATGTGGTATGCTCGTTCAGCTGAATTTCTGGATCAGCATTACATAGTTGTTTTTAAATGGATGCGATTATTTGGCGATACCATTTTTGCCATTGGCACCATTGCCCTCGCTTGGTTTATCATTGGACTGAAAACAGGCTGGTCGCTTGAAAAGAAGGAATTAACAGAATAAAAAAGTGATACTGCTTTTCAGATGCTTCACCCTTCAGGGTAATGGCAAAAGCATCTGAAAAGCAGTTATTAATCAATTTTCATAAAACCTGGAAATATGAATGTAACACAGCAATTAATTGATGAGCATGAATGCATTAAATCCATGCTAAGTATCATTGAAAAAATCGCTAAGGAAATAGAAGAAGGCGGAGAATTAAATCCGGAACATTTTGAGAAGATACTCGATTTTATCAAAGGGTTTGCTGACAAGAATCATCACCATAAGGAGGAAGATATATTGTTTCCGGCGATGGTGAAACAGGGTGTTCCCAATGAAGGAGGGCCCATAGCCGCTATGTTGCACGAGCATCAGTCGGGCCGCAATTATGTAAAAGGTATGAGCGAGGCATTCGATGCTTATAAAAATGGGAACAAAACTGCTATCAATGACATAATTTCTAATGCAATGAACTATGTTCAACTGCTGAGAAACCATATTGAAAAAGAGAACAATATTCTGTTCAAAATGGCTGAAAAGGTATTGAATGAAGAAGAACAAATGAAAATATTTGATGCTTTTGAAAGAGTGGAAGAAGAGAATATTGGTATCAGCCATTACGGTGGATATCATCAATTATTAGTCAAGCTTAAAAGCATGTATTTAAAATAAAAAATTGGAGTCAACCGAGTAAAAAACTATAAAATTTAATATTATAACAAAATGAGCGAATTAATCAATAATTCACAAGAAAGAAAAGACAAACTGAAAACCATACTGCTAAGATTGCACAATGGCGAAAAACAGGAAGAGCTTAAAAACGAATTGCTGTATGCCCTGAGCAATATTCCCTATGGCGAAGTGGTGGAAGTGGAGCAGGAACTCATCAGCGAAGGACTGCCCGAATCGGAGATCATGGATCTGTGCGATGCTCATACTGCCGTCCTGGAAGGTCAAATTGATGTTTCCGGCGCTAAACATATTCCCGAAGGTCACCCTGTGGATGTAATGAAACAGGAAAACAAAGAACTCAAGCTGGTGGTGGTTCAAATTCTGTCTACCATCATGGGTATTGAGAATGATCCCCCGGCAGACCTAAAACCTGAACTCATAAAATTGAGAGGTATGTTCAATAACTTGCTGGATGTGGACAAGCATTATCAGCGAAAAGAATACCTGTTGTTTCCTTTTCTCGAAAAACAAGGCATCACCGGACCTCCCAAGGTGATGTGGGGAAAGCACGATGAAATACGCGAACTGATCAAGGGCAGCATAGAAATTCTGCAAACCACCGAAATGTCATTGGAAGAATTCATTGCTTCCAGCGAAATGGTGCTAACACCTGCCGTGAAAGGTGTAAACGAAATGATACCCAAAGAGGAAGAGATACTCTTCCCCATGGCTATGGATAAACTAACCGAAGCCGATTGGTACGAAATTAGCAATCAGTCGCTGGAAATCGGCTATTGCCTTTACGACCCCAAAGTTGTCTGGAAACCCGAATGGGCCGCAGAAGTATCGATTAACGATGCGCAGAAATCAGGAAGCCACATTCAATTGCCTTCCGGAAGTTTCCACGCCGAAGAATTGCTTGCCATTTTAAATACCTTGCCTGTGGATATTACTTTTGTGGATAAGGACGACAAGGTAAAATATTTCTCACAGGGTGCCGAGCGTATATTTCAACGCAACCGTGCCATACTGAACCGTGATGTGCGTAATTGTCATCCGCCTGCCAGTGCCCATATTGTTGATAAGATCATAGAAGATTTCAGAAGCGGAAAACAAACACGAGCGCCTTTCTGGATCAATATGGGAGGCAAAATGATACACATTGAGTATTTTGCTCTACGCAACGATGCGGGAGATTACCTAGGAACGCTGGAAGTGTCGCATAATGTAAATGTGTATCGGGAACTTCAAGGCGAACAACGCATACTATCTTATAAATAACACAAGCCATGGAAACAAATAATAATCTCATCATCACGCCCAAAACCAAAGTGCTGCAGCTTATCGAAACCTATCCCCAATTGGAGGATGTGCTGATAGGTTATGTGCCGGCCTTTAAGAAACTTAAAAATCCACTGCTGCGCAATACAGTTGCACGAATTACCACTTTGCAGCAGGCGGCCAGCATTGGAAATGTGAATGTAGCTGATCTGATAAACAAACTAAGAAATGAAGTAGGACAAGAAATATTAACTGAAACCAAAGATACCATGTACAACACAACAAAACCCGCCTGGTTTGGCGAAGAAAAAATTAAACAGGAATTTGATGTAAGAGCCATGCTGGCAGCAGGCGAACATCCCGTGGCACAGGTAATGGCCGATCTGAATGTATTGCCTGGCGATACCATCTACAAATTAATTGCGCCTTTTTTACCGGCACCTTTAATAGATAAAGCTATGAGCTTGCAGGTGGAGCACTGGATATTGAAAGAAAGTGAAGAACTGTACATCATCTATTTTTACAAAGCGGCATAAGCAGGATATTACCAACAAACTTTACACTTTTTATAATAACATTATGAAACAGAATAACTATAGGCCGATGAAAATAGGCGAGATCGTGGCAAATGATTTCCGTGCGGCTGCGATATTTAAACAGGCAGGTATTGATTTCTGCTGCGGCGGCAATCAAAGTATGCAAGCGGCATGTGAAGAGAAAAAGATCGACATGGCTTTGCTTGAAACAAAACTCGGGGAGCTTGAACAAACCGAAACGGATCCTTCACACAATTTCAAGGAATGGGAACTGGATTTTCTCTGCGATTATATAGTCAATACGCACCACAAGACCGTTTCAAAACTGTTACCGCAATTGACATTTTATACAGAAAAGATTGCTGATGTGCATGGCTCGCATCATCCGGAACTGATAGAAATTGCAAAACTTTTCGGACAGATCAATACCGAACTGCAGCAACATCTCAGGAATGAAGAAGAAGTGTTGTTTCCGGCCATCAAAAATGCTATGCGCACACAGTCGGAAGATGCAAAAAAGGTTATAATTTCTGAAATTACGCGAATGAAAGGCGAACACGAATTTGCCGGCGGAGCTATGGACCAGATAAACCGTTTAAGTATTAATTATATGGTGCCACCCGATGCCTGCAACACTTACAGCGTTTGTTTCAAACTGCTTGAACAGTTTGAGGACGATCTGCACATTCATGTTCATCTCGAAAACAATATTCTGTATCCTAGGGCACTGGAGTTAGTTCAATAGAAGGTAAGAAACTTATTTTCGAAAGGATTAGCTGAAGAAAGCAGAAGTGTTTTTCTTCAGTTTTTTTGTTTGGGTATTTAGTGCATCAGGTTCTCAAATGCCATTATACTGGGAGATTATCTTATTATATTTCGGCCCGGTTGTTTAATTCAGTAAAAAAATTCCGATCCATACAATAATAAAAAACCCCGTTCGGCCGAGGTTTCAACCTCGGTCGTTTTATTCCTAAAGGCTCCGCCTTTCCTAAAATCAATTAAATCATTCAAATCAGCTTAATCAATGCCTGCCTGCCGTAGGCAGGGTTCAGACAACTTACCTCTTTACCTTCATCCTGCTCGGAAACCTATTATAGGTCCATCCTCCTGCATAATAATAAAACAAATCAACAAATTCGCCAGAATCAACCCCGCTGCCGCGCGATTATATCGCGTGGTGTAAATAAAAAAAGCCCGCATGAGAATGCGGGCTTTTTTTTCATCTTTGCAATTTACGGCAAAGCCTCCATAATAATGTCAATATTCATATCCTCATTAGGCACCAGTGTTTTATTTCCGGTAATTTGAGTCTCAAATCCGGGTCCTTCTATTTTAAACGAAACTTTTTTGATCACTTCATTGGATATTTGTTCAAAAACAACTTTTCCATCAGCATCAGTTTCCTGGCTAATATTAAATTCAATGGCGGTAACTTTTATACCTTCCAAAGCATGTCCTATTATGTTTTCAACATCAACATAAATATCCGTCATTCCAACTCCAACTCCTACTTGATGTCTCAATCTCCTCAATACAACAGCCAACGTAAATGCATCCACCTTAGCTTGGCTCTCTTCTTTAAATATAGCCTTTCCAGTCTCCTGCACATCTCTTATAACAGCATACAGATCATCAAACAAACCATGATTGGCTTCAATAGCAACAGCCTTAGTCGATTTATAAACCTCTTGTTTCTTATTGTTCTTCGAAATCTTATCTGCTATATCCTTAAAATCTTGAACAAAGGTAGCTGGCATCCCATGATTTAGCAGGGCAGCATTATTCAAATCCACTTTAGTAAATAAATTAACTAACTCAGTGTTTAGCAAATCATAATTCTTGTCTCTGCCAGCTCTTCTTACCACTTTTAAATTAAAGTTTTTGGGTGATACCGTCAGTTCATCTTTTGCCTTAAACAAATACCTTTCTAATAGGTTCAACCTTTTATAAATTAAATTCACTTGTACCAATATGGCTTCGCCCAGTTGTTTTAATTCCGAAATATAAAACGAAGCTGTGGCAATAGCAGTAGCTGCTGCTATTTTTGCCCTGAAATTAGTTTCAAACGGATCATCATAGTCCGACGAAAAGTTCGTAAAATCAGCTAAATAGGTATGGAATTCATCTGCGGTAATCCCACCTACTATATGATATTCTTCAATCAAAATATTGTGGTTCATAGTTAAAAGTTTTTTTGGTTATTTTTTTCGGCAGTAAAGATATGTACTTTTACCTCACAATGCAAGTTTTTTCTAATATTTTTTTATTTTTTTTTCACATTTTTCTTTTTTATTTCATTTTTTTTCTTACCTTTAAGTACATAGATTTTTTTTATCGTCACTATCTAGTTATTCATCCCTATATTTTAATTACTAATCGACATTTTTTAGTAAGTCACTTATTTTGCTTTTCCTCCATGTCTTTTTTTATTTTCAATCAACCTTTCATCTTTTTCTCTCAACATAAACTAACAGCAATTAAACTTGGTTTTATTTTCATTCAGAGTAACGAATAAACTACTTAACACGGGGGATTAACTAGTAACTGCGAGGGATTCATTTTTAACTGCGAGGGTTTTAAAATTAACTGCTGGGGATTGACTTTTCACTGCGAGGGATTTACTTTTAACTGCGAGGGATTGACTTTTAACTGCGAGGGATTGATTTTAACTGCTGGGGATTGACTTTTAACTGCGAGGGATTGTCTTTTAACCGTGAGGGATTGACTTGTAACTGGGGGGGAATTAACAACCCGTGCGGGGTCTCATATTATCTGCCCTTACATTTCTAAATTATTAATACCTGTTTATCTTTAAGTTATACAGTCTTTCTCATTAACCATTAAGCAACTTCCATTTATAATGGTTAATCCATGTATGTGTTCCCCTTCTCCCCGCTCGCGTGCAATTGCATTCCATGTGTTTAAAAAATCATCCGCAAAAACTTGTGCTGAGTCCGCCATTTGGCAAATCGAAGCATCAAAAATCTGAAATCAAAAATCTGAAATCAAAAATCAAAACCTCCCCCATGGTCGGAGGCGCCCAAATAATATTAAAAAAAAGAAACGATAAAGAAATTTACTGAAACTCTATCCTAAACGAATCGTAAATATTAATACCCAGCAGATTTCGGGCGCTGCCTTTATTGATGGCAATCTCCAGATGAGTGGTCGAACTGAACAGCAGCACTATGTCGCCATTGGGAACATCGGAATACGATCGGTGCATCACCTGTATCTCCTCATTCCTGAAATAAGCCGAGAATTTACGTCCCTTGCCCACTTCGCGGAACAGCGATTCCGTGATATTGGTAAAAGCATTGTCGTACGAATCGAAATACACAATGATCCCCTTGATGGAATTTTTGTCCGAAACTGGCAAATAAGAATTCATCTTGGTGAGTTCCTTGCGCGCAACACCTATCTTTTCCATGCCGGCGCCTTCGGCTATCATGCAGGCCACCTTGGCAAAAATATCGCGCGAAGGAAAAGTAAAGTAATCCGAATCCTGCATCACCGTCATCTCAATGAGTTGCTCGGGAGCTTTATCGCAAAGCAAAGCAAACAGTCCGTTGTCTGAACCTATAAAATAATGTCCATCGTACAACATCACAACATGAGGCATTTCGATGGATGATTCGGAATTCACCCCTATGATATGTATGCTTCCCTTGGGAAAGTTGTTGTAAGCGTTTTTTACGATGAAAGCGGTCTCGCCCAGGCTGAATTTGCTGATGCTATGTGTTATGTCGATAATAGTAGCATCGGGCATACGGCTGATGATGGCCCCTTTCACAGCCGAAACATAATGATCGCTCAATCCCCAATCGCTCGTAAGTGTTATAATAGCCATGACCTAACCGTATTTGTTGTGGTCAAAATTACGAATTAAAATGTTTCCTTAATTTTTTTTAATAATTTTGCTGAAATATAGTATACCTCAAACCAAAGAATGGGCGAAAGAAATATCAACCTCGATCTGCTGAATCCTGTTGCCTTTTTAGGTGTCAACAATCAGAACATCGACTATCTTTGCTCCTGTTTCCCCAAGCTCAAAATCATTACCCGCGACACCAATATGCGTATTATTGGTGAAGACACTGAGATCGATATTTTCGAAGGCATAGTCAATTCTCTGCTCGATCACTTCAACAAGCAGGGCAGCATTTCGCCCGAGATCATCCTTAATTTTCTGAAATCCGACGTATTGTTCAATGCCGGCGACGCCGCCAACGGCAACGATGTTATTCTGCACGGACAGCATGGCACCATTGTGAAAGCCCGTACGGCCAATCAGAAGAAGCTGGTAGATACTTTTGCCAAAAGCGATCTGGTGTTCGCCATTGGCCCGGCCGGAACAGGAAAAACCTATACCTCGGTAGCCCTGGCGGTTCGCGCTCTGAAGAACAAAGAAGTGAAACGCATCATACTCACCCGTCCTGCGGTGGAAGCAGGCGAGAACCTGGGTTTCCTTCCCGGCGACCTGAAAGAAAAGCTCGACCCCTACATGCAGCCTTTGTACGATGCGCTTTGGGATATGATACCTGCGCAAAAGCTATCGCAATATATCGAAGACCGCATTATTGAGATCGCCCCCCTGGCATTTATGCGCGGGCGTACCCTCGACAATGCCATCGTAATCCTGGACGAAGCACAGAACTCCACCATCAGCCAGATGAAAATGTTCCTAACCCGTTTGGGACGTTCTGCCAAATTCATCATCACCGGCGACATCACACAAATAGATCTTCCGCGAAGCCAAACCTCAGGTCTGATACACGCCATTCAAATTCTGAAGGATATTGAAGGAATAAATTTTGTTTTCCTCGACAACACCGACATCATACGTCATAAACTGGTTTCGCGCATTATTAATGCTTATTCAGCCGAAAAATGAGAAAACTACTCCTGATATTCTTTATTCCTTTGCTGTTGGTCTCGTGTAAAAAATACGAAGACGGGCCTTCCATAAGTTTCCGAAGCGCCGAAAAGCGCCTGGCAGGAAAGTGGAGGGTGAGCGAGTTGCTATACAATGATAAAGACATCACGGTAGCTTATTATGCTCCCCATTTTGACCTTTATCCTTTCAATATCTATTCCGACTGGAGTCGGTCGTATTTCATTTCCATCACTCATACCGATGGAAGTGTGATCGCTAAATCGGTTATGAGCCTCAACAAAAAGAAAAATGTGATGACTTTCGGATTGGTGCCCGAAACTCCCTATAAGGATATTGCTACTAATATTTTTACAGTAATTCCTCCCTTTTCGACTGAAAATAATTGGACCATACTGCGTTTGAAGAACGATGAGTTCTGGATACGCACCAATTTCGAAACCAATAATTTTGAGTTACATTTTGATCTGCTGAATGATTTCAATGATTTTTGATTAAAATAGCTTCCGATGAACAATGCAATTGTAAAAACAGATTTCAATTTCCCCGGACAAAAAAGCAAGTATATAGGCAAGGTCCGTGATGTGTATGATATCAACAATGATATTCTCATTGTGGTGGTAACCGATCGTATCTCAGCCTTCGATGTCGTGCTGCCGAAAGGCATTCCTTACAAAGGTCAGGTGCTGAACCAGATCGCTGCCAGGTTTCTTGACGAAACAGCCGACATAGTTCCCAATTGGAAGATCAGCGTTCCCGATCCCATGGTTACAGCAGGGGTGAAGTGCGAACCTTTCAAAGTGGAGATGGTGATCAGAGGTTATTTATCGGGTCATGCCTGGCGCGAATACAAATCAGGGAAACGTAGTATTTGTGGCGAGGTAATGCCCGAGGGTATGATAGAGAATGATAAATTCCCTCGTCCGATAGTCACTCCCACAACCAAGGCTGTAGTAGGTCACGACGAAGATATTTCGAAAGAAGAGATCATTGCTGAGAATCTGGTTTCAGAAGAAGACTACAATCAACTGGAGCAGTTTACCCTGAAACTTTTCGAAAGAGGCACTGAGATTGCTGCCAAAATGGGTCTCATCCTTGTAGACACCAAATATGAGTTCGGCAAGAAAGACGGAAAGATCTACCTGATCGACGAGATACATACCCCTGACTCCTCAAGGTATTTCTATAAAGAAGGCTACGACGAACGTCAACAAAAGGGCCAGCCACAGAAGCAATTATCCAAAGAATTCGTGAGAGAATGGCTGATGGCAAATGGCTTCCAGGGTTTGGAAGGACAGCAGGTGCCTGAAATGACCGACGATATCATCAGCAGTATCTCCGAACGCTACATCGAACTATATGAGAATATCACCGGCGACAAATTCGTCAGGTCGGATGTGAATAATGTATTGAGTAGGGTAGAGGGAAATATTCTTGGTTTTGTAAAAGGTATTTGATCGTCTTGTCTAACCTTCATTTGCAATAGCAGATAAAATTATTCATCTGCTGATACTGAATTTACAAATGTCTATACCCTACCAAGGTTGGTTTTTTCGTAATGCCAAATGTTGGATTAATTTAAACAAAATTTATTCTCAGAGATAACCTTGATATTCGAAACGATTTTTTCGAATAACCCATAAAGATTGAATTCCGAAACAATATCCTGTTTCAATATTTCCTTGAAAAACTTTTCGAAATCGTCAGCACTCATGACCTTTTATTGTTGTTAAAATCTGGTTGCGAAAATTATTTGACAAATATAAACATCTGGAGATACGAAATGCAAGAAATTTCTACATTTTTTTTGATAGCTATTGTTTTTTAATCATTTTATATTTGAATAGGTTTTTAAAAGAGGGAATTAATTTACTTGCAAACTTGAGTGGGTTCTATACAAAATCCGATTTGGATATAAAAAGGGATTTAATAAGTTCGATATTCCCGGAAAAGCTCTTTTTTTCTGAAAACAGATGTCGAACTCCAAGAATCAATGAAGTCCTGTCACTGTTTCTTACGATTGACAAGGGAAAGGAAGGGATGAAAAAAATGACAGCGGTAAATTTTTTACCGCTGTCCCCTCTGGTGGAGCTGGAGGCTCTTGAACTGCCTCTCTGCTTCGCTTATATATCAGGAGTTTTCGCAAATCTATAGATTTTACTCCACCGATTAGCACACTCTGTTTATTTCCTTATCTTGCCTCGAAAAGAACGACTTTGCATTTACAAAAATAGTAATTATTGAAACGCAAAACGAAGAAAAGGTTTTTTATCTTTGCTTATTAAAACTTTTTATGGAAAAAGATTTTGATTTTTTAGTAGAGGATTTTCAAAAGACTTTGCATTATTTAAAGATGCTTTCTATCGGTCATAGTGTACCAGAAAAAGAAATTTTAATTTTTAAGGATTTATTTACAGAACGTTATCGGAGGAATAAGCAATTTAATGAATACACCATGTTTTATGACTTTAGTCTAGAATCTATTGAACCTGAGACACAGATTTTAGAATCCTACTTAAAAAGACATGAATTTGTAAAAAAATACATTAACCTTGAAGATCAATTTATTTGTAACATCAACTATAATTACGAGAATTATTGCAAAATCGAAATGATTTTGGGTAAGATTAAAGAATTAAACGACATTTTAGTAAAAAGAGTAAAATTTATTTCTCATGCTTGGGGCATTTCTAATGAACAATATTTGGAAGAATGCTTAAAAATAAATTTTAAGTCAACAAATAATGTAGATGTTTTTATAGGCATATTTAATCACTTCAGATCTTTATTCTATTTTTACATTCATCGTTTTTATAACAGGCACCAAGATAAATTTCCAGCAAAGCCTATTGATATATTTAAAACTAAAAATGAGTCTCCACACGAAACATTCCCTATCAATAATAACAATTCCGATTTATCCGAAAGTATTAACCATACAGATAATACTAATAACATTAGTAGTGATAAGAGTTCTGTAAATAATAATCTCGAAACTCAAAATAAAAATGCTGGAAAAAAAAATAGCAAATCAAAAATACTTCCTAATAGTTTTAAATTCATAAATTACGTTAAAGATCCTGGAGTAATAATTAACATGCTTACAGCTTTAAAGAAACATAATTTCGTTGCTGAGGACACAAATAACAAACATTTTATTGTCATTTTTCAAGATAGGATTCCAATAAGCAAAATAAAATGGACTGGTAATATTTCAGAACTAAAATACTTCGTAAATTGTTTAAATGATATTGTAAAGTCGATTAAAGATCTTAAACATGATAAATGGAAAGTTACAGCCAAAATATTTATTGATGATAATGGGGCTGATTTTGAATGGGAAAGATTCAAGGGACAGAAAAAACCCGCTAGGGCAAA